>JAYVZI010000042.1:0-25178 GCA_043783485.1 Bacteroidota bacterium
TATCAAAATCAATTGAAAGAAAAAGGTATCATACAAAGTATGTCTAGAAAAGGAAATTGTCTGGATAATGCAATTATTGAAAATTTCTTTGGAATATTAAAATCTGAGCTGTTTTATCTAAAAAAATACACCTCAATTGAACAATTAAAAATGGAAATCAAAGAATATATAAACTATTATAATAACGACAGAAGTAAGTCTAATTTAAACAAAATGAGCCCGATAAAATATCGAGCTCATTATTATCAAAATTAATTATAAATTTGTCCAAACTTTTGGGTTCAGTCTATATCTGTGAGGCATTTTTAGTTTTAGATAGAATCTAATTATTTCTTGATGAACTTTTTAGAAATACTATTTTGTCCGTTAGAACCTTCAAAAATGTACATTCCAGCTTCTAGATCCGAAACGTTTATTTCTTTTTGACTCATATTTCCTGATTTTACAACCTGTCCTATTAAGTTATAAACTTTATAAGTTGCTGTTGAATCGTCAGAAACTGAAATACTCAAAACATTTTCGACAGGATTTGGATATAAATTAAAAGATAAAGAATTATTGTTTTCTTGTACATCAGCTATTGCAAAAGCAGCAGTAATGTTTACTGTATAATCTTCTACTTGTCCGTAGCTTAATGTTTCACAAGAAGTTGGAATTCCGTTATACTTCATAGAAACTCTCATTCTTGTAGCACCAAGTGTTGCTGTCGCAGGAATAGTAAAACTTCCAGAAACAGGTGTAGTTTGAGATGCCGCTTTAGAGAATACTAATTCACCCGCATCTGTAAATAATCCGTTTTTGTTATAATCAATCCAAACTGCATATCCTTCGTTATATTTTGTCGAAGTCCAAACTGGCGTAATTGTTATTGTGTTTGCAACTCCTCTAACTGCATTTGTAGATAGAGCTGTAAAGTTTTCGTACCCAGCTGTTCCTGTTGATGAATTGCTGATAGTACCATATACTACTTTTGCAATTTTTTCATCGGCGGTGTTACTACTTGTAGATGCGCAATATGTTACCGTTGTAGATCCAGCAAGGGTTGTAACACTAACTGCATTGCTTGCAGCAGAAAGGTTTCCTGCAGCATCTTTTGCTTTTACAGTAAATGAATAAGCTGTTGATGCCGCTAATCCAGTTACAGCATAAGTTGTAGTTGTTGCAGTTCCTAAAAGTGTAGTTCCACTGTAAACATTGTATCCTGTTACACCAACGTTGTCTGTAGATGCAGTCCAAGATAAGTTTGTTGAAGATGAAGTTGTTCCAGATGCTGCTAAAGTTGCAGGTGTTGATGGTACAGTTGTATCTGTAGTTGTAGATACGTATGCTGCTCCAACTCCTACTGCATAAAATGCATTTGTAGTAGCAATAACCTCAGCAGAACCAGCTCCATACAAATCTACAGCAGCCTGAATTCCTGATGTTCTTGCATTTGCATAAGTTGAATTTGCTGTTAAATAAACACTTTCTAAACGGTAAGCAATTTTAGCCGCTTTTGCAATTGTAATTCCAGTTACAGCATAAGAACTCCCTTTGTCGTTTGTACCTGTTTTACCAACAGAAAGGATATAAAACCAGTGGTTTAAAACTCCTGAATTTGTGTGAACTCCTCCAGAATCTGCTGTTCCTGTGTACCAATTTGTTCCTTTATAAGTATCTGGTTGTCCTTCTGTTTTTGGATTGCTCATTGAACGTAATGACAAGTGACCTGATCTTCTTTCGATGTCTTCGCCAATTAACCAAGTAGATTTTGTTGGTGCTGCGTTGTACTCAATACAAGCTCCCCAAATATCTGAGAAACCTTCGTTCATAGCACCAGATTCGTTTTGGTAAGTTAAATTTGCTGTAAATGAACATACTGCGTGACCAATTTCGTGTCCTGCAACATCTAGAGCTGTAAGAATATCAAATCCACCTGTTCCGCTTCCGTCTCCGTAAGTCATTACACTTCCGTTCCAAAATGCGTTATTGTTGTCTGGATATCCTGCTGCAATTAAGTTGTAATGTATATAACTTTTTATTTTTGCTCCCGCATTGTCATAACTATTTCTAGCATGAACAGTAGACCAATAGTCATACGTTTTTTCTGCTCCCCAATGTCCGTCTAACGCACCATTGTCTTTGTTTGTATTGTTATATTCTGTTGCTGTCCAGTTGTTATCCGCATCTGTAAAATTAGTAGTTGGATAAGTAGCTGTTTTTGCAGAGTTGAAAGTTTGTACACCTAATCCTCTAGTTGCATCGGATAAAATATAGGACGAACCACTCAAAGTAGTCTGAATACTTTGTGTTCCGCTGTAACGTGTTGCTGCATTTGCTGCTACAATTGCAGATGTTGAATTGTTATTTTTATTGTCTTTTACAAAAGAATTTCCTGCATGACCGTTGCTATATTCCCCTAAATGCTTAATAGTAGCGTTATAGAATAGTTTTTCTCCAGTTATTGCATCAATATATAAATCTCCACGAGTCATAGGATTTGTAGCATAAATATCAAATTTATACGCCAAACGCAAATTGTCTGTAGATCTTTTTAATCCTTGTTCTTTCATTGATGGTAATAAAACCAGTTCTCCTTGTGGTTTTTTGTAGTCCATGGCAGTTGCATCGGCTTGGTTTTCCCACATGTAACTTTTTGCACCTGTGTAGCTCAACGCTCTTTTGAAAGCTGCATCGGCAGATAACGTTGGCTTCATGTTTACATCCTTAATGTCGTAAAATTCTCCGCTCATTGAGGCTAATTTTCCGTTTTGGGAATGTAATGTGTAAGTTGCAAACTCTACTTTTACTCCTTGATGAAATAGTTGAAATTTTTCATGAGTAAATCCTGCAGGATCTGCTTCGATTCTAATCCGTGAAAAATTTTGGTTTTGTTTTAGACCGAGTTGGTCCTGAAAAATTTGTTTTGAATCAGCGCTTTTGTAGTTCGAATTCCCGTTGAAGGAAATCATGTTTGGCTGTCCGTTTTCTCCTGAGATTTTTTCGTTTACTCTTTTGTCTGTGTTTTGGGCAAAACTCGACAACGAAAATAGAGATACTCCAATTACTGTAGCTAAGCTACCAAATTGTTTTTTCATAATCAATATGTTTTTGGTTGGTTAATAGCATTTTAAAGCAATTGGTAATGTTGCTTTTTTAATAAAACGCTTTGCGAATATACTAAAAATTTATTAATCTGTAAGGTTTTTAATCTTTTATTGCATTAATCACAACAAAATCGACGAAATGCAAAAATAATAGACGAAATGCATTTTGGCGTATTATTCGCAATAAATCACTTAAAAATCATTGAAAGTTTAACAAATTGCTATATTTATAAAAATGATAAAACCTTCTGATTCACAGTTTAATACGTGAAAAAGAAGGTTTATTTTTTGTTTAATTACTTAATTAATTTCCATTTCAGGAATTTCTCCATCTATTATTAATGTTGCTTCGGTTGATGCAATAATGTGATCTACAGAAACTCCTGGAGCGCGTTCTAGTAATTTAAACCCTTTTGGGGTGATTTCTAAAACGGCCAATTCTGTAACTACTTTTTTTACACAACCAACGCCTGTTAATGGTAAGGAACATTTTTTTAGGATTTTGCTCTCGCCCGCTTTATTCACGTGCATCATGGCTACAATTATGTTTTCGGCAGAAGCAACCAAATCCATTGCGCCGCCCATTCCTTTGACCATTTTTCCGGGAATTTTCCAGTTGGCGATATCTCCGTTTTCGGAAACTTCCATAGCCCCAAGGATTGTTAAATCTACGTGTTGTCCGCGAATCATTCCAAAACTCATAGCCGAATCGAAAAAACTTGCTCCTGCTAATGTAGTTATGGTTTGCTTTCCTGCATTTATAATATCTGCGTCTTCCTCGCCTTCAAAAGGGAATGGTCCCATTCCGAGAACTCCGTTTTCGGACTGAAATTCGACAGCAATGTCTTTACGTACATAGTTTGCGACCAATGTTGGAATACCGATTCCTAGATTTACGAAGTAGTTATTTTGAACTTCTTTGGCTATGCGTTGTGCAATTTGTTCTTTTGTTAGCATAAAAATATTTTTAAACCATATAAGAAATATAAGGTCATTTAAGTTGTATTAAATAATTTTAAGATCGGTTTTAAACTTTACTTTTTAGACCATATAAGGGATATAGTGTCATTCAAGTTTTTTTAAGTAGAATAAATTTAATTTTTTTTATCTATTCTCTTTTTCTAACGGTGCGTTGCTCGATGCGTTTTTCGTATTTTTCTCCTTGAAAAATGCGTTGCACTAAAATACCTGGAATATGAATTTGGTTTGGGTCAAGTGTTCCTGCTTCGACAAGCTCTTCGACTTCGGCAATTGTGATTTTGGCTGCGCCGCACATGCTTGGGTTAAAATTCCTTGCGGTTCCTTTGAATATTAAATTTCCTGCCGTGTCGCCTTTCCATGCTTTTACGATGGCAAAATCGGCTTTGAAGGCGTGTTCCATAACGTGCATTTTTCCGTTAAATTCTCTGGTTTCTTTTCCAATTGCTACTTCGGTTCCGAATCCTGCTGGTGTAAAAAATGCTGGTATTCCGGCTTGTGCTGCGCGACAACGTTCGGCTAGTGTTCCTTGCGGAATGAGTTCTACGTCGAGTTCGCCAGAAAGCATTTGGCGTTCGAATTCGGCATTTTCGCCAACGTAGGACGAAATCATTTTTTTGATTTGCTTTTTTTGAAGTAATAATCCTAGTCCAAAATCATCTACTCCTGCGTTATTGGAAATGCAGGTTAGGTTGCTGGTTTCTTTTTTGACTAGCTCTGTAATGCTGTTTTCTGGTATTCCGCACAATCCGAATCCTCCGAGCATGATGGTGTTTCCGTCTTGGATTCCTGCAAGTGCTTCTTGTACGTTATTTACTTTTTTGTTGATCATTTTGACTTACATTTTGTTTTTTGAACCCTATAAGAAATATAAGGTCATATAAGTTAGGCCTAATTGTTTTTTTACTTTTTTTCTAGCCCTGATGGGAAGGAAAATCCTTTTAGGAAATTTGCGGCGATAGCAAGCAAATTTCCCAAAAGATTTGGAGGGACAGCGGGAAATAGCTTCTAAAAAAATTGTTTTTTACAGACCAAATTCGTCGGTGTTTTGTTCGGTTTGGGTTGTGTCTATAACTGCTTTTCGTGGTTGCCAACAATCTACTTTTATAGATAGGTTGTCTGGTCGCACAAACTCTTCCTTAGAGATATTGAGTTTGTCGTCGGCGTAACATTTTTTCATGAAATATCCCCAAATTGGTAACGCTGCTGTAGCTCCTTGTCCGTAGGTTATGCTTTTGAATCGTGCCGAACGGTCTTCGCAACCGACCCAAACGCCTGTTACGAGGTTTGGTACCATACCCATAAACCAACCGTCGGATTGGTTTTGTGTGGTTCCTGTTTTTCCTGCTATTGGGTTTGTAAATGAGTATGGGTATCCTGTCCAGCGGTTGTCTCCTGATCCGCCGCCTTCGGTACGGAGTCTTTCGCCTGATCCGCCTTCGGTTACTCCTTCGAGAAGTTTGATTACTGCAAATGCAATATCTTTATTGAGTACGTCATGCGATTCGGGAATTGGCTCGTAAATTGTTACTCCGTTTTTGTCCTCGATTCTGGTTAGGAATTGTGGTTTCATGTAAACGCCTTCGTTTGCAAATGTGCTGTAAGCGGCTACCATGTCTTGAACGGTGATTTCGACTGCTCCAAGTGCTATTGCGGGTTGGGTTGGAATTTCGGAGGTTACTCCTAATTTGTGTGTCATTTCCACCACTGCCTCTGGTCCTGTTTTGTCTATTAGTTTTGCAGAAATTGTGTTTATGGAATTTGCAAGTGCTTTTTTAAGGGTTACCATTCCGCGGTATTTATTGTCGGAATTTCGTGGTTCCCAGTCCTCGGTTACATGGTGGCGTCCTTTACGGATGACAAATGGCCCGTCTATAATAGTATCGCATGGGGACATTCCGAGTTGTTGTATAGCAGTTGCATAAACAAATGGTTTGAAGGTTGATCCTACTTGTCGTGCCCCTTGACCTACGTGATCATACTGAAAATATTTGTAATTAATTCCGCCAACCCAAGCTTTTACTTGTCCTGTTTGGGGCTCCATAGACATGAGTCCTGCTTGAAGGAAATGTTTGTAATATCTTATGGAATCTAGTGGTGTCATTTCCATTTCTTTATCGCCATCCCAAGAGAAAACAGTCATTTTTGTTTTTACAGAAAATGATTTTATGATTTCCTCGTCTGATTTGTCTTGCTCCTTGAGTTGTCGCCATCTTTCTGATGATTTCATGGCTTGCATAAGGATTTTGTCGGTTTCCGCAGTATTCAGATTTACAAATGGGGCATTTTTATTTCCTTTGGCTTGCAAGAAAAATTCTTCTTGAAGGTTTTTTAAATGCGCCGAAACAGCTTCTTCGGCATGTTCTTGGATTCGGGAATCTATGGTTGTATAAATTTTGAGTCCATCGCTATAAATATCATAATCCGAACCATCTGGTTTTTTGTGTTCTTTTACCCAAGTTTTCATGTAATCACGCAAGTATTCACGAAAGTAAGTAGCTATTCCGTCTAGATGACTTTCTGGGTGAAAACTAAGTACAATTGGTTTTTTGTCTAAAGTAACTTTTGCTGCTTCCTCTAGAAATCCGTTTTTTACCATTTGGTGCAAAACCACATTTCGGCGAATTTGAACTTTTTCTGGTCGGCGAACCGGATTGAAAAGTGATGGGTTTTTTAGCATTCCTACAAGCATTGCGCTTTCGTCGATGGTTAAATCTCGAGGTTCTTTAGCAAAATATACTTTTGCCGCAGAGCGAATTCCTACTGCGGTATTAATAAAATCGGCTTTGTTAAGATACATTGCTATGATTTCCTGCTTGGTATATTGTCGTTCTAATCTTATGGCAATGATCCATTCCTTTGCTTTTTGTACGATTCTAAAAGGCAGAAACTTAGATCCTTCGCCATGAAAAAGGAGTTTGGCTAATTGTTGTGTTAATGTGCTTGCACCACCATTGGTTCCTAGACTCATTAATGCTCTTGTTGTTCCTCTGGCATCGATTCCTGAGTGTTGGTAAAAACGTTCGTCCTCGGTAGATACTAATGCATCGACAAGGTGTTTTGGTAAATCGGAATATTTTATGGAGGTTCTGTTTTCGTTATAAAATTTTCCGAGAACTACTCCGTCCGACGAAATTATTTCGGTTGCGAGGTTAGAGTTTGGATTTTCGAGATCTTCAAACGATGGCATGGATCCAAAAAGTCCCCAAGATGCAAAAAGGAAAAAGAGGAAAACTCCGCTTAATCCGTAAAAAAATATTCTCCAAAATTTCTTTTTGTAGTAAGAAATATCTTTGGTTTGACTGGTTTGTTTTTTGGTAGCCATAGTTTTTTATTGTAAAGATTCTATTCTAAAACCTACTTCTGTAATTCCGTTTAATTCCTTTACGCCTGTAACTTTTCCTGTTTGGCGAATGGCTTGTTGTATGCGGATTTTGTATGCTCCTTTTTTATCAAATTTGAATTTTTCTTTATAAAAAAGCTTGCTTTCTTTTACGTCCGAAAATCCATCTCCAAGCAGTTTTCCGTCCTGATTTGCCATTTGGTACTCTAACGTATCTACTTTTGTCAATCCGTCTGGTTGCTCTAATGAAACCAATAAAAACAAATTATTGAAAGGAAAATCATTATTATCCCTAACGTTAAGGTATAGATTATAATATTTTAGGGAATCTAATTTTGGTAAATTAAATTTTACAATACTGTCCTTATTCCAAGCGCTTCCCACAGATTTGTACTCGTCGAAAACTCGTTTTTTGTCGCACGAAACCAAAAGTATTAGAGCCACAAGAAATAAAATATTACTCTTTATTCTCATCTTTTCGATTAGGAATTATTTTGTTACTTAATGGTCTTTTTTCTGGGGATTGACCGTTGTTATTTGGTCTAATTTTGTTATCAACTGGCTTTTTTTCTTGAGGTTTTTTCTCTTGATTTGGGCGGTTGTTGTTTGGTTTATTGTTATTGGCAACAATTGCGTTTTCGGCAACTGGTTTGCGTTTTTTGTTGTTGTTTTTTTTCTTCGGTTTGGGTTGATCAAAACGCGTTAAACTTTCTTGACCCATTGCGTTGTTGAAATCCTTTTGAGGCTCCGCAACAACTTCTAAAGCAAAATCTTCTAGAGATGAAACTTTGTTTTTGAGTTTATTTTCTGCGATAATTTCTCGAACTTGCTCTATTTTTAGAACGTGCCAATTGGCAAAATTATTGGTGTAGGCAAACCACATTAAACCTTTGAAAATGTCTTGTTTTTGGCAAATTGCATCTCCTTTTTCGGTAACCAATTTGGTTTCGAATTCTGGAAAATCCTTCAAGGCATCCATATAAGTATCGAGTTCATAATTCAGGCAACACTTTAGTTTTCCGCATTGTCCAGCTAGTTTTTGCGGGTTTAACGAAAGCTGCTGATATCTTGCTGCTGATGTGTTTACGCTACGGAAATCGGTTAGCCAAGTGGAACAACACAATTCGCGCCCGCAAGATCCAATTCCGCCTAAACGAGCTGCTTCTTGACGGAAACCAACTTGTTTCATTTCGATTCTGGTACTAAATTCTTTAGCAAAATCTTTGATTAACAATCTAAAATCTATACGATCGTTTGCTGTGTAATAAAACGTTGCTTTAGACCCATCACCTTGAAATTCGATATCCGAAATTTTCATTTCTAGCTTTTGTGCAATTGCTAATTCTCTTGCGCGAACCTTCATTGGCTCTTCTTTATCTCGGGCAGATGACCAAATATCTATGTCGCGTTGGGATGCTTTTCTGTAAATTTTACCAATGTCTTTGCTTAAATGATTGACACTTTTTTTCTTCATTTGAATTTTTACCAATTCGCCTGTAAGAGTAACAATTCCTATGTCATGACCTGGAGAAGCCTCAGTAGCAACAACATCTCCCATGGATAAAGTTAGTTTTTCGGTGTTGCGATAAAACTCTTTTCGACCGTTTTTGAAACGTATTTCGACACAGTCAAAAGGGGTTTCTCCGTTAGACAAACTCATGTTAGAAAGCCAATCGAAAACGGTTAATTTGTTGCAGCTATCGGTGCCGCAAGTCCCATTATTTTTACAACCCTTTGGTGCGCCACCATCGGAAGTTGAACAACTTGTACATGCCATAATATATAGTGATGTTGCCAAATGCAACTTAAATTCATTAAAACGATTAATTTGTAAAGATATTATTTTTTATTTTTTGTTTAAGGTTTTAAAGTTTAAAGTTTTCTAAAAAGAAAAAACCCATCTCTTTTTGAACGAAATAGGTTATTGTATAGCTTTTTGAAATTTTAATTTTAATTGATATCTACGGAATAATTTAACATGTTTCTGTTGATACTTTCGAGTTTTTTTCGTGAAATAAATACGTTTTTAAGGATTTTGAAATCCCAATTATTTCTTTTTTTCCAATCGGAAAACGGTTCTTTTTTCCAATCGAAATCCTCTTTCCAGAAAAATTTTGGCGAAACATAACAATACGTATAAGGCAAAAGATAGGAACTGTCGTTTTGGGTTTTTACTTTAAGTGATTTTTCCTCGTTTCTAAAAATAGATTCTGGCGAAAGTAAGGTTATGTTTCGGTTTTTGGCTTCGGTTTTTAAAAGACTCGAAACATTTAAATAATCCGTTTCGATTTTTTTTAAACTAAAATTATTGTAGGTTGTTTCTCCAATTTTATCGATTGGTCGTAACTGTAAAATATCAATTTTATATTGTCCAAAAACCTTGAAAAAATCTTTTAATTCATGAAAATTATCTTCGTTGAAGGTGTAATTTATTCTTAGTTTTAAGTTTGGATTTGTTACTTTTTGATCGGAAATAAGCTTCAAAACATTATGAAATTTTTCGTAAACGCCTTTATCCATCAAATCTTCGTAGGTTTTTTTGGTTACGCCGTGCATGGATAAAATAAATTCGTCCAGTCCAGCGTTTGCAAATTCCGAAACCTCTTTTTGCTCCAATAAATTTCCGTTGGTAACCATGCTAATGTAAGGAACTTTATGGTTTTTAGCGATTTTAATTAATGTTGTATTGTGTTTGAAAAGGGTTGGCTCGGCACCACAACCAATTTGTAATTTTAATGCGTTTTTGAATATTTTTTGGGCAATTTCCTCAAGGCTTTCTTCCTGAAAAATGCCTTTCATGTTTTTTTTCACGTAATCATCATCTGTAAAATAGCACATTTTGCATCTTAAATTACAGGCCAAAACGGGATCCATTTGTATTGCCAAATATCTTTTATCTAAAACCGAAAGCAACCACAATCCCAAAAATTTAATTCTGTGATTTTTGATGTAATTATTGAATTTTAGAATTTTATAAATATCCATTTCTAATAAAAATTAGGATTCTAATTTATATAATTTGTCTGATAATCGGATTCGGAATGGCAATTTTAAGGTCAAAATATCGCCGGAAACTGCTTTTTGAGCCAATAAATCATTTACAAACATTTCCGAAAGTACCAATTCCTGATTCCCGGTTGTGGTGCCTTTTATTAAAATTGTATCGCCAATATTAATTTCGTTTTCCTCAATATCAAATTGTCCAATACTTACTTTTGGATAAAAATGAGTTCCTTTTCCTATGAAGGTTTTCTTGATTTTAATTTCTTTTTTGACTGAAATCTTTGGTTTATTTACTGCCAAAACCGAATTATTTTCGCCAGAATTTCTGAACAATAAAACGTCCGATTTTCCTTTTTTGAAAATTTTATTTCCGTTTTTTATTCCTTTTCTAATGGCTTTTTGCTCTTCCTCAGGGAGATTTATCACATCAACACATTCTTGCGAACAGCAGCCATGCATAGCAGTAGCGCAATTTTCGCATTGAATAAAAAGTAAATGACAACCCTCGTTCACGCAATTGGTATGCACATCGCATGGATTTCCGCATTGATGGCAATTAGACACAATATCATCTGTAATTCGCTCGCCTAAACGATGGTCGAAAACAAAGTTTTTCCCAATAAATTTACTTTCTAAACCCTCGGCTTTTACTTGGCGCGTGTATTCGATAATTCCGCCTTCGAGTTGGTACACGTTTTCGAAACCTTTGTGTTTGAAATAAGCACTTGCTTTCTCACAACGGATTCCGCCTGTGCAATACATGAGTAGTTTTTTGTCTTGTTTATGTTCCGCCAATTGTTCCTCTATAATAGGTAAACTTTCGCGAAAAGTATCTACATCGGGTTTTATGGCATTTGTAAAATGTCCGATTTCCGATTCGTAATGGTTGCGCATATCGACAACAATTGTATCTGGATCTTCGAGTAAATCGTTAAATTCCTTGGCCTTTAGATGGATTCCAATGTTTGATGCATCAAAAGTTTCGTCGGTCAAACCATCGGCTACAATTTTGTCACGGACTTTTATAGTAAGTTTCAAAAATGAAAAATCGTCTTGTTCTACGGCAATATTCAATCGGAGATTTTGCATGAAATCATACACCTCTATCGAATTTTTGAATTCATAAAAATGGTCCGCTGGCAAAGAAAGTTGTGCATTTATTCCTTCATGGGCAACGTAAATTCGACCCAGAACCTCGAGTGGATTCCAAGCCAAAAATAATTCATTCCGAAATTGTGTTGGGTTTTGTATTTGCGCATAAGCATAAAACGACAACGTGAGTCGCTGTTTTCCTGCTTCGTCGATCATTGCTGACCTTTCTTCTGCGCTCAAAGTGTTGTACAGTTGCATGCTATAAACAGTTTTAAGTGTGGAAATATTTTTTGCAAAGTTAAAAAAGTAAATCACAAAGGCACAAAGTTTTAAAAACAAAAAACTGAAAAGTAAAATATTTATTTATTTTTGTGAAAAATAAGGATTTGCAGAAATCTTTACGAACTTTGCAATCAAGAAAAAAAACAATGTCAAAAATACTTACAGGAGTTCAGAGCACTGGAACACCGCATTTAGGAAATCTTTTAGGGGCAATTATGCCTGCAATTGCTCTTTCTACTCAACCCGAAAACGAATCTTTTTTGTTCATAGCCGATTTGCATTCTATCACTCAGATAAAAGATGGAAAAACACTTAGAGAAAATACTTATAGTACCGCTGCAGCTTGGTTGGCTTGCGGTTTGGATGTAAACAAAGTTGTTTTTTACCGCCAATCCGATGTGCCGCAAACTGCAGAATTGTCTTGGTATTTGAGTTGTTTTTTTCCTTTTCAGAGATTGACATTGGCGCATTCTTTCAAAGATAAATCCGATAGATTAGAGGATGTAAATGCTGGGCTTTTTTCGTATCCAATGCTTATGGCTGCTGACATTTTATTGTATGATGCCAATATAGTTCCCGTTGGAAAAGACCAATTGCAACACATCGAAATTACTCGGGATGTTGCTTCGCGTTTTAATCACCAAATGGGCGAAACATTTGTAATTCCTGAACCAAAAATTCAGGAAGAAACCATGTATGTTCCTGGGACTAATGGCGGAAAAATGAGTAAATCTGCTAATAATACTATCAATATTTTTCTTGATGACAAATCGCTTCGCAAGCAAATTATGACTATCGAAACGGATAGTACGCCGCTCGAAGCACCAAAAAATCCAGAAACTTGTAAGATTTTTGCTATTTATAAATTGCTGGCAAACCCATTGCAAATGCAAAATATGATGGTAAGTTATGAAAACAAAAATCAAGATTTTGGTTACGGTCATGCCAAACAAGCACTTTATGAATTGATTGTAGAAAAATTCGAAACCGAAAGAGAAAAATACAATTACTACATGAATAATCTTCCGAAAGTTGATGCTTTACTAAAAATTGGAGCTCAAAAAGCAGGAATTGTTGCCAATGGCGTTTTAGGAAAAGTTAGGGGAAAATTGGGGTTTGAAATCTAAATCGCCTCAAACAATTTCCCGGGCAAAGGTCTAACAACTCCTTTTAGTTCCATGTTGAGTAATATCCCAGAGATTTTGTAAACAGGAAAATCACATTCTAGAGCAATAATATCGAGTAATTCTTTTCCGTTTTTGAGCAGAAAATCATAAATTTTTTGTTCGTTTTCTTCTAATGAAACAAAAAGTTGTTTTTGAACTGCTTTTTTGTTATTTCCAGCTTTCGAAGCAATCTCATCTAGATCCCAATTTAGGATATAAACCAAATCCGCAGCGCTAGTTAGCAAGTTTGCCTTTTGAGTTTTAATTAGATTATTACAACCTTGGCTGTACTTGTCGGTGGTTCGTCCTGGAACTGCAAAAACATCGCGATTGTAATCGTTGGCTATGTTTGCCGTAATTAATGATCCTCCACGATCGGCGGATTCTATAACAATTGTGGCTTCGGACATTCCTGCAACTATTCGGTTTCTGCGAACAAAGTTTTCTTTTTCGGGATTGGTATTGCTCCAAAAATCGGTCATAAAACCTCCGTTTTCTTCCATTTTAGAAACATACTTTTTATGCACTTTTGGATAAATTTGGTTCAACCCATGCGCAACAACTGCAATAGTTTGCAACTCATGATCCATTGCGGCTTGATGCGCTACAATATCTACTCCGTAAGCAAATCCCGATACAATAATTGGGTCTAGTGGCGCTAAATCTGCTATTAGATTTTTACAAAATTCGGTGCCGTAAGAAGTAATTTGTCGGGTACCAACAATGCTAATTATTTTTTTATTATTGAGATTAATCTGGCCAGTTGTAAAAAGTAAAATAGGCCCATCGATGCAATGTTTGAGTTTGTCGGGATAATTTTCGTCTTGAAAAAACAAAACATTAATATTATTGTCTTTAATAAATTTTAATTCTTGTTCAGCTTTTTCAAAAATTGTTTTGTCTTTTAGTTTTCGTAACAAAACAGACCCAACTCCATCTATTGTTGCGAGTTGCGTGGATTTTGATGCAAAAATTTCTTGGGAGTTTCCGCAATGATTAATGAGTTTTTTGGCAACAATATCGCCAACACCTTCTACTTTTTGGAGTGCTAATAAATGAAAAAGTTCTTGATCGGTCATGCTAAATATTTGTGACGGCAAAGTATAAATTTTTATGCGAATTGTTAATAAAAATTGTGAATAAAATTTTGATAACTATTTTCATTGTATAACTTTGTCTGCATGAAGATCGAACAATTTATATCCCAACTTTTGTACCGTTACCAATGTGTAACCGTTCCGGGTTTTGGTGCTTTTTTGACTGAAATAAAATCGGCAGAATTGAACGAAAGTGCCAACTCGTTTTATCCTCCAAAAAAGCAAATTTTTTTCAACCCAAATTTAAAAAATAATGATGGTTTACTAGCCAATCATATTGCTTTGACTGGAAAAACAACCTATGATGCTGCGGTAAATTTGATAGCCATTGAGGTTGAAAATTGGAATAAAATCCTAAAGGAAAATAATGGTTTCACGATAAAAAATATTGGGAATTTTAATTTGAATTCTGATAAAAAATTAACTTTCATGCCATACGAAGGGGTAAATTACTTGAGTTCCTCTTTTGGATTAAACGCTTTTGTATCGCCATTGGTAAAAAGAGAGATTTTTGAGAAAAAACTCGAAGTTCTTGAGCAAAATCTAACTATTACCTTAATTCCCGAAAAAAATAATAATTATTCTTTATTAAAATATGCCGCTGTTTTTTTGGTTACTACAGGAATTGGAACTTTTGGGGGATTGAAGTTTTATGAAAATAAAATGGCTCAAGAAACGCTATTGGTCGAAACCAATGTTCAGAAACAAGTAGAAAACAAAATTCAGGAAGCTACATTTTTTATCTCAAATCCATTGCCAGCCGTTACGCTTACACTAAAAGAAAAATCGCTCAATTATCATGTTGTTGCAGGTGCTTTTAGAAAAGAAAGAAATGCACAAAAGGCTTTTGAGGATTTGAACAAAAAAGGTTACAAAGCAAGAAGAATTGCTCCTAACAAAAACGGATTGTTTCCTGTGCTTTACGGAAGTTTTGCTACGTATGGCGAAGCCAAAAGCATCATGAATAAAATCCAGAAATCGCAGAATCCTGATACTTGGATTTTGATCGAGGAATTATAAAAAAATAAAATCTCATTACGATACGGGATTTTTAGCCCCGATTGCAGTGGAAATCCTTTTTTGTTTTTACAAAAAAGATTGAAACGGAAAGCGGGATTAAGCTCCAGAAAAAAATTATAAGCACTTTTTAAATAAATTTATGGGTCCTAAACATCCTTCGGAATCACTTACTATACTAACTGACTTGGTTTTGCCAAGCGAAACAAATCCTTTGAACAACCTTTTTGGTGGCGAATTACTGGCCAGAATGGATCGCGCTGCGAGTATTGCGGCTCGTAGGCATTCGCGAAGGATTACGGTTACTGCATCTGTAAATCATGTGGCTTTTAATAGGGCGATTGCGCTGGGAAGCGTTGTTACTGTTGAGGCGAAGGTTTCTAGAAGTTTTAGAACATCGATGGAGATTTTTATTGATGTTTGGATCGAGGATCGCGAATCGGGTTTTAGAACTAAGGCAAATGAGGCGATTTACACCTTTGTGGCCGTGGACGAAAGTGGCGTTCCTGTTGCAGTTCCTGAGATTATTCCGGAAACGGATTTGGAAAAAGAACGTTTTGATGCCGCTTTGCGCAGAAAACAATTGAGTTTGGTGCTTGCAGGAAAAATGAAACCTAGCGAAGCTACTGAATTGAGAGCTTTATTTTTATAAAAAAATTTAAATAAAAAAAGTCCTAAACTAAGTGAAATTGGTTTAGGACTTTTTTAGTTTTTGATGTTTTGAAATTTACATATTAAACAACCAAAGTGCTGGATTAGAGTAGGTTGTGTTTTGTGAAATCATGAATTTCATGACTGTTTTTCCTGTGTCGCCGCTGGTTCGGATTTGTCCTAAGCTTTGTTTTATTGAAACTTTTTCGCCTTCGCGAACATATACTTTGCTTAGGTTTTGGTAAACTGTAAAAAAGTCTCCGTGCTTAATTATAACAGCTTTATTTACCGGGGAAACTACTTGAACTTGTGTTACTTCGCCAGCAAAAACTGCTCTTGCATTGGATCCTTGATCCGTGGTAATTTCTACGCCACTGTTATGAATTGTTAGTGTTGGGTAAAGTGGATGTGGCTGGTCTCCGTATTTTAGCGATACTACTCCGCGCTCAACTGGCCAGGGTAATCTTCCTTTGTTATTTTTGAAATTATCAGACTCGATTTTACCTTCTGCGGTTAAGACAATTTTTGTAGATGATTCCGATGCTTTGGTTTCTGCGGCTGTTACAACTTTTTTAGGGTTTGCTTTTGCATTTGCAGCAGCAGCTTTTTTGTTGGCCTCGACAATTGCATCACGAATTAATCTGTCTATTTGTCTGTCTATAGCGCGGGTTTCCTGTTGCTGTTTTTTGATTTCGCCAGCTATTTTTTTCTTGTCTTTTTTAATCGAATTTACCAGAATAACTTGTTCTTTTTTCTCTTTTTCTAGAACAACTTTTTCGTTTTCGTTTTCCTTTATTAGTTTTTGTTTTACTTGTTTTTGTACGTTTAGATTTTTATTAAATCCTGATAATTCGTTGGTTTTATTTGTAATTTCTTCGCCTTGCATTTTTCTGTAGCTGGAATATTGCTTCATATATTGCGCTCTTTTGTAGGCTTGTAAGAAATTTTCTGATGAAAGCAAAAACATAGCTCTACTTTGCTCTGAGCGGCTTTTGTAGGATTTGAGAATCATCTCGGCATAGTCTTTTTTGAGTATATCTAACTCTTTACTAAGTCGGTTTATTTGCACTTGGTTTTTGTACATATTATTGTTAAGAACTTTGGCTTGACTTTCGTTTGTGGAAATCAAATTTTCTTTCAATCGTATTTTTTGATCTTTCAATCCTATTACATTTAGGACTGATTTTTCTTGCTTTTTTACATTTTGTAATAGCTTTTCGTTTTCGCGAATTTGGGCTTGAATTTGGGCTTTTCGTTCTTCGAGTTGTTGTTGTTTTGTTACTTGTGCTTTCATTTGAAATGAAAAACAGAAAAGTAAAAAACATAAAATATATTTTGTCATAGTAAAACTATTTTTTTGCAAATTTAGCGAATAAAAATTCTTTCGTAACCATCCGGAACGTTATATGGAAAACTTAATTCTTCATTGAAAGAAACAGAATTATAATCCAAATTGATATTGGTTTTCCCTTTTTCCTGAACGGCTTCGATCTGAATACTTTCTGGCAAGCTAGCTAATGAATATTCTTTAAAGCTTGGATAAATTACTTGTAACATGCGTTGTTGCTCAGTTTGCGAAATTACTTCTTTTTGGATTAGAAATTTTTCCGAATCAAAATAGAATGATTTTTTATTGTTTTTATCTAAAACGTTTTCCAGTTTGTACCATTTATCTTCGATCGAATTTTTGTATTTGTCTTTTTTTAAATCGTCTAATGCTTGCCCGACAAACAAATTTTGCACTTTATTAAAATCTAAATCGGTTCCTAAAAATTTACTTAAAGCTTCGTAATTCCCGTCGAAATATTTTCCTCCAATTTTTTCGTAATACTGCACTTTATCTGGTGTGATTAGCGCTTTTGCCATTGTAATTCCCAGAAATCTGATGCTTACAAGAATGGTTTCGTTTTTCTTGATTCGGATTTCGGCAGTTACAGATTGCGATTGTTTTTCGTCCTTGTATTTCGCGCTTGATTTTATATATAATGTAGAAAAATCTTTTTTATTGTTGTAATGATTTTCTATAATCTTGTCCGTCGTGATTTTGTCGGTAGCGTTTGAGCTCGCTACTACCGATTTGGCTTTGCAGGAAATTAAAAAAACCAGTAATAGTAGTCCTAAATATTTTTTCATTATTGTTTTTTCTTTAATAAATTTTGTGCTTTTGTAAAATACATTTCTTTCTTAGAATTATCTCCCAAACCGCTATAAGCCTCGCCAAGTTGTATGTTAAAATTAATTTCTAAAGTCTTGTTATCTACTAAATAATCCAAGCCCATTTCCAGAAAATCCTTTGCCTTATTAAAATTTTTGAGCTGATTATTAGCCAATCCTACATAATAGTAAATTTGCGGTTGAGATGGATATAATTCGATGATTTTTCCGGCTTTTTTAGACAAAATATCAAATTGCAATTTTTCGGTATAACATTGAAAAAGCAACAAAGTAGTTTCTAGATCTTGTTCGGAATTATTTTTGAAATCCAATTCGTAAAACTTTATGGCATTGTCCCAATCTTTTTGGTTTTGGTAATATTTTCCTAATTCCTTGGCAACATTTACTGTTTTGTCATTCTTGAAATAGTCAATTGCTTTTTCTAAATCAGTATTGTATTTGGGATTATTTTTTACAAAAATCAAAAATTCATTCAAGATTCGATGTTTTATTTTGCTATCGATTTTGTTACTTGCAAAAACAATATCCATAGCTTTCACTGCTTTTTCACCATCATTATTATTAATATGAAACTTGAATAAACTTACTTGTGCCCAATCCGAATTAGGTATTTCTTGCTCGAGTTTCTTGGCAATTTCGTTTGCTTTTTCTACTTGATTGCTTTTAAAATACAACAAAATTAAATCTAAATAATTAGATTCTACTTTTGGGTTTTTTTGGATTTGATCTAATAAATTTGTTTTTTCTGGCCCTTGAAACTTTGCATCTAATAAAATTTCTGCTTTGTATAAATCGCGTTTTTCGGACTTACCAATTTTATCGTTTAGTTCGTTTATTAATGTTAATGCTTTTTCGTATTGCTGAGAATACATGAATAAGGAAACCAAATCCTCTTTATATTCTTGCTTAAATTCGATGAGTTTTTCGACAATAATTACCGCTTGGTTATAATCCTTAGTTTCGTAGCAAACATCGTACATTCCGACCCAAAACCATTGATTTTTTGGATTGATTTGGGTTGCTTTTTCGAATGAGTCATAGGCTCGTTTGTAATCTTTTTGGAGTAAATAATTTTTACCTAAAAGGAAATAAACATTCTCGTTATTGGGTTCGATTTTTAGACATTTTTCTAAAGCAGATATAGATTTGTCATAATTTTCGATGGCTTTTTGTTTGAGTGATTCAAAATACAAATCCTGAAAATTATCTCCTGCAATAGCCACATCTTCTGGTTCGGTTTGAGCCAAAAGCAGAGTTGTATTGCAAAGCAAAAGTGTGAAAAAAAATATGTTGAGAAAAATTTTCATTTAATTATTTAATGCTTTCTAGACTCAAAATTATTCTAAAACCGAATAATCGCCAATGCTAATACTGGTAAAATTTCCATCAAAAATGGCGTGACTTCCTATCATTGCATTGTCGAGTTTTGCGTTTTTTATATGCGAATGGTTTTGTACCAAACTGTTTTTTATTTCGGAATTAATAACGTGACAACCATTTCCTAAGGAAACATTTGGACCAACCGTAGCGTTTATAAGCACTACATCTGCACCAATGTAACACGGCGGAATTATGGTAGAGTTTTCTAATTTTACATCATAATCTACCAAATGTTCTCCGTCGTTGTGCAAAAAGCCTAACATTCTGTTGTTGGTATCAACTGTAACATCTTTATTTCCGCAATCCATCCATTCGTCTACTTTTCCAGGTACAAAAATCATACCCTTTGCCATCATTTGCTTAATCCCATCATTTATTTGATATTCGCCACCATGAATAATATTGTTGTCTAAAACCAATTGTAGTTCATTTTTTAAAACGGCAACATCTTTAAAATAGTATATCCCAATAACTGCAAGATAGGAAACAAACGTTGAAGGTTTTTCGACCAATTCTACAATTTGATTTTTATCGTTTAAGTTTATAACGCCAAAAGCTTCTGGCTTATCGACTTGTTTTACCCAAATAACGCTATCGGCGGTTTGATCTAAATCAAAATCGGCGCGTATTAAAGTATCGGCATACGCAATAACTGCTGGCCCAGAAAGAGAATCTTTGGCGCACATAATGGCGTGGCCAGTTCCTAGCGCTTCGTTTTGATAATAAATGGTTCCTATTGCACCTAGTTTTTGAGCAATTGCAATAAGTTCTTCTTCTACTTTTTTGCCAAAACTTTCGTGAATAATAAACGCAACTTCGTCTATTTTTTGATTTAATACTGCTGCAATATCTTCTACTAAACGATGTACTATTGGCTTACCAGCAATAGGAATTAATGGTTTTGGAATGGTTAGTGTGTGCGGGCGAAGGCGTGATCCTCGACCAGCCATTGGTACTATTATTTTCATTTTTATATTTTTTTAACCGCAAAGTTCGCAAAGGGTTTCGCAAAGTTCACGAAGTTTTTTTATTTAATTTGTTACAAATTTATTTTACTCCTGTACTCCCAAAACCACCTTCGCCACGAGAGGTTTCGGGTAATTCGGCAACTTCGATCCAGTCGGCTCTTTCGTGTTTTGCGATAATGAGTTGAGCAATACGTTCTCCGTTTTGGATTATAAAATCTTGATTGGATAAATTTACTAAAATTACTCCAATTTCGCCTCGATAATCGGCATCGACTGTTCCCGGAGAATTGAGTACGGTTATTCCGTTTTTGGCCGCGAGTCCGCTTCGGGGACGAACTTGAGCCTCGTAACCTATTGGCAACTCTATGAAAAGTCCAGTTTTTACAATGGCTCTTTCGAGAGATTTTAGGGTTATTGACTCAGTTATATTGGCACGCAAATCCATTCCTGCCGAAGCGATGGTTTCGTAATTGGGTAATTCGTGTTGGGATTTGTTGATTATTTTTATTTGCATTGTTTAAATTTTGGCACGCGGATAACACTGATTGAACGGATGCTCGCGGATTATTTAATGTTTCTTTTTACGTTTTTTTAGCCCCGATAGCAGTGGAAATCCTTTTTGTTTTTTCCTTTAGAAAACAAAAAGATTACTTCACTTAACGTTTACTTCAATTTGAGTTCAGTGAACTTCGTTTGTAACGAATTGCTTCGCCTGTTCGCACTTTCAGGCTCGGGTGCGGGAATAGCTTCTAATTTTTATTTTCTTTTTAATATTCTGATTAAGGTTTCTTTTTCGCTAAAATAAATAAAATACAAGAATATTAATATGATTCCTATTTTTATAAAATAATTCTCTCTTATATATGGAATATAAAAAGAAATTGCAGAAAAAACGATGCTTAAGAGCAGGTATCCGAATATTTTTTTCATATCGTACGGGATTGGATATTGGTTTTTTCCTAAGGAATATGAAATGAGCATCATGGTTCCGTATGCCGCAATTGTTGCTATTGCGGAGCCATAATAACTCATTGTGGGTATGAGTAAAAAGTTGAGTAGCAATGTTACTGCGGCACCAACTAAGGAAATATATGCGCCGATTTTTGTTTTATCGATTAACTTGTACCAAACCGATAAATTGGTGTAAATGCCTAAGAAAAAATTTGCGAAAACAATTAAGGGAACCACTTTCATGGCTTGCCAATAATTGGGATTTGGGATGAGGATTACTTTTAATAAATCGGCAAAAGCTATTACTGCTAATGAAATAAATGATCCAAAAATCACGAAATATTTAGTTATTGTGGCGTAGGTTTGTGGTGCGTTTTCGTTGCTGGCATGACTAAAAAAAAATGGTTCAATTCCCATTGTATATGCGGTTCGGAACAATACCATGAACAATCCTAGTTTGTAACAAGCAGCGTACGTTCCTACTTCGGATTTGGCAATGTTAGCTGGGAGTAAATCGCTTAGTAAAATTTTATCGAAATGCTCATTTATTGCAAATGCGATTCCTGCAAAAAGAATTGGTAATCCGTAGTTCATCATTTTTTTCCAAAGGGGTTTGTCTATTTTCCAACTGATTTTGAAATAATCTGGAGATAAAACTAAAAACGTAATTAAACTTGCAATAATATTGGCTATAAAAACATATCCTACCTGAAAATTTTCTTTATAAATAGTGGCAAAAAATCCGTCGGGATTGGATTGTGCTATTTTTGGTAAATAGAGTAAAAAGAAAAAATTTAAGGCTAAGTTTACGATTACATTCCCAATTTTTATAATTGCATATCTAATTGGGCGCTGATTGGCGCGTAGTTTAGAAAACGGAATGACAACCAATGCGTCTAGCACTAAAATCCAAACCGAAAAAGTAACGTATTGAACATCGACGTTTATAAATCGTGCAATTGCATTTCTGAATATTAATGCTAAAAAAAGAAAAACAATCGAACTCCAAAAAATAGATATTGTTGTGGTTGTAATAACTTTTTCTTTATTGGTTTCGGAATTGTAAAATCTAAAAAATGCGGTTTCGAAACCATACGAAAGCATCACATTTAGAAATACCATATAGGACATTACTACTGTTAAAACTCCGTATTCTGCTGGGTTTGGCATTACACTAGAGTCGGTGTAAAGTCGGACTAAAAAAAAACTTAGCATTCGCGGAAGCACCATTGCTAGTCCGTAAATTGCCGTTTGCTTAAAAAGGTTTTTGTATAAACTCAATTTTTTTTCTTGTTTTTAAGAAACAAAAATAACTAATTTCTTGGTCTTGCAGATGGGTAGGCCAGCATTTCTTTTACTTTTATGTTCGAAATTTTGAATCGTTTTTTCTTGCCTTTTTGTAAATATTCTACAATTGCTTGATTGGGTTGCAAAATGTATTTTGGTTTTTTTTTAATTCCCATAATATTATCTTCCGTTTCTTGGGGATCAGATATTCGTTTTCCTTTTACAGAAAAATTTGCTCCAAAAGTAGAATCGTTGGTTTTTATAATATTCATTTCTATATCTTGAAAAAACATTTTCTGAAGCTGAATATCTTTTGGTAACGGTTTTTTGAACTGCATAAAAATATTAGTTCCGCTTCCGCCACCCTGAACTCCTGCCACCCAATGTTGGGAATAAATTTCTTGGATTTTTTGTGGCGGTTTGGTTTGCGCTTCTGGTTTTGGAGCGCATGATATTAAAATAAATAAGACTAGGAATATTTTTATGTTTTTCATGATTTTACTTTTTTAAGTTAATCCGTTTTCGTTTATCATTTTTATAAAATGAAATCCTTTTGGAGCGTAACCTTGATTGTAATAAAAACGGTGTGCTTTGAAATTTCCTGTAAATGCATCTAGAACAATCATTGTGCAGCCTATTTCTTTGGCTTTTGCATCTATATAATCAGTCATTTTTTTGCCCAATCCTTTCATTCTATGGTCGGTGTGAACTATAAAATTATCTATTTCGATGTATTTTCCTGACCAAAGTTTGGTGCCTGTCCAAAATCCTGTAAGAGCAATACAAATATCGTGCTCAAAAATGGCAAGTTGTTTATAATTGTGTGGAATCATCTCTAAAAGGTAAGATTCGTATTTTTCGGGAGTGATATTTGGATATAAATGGGTAATAATCTCGAATTGAGATAGCATTTCTTGAATGGAGGTTAGCTCTTTAGTTTGCATTATAATTTTGTTTATTCAAATTTACATAATTTGGTATAATTAATCTAAAAAAAAATCCCTACAAAATTTGTAGGGATTTGAATATAAATTTAATCTTAAAGATTAGTTTATCCTTTCAAAGCTTCTGCTCCACCAACAATTTCCAAAATTTCGTTGGTAATGGCTGCTTGACGCGCTTTGTTGTAAGTCAATTTCAATTGGTTTCTAAGTTCGGTTGCGTTGTCGGTTGCTTTGTGCATTGCCGTCATACGCGCTCCGTGCTCAGATGCGAATGAATCTCTGATGCCTTTATATAATTGTGTTTTCAATGATTTTGGAATCAATGTCAGGACAATTTCTTCTTTTGAAGGTTCAAAAATATAATCACCTGTTGATGCTGGCTTGTCTGATTTTATAGCTGCTAAAGGCAAAAACTGTTCTGTTTGAACGATTTGTGTTGCAGCATTCTTGAACTGATTATATATCACTTCAATTCTATCGTATTCGCCAGTTGTAAATTTATCTGTAAGTGTTTGAGCAATTTTTGCAACATTATCAAATGTCAAAGCATCAAAAACCGAACTTTCGTTATTAACTACTGATAAAGTTTTACTCAAAACATCGTTTCCTTTTTTACCAATTGCAAAAACATCAACTTGTTTTCCCGAATAAAAATCTGCTCGAGATTTAACTTCCTTTATTACGTTTGTATTAAATGCACCACACAAACCTCTGTTCGAAGTTATAGCAACAACCAATACTTTTTTGATTTCACGTTGTTTTGTAAACTCTCCACCCGTATCGCCATCAAGTGTCGAAGATAGATTTTGTAATAATTCGGTTAATTTTTCGGCGTAAGGGCGCATAGCTGTAATTGCATCTTGTGCTTTTTTCAGTTTTGCAGCCGAAACCATTTTCATAGCCGATGTGATTTGCATCGTCGATGAAACGGAAGTAATTCTGTTACGGATTTCTTTAAGGTTTGCCATTTTTTCCCCTCCCCAACCCTCCCCAAAGGGGAGGGAGACCAAAGAGGGCATCTGTCTATATTAATGTTTTATTTATTTCCATTTTCTCCTCCCCTTTGGGGAGGTTGGGTGGGGATTAAATATATTTCGCTGATAATTCTTTAGCTGTTGCCTCGATAACATCAGTAATTTTGTCATCTAATTTTCCAGCTTTTAGAGCATCGAGCGTATCTCTGTGTTTGTTGTTCAAGTATTCGATAAAATCTTTTTCGAATTCTTTTACTTTATTTACAGGAACGTTTCTTAATAAGTTTTTAGAACCGGCGTAGATTATAGCTACTTGATCCTCAACAGTATAAGGTGAGTTTAAACCTTGTTTCAAGATTTCAACATTACGTTTTCCTTTTTCAATTACATTTAAAGTAACTGCATCAAGATCAGAACCAAATTTAGCAAACGCTTCCAATTCACGGAATTGTGCTTGATCTAGTTTTAATGTTCCAGCCACTTTTTTCATTGATTTAATCTGTGCATTTCCACCCACACGAGATACCGAAATACCAACGTTAATTGCAGGACGAACCCCAGAGTTGAACAAATCTCCGTCAAGGAAGATTTGACCATCTGTAATCGAAATTACGTTGGTCGGGATGTATGCCGAAACGTCACCAGCCTGAGTTTCAATGATTGGTAAAGCAGTCAGTGAACCGCCACCTTTTACGATTCCTTTTAAAGAATCTGGTAAATCGTTCATGTTTTTTGCAATTTCGTCATTGGCAATTACTTTACAAGCTCTTTCTAATAAACGAGA
>JAYVZI010000043.1:0-24945 GCA_043783485.1 Bacteroidota bacterium
TTTTACATCACACCAGTGGCAACCAACATCGCAGCCTCCTATTCTAATAAAATAGGCTGCAGTTCCTGTGTGATATCCTTCGCCTTGAATGGTGTAAAATTCTTCCATTAGTGGTAGCATGGTTCCTTTTTCAACAGCGGATTGTATTTCTTTTGATAACATTTTTTTGATAATAAGCTGCAAAGATAAGGATTGCAGATTTAAATTTAATGTTTTTTTGGTCTGGCGTTATTAGAAAAGAAATTCCAAAAATCTTTTAGCCCCGATAGTAGCGAAAATCCTGTGATTGTGAGGAACGATACAATTACAGATTGGAGCGGATAGCGGGTATTGCCATTGGGGTAAGTCCCAAGCGTTTTTGCTCCAAAAAAAAACCGATAGCAGAACTATCGGTTTTATAATTGTTTTATTATTTTTTAGCTTTTGGCTTTAGCTTTTTTTTTTGGCTGGAGCGGTTTTTACGGGTGCTTTTGGCGTTCCGTTTAATGAGGCTAAAGATTGTGTTGCGTACTCGTTTGTTGGGTCAAGGGCTAGTGCTTTGGTCCAACTTTCTTTTGCTTTTACCTTATCCGTGTTTGCATAAAAGGCTCCTATTTGGTTGTAACCTTCTACAATTTTTGCATTGTTTTTGGTTAATTCATCTGCTCCTTTTAGAGTTACTTGGTCAATGTAATTTTGGTAATCCTTTGCCATTACGTCGTCCTTATCGAGTAAATTGTTTACTCTTGCTTTGAAAAGGTAGGCGTCCTGAGTGGTTGGCGATACTGCAATTACGCTAGAAAATGCTGCGTCGGCCTTTGTCAATGCTACTGGATTTGGTTTTGCGTTATCGTATCCGTAGTAAATTGAATATCCGAGGTAAAAATTATCCATTAGATAATTTTTTTGGTCTTTGTTTGCTGTTGCAATTTCGAAAACGCTTGCTGCTTGTGCATAGCTTTTTTGTGAGAACAGTTTACTTCCTATTTCGTTTATGTCTTCGCTGGTTTCTGGATCCATTGCTACGGCAGTTTTTATGTCTGCAATTGCTAGGTCAAATTTTGCTTGATCTGTAATTTTTCCGTCATCGGCAGTTACTTTTTTCATTTTGGCTTGTCCAAGAATAAAGTAATCACGTGCAATTTTTTTAGCTTCTGGATTGGCAATAAATTCCTCTAAAGATTTGATTGCATCGTCTGTTTTTCCGTTTTTAAATGATGCATATCCTAAATAACGTAAAATTTTTGGGTTTACTTTATCTAGTTTTTTCATTTCGTTGGCTTCTTTTTCAAGTCCTACGTAATCTCTGGTTAGGAAAAGGAAATCGGCATTTCGCATTCTTGATGCTAATGAATAGTCAGTTAGGCTCATGTATTTTTCGTAAAATCCAAGTGCTTTTTGAGTATATTCTTTGTAATGTGGCGCATCGTTGTTTGCCCAACGGTAATAGGTTTCGGCTAGCTCACGATAAACTGGTCCATAACTTGCGTTGGCAGCAATTACATTATTAAACTCTTTGTCGGCTTGTGCAAATTGTTTTGCTCCTTTTAGCAAAACCCCTTGTTGCATTTTTGCACGAATGAGTGTTGGATCTGCAGAAACGGCACTTCGGTATGATGAATAGGCATCGTTTTGGTTGTTATCACCATAAAAAGCATCGCCCAAAGCAAGATTTACTTGTGCATCTTGGTAGTTGATTACTTTTGCTTTATTGAGCACTTCGATGGCCTTTTTGAAATCTGGTTTTGCAGCATCCATGTAAGCTCGCCCAATATATATGTATTCTTGGGTGTCTTTTTTACGAATATTTTTGGTTGCAGATGCAAAATTGCTTTGTGCTGCTGCTGGATTATTGTTATTTAAATCCATTTGACCTAATCCAATATAGTTGTACTGAGCAAAATCTTTTGCTGTAAGTCCTTTTTGGAAATAAATTTTTGCAGAATCCGCAAGATTTTGATTTAGATATATTTTTCCTAATAGGAATGGCGCTTCACCGTTTGTTGGTTTGCTGGCTATTAATCCTTTTAGAAGTGATTTTGCTTTTTCGAATTGTTCCCCATCGATGGCTTTTTTGGCTGGATCTAAATCCTGCGCTTGGCTAAAAGTAGCTGAACCTATTAATGCGAGTGTGAAAATTTTGAACTTGTTCATCTTACTTATTTTTTTGTTTTTTCTTTATTTATTGTATTTCTAATATTCAGTTTTCTTGTTGGAATTCGCGTTGGCAATAAATCCGATTTCAGAATTATTCTTTGTCCGCGCTCTCCGGCTACAAAGGATGCAAATCCCATTCCTAGTCCAGAAAATCCTTGACAATTGATAATATACAAATCGCGTGCCAAAGGGTATTTTTTTTCTGCAAGGTTGTTTTGACTTGGGTAAAAATATTCGGTTCCGCCAACTGGTTTTACGCTCAAAATATTAATATTGTCTTTGTATTTTTGGGCATCGGGCATGGGTTGCGACAACCAATTTGCACCTACTACTCCGATCATTCCTGCGTTTTCGGAAACGTGTTTTATTACTTCTTCGTTGGTTTTGAAAGAATAAACGCCTTGTTCTGGTGTTTTTTGTATTCCTGCCAATTCGTTCATATAACGCACGGTGCTCGAGTTTAGATTATCGAAAACCAATCCTTTTATTTTGGAATTCGATTTTCCTTTCATAAAATCTATAACGTCTTGTAACGCAATTAATGTGTCATTATTATTTTTATTCGAAATAAAAGCAATTGCATCTGTGGCAAATAACGTGACTTTTGGAATTATTTTCTTGCTTGCAAAAAATTTATTTTCCTCATCATTCAGTTTTCGGGACAAAACGGCGATTTTTGCTCCACCGTTTGTAAATGATTGAATGACTTCTGACTCGGATTTTGGTTGTAAAACTATTTTTGCATCGTACTCACTCTCAAAAACCATAACTTCATCGTCCATAATTGGTTTTATGGTTTCGTCCACAAGAACATTTGCAGTTCCTTTGATAACTGTTTCGGTATTTTCTGCTTTTTTATTACAAAAATAAAGTAAGCTAGAAATGAAAACTAAAAGTGCTATTTTGATAAATTTTGACATTTGTTAATTGTTATTTGAATTAAAAAAACGCAATAATCTTGTAAAAGCATATACAATTAGTAATGCTCCAAAAGCCAACCGGTAATTGTGAGATAATGCAATTGGTAATGCTTCCCAAAAAATCATTATGAATCCAAATGCCAGATAAATTAAAAAAAACAGAATTCCTATAACGAGAAGAAATCGCTCTTTGGGCGATTTCTTCTCTATGTTTTCTTTCAGTTTCGAAACCATTATTCTGGTGCTTGGATAGAAATTGGTAATTGGTAAGTACATCTTACTTTTTTTCCATTTTGTTCTCCCGGAGCCCATTTTGGACATCTTTTTAGTACACGAATAGCTTCTGCTCCTGATCCATAACCCATATCCCTAACTACTTTGATATCTGTTAGAGAACCGTCTTTTTCTACTACAAAAGATACATATACTTTTCCGCTAGGAACATCTTCTGGGGTTTGGTAATTGTTGCTTACATATTTGTAGAATTTTTCCATTCCTCCAGGAAATTCAGGTTTTACCTCAATTCCTGCTGTATTATATAATTTGTTAGGATCTTCTTCGGCCGCTTTTATATCACCATCTCCAGGGGGTTTGATGTTTATTGGCGCATCCGGATTTCCTTTTTCTGTAGTTGCTCCCGTTTTTTTGATTTCTGGAGTAATTTTTGGTGGCTCCTCTGTTGCCTCTTCTTTTTTGGCAACAACCAATTTCACGAATTTTACCTGATCCACTTTTGGTGGTGGTGGTTTTGGTGGAGGAATTATTTCTTTCGGTTTTTCTTTTGGTGGTAATTTTATAGTAACAATTTTTTTATCCATATTGGCTTCATCGTTAGACAAACCGTTGAATAAACCACTAAAAAGTTGTGGTGCAGCAATAGCAAGAGCAAAAAAAGCAGCACCAATTCCTAAAGCAACCAAAGAGGCTTTACCACTTTTTTTGCGCAGGTCGTAAGCACCGTAACTTTTGTTACGCCCTTCGAATACTACATCGAGCCATTCTTTTTTAAATAGGTCTAATTTCATATTATTAGTTGTTAAGTTATTTTACAAGCAAGATAAATCTTATTTGTTCTCTAACAATTTTAGTTCTCCTGGTGTTATATCGTTTACAATTGCATAAGTCGGAACTCCTGATATTGCCATTTCATCAAGAACATCTACTAAGTTTCTGTAAGTAGATTTTTTTCCTGGCTTAATGATTACGATTAATCCTTTTTCTTTATCGCCTGTATATTCTAAAACTTCTTTTTTGGCTTTTAGAATATTTGCTCTAATACCTTCTTTACCGTAAACTTCATCTTTTGGGGTCCAATTAGCTTTTGGAGTTTCTTCCAATCCCATGTAACGCACCAATTTGTTGTTTGCTCCTAACAATAGCGTCATGGTTCGATTTTCATCTACTTTTTGATCATTTTGTTTTTCTGTTGGTGGTTTTTTGTCAGGCAAAGCCAAATCCATAGATTGTGGTTTAGACAATGATGTGGTTAGCATAAAGAAAGTAATCAATAAGAATGCCAAATCAACCATTGCGGTCAAATCGACCTTGGAATTTTGTTTTTTACTTCTTACTTTTCCGCCTTTACCTCCACCGTCGCCAGTATTTAATTCAGCCATTTTAGTATATTTTTATAAATTAAAAATCTTTTCCTCTTAGACCCGTTACCAAATTGAAATTATTGATTTCTTGGTCTTGTAAAATATCCATAATTTTTCTAATTGCTGGATATTCTTCTTTTGCATCGCCTTTTATAGCAATGGCAAGTTCTTTTTGATCAATTTCGTTAGTAGCGATACGAGCGTTGTAAACCCATTCTCTCAACTGATTGTTTAATGAATCTTTAGGTATTCCGGTTTGTAAACCTTTTTGATTTCTGTCGGAGGACTTTAGATTTATTATTCCTTTTAGATTTTCTATAGGCACCCCAAATGTTTCCATAAGGGCAAACTCATCAGCCTCTTTTGGCGTGAATTTTAGACCATATTTTTCTCCCATTAACTCTAATGTACGTTTTCTGATTTCACGTCCTTTGACACCAAAAAATACTTGTCCTTTTCCAACAGTCAAAGTTGCCAAATCGTTTTCTGGTAATTTTGTTTGTACTGTCGATGCTGGAGTATCTACTGGTAACGCTTCTGGCTGTTTTGCAGTAGCGGTCAAGATAAAGAACGTAAGCAAAAGAAAGGCTACATCACACATAGCAGTCATATCAATAGACGTTGCTTTTTTGGACATTGTTATTTTTGCCATTAATTTTGTTTTTTAAATTTAAGAAAAACTGAAATTTTAAACAATTTCAGTTTTTCAGAAATGTTATTGTCTTATTTTTTTGAACCAGCGTAACGTCTGTAAGTATTAACGATTGCAGAACCTGCTTCGTCGATAGAGTAAGTCAAAGTATCAATTTTTGATGTAAACAAGTTGTACATGATAATTGCTAATGCAGATGTTGAGATACCTGTTGCAGTGTTAATCAATGCCTCAGAAATACCACTTGCAAGCAATGCTTGATCTGGAGTTCCTGTAGATGCTAATGCACCAAACGCTTTAATCATCCCTGTTACTGTTCCTAGCAATCCTGCAAGAGTTCCTAAAGAAACTAAAGTAGAAAGGATAGTCATGTGTTTTTCTAACATTGGCATTTCTAGAGAAGTAGCTTCTTCGATTTCTTTGTGGATAGATTCAGCTGCTTTTTCGCTATCTAAACCTTCTTTTTTCACGTCTTGGTATTTTAATAAAGCAGATTTTATTGCATTTGCAACAGATCCTTTTTGGTTATCACAGTTTTCGATAGCTCCTTCAATATCACCACTAGAGATATTGCTTTGTACTTTTCTCATGAAAGAATCGATACTTGCTTTTCCAGAAGCTTTAGATATTACCATGAAACGCTCTACTGAGAAAACAATTACCATTAGTAAACATCCTAGCAATACTGGTACAATTGGACCTCCTTTGTAAACCATTCCTAAATAATCTCCTGGCAACGCATCTCCCGCATTGTTACCACCAACGAAATGTGAACTTGCTCCCATTATGAATTTCCATACTAAGTAACCTACTATAATACATCCTACGATGATTAAGCCTGTCATCATTCCTCCTGCGTTTGAACCGTTGTCTTTTTTACCGTTTGCCATTTTTTTTAATTTTAATAGTTTTAAATAATTTATTAGTTTTAGTTGTAAATAAACTTTGTATAGGACAAATTTAATTTTTTAGTTGAAATAAAAAAACTTTTTTTGTTTTAATTATCAATAAACATTCGAGTCAAAGTTTAATGAATTATAAAATATTTGGCTTTTTTTGAACAAAGTTTACAAAACAAATTGATTTTCATTGGTTTAATGAAATCTATGCATGATAACGCAACAAAAACTGAATATTGTATAATGATGATAAAAAAAATGTTTTGATGAAATTAGAAAATTAAAATTTTAAAATTTTTAATACCTTCGCTTTAATTAAAACGCAAAAACCAAAACTCTTTACTACTTATAAATGAGCAAAAAAGAAGATTTCATAGCACAAATAAATAACGGATATACTCACAAAGGCACAAGTATTATACTTGGCGCAGCAATGCTTGACGGCGAAGCAATTCCCGAAGTTCAGGTAAAAATCCCTATGAAAACCCTTAACCGACATGGGCTAATTGCGGGTGCAACCGGAACTGGAAAAACCAAAACCATACAAGTCCTCTCGGAACAATTGGCGCAAAACGGCGTTCCAGTCCTCATGATGGATATAAAAGGAGATTTCTCTGGCGTTGCAAAACCGGGCGAAGAAAAACCGTTTATCACCGAAAGGCAAACAAAAATTAATATTCCGTTTTCGCCAAAAGGATTTTCGACAGAATTAATGACACTTTCCGAACAAAATGGCGTTCGATTGCGCGCTACAGTTTCGGAATTTGGACCCGTTTTATTTTCAAGAATTTTAGATCTTAATGATACGCAAGCCGGAGTAATTTCAGTAATTTTTAAATATTGCGATGACAACAAAATGCCGCTTTTGGATTTGAAAGACATCAAGAAAGTGATGAATTACATTACCGAGGAAGGAAAAGATGAAATTGAAGCCAGTTATGGGAAAATTTCGACATCGACAACGGGAACAATTCTCAGAAAAATTATAGAACTCGAACAACAAGGTGCAGAAATATTTTTTGGCGAAAAATCTTTCGAAATCGATGATTTAATGCGCATTGATGAAAATGGTCGTGCTTACATTAATATAGTACGACTAACCGATATTCAGGATAAACCAAAGTTGTTTTCGACTTTTATGCTTAATTTATTGGCAGAAATTTATCATTTAATGCCCGAAAAAGGCGATGTTGATCAACCTGAATTAGTTATTTTTATTGATGAAGCCCATCTTATATTTAACGAAGCAAGCAAAACTTTGTTGGATCAGATCGAAACTATTATCAAATTAATTCGTTCCAAAGGCGTTGGCGTATATTTTATAACTCAAAATCCAATGGATATTCCGAGTGGTGTTTTGGCGCAATTGGGATTAAAAATACAACATGCTTTGCGCGCTTTTACAGCAAATGACAGACAAGCTATTAATCAAACTGCAGATAATTATCCGATATCCGAATTTTATAAAACCGAGGAATTACTCACTTCGTTAGGAATCGGAGAAGCATTGGTTACGGCATTAAACGAAAAAGGAATTCCAACTCCGCTAGCTGCAACAATGATGCGCGCTCCCGAAAGTAGAATGGATATTTTGACCGAAACCGAAATTGCAGAAATTAATGCAAAATCGAAATTAGTCAAAAAATACGCAGAACTAATAGATAGAGAAAGCGCATACGAATTGCTAACCAAAAAAATAGAAGCCATTAGCGCCGAAGTGGAGCAAGCCGAAGTAGAAAAGCAAAAAAGCAAGGAACCAAGCACGGCAAGTGTTGTCGGAAAATCGGTATTGAAAGTGGTAACAAGTGCAAGTTTTATTCGTGGTGCGTTTAGTGTTTTGATGAAGGTTTTGAGAAAATAGAGGCTAGAAGCAAGATTAAAGAAGCGAGAGGCAAGAAGTAAGAAGCAAGATTAAAGATGCTAGAGGAAAGAATTAATAATTAATTTTCCTAATACAAATCATGAATCCATTATGGAACGATTTATTTGAAAAAAAAAAGATATAAGGATAATTAAATAAGAGTAATTTAGTAATTGTGAGATTGCTTGGTGTCTCGCAATGACAAGAAAATGAAAAAATATTTTATACAAAAATCGCCTTTTGTAGTTCCAACAACCGATGGAAAAATTATTAAAGAACATCACGGAAATGCTACTACGAACAATCCTGATGTTTCAATAGCCCACATGATTGCGCCACCACATTGGGCTGAGCCTTTTCAGACTCCCGAATTTGAGGAATATACTTTTATAATTTCGGGAAAAAAACAGTTTATTATTGATGATGAAATTATTATTCTAGAAGCGGGTCAATCTATAAAAATTGAAGCCAACACCAGAGTTCAATATTCTAATCCATTTGATGAACCCTGCGAGTATGTTGCCATTTGCAAACCAGCTTTCGATTTTACTAAAGTGCATCGCGAAGAATAATTTTTCAATTTTTATAAAAATAGTATCCTAATTTGATTTTTGAAATTGATTTTTGAAATTGATTTTTGAAATTGATTTTTGAATTTGATTTTTGAATTTGATTTTTGAAATTTAAATTCCTATTAGACTTTTAATCTTTCTAAAATAAAGTTTTCAACTTGCTCAGAATTCCAAATGTTTTCAATATCATCCATTTTCAGAACTTCTTGCATAATTTTTTCCTGAAAATCGCCAATAGCCAGGGCTTCGGAATACGGACGAGTAGAAAAAGTTACACGACTGTATAAAGGAATCCATTTTTCGGGAAATTTATCGGAGAAATGTTTTTCAATCTTTTTTTGTAAAATAAAATTTGGATCTGCCGTTTTAGAACTCATTTCCATAAAATTACGATAGGAAAGTTCGGCAATTGCATCGGCATTTGGTTTGCGCGATTTTTCGTATTCCGAGAAAATAGTTTTCCAATCATTTCCATATTTTTCAATCAGTTCCTGCAAAACAGAAATGTCTTCAAAACCAGCATTCATTCCTTGTCCGTAAAAAGGCACAATGGCATGGCAAGCATCGCCAATCAAGGCCACTTTATCTTCAAAAGTCCAAGGAAAACATTTCATGGTAACGAGCGTACTTGTTGGGTTTTTGAAAAAATCTTCGGTTAGATTTGGAATGACATCAATTGTATCTGGCAAGTTTTTCTCGAAAAATAGCTCGACATCTTTGTGCGATTTTAATAATGCAAACGAATTTTCGCCTTCAAAAGGCATAAACAAAGTGCACGTAAAACTTCCGTCGAGATTGGGCAATGCAATAAGCATGTACTTTCCTCTTGGCCAAATGTGTAGCGAATTTTTGTCTAATTTGTGAGTTCCATCCTCATTTGCAGGAATATTTAACTCTTTGTAACCAGTGTTCAAAAATTCTTGTGAATAATTGAACATGCTTTGGCGTTGCATTCGGTGTCTAATTCTCGAAAAAGCGCCATCTGCCCCAAAAACCATATCGTATTTTACATCGTACCATTCGCCGCGTTCGGTTTCGCCAATATGCAAAGTAGCATCGGCTAGGGAAACGTCCCATATTTTTTGTTCGAAAAAGAATTCGGCACCAGCTTCCTCAGCCAAATCTATCATTTTTCGGTTAAGAACGCCGCGGGAAATAGAGTAAATATTCTCGCCATTATTGCCGTATTGCTGAAAATTGAGTTTATCGACCAAATGTATGGCGCGTTTTTCCATAGGAATAGCAATATCTCGCACCTTATCCCCAACTCCAGCATCGTCTAGCGCTTTCCAACCGCGATGCGACATGGCTAAATTGATGGATCTTCCTGAAAAATTAATGTTGCGGATATCTGGACTTCTGTCGTAAACATGAACGGTATGCCCTTCTTTTTTGAGGTAAATTGCCAATAAAGAGCCAACTAAACCGGAACCAACGATAGCAATTTTGATAGGATTTTGCATTAATTTTTATAAAAGTTGGACAAATTTAAAGTTTTTTATCGATTATATCATTTACATTAAAAGTAAAAATCAATTTTTCGGCTTAAAAATTAATTTTTATAAATTTGTCTTTCTGACAAATTTGGGGTTATGTTTTCGGGGTAAAAACTAATTTTGTCGAGGTTTTTATGATTTCTTGCTTATTCAACTTCATTTTACGGAATTTTCCAGCATTGTACATTTCGGCTTGATCGTTGTAATGTTTGCTCATAGGATTTCCGGATTGTCCCGTTGGCAAAATGCTCCAAGAATTTTCGATATCCGAAAAATCGATAATTCTTCGTGTTGAAGGGCCAGCTATTACATTGTATTCTCCGTTTTCGTTATATGAAAAAATCTGATTATTAATGACCTCATTTGTTCCTGAAACTTGAAATGGACCAACATTAAAAAACTTACGTAAAGCAGCAACTTTCCCCATAGGATGTTGATGTTCTAAAGTATGTACTTTCCCCCAAGTCCATGAATTTGTGTTGGTTCCTAATTGTTTTTCGAGATTGGAAATAGCTTCATGAAACGATTTTGCAATAATTTGTTTCTTATTTTCTTTACTGTTTTTTGTAGAAATATCATCCCACCAAGGCGAGTTTTCATTTTTTAATTGAGCCGCAATAATTTGTTTCATAATATGTGTAGTTAGAAACATTTTGAAATCATCTGCACCCATTTCGTCTTTAAATGTATTTTTTAGATAAACAAAAACCCATTTATTAAAAATTGTCGGAGCTATTTCCTGGGAATTATTTGTGGCTTTCCACGATTTTAGTAAATCAAACGCCTTTTTTTCATTTAACGAAAGTGAGCCGTAATTGACTTCCGAAAGTAAATTTTTTACAACTTCCTGCGCTGTCGATGATTGGTTATCTAGGATCATTTTGCTCACATCTTGCTTTGTCCAATTGTTTTTTGGAGCCAATAAAGTATTGATTCTCTTGGCGCGATCCTCTGGTAAATAATATCCTGGATACAAAAACCCATCTATTGCTTCGGGCTGATTATTAGCAGAATAAAGATAATTCCAAGAAGGATTTATGGCTTTTGGGTTTTTAGAAAAATCCAGAAATTCCTTGATTTCGTCTTTTCCAGAAGCCCCATCAAGAATAAAATTGGTGTTTACATCCTTGTCATGTTTGTATAATTTCCCGGAAGTTGTCCAAGCGATATTTCCCTTAGCATCTCCATACATAATATTTAGTCCTGGAGCAGCTATTAATTTGATATTATTCCTAAAATCATCTACATTTTTTGCATGACAAAGCGCGTAAGTTGCATCTAAAATTTTGATGGGTTGTTGCGTGTAAATCCAAGACATTGCAACAGGGTTTTTTTGATGCATTCCGTCTAAAACGTCGTTTATAATTGGTCCATGACGCGATATTTTTAGATTCAAAACTACATCCGAGCTGTCCTTTACTTTAATGGTTTTTTTACGAATTTCGTATTTCTGAAAACCGTTTGGTGTTTGATATTCATCTGAGTTTGATGGATTATTTGTTTCTTTATAAAAATCGACATCATCGTTTTCGAACATGGTCAAACCATACGCATACTGGCGGTTGTGTCCCAAAAGCGGAAACGGAGTTCCAGCCAAATGATAGCCATACATCTCGTAATCTGGGCTTATAATATGAGCTTCGTACCACGTTGCGGGTTGGGAAAATGCAATGTGAGGATCATTTGCAAAGATTACTTTTCCGTTTTTGGTCTTTTGTTCTCCAATAATCCAACTGTTACTTCCTATAAAAGTTGGCACTTGCGATGCTTCCAAAAGTGACGTTATGGATTTCGAAATTTGAGAATATTCCTGAGATTTTCCTTCAAAATCTTTTAGTTTTGTAAAATTATATTCGCTGTTTATTCCAAAGTCTTTTAGATAATCCATTCCGAATTTATCGCGAATATCCGTTAATAACGGATCGGTTTTTTGCGCCATTGCAAAACTAAATGACATGAACCCAAAAATATTATAAACGTCTTTTATTTCGAAATTTCGTTTTTTTAGACCTAGTAATCTAAACTCAATTGGCGTTTGCCCTTTGTCAATAAATTGATTTATTCCTTGTAAATAAGCATTTGCTAATTGATAACTTTCGGTATTTTTATCTAATTCCGAAATGGCTTTTTCCGAAGCTTCATCTATTCCTAAACTTGCAAAAAAGGTATCGGTTTTGAGTGCTTTTGTTCCAAAAATCTCTGCTAATTTTCCGGGTGCAATACGTCGTAACAATTCCATTTGCCACAATCGGTCTTGCGCATGAACATAACCCAAAGCAACCATTGCATCTTTTTGGGAATTGGCATAAATGTGCGGAACACCAAATTCATCAAAATAAACCGTTGTTTCTTCCGAGATTTTTTTTAGAGGTAATTCGCCTTCGTATTTTGGTTTTGAAAACATTAAATATCCGTAAATCGATAATCCAAGAATGATTATTAATGACAATAAAACAAGAAGAATTTTTTTAGCTTTTTTCATTTAAAATAAATTGATAAACAAATATAAATGATTTTGATTTGATTTCACGATTAAAAATTTTGTTTAATTTATTTTTAATATCGTTAAACAAAAGCTATATTTGTTGCTATAAATTTTTACAATGAAACACATTTCCAAAGACGATATTTCCCAAATGGAAAAAATCGAAAGATTAAACCTCATCAATTCATGTACGGGTTACAAATCCGCAAACTTAATTGTTACAAAATCCAATTCAGGAATTGCAAATATTGCTATTTTTAGCAGCATTACACATCTAGGAAGCAATCCCGCAATAATTGGTTTTATTATGCGACCAACTTCGGTTCCCCGCGGTACGTACAAGAATATTAAGGAAACAGGATTTTTCACTGTTAATCATGTTACTTCAAATATTATTGCAGATGCGCATCATACTTCGGCAAGTTACAATTCGGACATTTCGGAATTTAGCAAAACATATTTGGAGGAAGAGTATAAAAACAATCTCGAAATTCCTTTTCTAAAAAACGCACCTGTTCAGCTATATTGTAAATATTTGAATAAATACCACATCAAGGAAAACGGAACTATTCATGTAATTGCATCAATCGAGCATTTGTTTTTTAATGAAAATTTACAACATAAAGATGGTTGGTTGCAACTCGATAAAGCCAATGTCATTACTATAAATGGTTTAGATGGCTATTGTTTGCCCAAATTATTAGACCGTTTTGAGTATGCAAGACCAAATAATGAAACAAAATCATCTAAAAAATAAATGAAAAAATTACGATTAATTCTTGGTGACCAACTTAATTCGCAACACTCTTGGTTTGATGAAGCTGATGAAAATTGCATATATCTCATGTCCGAAATGCGTCAGGAAACGGATTATGTAAAGCATCATATTCAGAAAATTGTTGCTTTTTTCCTGTCGATGCGAAATTTTTCGGATGATTTGAAATCAAAAAAGCATCAAGTAATTTATTTTTCAATAAATGATTTTGATAATCTTCATAATCTAGAAAAAATAATTGCTGCTTGTATTGAAAAAAACAACATCCAAAAATTTGAATATCAATTGCCAGACGAATTTCGTTTGGACAAACAACTGAAATCGATTTGCAAAAATTTAACAATCGAAACCGAAGTTTTCGACACTCAACATTTTTACACCACCAGAACCGAATTATCTACGTTTTTTGAAGGAAAAAAACTCCTTTTGATGGAAAATTTCTATCGAATGATGCGCAAAAAACACGAAGTTATGATGGTTGGTTCAACTCCATTGGGCAACCAGTGGAATTTTGATCACGACAATCGCAAAAAATATTCTGGGCAAGTTCCGATTCCTGAAGAGAAAAATTTTCATAAAAACGTATCGGAAATTATCAAAGAAATTCAAATTTCTGGAATTCAAAATTTTGGAACTATTGATGAAAATAATTTTTCATGGCCTACTTCCAGAAAAGAATCTTTAGCCGTTTTGGAGTATTTCTGTCAGAATTTATTAAAACATTTTGGCGATTACGAAGATGCCATGCACACCGATGAAAAATTCTTGTTTCATTCCCGTTTGTCATTTGCCATGAACAGCAAAATGCTTTCGCCAAAAGAAGTTATCGATACGGTTGTAGATTTTTATCATAAAAATGAAGCAGAAATATCGATATCGCAAGTCGAAGGTTTTGTTCGTCAAATACTGGGTTGGCGGGAATATATTAGAGGAATTTACTGGAAAGAAATGCCCGAATATGCGCAAAAAAATCATTTGAATAATACGAATAATTTACCCGATTTCTTTTGGACTGGAAAAACCAAAATGAATTGTATGAGTCATGCCATAAACCAAAGTTTAGACGAAGCGTATGCCCATCATATCCAGCGGTTAATGGTTATAGGAAACTTTACGTTGCTTACACAAATTCATCCCGATCAAGTCGATAATTGGTATTTAGGCGTTTATATTGATGCGATAGAATGGGTCGAAATGCCCAATACTCGTGGCATGAGCCAATATGCCGATGGTGGAATTATTGCTACAAAACCTTATGTTTCCTCGGGAAGTTACATCAACAAGATGAGTAATAATTGCAGTAAATGTTTTTATAATGTAAAAGAAAAATTTGGCGAAAAAGCCTGTCCTTTCAATACTTTATATTGGAATTTTTTGGATGAAAAACGAGACTATTTCAAAGGAAATCAGCGCATGGCAATGATGATGAATTTACTCAACAAAATGAATCCTGAGGAATTGTATAAAATTAAAGTCAAAGCTAATGAAATTATTGATAATTTGGATCAATATTAAAACCAAAAATCCGAGAATAAATCAAGGCTTTTGGTTTTAAATGATTCTATTTTCTGAAATTTATTTTGTTTCCGACTTCCAATCCGTTGTTTTTTGCAAGAACGCCACACATGTGATACAACATTCGGGCACCAACATTTCCGTCCCAATCATCATCGCCGGGAGCGACTTCTACAAGATCAAAACCTATAATTTCCTTACCAGAATTTCCTAGTTTACTCAACAAATACGTAGCTTGCTCAAAGGAAATTCCTCCCGGAACTGGCGTTCCTGTATTTGGACAATACCAAGAATACAAACCATCGATATCGAAACTAATAGTCACTTTTTGTGGCAACGAAGCAATAATTTTATCGCATTGTTGCTCCCAAGTTACGCCTGCAAATGTTTCGGCTTTCATATCCATATCGGTATGAACCAAAACTCTTTCGGATAATGCCGTTTCGGCTTCTTGCTTGCAAAAATCACGAATTCCGACTTGTACAATTTTCGAAATTTGAGGAATTTGCAACGCATTGTACATAATTGATGCATGAGAATATTTGAAACCCTCGTAAGCAATTCGCAAATCCATATGGGCATCAAGATGCAGGATTCCAAAATTGTCGTGTTGGGTTGCCAAAGCTTCGTAATAACCTAATGGGGTGGAATGATCTCCTCCCAAAAGCGCTACTTTTTTGCCTTGGTTTAACCAAAACAACGTTCGGTTTTTGACTTCATTTTTTAGATTTTCGCAAACTTTATTAATGCTATCTAAATCTGCTTTTAGAGTTGGATTGTCATTTACAACTTCCCCTTTTTCAAGCGCGTGAATAATGGGTTGCGCTAATGATTTGTATTTTACACTATCGTTTGCCCATTGCTTAGTTTGCTCGTTTAGATCTAAATGCATGCCTAGTTTCCATAAATCGGGAAATTCCTGATGGTGCAAATCGACTTGAAAAGAAGCTTCTAATATAGCGCTTGGTCCATCGGATGCGCCTGCGCCATAGCTTACGGTAACTTCCCAAGGAACTGGAATTATTACAATATCTGATTGTTCGGCCGAAAATGGTAATCCAAAAATAGATTCATCGGCTAATCCGGGTTGCGATGGATCGAAAGTTGATATGATTTGTTGCTTAGTCATTTTTAAAGCTATTTTTTGTTTTATTTTAAATTAATGGATTGTTTGAATTCCTTTTTTTAAAATCTGCCCAAAGTTATACATATCTTCGAAGGAACAATATAATGGAACTGGTGCAAAACGAATTACATTCGGTTCGCGCCAATCGGTAACTACTCCGTTTTTCATCAAATATTCGAATAAACTTCGACCTTCGCCATGAAAGAAAACCGATAATTGTGAGGCTCTTTCGATTGGGTTTGTTGGTGTAATAATTTCGAAATGCCCTTTTACTTCTTTGTCGATTTCCTTAAGAATAAATTCGAGATAAGCCGTAATTTGATCTCTTTTGGTTACAATGGCGTCCATTCCTATTTCGTCAAACATTTCGACCGATGCTAAATAAGGCGCTAAAGATAAAATTGGTAAATTAGATATTTGCCAACCCTCTGCTCCATGAACGGGATCGAAATCTTGTTCCATTTTGAAACGGCGTTCCTTGTTATGCCCCCACCAACCTGCGAATCTTGGCAAATCGGAATTGTTGTGGTGTTTTTCGTGAACAAAACAACCTGAAGCGTTTCCTGGTCCAGAATTCATGTATTTATAACTGCACCAACAAGCAAAATCTATATTCCAATCATGAAGCTGTAATTTTATATTTCCTGCTGCATGAGCCAAATCCCAGCCAACAGTTGCTCCTTGGTTGTGCCCCGCTTGGGTAATGGTTTTCATATCAAAAACTTGTCCTGTATAATAATTTACGCCACCAATTAATACTAAAGCTAATTCGTCCCCAAATTCGGAAATTTTTGCTAAAATATCTTCTAATCTGATGTTGTGTTCTCCTTCGCGTCGTTTGATTTCGACTATCGCATTTTGGGGATTAAAACCGATATTTCTAGAATGAAAATCGACTTGCGATTGGAACATGTATTGATCTGAAGGAAATGCTTTTTCCTCACAAATTATCTTGTATCGTTTTGTAGTTGGTCTGTAAAAAGAGACCATCATAAGGTGCAAATTTACTGTAAGAGTATTCATGACTGTTACTTCCGATGGTTTTGCACCAACAAGTTTGCTAAGCGGATTTGCGAAACGCTCGTGATAATCCCACCAAGGTTTTTGGGAGTAAAAATGGCCCTCGACGGCGAGATTTGCCCAATCGTTCATGACTTCGTCTACATAGTTTTTGGTTCGTTTGGGTTGTAATCCTAGTGAATTTCCTGTAAAATATATGACATTTTTGCCGTTGTATTGCGGGAAAATAAATTCGCTTTTGTATTTTGATAATTCGTCTTGGGCGTCGAGTTTTTTGGCGAATTCGAGGGTGTTTTGGAAAGTCATTTTGTATATTTTGATTTTGTAAAAATAAGTAAAATTATTTCATGAAGAGGCACAAAGTAAGCATGAGAGATAATTTTTTTAGAACCATATAAGGTATTTAAGCTCATTTAGATGAATATTATACAGTGCTTTTGAAATTGGGAATTAATATATTCGATTTATTTGCAGGTTTACGATTATTATACCTGACAGGTATAAAGATGGTAACCGAGCCATATAAGGCATTTAAGGTCATTTAGGTGAAATATTATACGGTGCTTTTGAAATTGGGTATTAATATACTCGATTTATTTGCGGATTTACGATTATTATACCTTACAGGTTTTATAAACCTGTAAGGTATAATATTGAGTTTGAATAACGAATTTAAATTTTGAAACACTGTTGCGTGAGGGATAGAAATGGAAATCCTTTTTGGCGATGAAAAATCGCCAAAAAGATTGGAATGTAAAGCCCGACGCTTGTTGTAGCGCTAGCGGAAACGAGGGTCACGCCCAAAAAAAAATCCCAATATTGCTATTGGAATTTGGTATTTATTAAGATTGCTTTATTATTGGCAATGACTTAAATGATTAGCATGGCGTCGCCGTAGGAGTAGAATTTGTATTCTTCCTTGATGGCTTCGTCGTAGGCTCTTTTCATGAGGTCGTGTCCACAAAATGCAGAAATCATCATCATGAGTGTTGATTTTGGCGTGTGAAAATTGGTAATCATGCAGGTTGCTAAACTGAAATCGTGTGGCGGAAAAATGAATTTATTTGTCCAACCGTCGAACGTATTTAGGGTTCTTGCTGAAGATACGGAACTTTCGATAGCGCGCATGGATGTTGTTCCTACGGCGCAAATTCGGGATTTACGAATTTTGGCTGCGTTTACAATATCGCAAGCTTCTTGTGTGATTTTTAGCTCTTCGGAATCCATTTTGTGTTTGGATAAATCTTCTACCTCAACTGGATTAAAGGTTCCTAAGCCTACGTGAAGTGTTACTTCGGCAAATTGTACTCCTTTTATTTCTAATCTTTTTAGTAAATTTTTAGAGAAGTGCAATCCGGCAGTTGGTGCTGCTACGGCTCCTTCTTCCTTGGCGTAAATGGTTTGGTAACGTTCTGCATCTTCTGGAGTTACGTCTCGAGATATGTATTTTGGGATTGGTGTTTCGCCAAGTTCGGTTAGTTTATTTCGGAATTCTTCGTAAGATCCGTCGTAAAGGAAACGCAATGTTCGTCCGCGCGATGTTGTGTTGTCGATAACTTCTGCAACTAATGAGTCGTCGTCGCCAAAATAAAGTTTGTTTCCGATTCTGATTTTTCGTGCTGGATCTACGAGTACATCCCACAAACGTTGCTCTGAGTTGAGTTCGCGAAGTAAAAAAACTTCGATTCTTGCTCCTGTTTTTTCTTTGTTTCCGTATAAACGTGCTGGAAAAACTTTGGTATTGTTTAGAACTAAAACATCGCCATCATCGAAATAATCGATAACGTCTTTGAACATTTTGTGCTCTATGGTTTGGTTTTTTCTATCGACAACCATTAATCGTGATTCGTCACGGTTTTCGGCTGGATATTCTGCAAGAAGTTCTTTTGGTAAATTGAATTGGAAATGTGATAACTTCATTTAAAAAAGTTTAGATGTTTATGAGTTTAGAAAGTTTAGTTTGAGCTCTTTCGTATTTCGGTTGCAAATATACGATTGTGAGATAGGCGTTGTCAAGTGTTTTGGCTTTTATTTACTTTAAAGTTGCTAAGTTTAAAGTTTTAAAGTTGCTAAGCCTTTAAAACATTGAAAAAATTATATTTCATTGAAATCAAAACCAATGCTTTGCAAATCTTTCCAAAATGTGGGATAGGATTTAGAAACTACTTCGGCATCATTGATCACTAGAGGCAATTTTAACGCAAGTGGAGCAAATGCCATTGCCATTCGATGGTCTTGATAAGTGTTTATTCTTTCATCATATCTAGTCTCAAAAGCGAATTCTCTTTTTTTTAAAGTCAAGCTATCATTGGAAACTTCGATATTTGCACCAAGTTTTGTGAGTTCTGTTTTTAGTGCTTCGAGTCTGTCGGTTTCTTTTATTTTTAAGGTGTGTAAACCTGTAAGATGACAGCCAATGCCTAGTCCAAAACAAGTAACTGCAATGGTTTGGGCAATATCTGGGCAATTGTTTAAGTTGTAGGTTTTGGGTTTTAGGTTTTGGATAGCAGTTTTATGTAGAATAATCGAATTGTTTTCAAAAACCGTTTCGACTCCAAAATCCTTGTAAATTTGGATTAAAGCGGAATCTCCTTGAAGGCTGTTTTGTTTGTAACTTGACAGTGTAATTTGTGTTCCTATTTCTGATAATGCTACAATAGAATAAAAATAGGATGCTGATGACCAGTCGCTTTCGATTGTAGATTGCTGATTAAGGATTTCTGATTTCTGATTTACTTTTATAACATTGTTTTCGAAACTTGTTTCTACACCAATTTCGTTTAACAAAGACAATGTCATTTTGATATATGGAACTGATGTTATTTCGCCAATTAAAGTTAGTTCTAATCCGTTTTCGAGTTTTGGAGCGATTAATAATAATGCCGAAATGTACTGGCTGCTTACATTTGCAGGAAGCGAAACTTGATTTTTGGTAAGTTTTTTACCTTTAATTTTTATGGGTGGAAAACCTTCATTTACTTCATATGAAATTTCGGCTCCGAGTTGTTTCAATGCATCTACTAAAATAGCTATTGGTCGTTCTTGCATTCTTGATGAACCAGTTAAAACAACTTCAGAACCTTCTTTTTGAGCAAAATAAGCGGTGAGAAATCGCATGGCTGTTCCTGCATGGTGAATGTCGATTAATTGATAATTGATAATTGATAATTGATAATTTTCAAGCGCTTTTATCATTACTTCAGAATCGTCGGAATTTGATGCGTTTTCTATCGAAATATTTGGGTATAATGCTTGCAAAAGCAATAATCTATTGGTTTCGGATTTGGAACCAGTGATTTCAATAGTTGAATTTTGAATTTTGAATTTTGAATTTTGAATTTTGATATTCATAACTATTTTAACTTTTCGTAATCCTTGTGACGGTCTTTATCAAGAATAGATTTTAAATTTTTTTTTTGTTACACAGAGATACACAGAGAAAACACGAAGATTCATAAAGTTTTTAGACTATTTTAATTTTTCGTTATCCTTGTGGCGGTCTTTGTCACGAATAGATTTTAGATCCAGTTTTTTGTCAAATGCTTCTTGCAAATCGATTCCGGTTTGATTGGCTAGACATAAAACTACAAAAACTACATCGGCAAGTTCTTCTCCAAGATTTTTGTTTTTGTCGGATTCCTTTTCGGATTGTTCGCCGTACCGACGGGCAATAATTCGGGCAACTTCGCCGACTTCCTCAGTGAGTTGTGCCATATTGGTTAGTTCGTTAAAATAGCGAACTCCGTGGGTTTTTATCCAATTATCGACTTCGAGTTGTGATGATTTTAGATTCATAAATTATATGATTTAATTTTCAAAATTTAATTAAAATTATTCTCTATTTTTCGAATCAATAACAATCGTAACTGGTCCGTCATTAATTAACGAAACCTTCATATCGGCACCAAAAACCCCTGTTTGGATTTTTTTACCAAATCCGAATCGCAATTTTTGTACAAAATTTTCATAAATAGGAATGGCAATTTCGGGTTTCGATGCTTTAATATAACTTGGACGATTCCCTTTTTTGGTTGATGCGTGAAGTGTGAATTGCGAAACAACAATTATTTCGCCATCGATATCTTTTACCGAAAGATTCATAATGTCATTTTCATCACCAAAAATTCTAAGATTTACGATTTTAGAAACCAACCAGTCAATATCTTCTTGGTTGTCTGCGTCCTCTATTCCGACTAAAACGAGTAACCCTTGTTGGATTTCGGCAACTATTTTATGGTCGATGGTTACTGATGATTGAGAAACTCTTTGTAAAACTATTTTCATTGTTTTTATAATTGTCATTGCGAGGAACGAAGCAATCTGTTTTTTTTTCAAATATTTAGAGATTGCTTAGAACCTCGCAATGACTTTTAGTAACTATTCTGATTTCCTGGTTTCATCACTGGCTTTTCGATCGTCGTCGAAGGAATCTACTCTATAATTTTCATCGTCGCCTTCAAGAATTTTTAGGTAGGAGTTGTATCTTGTCCAAGAAATTTTATCGCTTTCTAATGCTTTTTTAATAGCGCAATGCGGTTCGTCTTTGTGCAAACAATTGTTGAATTTGCATTGGTCTTTGAGTTTAAAAAATTCTGGGAAATAGCCTGAAATTTCTTCTTTTTCGAGATCTACAATCCCAAAACCTTTTATTCCTGGTGTGTCGATTATGCTGGCTCCAAAACTCAAATCGAACATTTCGGCAAAAGTCGTTGTGTGTTGTCCCTGCTTGCTTTGCTCAGAAATGTTTTTGGTTTTTAGGTGTAAATTGGGTTCCATTGCATTGACTAATGTTGATTTTCCAACGCCAGAATGTCCAGAAAACATGGTTGTTTTGCCAATCATTAAGGTTTTTAATTCTTCGATTCCTTTGTTTGCAATGGCGGAAACGCGCAAACATTTGTAACCAATTTGCTCGTAAACGTGTTGCATATACAATTGCTCGTCGAGAGTTGCATCGTCAAAAGTATCGATTTTGTTAAAAACAAGAATCGTTTCTATTCCGTAGGCCTCGGCAGTTATTAAAAAACGATCTATAAAATTGAAGGTTGTTGGTGGATTATTTATTGTTATCAGTAAAAAAACATAATCCAAATTCGATGCAATAATGTGCATTTGATGGGACAAATTCACGGATTTTCGAACGATGTAATTTTTACGTTCGTGAATGTTGTGAATCGATCCAGTAATTTTATCCGAAGTTTCATCCAAATCATAATCTACAACATCGCCCACCGAAATTGGATTGGTGCTTTTGATGCCTTTCAATCGGAATTTTCCTTTGATGCGGCATTCCATAAAATCGCCATTTTCGGATTTTACGGTGTACCAACTTCCGGTAGATTTATATACGGTTCCTGTCATTTTTAATGATGAATTATAAATTATGAATTATAAATGACAAAACTACTACTTTCTGATTCATAATTCACAATTCATAATTGACAATTAATTATTAATAATTCTTTCTTGATGAGCAATACTTTCTTGATGCACCGCTTTGAATAATTTCAAGATGAATTCTTCGCTCAAGTTTTTTTCTTCGCCATCGAGAATCATTTTTCCTAGAATTTCGTTCCAGCGCTTGTTTTGCAAAACAGCAACATTATTGGCTTTTTTTAAGGCACCAATTTGTTCAGAAACTTTCATTCTGTTTCCTAAAATTTCTAATAATTTTGCATCGGCAATATCAATATTGGCACGAAGTTTTATCATTTCGGTATTGTAACCATCAGATTCTACTGTTGTTTTTTTAACTTTTAGATCTTCAAAAATTTGTTTCAAAACCGTTGGTGTAACTTGTTGTGCAGCGTCGCTCCAAGCATTGTCTGGGTCACAATGGGTTTCGATAATCAATCCGTCATAATTCAAATCTAGTGCTTGTTGCGACACTTCTTGAATCATGTCTCGACGACCTGTAATGTGCGAAGGATCTATTATTAAAGGCAAATCTGGGAATTTACTTTGCAATTCAATCGCAATTTGCCATTCGGGAATGTTTCTGTATTTAGTTTTTTCGTAAGTCGAAAATCCTCTATGAATTACACCTAATTTCTTGATTCCAGCATTATACAAACGTTCTACACCACCAATCCACAAAGCCAAATCGGGGTTTACTGGGTTTTTTACCAATACAATTTTGTCGGTATTTTGCAAAGCATCGGCAATTTCTTGCACTGCAAATGGGTTTACGGTTGTTCGAGCACCAATCCACAAAACATCGATATCGTGTTCTAATGCCAATTTAACATGGGTTGCATTTGCCACTTCGGTTGCCATTAAAAGTCCCGTTTCGGCTTTGGCTTTTTGCAACCATTTTAGACCAATCGCGCCAACGCCTTCAAATCCGCCAGGTCGCGTTCTTGGTTTCCATATTCCTGCTCGAAAAATTGATACGTCAGAATTTTTTAATTCGTGAGCAATTTTCAAAACCTGATCTTCGGTTTCCGCACTACAAGGTCCTGCAATTACTAGCGGATGAGTTAAATTAAAATCATCTAACCACTTTCTCATTTCTTTTTTATTTTCCATTTTTTTTAATTTTAGAGAAAAGATGCAAGAAAAAAGAAAAAAGACTAAATATTAAAATCTTGTCTCTCGTTTCTTGTCTCTTACCTCTTTTAACTATTTAAGTATTTCTTTTATTCTATTAGTATTCTGCATTTCTAGAAAAAGTTCATCGTAATTATCGTTTTCCAAAAGGGTTTTAAATTTGGTTAAATTCGATATGTATTCGTCTAAACTTTTGACAACTTGTTTTTTATTTTGTTTAAAAATCGGCGTCCACATGGCTGGCGAACTTTTGGCTAATCTAACCGTGCTTTCGAAACCTGATCCTGCCATATCAAAAATATCTCGTTCGTCTTTTTCTTTTTCGATAACCGTTTTTCCGAGCATAAATGCGCTAATGTGCGATAAATGCGAAACATAAGCAATGTGTTTATCGTGCGACTTTGGGTCCATATATCGGATTCGCATTCCAAGTTTTTTGAACAATTCCATCGCTTTTTCTTGCAATTTGAAAGTTGTTTTTTCGACTTCGCAAATGATGTTCGTTTTGTTTTCGAATAATCCTAAAACCGCTGCACTTGGTCCAGAAAATTCGGTTCCTGCAATTGGATGACAAGCCATAAAATTTCTCCGCTTCGGATGATTGGAAACCGCTTCGCAAATTGGTAATTTGGTAGAACCAACATCTAAAACCAAAGTTTCTTCGCCGATTTTTTCTAAAATTTCTGGCAAAATAACAACCGAAACATCAACTGGAGTTGAAAGTATCACAAAATCTGCAAATTTCAATTCTTCGAATGTTGATTTTTGTTCAATTATTCCCAATTGTATGGCTTCCGCCAAATGATTTTCATTAGCATCAATTCCTGAAATTTTTGCTTCAGGATAATGATTTTTAATATCCAATGCGAGCGAACCGCCGATTAATCCTATTCCTATTATTGTTATTTTCATAAAGTTGTTGGTTGTTGGTTGATAGTTGTTGGTTAAATCTATTAATCAACATCTATCAAAAATTCACAAAATCTATCAATCGCTTCTTTAACTTTCTCTTCGTCCACGCAAAGTGAAAACCTAATGTAACCTTCGCCATTACTGCCAAAAATTGTTCCGGGCGTAATGAAAATATCTTTGTTGTATAAAATATCATCTATAAATTGTTCCGAAGATGTTATTCCTGATGGCAATTTTGCCCAAACAAACAATCCAACCGAATTTTTGTCAAATGTACAATGAAGTTTTTTTGCCAAATCGAAAGTTAGTTTTCTGCGTCGGTCATAAATTGTATTTTGACTTTCGAACCAAGATTTATCAAGTTTCAAAGCTTCGATTGCACCTTTTTGAATTCCGTAGAACATTCCAGAATCCATATTGCTTTTTACT
>JAYVZI010000044.1:0-24507 GCA_043783485.1 Bacteroidota bacterium
AAAATTATGGTAGATAAAGTGGCTCAAACCGAAGCTCGTGTGCTAATTACTGGACCAAACGGAACAGGAAAGGAACTCGTTGCCCACCAATTACATGAAAAAAGCGAACGTGCCAATTTTCCGCTTATCGAGGTAAATTGTGCTGCAATTCCATCGGAATTAATAGAAAGCGAATTATTCGGGCATGTAAAAGGCGCATTTACATCGGCGGTGAAAGACAGAGCTGGAAAATTTGAATCTGCCGATGGAGGAACTATTTTTCTTGATGAAATTGGCGACATGAGCCTTTCGGCGCAAGCCAAAGTTTTACGCGCTTTGCAAGAAAATTTAATCCAAAGAGTAGGCGCCGATAAAGACATTAAAGTAAATGTAAGAGTTGTCGCCGCAACCAATAAAGATCTAAAAAAGGAAATTTCCGAAGGCCGTTTTCGCGAAGATTTATACCACCGATTAGCGGTTATACTTATAAAAGTACCTGCCTTGAACGATCGTCGGGATGATATTCCGTTATTAATCGAACATTTTTCGGAAAAAATTGCATCGGAACAAGGAAATGCCATCAAAAATTTCTCGACCGAAGCTATAAAATTATTGCAAGAATACGATTGGACAGGGAATATTCGCGAACTTCGAAATGTAGTCGAAAGATTAATCATTCTCGGAAATAACGAAATCTCCGAAACCGACGTAAAAATGTTTGCATCCAAATAAAAATTAATAAAAACTCTGGGAAAGTATATTTCCTTTGTGAAACTCTGTATCAAAAATGAAATTAAAAAAAATAAACGAAAAACTTCAAACCGCATTAATCGAAAACGGATTAACCGAAGCTAATGAAATGCAACAAGAAACTTTTTCGACTATAAAAAGCGGTGCCGATGCAGTAATTCAATCCGATTTTGGAACAGGAAAAACAACAACAATTGTAATAAATGTTATTCAAAAACTCGAAAAATCTTTTGACGAAAGCACACGAGTTCTTATTTTGGTCGAAAACAAAGAAAAAGTTCTAGAAATGGAATCATTATTCCTAAAATACGGAAATTACCACGATTTAAGCATTCTTGGCGTTCACGACAAAGGCGATATTGATTACGATAAAAACATAATATCGTTAGGATTAGATATTCTTATTGGTACTCCAAACCGAATAAACGCGCTTTTTTCATCGGCTGGATTTAATATAAATACTGTAAAAATGTTTATAGTTGATGATTCTGAACTTTTGTTTAAAAACCGTTTTGATGCAGTAATACAAAGATTGTGCAGCAGCATAGAGAAAACGCAAAAACTCTTTTTTTGTAACACAATTACCGAAAGAGTCGAAACCCTTGCAGAAAAAATCATGATTGAGCCTATTTTTTTTGAGTTTGACAATCAAGAAGAAACCGAGGAAAACTAATAATAAAACTTAAAATTTAAATAAAAATGGGATTAATAAAAATATTTTCAGGAAGCGAAATTCTAGCACTAGCCTTACAATCCAAAATCGAAGCAATTGGCGTAAATACTGTTGTAAAAAATAATATTCAGTCGGCTAATATTTCTGGATTTGGAAATTCCGGACAAGCCGTTGAGATTTTTATTCAAGAAACCGATTTCAATAAAGCAAACGAAGTAATTGAAGAATTTAGAATGAGTATTTAATGAAAACTTTAAAGTTTTTTTTAGAAACTATTGTATCAATTTTTGGAATATTGTATTTAATTTTTGTCAGTTATGTTTATTTCAATCAAGCCGAAATGGTTTTTAACGCAACTAAATTAGACCCAATTTATAAATTTGAATTTAACGGAAATTTCGATGAATTGAATATCGTTTCATTCGATTCTAAAAAAATAAACGGATTATTATTTAAAACTCCAAATCCAAAAGGCTTAGTTTTTTACCTTCATGGAAATGCTGGAATGTTGGACACATGGGGAAACAATGCTAAAATCTATACCGATTTAGGTTATGATTTTTTTATTTTAGATTATCGAGGTTTCGGTAAAAGTGAAGGTGAAATTGAATCTGAAACTCAAGTTAATAAAGATGTTCAAATAGTTTACAACGAACTTTCAAAAATTTATAACTCAAGTAAAATTATAATTATTGGATATTCTATAGGAACTGGTCCAGCTACTTTTTTGGCATCTAATGTAAAATCTAAAGCATTAATTTTGCAAGCTCCATTTTATAATTTCGAGGAATTTTCTAAAAGTAGAGTTCCATATTTCCCAGACTTTTTGAAGAAATTTCAATTTAAAACAAACGAAAATATATTAAAAGTAAAGTCCCCAATTTATATTTTTCATGGAAAATCGGATCAACTGATTCCATTCGAAAATTCTTTAAAATTGAAGAAATTATTGAAGCTAAACGATCAACTTTTCGAATTAAAAAATCAAAATCATATTGGAATTAATGAGAATTTTGAGTTTCGAGAAAAATTGAAGCTAATTTTGGATTAGATTTCAGATTGTATTATTCATTTTCGGATTGTCAAATTCCTTAATTAATCTATCTTTGCACTTCAAAAAAATCGGATATTCCAATTATCTAAAAAATCTTTCAATCTAAAATGATTACAGTAAACGATATTTCCGTTCAATTTGGCGGAACCACTTTATTTAGCGATGTTTCTTTTGCTATCAATGAAAACGACAAAATTGCCTTAATGGGTAAAAATGGTGCAGGAAAATCTACTTTATTAAAAATAATTTCGGGTCAAGCAAAGCCATCAACAGGAAATGTTTCTGCTCCAAAAGATGCCGTTGTAGCCTATTTGCCGCAGCATTTGCTTACTACTGATGGCGCTACGGTTATGGAAGAAACATCTAAAGCATTCGGAGAAGTTTTTGCCATGAAAGCCGAAATCGACGAAATAAACGAACAATTAACCGTTCGAACCGATTATGAATCTGATGCTTACATGAAACTTATAGAAAGAGTTTCGGACTTATCCGAGAAATTTTATGCCATCGAAGAAATAAATTATGAAGCTGAAGTTGAAAAAATCTTAACGGGTTTAGGTTTTTTACGTGAAGATTTTACACGACAAACTTCGGAATTTTCTGGTGGTTGGAGAATGCGAATCGAGTTGGCGAAAATCTTATTACAAAAACCAGATTTAATACTTTTAGATGAGCCAACCAATCACATGGATATCGAAAGTATCCAATGGCTAGAGGATTTCTTGATAAATTCTGCCAAGGCAGTTGTAGTAATTTCTCATGATAGAGCCTTTGTAGATAACATTACCAATCGAACTATTGAAGTTACGATGGGAAGAATTTACGATTATAAAGCCAAATATTCTCATTATTTAGAACTCAGAAAAGACCGAAGAATTCATCAGCAAAAAGCCTATGATGAACAACAACGCATGATTGCCGATAACCGAACTTTTATAGACCGTTTCAAAGGAACTTTTTCTAAAACCGATGCCGTTCAGTCTCGTGTTAAAATGCTAGAAAAACTGGTTATTGTTCAGGTTGATGAGGTAGATACCTCGGCTTTAAAACTGAAATTTCCTGCTGCAATTCGTTCTGGTCAATATCCTGTTGTGGTAAAAGATATGACAAAATCCTACGGCGATAAAGTCATTTTTCAAGATGCCAATATTGTCATAGAACGTGGCGAAAAAGTTGCGTTTGTAGGTAAAAATGGGGAAGGAAAATCGACCATGATTAAAGCCATTATGAAGCAAATTGAAATCAATTCTGGTTCGGTCGAAATTGGGCATAACTCTCAAATTGGTTATTTTGCTCAAAATCAAGCCTCCTTATTAGACGAAAACGGAACTATTTTTTCTACTATCGATGATATTGCTGTTGGCGATGTTCGTACAAAAATAAAAGATATTCTTGGAGCATTTATGTTTCAAGGCGACGATATTACCAAAAAAGTAAAAGTGCTTTCTGGTGGCGAAAAAACACGTTTGGCTATGATAAAATTGCTTTTGGAACCAGTTAATTTATTGATTCTAGATGAGCCATCGAACCATTTAGATATGAAAACCAAAGATATTATCAAAGAAGCTTTACGTGATTTCGATGGAACATTAATACTTGTTTCTCACGACCGTGATTTCTTGGACGGATTGGCAACCAAAGTTTTCGAATTTGGTAACAAGCGTGTTAAGGAACATTTTGAAGATATTGCTGGTTTTTTAGCCCACAAAAAAATGGATAGCATGAAGGAAATCGAGAAATAAAATATTTTACATACTATTTAATTCTTGTTGCAATCATAAGTTGCATAAAATCCCAGAGGAAATGACAAAAAATAAGAATTTTTAGATTTCTAAATTTTTGATAATGCACAGCAAAAACGGCACCAATAAAAATGGGTCCCAAAACCTGAAAAATAGTTCCGTAACCAATGTGCATGATGCCAAAGAGTACGCTCGAAATAACAATCGAAGCATAATTATTATTAAAAAATAATTGTAATCGCGGCATTAAATATCCCCGAAAAATAAATTCCTCGGTAACTCCAGCAGTTACGCAAGTAAAAAGTAATAATGGCAAATTGTGTTTCATTATTTTTATAATTTCGACCATTTTAGAACTTTCGTCTGGCTTTAACCCAAATGCTTTAAGTGTTAATCCTATTACTAGCGCACCTATAAACAAGGTTCCGAAAATCTTGAAAAAAGATAATATGTAATCTGTAAAAGAGAATTTATTTTCTTGCCAAAGCAAAAATTTCTGTTTCTCGATTAGTTTTACATATAAATAAACCAATAGCAAACAAACCCAAATAGAAATTCGTCCGAGCCAAAAAATAGTTAGTTTGTCAAGAATTGTATAATTAAAAAACGGCATAAACAATAAAGCCGATACAAGAACAAGCAACGAAAAAAAAATTCCGATTACAGTTTTATTCTTATTTATTTGATTTTCGAACATGATTTTATATATAAATTATTCTTTCAAAACCATATCGATGCAAACAACTGCTGCCAAAATAAGTTGGCGAACAACATTTTCTTGTGCTACCGAATCATTAATATTTAGAACATAATTATCTGCGGAGGTAAAAAATTCTTTTCCAATTCCTGCCCATTTTTTACTTACTTGTGCCAATTCCTGATTGTTGTTTGTAAATTTGAAATCCCAACCAGTCCATTTTCCTTGCAAAGTACAAAGTCCTTTTCTTTGCCTGTCCTGAATTTCGAATTTACCACCAACTGACCAAAATTTTTGTTTAAAAAGACCAATAAGTTGGTCTTTTTCGTCAAAAACTTCAACATCGGATCTAAAAATGGCAATTCCACGTTTCACACTCAAAAGTTTTCTACCTTCGGTTGTTGAGATTTGAACATCAAAAGGAGTCATTCTTTTATAATCTGTAAATCTGAATATTTTGGTAATAAATCCCAAATTGGGTTCACGACAATTCAAAATCATTTGATTGTTTGACGGATCGTAAATATCATAATTATTTGCAGCCTTGAAAATTCCTAAATGTTCCTTGATTAGAAAAATGTTTTTATTGAAAATTGGATTCATTTTTTTATTTTTAATTGTTTATTAACGATAATTTATAAATATTAGTTTGCAATTCCTCGGTATCATTATCCTCGCAAAGTAAGAAATTTATATTATTTTCGGAAATGCTGTGCAAAGTTAATCCTTCAAATTTATGGGTGTCGGAAATTTGTTGGCAAAATTGTAATTCGAAATTATTTAATGCCAAACAACCCATAAAACTGCCAAGAATTTCGCCATCGTTATAAGTTGATGTTGTGTTTTCGGCAGCTGCCAGAAAATAAATTTTATCATCTATTAAAATGGCATCGGTAAATGTGGCTTCGATTTCCTGAATTTTTGGTAATGAGATTTTTGTAAAATTGATGTTTTTGCTTTCATCTTTCACAAAAATCCCGTTTTGGGAATTCGAACCGTTTCCGCGTTGAAATAGATACAGTTTTTCTTGATTAAAAAAAGCGCCTTCGATGTTGAGTTCGTCATCCGAAATGCCAGTATTTTGTTTTAATTTTTGGTAAATTTTCGATAAATTTTTGTGTTTTATTTCTTTTGATTTTAAATTGTATGAATATCTATTTTCTCTTTTTTTGGTAGAACCTGAGCCAAAAAGATAAAGTTTATTATCCTTTAATGTAATGGCTTCGAAATCGAGTTTGTCTTTTTTAATTGTATTTTCCTGACTGTTTTGGTCTAGTTTTATTTTGTTAAGTTGGTTTTCTAAAACTAAATATTCGTATAAAAAGGAGCTGTTGTCGGAAATAATAAATAAGGAATTATTTAGTAAAACAAGTCCAGATGTTGCCCCAATTCCTGTTATTTTGTATTGAATGTCGAGTGTAAATTGTTTCATAAATTGCTGTTTTGAAAATGATTGCCTAGCCCAGATAGAAGTGAAAATCCTTTTCTTTTTTTCTTTAAAAAAAGAAAAGATTGCAACGGGTAGCTGGAAATAGCTTCTAAAAATAACTATATTTACTGATATAAACTAAAAAATATGAATGCAATAAATCCTGATGATTTTAAGGTTACGACTAAAATTGATTTGTCTAAAATGCCAACTTTACTTAGCGTTACTTTCGATGATGATGAGAAAGAAGACAAGCTAAACAAGGTTCGCGAGAAGTTGAGCAAGTTGCAGGACGTGATGTATGCGCATAATAGGTACGGTGTTCTGATTTGTTTGCAGGGAATGGATACCTCGGGAAAAGACAGCTTGATTAGAGAAGTTTTTAAGGAATTTAATTCACGTGGAGTTGTGGTTCAGAGTTTTAAAACGCCAAACTCGACCGAGTTAGAGCATGATTATTTGTGGCGACATTATTTGGCTTTGCCAGAAAAAGGAAAGTTTTGCGTTTTTAACCGGACGCATTACGAAAACGTTTTGGTAACAAGGGTTCATCCGGAATATATTATGTTCGAAAATTTGCCAGGAATTACAAAAGTAGAGGATATTAAACCTGAATTTTGGGAAAATAGAATGGAGCAAATTAATAATTTTGAGAAGCATATTTCCCAAAACGGAACGATTGTTCTAAAGTTTTTCTTGCACATGAGTAAAGAAGAACAACGCAAAAGATTGTTGCACCGATTGGAAAATAATGAGGACAATTGGAAATTTTCGACTGGCGATCTAAAGGAGCGCGAACATTGGGATGAGTACATGAAATATTATGAGGAGGCCATAAACAAAACTTCGTCCGAAATTGCGCCTTGGTATGTTATTCCTGCCGACGATAAGGAAATGGCAAGATACATTATTGCCAAAATTATTTGGGAAGAAATGCAAAAACATACCGATATTTGTGAGCCAGAATTAGACGAGAAAGTGAGAGCCAATATGGAAATTTATAAAAAACAATTAGAAAATGAATAAAAAAAATGCGACAATCAAAAATTGGTTGTCGCATTTTTTTAAACATTTTTAAAGCTTGAAACCATAAGCCAAACGCAAGGACAATTGCCCCATTCCTTGTCCAATAGTTCCATCGTTATTGGTTACAGGAAAATCGCTGTAATGCTCATAACGTAAACTAACATCTATGAATTTTGTAGCATAACCAATACCTGGAGCTATAATTACTGAGTTTTTTTTGTAATTATTGGTTACAGGAAATGCGGCTCCACCTTCGCCAAGAACATAAAATTCATCGTTCCAAACAAATGCTTTGAAGCCCAATTTTACTGGAATAAATCCCAAATCATTATTTTTTCCTTTTACAAACAAGTTCGAAAAACCAGAAGTTACGGCAACGGAATATCTTTTGGATAAATCGTATTGTAAACGAGCGTCGGCTCCGAGCGCTAATCCGTATGGATCTTGTAAAGCATAACCGCCGTTTATGCCAAATCCCAATCGGAAGCCTTGGTCATAATTGTTCGAAATTTTTTGTTGAGCAAAGGCGTTGTTCATGCAAAAAGTTGAAATTGCTAGAACAAATAAGATTCTAATTTTTGATGTAATTTTCATAATTAAATATTTTTAGGTTAATGATTGAGATAACATTAAGCTGCTATTTCAGACGCGGTTGCAAACTTATAACTTCGAAGTTTTGGAATTGTTGTATAATTTAACGTTTTAGTTATATAATTACTTGTTATTGAAATAATAGTTATAAATCGGAAATTAGCCATTATCTTTGCATTTCATAAAAATTTAGAACGTGAATTTATCAAAATATACTAACGAGTTTTCGTACAATATTAAGCTAGCCTATCCAGTAATTTTAGGAATGTTAGGACATACATTAATAGGGATTGTTGATAATTTGATGGTTGGTAATCTTGGCTCTACCGAGTTGGCAGCCGTTTCGTTAGGAAATAGTTTTATTTTTATAGGATTGTCAATCGGAATTGGATTCTCCACAGCAATAACGCCTATAATTGCAGAGGCCGATGCCGAAAAAGACGATAAAAAAATCCGATCTACATTTCATCATGGTTTGTTTTTATGTACCATTATTGGTGTAATTTTATTTATGTTGATAGTTTTGTCAAAACCATTAATGTTGCTTATGCATCAGCCAAAAGCCGTTGTAGATTTGGCCACGCCATATATAGACTGGGTTGCTTTTTCATTAATTCCGGTAATAATTTATCAAGGTTATAAGCAATTTGCCGATGGTTTATCTAAAACAAAATATTCCATGTATGCTATATTTTTTACAAATGTTGTGCATGTTTTTTTTAATTATGTTTTGATTTACGGAATATGGATTTTCCCCAAACTAGGAATCATTGGAGCCGCATTAGGAACCGTAATTTCTAGAATAATGATGGTTGCTTTTATGCATTTTATATTGAGACATAATACTGAACTTAAAAAATATTTTAAGAATTTTAGTTTCAAGGAAATCCGAAAATCCATGCTCAAAAAAATTATTAATCTAGGTTTTCCCTCCGCCATGCAAATGCTTTTTGAGGTAACATTGTTTACGGCAGCTATTTGGCTCTCGGGTTCTATTGGGAAAAATCATCAGGCGGCAAATCAAATTGCACTTACGCTTGCCACAACTACATTTATGTTTGCCATGGGATTAAACGTTACGGCAATGATTAGAGTAAGCAATCAAAAAGGATTGAATGATTATAAAAATCTGATTACCGTTGCAAGATCTATATTTTTATTAGCCATAATTCTAGAAACCATTTTCGCGCTAACATTTGTTGTTTTGCACAATTATTTACCGCATTTATTCCTAAATATGAATGATGCTAAACAAGCTTTAGATAATAAAGAAGTCATTACAATTACGGCTCAATTGCTTTTGGTTGCGGCAGTTTTTCAGATTTCTGACGGAATACAGGTTGTAGTTCTTGGTGCTTTGCGAGGCTTGCAGGATGTAAAAATCCCAATGTATATAACATTTGTGGCCTATTGGGTTGTTGGTTTTCCTATTTCTTTTTATTTAGGAAAATATACCGATCTCAAAGCAACTGGAATTTGGATTGGATTATTGGCCGGACTTAGCGTAGCCGCATTATTTTTGTACATTAGATTTGCCAGATTAACTACGAAATTGGTTTTAGAAAATTAAAATTATAAATATAATTCTTATTATTTGTAACTAAAATCATATTCGAGCGTATAATCATTGTATAAATTAAATTAAAAAAAATGATACTATTTATTATTCTCGGAATCATCCTATTGGTGGTAAGTTTTTCGTTAAAAAGTAATGTGGCAAACCCTTTTTCGAAATTCTCGGGTATGCTCAAAATTATTGGTGTTTTAGTAATTGTTTTGGGTATTTTCTCGTCGATGTTCAAACAAATTGATGCAGGAAAAATAGGAGTACAATCCCTATACGGAAGCGTACAAAACGAAATCCTAGAAAGTGGATTACGAGTAATAAATCCTCTGATGGATGTTACTGTTTTTGATGCGCAAACCCAAAATTACACCATGTCTGCCATTCATAACGAAGGCGCCCAGGAAGGAGATGATGCCATTCGAGTATTGTCTAACGACGGACTAGAAGTGGTTATCGATCTAACGGTTTTATATAGAGTTTCCCCAACCGATGCTCCAAAAATACTAAAAACTATCGGGGCAGATTACTCGGATAAAATTGTGCGCCCAATTACCAGAACCCGTATTCGCGACAACGCAGTTTACTATGATGCAGTAGCTTTGTACTCTACAAAAAGAAACGAATTTCAGCAACGAATTTTCAAATCTATCGAGGACGATTTCAAGAAAAGAGGTTTGGTTTTAGAGCAATTATTAATAAGAAATATCAATTTACCTACTTCTGTAAAAGCGTCTATCGAAAGTAAAATTAATGCCGAACAAGATGCTCAAAAAATGACATTTGTACTTCAAAAAGAAAAACAAGAAGCTGAACGAAAAAGAGTAGAAGCACAAGGTATTGCAGATTATCAGCACATTATTTCGATGGGACTAACCGATAAACAGTTGCAGTACGAACAAATTAAGGCACAAAAGGAAATAGCAACATCACCAAACGCGAAAATTATTTTCATGAACGGAAAAAATTCGCCAGTGATTTTATCAGATAAATAGTTTTTTCGGTTTCAAATAACCAAATGAACAAACAACTCAAATAAATAACAAACATGGAATTACCAAAATTTTTACTCGGCGACAATACCGATTTTCCAGATGATATTTTTATCATTCATTTAGATTATCCTCGATTTATCATTAATCTAAAAGACGATGAAGTCGAGTTTATGGAAGAAGCCGAAGACCTCGATGAAGCCGAACTCAATACCGAAATGGAAGGACTAATTGTTCTTGCCAACGAGTTTTATGACCGCGAAATGGAACGTTATGAAAAGGAATAATATTATCCTTTAATTATTTCAAATAAAATAAAACAGCTGCAAAAGTTTAATCTATTGCAGCTTTTTTTATATTTAAACTAATGGTTGTTTATACCAAATCCAATTGTTTGTATCTATTATTAACTAACGAAACATATTTAGCTTTATACTCATCATTCACAAAACTTTTTTCTAGAACGGCTAACATTTCGGGTTTGCAATAGTAAAAAAGCTCTAAAGTGTTGTCTAAGATTTTTTTATTGAGACCACCATTTTCATAAGCAGCTAAAAAATCGGCATGTTTTAATTTTCTTTTTTTTGCATTCAATGTTAGTGCTAATTCTTCTGTGTCTGCAGGATTTACTAAAGTAGTTGGTACTAGATCGTAAGCAGAACACAAACTCAAACCTTGTCCTTCTTTTTCTAATAACGAAAAATTTTTAAGGTGCATATCGGAGTTTCCAGTCAAAAAACTAAACAAAACTTGCTCGTAAAAATTACTTACATCCAGCAACGGATTGCTCGAATATTTCAAGATTAATTTGGCAACTTGCTCATGACTTCCTTTGTATTTGTCTTCGGTAAGTCGCTCGCTTAGTTGGCACATATCTTCCATTAGTAGTTTTCCTTTTCGGGTTCTATCCACTCGCTTTGTGATGTAACACAAAGTTTTGTCCTGTAAATAGATCAAACTATGAGGAACTACTTTTATGCCGCAAGCATTTGCCATGTGCATTGTGGCGCTTTCTAGTTCAGGCAATTGTACATAATGATCCGATGGTGGTTTTAAGATGTAATCTCCATAAAGTCCAACTATTGTTAGTTTTTTTGTCAGATTTTTTTTTTCTTTCCTATACAAACTCAACGAAACTTTTGCCTGAACTCCTGTAACTGCCATCTGACTTTGAATTATTTGTGTGGCAAGATCTTGTAAGTTGTCCAAGCTGTATGCTAATTGTGGTGTTTTTAGTTGTCCAAAAAAACGTTTGTTACAAGCTTCATGAAAATCAGAATTACTACTAAAAAGTGGTTCATAGCAATGCAAACATCTTCTTCCGTAAAAAGTGCTTTTTTCCTGCACTTGCATAGGATAATTATCATTATTTGCTAAATATTTTTTTTTATAATTCTTCATTTTATTTCCAGAACGCTTACAGCTCCAATGCAATCTTTACAGCAGGTTAATAGCAAACCCATTCTGTCTTTATAGTTTATTTTCCAATTTTTTTCTGCTAGGTCTAATAGCCAACCTTCGGGGATTAATCCATCAAAAAAGGCAAATAGAGTTTTGCTTAAATAGGGTTTTTCGGTAAGTGGTAATGTTAAACTTACTGCTTGTGCTGTTTTATTTTGCAAATATTCTTTATCATATTCAAATGAATATCCGTTATCGGTTTCGCTTACCACCCCGCAGAAAGCCTCTTTTAGATACACATTTCCAGTTCTATTCATTGTCTAATAATTTTTGCCTGTCTAAAGCTACAACTCCCAAAGTTTCTCCAAAAAGCCGAAGTACATCGTTTACTTTATCCATTCTTAGTGTGTTTTTTCCTTGCTCTAAATCTCTAACAAATCGTAAACCAACTCCAGCTTTTAGTGCTAATTCGGGTTGCGTTAGTTTGTTTTGTTTGCGTTTTTTTTTTACGTGTACACTAATATTATTTAGATTTTCCTTCATTTTTATACCTTTTATAATACAAATATACGATTTTTTTAATATTTTATACCTAAATAAGTATATTTTTTAAATTTATTAAAATTTTATACCTTTAATAGTATAAAAATATAAATTTATTAATAAATGCATTAGTAAAGGTATAAATTTATTATTATTTGAAGTAAACTGAAAGTAATTCGACAGCAGCTGCAAATGGCGAAATCTCATCGTTTTGCACTGCTTTTTTGTTTTCTTGTAATAATTTTATAATCTCAGGATGATTGTAAAAATGATTTTTCAATTGCTCATTAATGGTTTCCAACATCCAATACTGGTTTTGTTCTTTCCTTTTTTCGAAGAAATAATTATTGGTTTTAGTAAGTTTTACAAAATCACTAATGGTTTTCCAAACCTCGGGAATTCCTTCGTGAGTTATCGCGCTACAAGTAGATGAAGTGGCTGTCCAACCCGATTTTTTTGCAGGAAACAAATGCAAAGCCCGACCAAATTCCGTTTTTGCCAACTGCGATTTCCTAATATTATCTCCATCGGCTTTATTGATTACTATTGCATCTGCCATTTCCATAATGCCGCGTTTTATGCCTTGCAGATCATCGCCAGCACCAGAAATTTTTAATAACAAGAAGAAATCTACCATACTATGAACCGCAGTTTCGGATTGCCCAACGCCAACAGTTTCTATAATTATTGTGTCAAATCCCGCGGCTTCGCATAGAATAATTGCTTCTCTCGTTTTTCTTGCAACACCGCCCAGGGTTTCGCCTGATGCACTTGGTCTTATGTATGCATTTTTATCTTTTACCAATTCCTCCATTCGGGTTTTATCGCCAAGTATGCTTCCGTGAGAAATCGTACTGCTCGGATCGACTGCCAATACGGCTACTTTTTTGCCCAAACTTGTTAAATATTTTCCAAATGCTTCTATAAATGTGCTTTTTCCAACACCAGGAACTCCCGTAATCCCTATTCTTACCGATTTATTTGCATGCGGCAAACAGGAATTTATAACTTCATTTGCTTTTTCTAAATGTTCTAAATTGGTGCTTTCTACTAAGGTAATCGCACGACTTAAAGCCGAAATATTTCCAGCCAAAATCCCATCAACCAAATCCAAACTTGTAGGTTGAATTTTTCTAAAAGACTGAATTTGCAAAACCGAATTGTTACTCACAATTTCGGGTGTTGCAATTCCATCTTTTTCTCTAAGCGCAGAAAGTTTGTTTTTATTTTCCAATTTAAAATTTATTTTCAAATACAAATTTACACAAAAAATTTCCTTTGTGAACTTTGCTCAAAACTTTATGAACTTTGAATTTAAAAGGTTTAAATTTGCATAAAAAATCTAATTAATGGAAATTTCAGCAACTGCAAAACCGAACGAATTGGTTCAAAAAACATTATTTTCCATCCTTTTTTCCATCAGTTTTGCTCATTTATTAAATGATTTAATTCAATCTATAATTCCATCGGTTTATCCAATCCTGAAACAAAATTACGGATTAACGTTTACACAAATCGGACTAATTACCTTTTCGTTTCAACTTACAGCATCAATATTTCAGCCGTTTGTGGGCTATTATACCGATAAATTTCCAAAACCATTTTCGCAAGTTTACGGCATGATATTTTCATCATTTGGAATCATTTCACTTTCCTATGCCAATAATTTGCCTTGGATAATTATTTCGGTAATGCTCATAGGTTTAGGATCTGCAATTTTTCATCCAGAATCTGCACGAATCTCAAACATGGCATCTGGCGGGAAACGGGGATTGGCACAATCTATTTTTCAGGTTGGAGGCAATCTAGGAACAGCTCTAGGACCACTTTTGGTTGCAGCAATTGTGGTGCCAAATTCGCAACGATACATACTTTGGTTTTTGATAGGATCTTCTATCGGGTTAATGATTATTTCTAAAATTGCTTTTTGGTATCGAGATAATTTAAAATTAAAACTCGACAAAAAACGACTTTTTATCGAGCAACATGATTTGTCTCATAACAAAGTTAGAATGGCAATTGCAATCCTGCTTTTTGTTATTTTTACTAAGTTTTTTTACTCGGCAAGTTTATCTACTTATTATACTTTTTATGTCATCGAAAGATTTCATTTAAGTATTCAGCAAGCACAATTTCACATGTTTATTTACCTGATAGCCTATGCCTTGGGGACAATACTTGGTGGGCCCTTGGGAGATAAATTTGGGCGAAAATACATTATTTGGTTCTCGGTTTTTGGGGCCACACCATTTGCATTAATGCTCCCTTATGCCAATCTTTTCTGGACAGACATGCTCATGATTATCATCGGAATCATCATTTCCTCGGCATTTCCTGCAATTATTGTTTACGCGCAGGAATTATTACCCAAAAAACTCGGAATGGTTTCGGGACTTTTCTACGGATTTGCCTTCGGAATGGGTGCATTAGGTTCGGCATTACTCGGAATTCTGGCAGATCATACATCGATTACTTTCGTTTACAAAATTTGTTCTTTTTTACCAATTCTAGGAATAATTTGCTACTTTTTACCCAATATGAAAAAGAAAAAAGTATAAACTCGTTATGAGTTTCGAGGTTATCAGGAGCTATTTCCCGCTTTGCACTTCAATCTTTTTATTTTTAAAGAAAAAATAAAAAGGATTTCCGTTTCAATCGGGGCTAGGGATTCGGTCTTAAATTTCAACTTCGGTCTAAAAAACTTTGTGAATCTTTGCGTCTTCTTTGTGAATCTCTTTGAAATATTTTACTTTTACTTATCAATTAGAACAAAATGCAAATTACTTCAGAAATTCTTCAAAAGTTAAATCAAATTATAGGCGAAGCAAACGTTTTTGCCGATCAAGAAACCCGAAATCATTACGGTCACGACGAAACCGAAGATTTTGTTTTTCCGCCATCGGTTGTTTTAAAACCCAAAACGCCTCAAGAAATTTCCGAAATACTCAAACTTGCCAATCAATACAAAATCCCAGTAACCCCAATTGGTGGTCGAACAGGGCTTAGTGGTGGTGCCTTATCTATTCATCAAGGTATTGGTTTATCTACCGAAAAATTAAACAAAATCCTGAATATAGATGAGCAAAATCTACAAGTAATTGTCGAACCAGCCGTTATTACTCAAGTTTTGCGAGAAGCAGTTGCCGAAAAAGGATTGTTTTATCCGCCCGATCCAAGCAGTCAAGGAAGTTGCTGGATAGGAGGGAACGTTGCCGAAAATGCTGGGGGCGCACGTGCAGTAAAATATGGCGTTACCAAAGATTATGTGCTTAATTTGGAAGTTGTTCTGCCTAACGGTGAAATTATTTGGACAGGTGCCAATACGTTAAAAAATTCAACGGGTTATAACCTAACGCAACTCATGGTTGGTAGCGAAGGAACGCTTGGAATAATTACCAAAATTGTCATGAAATTACTGCCAAAAGTCAATCATAATGTATTGATGTTGGTTCCTTTTTATAATGCCAATCAAGCCTGCGAAGCCGTTTCTGCTATTTTTAGAGCAGGAATTATTCCAAGTGCTTTGGAGTTTATGGAGCGTGACGCGATTGATTGGACTTTGAAGTATAATCCAAATATTTCCGTAGATGTAAAACCCGAAATTCAGGCGCATTTATTGATCGAAGTCGATGGAAATTATCCAGATATTTTGATGCAAGAAGCCGAAAAAATCATGAATGTTGTGGAACAATTTCAAATAGATGAAGTTTTGTTTGCCGATACCGAAGATCAGAAAAATGCACTTTGGAAAATGCGTCGTTCGGTTGCCGAAGCCGTCAAAGCAAATTCTATTTACAAAGAAGAAGATACTGTTGTGCCAAGATACGAATTGCCGAAATTACTTGCAGGAATTAAACAAATTGGGAATAAATATGGTTTCAAATCTGTTTGTTACGGGCATGCTGGCGACGGGAATTTGCATGTAAACATCATAAAAGGCGAAATGTCAGATGATAATTGGAACACTCAAGTTACAAAAGGAATACGCGAAATTTTCGAATTAACAGTTGCTCTAAAAGGAACTTTGTCAGGAGAACATGGCATTGGACTGGTACAAAAAAATTATATGGATATTGCATTTTCCAAAACCCATTTGGAACTTATGGAGCGAATAAAGTTTGTTTTTGACCCAAACGGAATATTAAATCCAGGAAAAATCTTTCCTGACAAACATTAATTCAAACCCATAAATTCTAGTAAAATTGGATCGGCATTTTTGAAAGTTGGCGATTGCTCTGTTATGGTTGCTACCCTTTTTTTATTGAGCTTTAATGTAACATCAGCTTGTGTTGTAAACAATAAAACGGACATAAACGGATTATTTATATAAGTTGTTAGGATCGGAATTGCCGCATCAATAGTATGATTTTCTAGAATTTCTTCTTGCTGAAATTTAAATTTCAGGTTCAACAAAAGTTCATTTTCTACAACAATTGTCCTAATATAAATGTTCATTAGTTGCGTGTTTCCTATTGTTTTTGCTAAAGTTAATTTTGCAAAAGTACCATCGTTTATGCTGTCTTTGAATTTATTGAAAATTGCTGTGTAAGTTTGACTATTTGGCATTTTATGTTTTTGAAATTTCAGGCTACAAAAGTAGCCATTGTTTTTTAGAATTGTTTGTATTGAAGTTGTTTTAATAAAAAAATCTTCAATTTTGCAATTGAAGATTTTTTATAATTTAGTCTCTTTTAGGAGTGTTTTTCTTTTCTCTTTTTTCGGCTGCCTTTTCCTTTGCCGTTTTTAGAGGTTCTTTTTTTACCGTTTTTTTTGCGTCTTGACTTTTTGCCATGATATAAGTTTTTAGATTAGTTTTTTAATTTTGAAATTTAGAGTAAATATAAAAATTTAAATCTTTATCTAATATATTTATTAAAAAAATCCTCAACTATTTGCATAATTGAGGATTGTCTATTATAAAACATAAATTTATTATCCAACCAAAACCCAAGTTCCTGCGTTTAATAAACTTTCGGCCTTTTTGTATTTCATTTCTTCGGTTTGACCGTTTGCTACGTTTTGAATTGTAACCGTATCATTTCGATTTATTTTTGGCTGATCACGAACAATTGTTTCAGTTACTTGACGTTGTTGTGTTTGCCCCGCTTCGCGATTTTGTTCAGATAATGTATCAGAATTTGGAATTTCGTCTTTACTTGTTTTGTAATCTTCTTTCTGACGAACTTCTCGAGCTTCCTGAATGTTTTGAACATTTTGCTGAGGCAAATCGCCTTTAAATAAAAATGAAACCACTTCTTTATTTACATTATCCAACATGTTTTTGAATAATTTATAAGCTTCGATTTTATAAATTACCAATGGATCTTTTTGCTCATGAACTGCTAATTGAACCGATTGTTTCAACTCGTCCATTTTGCGTAAATGTTTTTTCCAAGCTTCATCAACTATTGCTAATGTTATGTTTTTCTCGAAATCGGCTACCAATTGGTTACCTTTTGTGTTGTATGCTTTCTCTAGATCTGTAACAACATTTAGGGTTTTTATGCCATCGGTAAACGGAATTACAATTCTTTCGTATTGATTATTTTTATCTAAATATACATTCGAAATTATTGGATATGCTTCTCTTGCAGAACGTTCAGTTTTTTCTAAATAAAACGCCATTGCTGCTTTATATACATTTCCAGTCAATTCGATTTCATTCATTTTATTGAATTCAGTCTCAGAAACTGGAGAAGTTATTGAGAAATAACGAATCAATTCGAATTCAAAATTCTTAAAATCATTGCTTGGTTTGTTGCTTTCTACAATTACTTCGCAAGTATCGTACATCATGTTAGCAATGTCCAGTTTCAAACGTTCTCCGTGTAATGCATGACGACGGCGTTTGTAAACCACTTCACGTTGCGCGTTCATAACATCATCATACTCTAGCAAACGTTTACGAGTTCCGAAGTTGTTTTCTTCTACTTTTTTCTGCGCGCGCTCTATGGATTTGGTCATCATGGAATGCTGAATTACTTCGCCTTCCTTCAATCCCATTCTGTCCATTACTTTTGCAACTCGCTCAGATCCAAATAATCTCATTAAATTATCTTCTAGAGAAACATAAAATTGTGAGCTACCAACATCTCCTTGTCGTCCTGCACGTCCACGCAATTGTCTGTCTACACGACGCGAATCATGACGCTCTGTACCAACAATTGCTAATCCACCAGCAGCTTTTACTTCTGCCGAAAGTTTAATATCGGTTCCACGACCTGCCATGTTTGTTGCAATGGTTACAACGCCAGGTTTTCCTGCTTCCTCTACAATTTGTGCTTCTTGTTTGTGCATTTTTGCATTCAATACGTTGTGGGTTACACCACGCATTTTTAGCATTCTGCTCAATAATTCAGATATTTCTACAGATGTTGTTCCAATTAAAACTGGTCTTCCTGCTGCGGATAATTGAGTAACATCCTCAATAACTGCATTAAATTTTTCACGAGTAGTTTTGTATATCAAATCTTCTTTATCGTGACGCGCCATGGCTCTATTTGTTGGGATTTCCACAACATCAAGTTTGTAAATTTCCCAAAGTTCGCCAGCTTCTGTAACGGCAGTTCCTGTCATTCCGCCAAGTTTGCTATACATACGGAAGTAATTTTGCAAAGTTACTGTTGCAAATGTTTGTGTTGCTGCTTCGATTGTTACATTTTCCTTAGCTTCAATAGCTTGGTGTAAACCGTCGGAATAACGGCGACCATCCATAATACGACCTGTTTGCTCATCGACAATCATGATTTTGTTGTCCATAATTACATATTCGACATCTTTTTCGAATAATGTATAGGCTTTTAATAATTGTGTTAGCGTATGAATACGTTCAGATTTAATACTAAAATCTTGAAATAATCTTTCTTTTTCTTCTGCTTGAGCATCTTTTTCGAGACCTAGTTTTTCGATTCTGGCTATTTCTGTTCCGATGTCTGGAAGTACGAAAAAATTTGTGTCCAAAGCGTCAGAGGATAAAAATTTTACCCCATTATCTGTCAATTCGACCTGATTGTTTTTTTCTTCGATTACAAAATACAATGCTTCATCAACCTTTGGCATTTCGCGATTGTTGTCTTGCATGTATTGATTTTCGGTTTTTTGAAGCAGTTGTTTGATTCCTTCTTCACTCAAAAATTTGATCAAAGCTTTGTTTTTTGGCAAAGCTCTAAATGCTCTTAGCAAATTAAAACCACCATCTTTTGTATTTCCTTCTTTGATTAAACGTTTTGCTTCGGTCAAAAAACCATTAGATAATTGACGTTGTAAAGCTACAAGATTGTCAATTTTTGGTTTCAATTCATTAAATTCATGACGATCTCCTTGAGGAACTGGTCCAGAAATAATTAGCGGTGTACGAGCATCATCTATTAATACAGAATCGACCTCATCTACAATCGCAAAATTGTGTTTTCTTTGTACTAAATCCGATGGCGAATGTGCCATGTTATCACGTAAATAATCGAAACCAAATTCGTTATTTGTACCATAAGTAATATCGGCATCGTAAGCTTTCTTGCGGCCTTCGGAGTTGGGTTGGTAATTATCGATACATTCTACCGACATTCCGTGAAATTCGAAAAGTGGTGCTTTCCAGGTGCTATCACGTTTTGCCAAATAGTCATTTACGGTTACCAAATGCACACCGTTTCCTGTCAAAGCATTAAGATATAATGGCAAAGTAGCTACTAATGTTTTTCCTTCACCGGTTTGCATTTCGGAAATTTTTCCTTCATGAAGAACAATTCCTCCAATAAGTTGCACATCATAATGCACCATATCCCAAGTAATTTCTTTTCCGGCTGCGTTCCAAGAATTTGCCCAAACGGCAGTATCTCCCACAATATTGATGTATGATTTTTCTGCAGAAAATGCTCGGTCTTTTTCGGTTGCTTGAACAACAATTTGCGTGTTGTTTTTGAAACGATTTGCGGTTTCCTTAATAACAGCAAAAGCTTCTGGAAGGATTTCTAATAAAGTTTTTTCGGAAATTTCGTAAGCTTCTTTCTCTAAAGCATCGATTGCGTTGTACAAATCTTCGCGAGCATCAATATCCTCAATGGCTTCGACTTCGGTTTTAAGTGCAGCTATTTTTGTATCTTTTTCAGAACGTGCTTTTTTTATGCGCGTTTTGAATTCGGCAGTTTTTGCACGCAATTCATCGTGAGATAATTTTGCAATTGACGGTTCAAGTGCTTTGATTTTTGTGATATAAGGTTGTGTAGCTTTGACATCTTTTTGAGATTTGTCTCCTACAAAAACTTTGATAATGCTATTTATGAAACTCATTTTGTTGTAATTAAAAATTAAAAATTACGAATTAAAAGTTTTAGTTCGTAAAGTGTTTATGTCCCAGATTTTGAGACAGCAAAAATAAACAAAAAAAAAGCCTCTGTGGAGACTTTTCAATTGTTTTATATTTTTTTTTAATATTCATCCTCGTTCCAAAGATAATCTTCGTCGGTGGGATAATCGGGCCAAATTTCTTCCATTGATTCGTATATTTCGCCTTCGTCTTCTATAGATTGAAGATTTTCCACTACTTCTAATGGTGCTCCAGCTCTAATTGCGTAGTCAATAAGTTCGTCTTTGTTAGCAGGCCATGGCGCATCGCTTAAATAGGATGCTAATTCTAATGTCCAATACATCTTATTTAGGTTTTAATATTTGTGCAAAAATAATTTTTTTATTGAAAGATACAAGTTTTTTAAAACTTATTTTCATTTATGTGAAAGAACTTGTTGATTAATGATTAAAAATCATTTTCTCGGAATCCATTTTACTTCTTCAGCTTTCAAATCAAATGACAACTTTCGTGCCAATACAAAAAGGTAGTCAGAAAGTCGGTTTAGGTATTTTACTGCCATTTCATCTATGTGTTCCAGGTGGCTTAAATGCACTGCCAATCGCTCTGCGCGACGACAAACGCAACGCGCCACGTGACAATATGACACAGTTGTATGTCCTCCAGGAAGTACAAAATGAGTCATTTGCGGCAAGGAATCTTCCATTGTGTCTATTTCGGTTTCTAAAAGTTGGATATCGGTTTCGATAATTCCGAGATTTTTTAAACGCAATTCGCCATTTTTCATGACTTCTTTTTCTTGTGGTGTGGCCAAAATTGCTCCAACGGTAAACAATCTATCTTGAATTTCGATAAGAATATCCTTGTAATGTGGGTTCATTTCTTGGTCACGAATAAGCCCGATGTGCGAATTTAATTCATCTACCGTTCCGTAACTTTCTATTCGGATATGGTCTTTTGGCACTCGGGTTCCTCCAAAAAGAGCTGTAGTACCGCCATCGCCAGTTTTTGTATATACTTTCATTTATGTTAATTTGTTAATGCTATTATTGATGCAACAAATCTTTCGATTGAACCTTCGGATAAATAAAAATACAAATCGGGTTCCAGACATTCTATTTCCATGAGATGCAACTCGTTTTCGATGATAATTCCATCTACTCTTGCGTAAAGTAATTCGTCCGAAAAAGTGTTTACAATTTTTTGTGCTTTTTCTATCAATTCTAAATTGGGCTGAACCAATGTGTACATTCCGCCAAATTGATTTTGAATTCGGAATTCATCTTTTGCTGGTTTTTTATTTACCGCATGCGAGAATTTTTTATTAAAAAACACAAACGATGTTTCGCCTAAACTCTGAATTTCAGGCATAAATTCCTGCAAAAGCAATTCTTTTTCGGCAGCAATTGGTCCGTATTGTTGGTTTATTTTTTCGATTTCTGAAATTTCGAATAATTGAGTTTGAAACGAACCTCCAGAATAGGCGGGTTTTATAACTGCTTTTTTCCAATGACTTGGAATAATTTCTGCAATATTTAGATGATTGGTTTTGTCTATAAAAATGGTTGGAATAATTGTAATTCCTTGTTTTTGAAGTTCTTTTAAATAAAATTTATGCTTATTTTGGTTTATTATCGAAATAGAATTCAAGGTTTTTATTCCAAGTTTTTCGATTTTTGATAACCATAAATCAAATTCGGTTTGTTTTTCGTAATAATCCCAAGTATTTCTAAAAACCAAGACGTCAAATTGTTTCCAATCGATGGTTTTGTCGTCCCAAATTACTGCTTTTGCAACAATATTATGTTTGGCTAATTCTGGAATTAACTCACTTTCGGTTTCAAGAAGATTTGGAAGTTTTTGACAGGTTAGTAAAGCAATTTGCATTTTAAAAATTATTTTTATTTGTAATTTTTCATTCAATTTTAAAATGAAAAAATCTATTATTTTGTAGTGTCGCTTTCTATCAATCCATCACGTAAACGAATGATTCTGTGCGCATAAGCCGCAATTTCTTCTTCGTGTGTTACCAAAATCACGGTGTTTCCTGAGGCGTGAATGTCGCCAAAAAGTTTCATGATTTCGAGCGATGTTTTACTGTCTAAATTTCCTGTTGGTTCATCGGCAAGAATAATCGATGGTTTGTTTACGAGTGCTCGTGCAATGGCTACACGCTGGCGTTGTCCTCCAGAAAGTTGGTTGGGTTGATGGTCCATTCTGTCGCCAAGATTTACTTGATTTAGCACTTCGGCTGCACGAATATTTCTTTCGGATTTAGAAAATCCTGCATAAATCATTGGCAGCGCCACGTTATCTAGTGCAGTTGTTCTTGGCAAAAGGTTGAAAGTCTGGAAAACAAATCCAATTTCTTTGTTTCTAATTTCGGCTAAATCGTCGTCGTGCATTTGCGAAACATCTTTTCCATTCAAAATATACGTTCCAGAAGTCGGCGTATCGAGACAGCCCAAAAGGTTCATTAATGTTGATTTTCCTGATCCCGAAGGTCCCATTAGTGCTACATATTCGCCTTTATTTATTTGTAAATCAATGCCTTTTAAAACATAAACTATTTCGTTTCCTAGAACGAAATCTCGTTTTATATTTTTGATGTTTATTAATGATTCTGCCATTTGAAAATGAAGATTAGCGTTGTTTTGATTTTACTTTGTAAATATAAGTAGAATGAAATTGATTTTTGTTACAATTCTTACCACAAAGTTCACAAAGAAGGCATAAAGTTCACAAATTTTGAATTTAAATAAATTAATAAAGAATATTAATATGAAACCTTAATGAATCTTGGGGTTAAACCCGTATCACAAAATGTTCCTTCTCTTGTTCGGCTCTAAAAAATACAATTCCCCATTGAAATGTGTCTATCGTAACAGTTACTTTTTCGTGATTTTTGATGTTTTCCCAAGCATTTTCCATATCGCTGCTCCAATGAATATCATCGAAAATCCAAACAGAATTGTTGGTTATTGTTGGTAATAAAAGTTCGAAATACGCTAAAGTTGCAGATTGAGAATGGTTGCCATCGAAGTATATTAAGTCGAAAGTCGAAAGTCGAAAGTCGAAAGATTTAAAATAATTAGTAAACTCGGTTACAACTATTTCTACATTATTAATATTAAATTTTTGAAATTGTAATTGGCATTGATTGGCAGTTTCGGGACAACCTTCGAGAGTAATGATTTTCGATTTTTTATTTCCTAAAGATAAAGCCGAAGTGGCTAATCCTAATGAAGTTCCCATTTCGAGAATCGTATTTGGCTGAAAATAATGTACAATTCTAAACAATAATTCGGCTCTTTGTGAAGAAATTCCTGCAGTTTTTGCGATTTTACTAACTTGTCTTTTATTGGATTTAAAAACCCGTGAACCAGCACCAAAATCGGTAACTTCGATAAAACTTTTATTTTCTAAAAGCGTTTTTCTATACTTTTTTAGAATCGAGTATTCGGGATAAATGGTTTTGTCATAAAAACATTTCGTTACCAAATCAAACACAAAAGGCGAGTGGACTCCATGTTCATTTTTGGAATTGTAAAGAAATTTTAAATATGATTTAATAATAGATTTCAAAATATTATCCTTCAATTTTCGCACTCAATTCGAACCAACGTTCTTCGCGATCTTCGATTTTATTGTTTATGTTTTCTAGTTCTTTTGCTTTGCTCGATATTTGGTCATCGGCAATTTTTCCTTCGGAGAATAATGCTTCTATAGTGAGTTTTTCTACTTCTAAATCTTTTATTTCTTTT
>JAYVZI010000045.1:0-23249 GCA_043783485.1 Bacteroidota bacterium
AACAAATAATAATTGACTTAGTCGAAATTATGGCAATATTTAATTTTCAGAAGCCCGATAAAGTTATCATGATCGATTCAACCGATTTTGAAGGTAAATTTGAATTTAGACCTTTAGAACCTGGCTACGGATTGACCGTTGGTAATGCACTTAGAAGAGTAATGCTTTCCGCTTTAGAGGGATTTGCAATTACTTCTGTTAGAATTGAAGGAGTAGATCATGAGTTTTCTACTATTTCAGGAGTTGTTGAGGACGTTACAGAAATCATTCTTAATCTTAAACAAGTACGTTTCAAACGTCAGATCGAAGATATAGATAATGAAGCTGTTACAATTTCAGTGACTGGAAAAGACCAACTAACTGCTGGTGATTTTCAAAAATTCATTTCAGGTTTTCAAGTGCTAAACCCAGAATTAGTTATTTGTAATCTCGATAGCAAAATCAAACTTAATTTCGAATTAACTATCGAAAAAGGTAGAGGTTATGTTCCAGCCGAAGAAAACAAGAAACAAAACGCAGCAATCGGAACCATTTTTACAGATTCTATTTTTACACCTATAAAAAATGTAAAATACGCAATCGAAAACTTCCGTGTAGAGCAAAAAACAGATTATGAAAAATTAGTTTTCGAAATAAAAACTGATGGATCAATCAATCCAAAAGATGCTTTAACAGAAGCTGCAAAAGTTCTTATACATCACTTTATGCTTTTCTCTGATGAAAGAATTACTCTCGAAGCAGATGAAATAGCACAAACAGAATCTTATGATGAAGAGTCACTTCATATGAGACAATTGCTTAAAACTAAGCTTGTCGATATGGATCTTTCGGTAAGAGCATTAAATTGTTTGAAAGCTGCAGAAGTTGATACACTTGGAGATCTTGTATCTTTCAACAAAAATGATTTAATGAAATTCCGTAACTTCGGTAAAAAATCTTTAACAGAACTAGATGAACTAGTAGCTATTAAAAATTTAACCTTCGGAATGGAATTAGCAAAATACAAATTAGATAAAGAATAAATTACTTCATATTTTGCGCTCCAAAGTGGATCGAAGCAAGATGAAGTTAAAAAAAATACGTCATGAGACACGGAAAAAAATTCAATCACTTAAGCAGACAGACAGGACATAGAAAAGCTATGTTGGCTAATATGGCTTGTTCTCTAATAGAGCACAAACGTATTAACACGACTGTTGCAAAAGCAAAAGCACTTAAACAATTTATTGAGCCGCTTATTACAAAATCTAAAGACGATACAACACACAACCGTCGTATTTGTTTTTCATACTTAAGAAGCAAATATGCAGTAACTGACTTGTTCAGAGATGTAGCCGAAAAAGTAGGAGACCGTCCAGGAGGATACACACGTATCATCAAAGTTGGTAATCGTTTAGGAGATAATGCTGATATGGCAATGATCGAATTAGTAGATTTCAATGAACTTTACAACGGTGGTAAAAAAGAAGAGAAAAAAGCAAAAAGCCGTCGTGGTTCTAAAGCTAAAAAAGTTGAAGCTACAGATGCTCCAACAGAATCTTCTTCTGATGAGCCAGCAGCTGAAACAGCAGAATAATGAATACCAATATTCAATAAATCAAAAGGATAAACTAGCAATAGTTTATCCTTTTTTTTTTGAATTTTTTAGAGCCAATCGCTTGAGATTTATCCTAAACCATTTTCCTGCTTTTGCCTTTATCTCGCTCCGTTTCACTCCGCGAGGATATCGGCGCAATCAGGGCTATAAATAATGGTTTTTGACTATTTATAAACGTTCATAACTTTTTAAACCTTAATTATCTTAATATCATAATGGTTCAAAAAAAATAATTATTTTTGCATAACTACAAACAATACAATGAACTACAAAACAAAACAAAAAGCCATTCTTTTATTATCCGACGGAACTATTTTTCACGGAAAATCCATCGGAATGTCAGGAACAACATTTGGCGAAGTCTGTTTCAATACAGGAATGACAGGCTATCAAGAAATATTTACCGATCCATCCTATTTCGGGCAAATCATGGTTGCCACCAATCCTCACATCGGAAATTACGGAGTAAATAATAACGACATCGAATCCGATTCTATTAAAATTTCAGGTTTAGTTTGCAAAAATTTCAGTTTTTATTACTCTAGAACCGATGCATCAGAAAGCCTTTATGATTATTTCCAGAAACAAAATCTAATCTGTATTTCAGATGTCGATACTCGCGCATTAGTTTCCTATATTCGTGACAACGGCGCTATGAACGCAGTTATTTGTACTGACGGAACATCAATCGAAGAGTTGAAAATAGCATTAGCCAAAGTCCCAGACATGAACGGTTTAGAATTGGCATCAAAAGTTTCGACCCAACAACCCTATTTTTATGGTAACGAAACGGCTAAATATAAAATCTCAGCATTAGATTTAGGGATAAAAACCAACATTCTTAGAAATCTTGCTAAAAGAGATTGTTACATAAAAGTTTTTCCATACAATGCAAGTTACAGGGATTTATCAGACTTTAATCCCGACGGATATTTTCTATCAAACGGTCCTGGCGATCCAGATCCATTATTCTCAGCCATTGAAGTTGCAAAAAATATTATCCAAAACAACAAACCACTTTTCGGAATTTGTTTGGGTCATCAAGTTATTGCACTGGCCAACGGAATTTCGACCTACAAAATGTTCAACGGACACAGAGGCATAAATCACCCTGTTATGAATATTTTGACAGGCAAAGGAGAAATAACATCTCAAAACCATGGTTTTGCAGTAAATCGTGAAGAACTCGAAAACAATCCAGACATGGAAATTACCCATTATCATCTCAACGACAATACTGTTGCAGGAATGCGAATGAAATCTAAAAACTGTTTTTCCGTACAATATCATCCAGAGGCAAGTCCCGGTCCTCACGATTCAAGTTATTTATTTGATGCGTTTATAGAGAACATAAAACTTTAGAGTAACTAAAACGTTATCGTTAATAAAATTAAAATTCAATTTAAAAATCTAAATAAACTTTGAATACATTTACAATTCAAAATTTATAATTCAACATTTAAAATTAAAATTTAATGAGCATAATTATCAAAATTCACGCAAGACAAATTTTCGATTCTAGAGGAAATCCAACTATCGAAGTCGATGTAGTTACCGAAAACGGCGTTCTTGGTCGTGCTGCAGTTCCATCAGGAGCATCAACCGGAGAACACGAAGCAATGGAATTACGTGATGGCGGAAAAGCCTATCTTGGAAAAGGAGTTCTAAAAGCCGTAGAAAATGTAAATACAAAAATTGCTCAAGAATTACTAGGAACTTCTATTTTTGAACAAAACTTAATCGACCAAACCATGATCGATTTAGACGGAACTCCAAACAAATCTAACCTTGGGGCAAACGCAATTTTAGGAGTTTCATTAGCAGCTGCAAAAGCCGCTGCAAACGAATTAGGTTTGCCATTGTACAGATATATTGGTGGCGTTTCGGCTAACACATTGCCCGTTCCCATGATGAATATTATTAATGGTGGATCCCATTCCGATGCGCCAATTGCGTTTCAGGAATTTATGATTATGCCCGTAAAAGCGCAATCGTTTACCCACGCCATGCAAATCGGAACAGAGATTTTTCATAACCTCAAAAAAGTATTACACGATCGTGGACTTTCAACAGCAGTTGGTGACGAAGGTGGTTTTGCTCCAAATCTGGCTGGTGGAACCGAAGACGCATTAGATACTATCAAAAAAGCAGTCGAAAACGCAGGATACAAATTCGGAGACGAAGTTATGGTAGCGCTAGATTGCGCAGCATCAGAGTTTTATGTAGATGGCAAATACGATTACACAAAATTTGAAGGGCCAACAGGAAAAATCAGAACTTCCGAAGAACAAGCGGATTATTTAGCCGAGTTAGCATCAAAATATCCAATAATTTCAATCGAAGACGGAATGTACGAAGACGATTGGAAAGGCTGGAAATACCTCACCGAAAAAATTGGACATAAAACTCAACTCGTTGGCGACGATTTATTTGTAACCAATGTAGAACGTTTGGGTCGAGGAATTTCAGAAGGAATTGCCAATTCAATTCTTGTAAAAGTAAACCAAATAGGCACATTAACCGAAACCATTGCAGCTGTAAACATGGCGCATCGTGCAGGTTACACCTCAGTAATGTCGCACCGTTCGGGCGAAACCGAGGACAACACCATCGCCGATTTGGCAGTTGCCCTGAATTGTGGTCAGATAAAAACGGGTTCAGCATCGCGTTCGGATCGTATGGCAAAATACAACCAATTGCTTCGAATCGAAGAAGAATTGGGAGATACCGCTTATTTTCCAGCCATGAATGCCTTCAAAATAAAATAAATCCTCGACATTTATAAATTTTAAAAACCTAACAGATTATCTAAATCGGTTAGGTTTTTTTGTTTTTGGGAGCCAATCCAGCCACACATTTCAAGCAATCAGTCAAAATGCTTTTTTTCTATTGCAATTACAGGAACTTCCTCTGGTCGTTCTGTAATTTCAAGAAAAAATAGCATTTTCGCCTTCTTGGCTTTTCATTGCTGTCTGGGCTAAAAAATCAGAAACAAAAATCAAAATTTCATATTTCTATCAACATTCAAACATTTACAAAACAATTAACGAAAACCTTACAACAAATATTTCCAAATCAAATCAAAATTTCATATTTTTGTTAAATTATATATACCCAAAAAGATTTATTAGCAAAAATACTATGTCAAAAACAGCAATATTAGAATTAGACGGCAAAAAATACGAATTTCCAGTAATCGTAGGAAGCGAAAATGAAGCAGCAATAGATATCAGTAAACTTAGAGATTTAACCGGAGCCATAACAATGGATCCAGGTTACAAAAACTCAGGAGTTTGCAAAAGCGACATCACATTTCTAGACGGAGAAGAAGGAATCCTTCGATACAGAGGATATTCCATCGAGGATCTAGCCGATAAAGCCAATTTTCTTGAAGTTTCCTATCTAGTAATTTTTGGCGAATTACCAACCAAACAACAATTATTTCAGTTCGAAGAGGACATCCGAAAATATACTTTAGTAAACGAAGAAATGAAAAACATCATCGATGGTTTTCCAAAAACGGCTCATCCAATGGGCGTTTTATCTTCGCTTACAAGCGCATTAACAGCATTTAACCCTAAAGTTGTAAATGTCGAAAATGAGAAAGAAATGTACGAAGCCGTTTGTAAAACTATGGGAAAATTCCTAGTTCTTGCTACTTGGACTTTCAGAAAAAGTATGGGTTTCCCATTAAATTATTACGATAATACAAAAGGTTACGTAGAAAATTTCATGCGATTAATGTTCGAATTGCCAACCGGACCTTACACAAACAATCCAGTTGTAGTAGCGGCTTTAGATAAATTATTTATTTTGCACGCAGATCATGAGCAAAACTGTTCCACATCTACTGTAAGAATGGTAGGTTCATCTCACGCAGGTTTATTTGCATCAATATCCGCGGGAGTTTCGGCGCTTTGGGGGCCACTTCACGGTGGTGCAAACCAAGCAGTTTTAGAAATGCTTGAAGAAATTCAAAAAAATGGTGGAGATGCAGACAAATATCTTGCAAAAGCAAAAGACAAAAACGACGAATTCCGTTTAATGGGATTTGGACATAGAGTTTACAAAAACTTTGATCCAAGAGCAAAAATCATCAAAAAAGCCGCCGATGAAGTTTTAGCAACACTAGGAGTAAACGATCCAATACTTCAAATTGCCAAAAAACTCGAAGAATCTGCACTAGTAGATGAGTATTTTGTTTCAAGAAAACTATATCCAAACGTAGATTTTTATTCAGGAATTATCTATCGTGCATTAGGAATTCCAACAGATATGTTTACTGTTTTATTCGCAATTGGACGTTTACCAGGTTGGATAGCTCAATGGAAAGAAATGCGTGTAAACAAAGAACCAATTGGTCGTCCAAGACAAGTTTACACAGGTTATGCCTTGAGAGATTTTAAAACAATGGATAAAAGATAAATTATCACAATATATAATTCCAAAAAGCTTCTCCTATTTGAGAAGCTTTTTTTATATTTGCTTAAAGAGCGTCAGAAAACGACCTACCGAAAACCAATACCATTTTATGCTACAATTAAACGTAAAAAACGAATCGTCAAGATTAAGAGCAGTAGTTCTGGGTTCTGCAATAAATAACGGACCAACACCAACCGCAGACGAAGCCTACGATCCAAAATCATTAGAGCATATTCTTGCGGAAACTTATCCCAAAGAGGAAGATATGATATTGGAAATGGAAGCCTTTAATCTGGTTTTCAAAAAATATGATGTAAAAGTTTTTCGTCCAGAAATGATCGAAAATTACAACCAAATATTTACTCGCGACATTGGTTTTGTTATAGATGACACTTTTGTAAAAGCAAATATTCTTCCGGATCGCGAGCGTGAATTAGAAGCAATCCAATATATTATAAATCACATAAATCCCGCAAAAGTAGTTCGTCCGCCAGAGGAAGTTCACATTGAGGGAGGTGATGTAATGCTGTGGAACGATTATGTTTTTATAGGAACTTACAAAGGATCGGATTATAAAGATTATATTACTGCCAGAACCAATATGGCTGGTGTAGAGTATATAAGAAACTTATTTCCAAACAAAATCGTTAAAGAATTTGATTTGGTCAAATCCAAAATCGAAGCTCATGATAATGCTTTGCATTTAGATTGTTGTTTTCAGCCAGTTGGAACTAACAAAGGAATTATTTACAAAAGTGGTTTTCGTGAAGAAGCAGATTATATGTTTTTAGTAAACCTTTTCGGCAAAGAAAACCTATTTCATATTACCCGAGACGAGATGTACAATATGAATTCTAATGTTTTTTCTATAGCACCAGATGTTGTAGTTTCCGAAAAAAACTTCACAAGATTGAATACTTGGCTTCGTGATAACGGATTTACCGTTGAGGAAATTCCATATGCCGAAATATCAAAACAAGAAGGCTTGCTAAGATGTTCGACTTTACCACTAATTAGAGATTAATTTTTGTTTTAAGCATAAGGTTTGTTGAGAAACTTGAAACCTTAAACTTGAAACTTTTAAACAAAATAAAAAATGAATCAAACTACAAATTCCATATTAATGATTCGCCCAGTAGCTTTCAGAATGAACGAGCAAACGGCGGTAAATAATTATTATCAAAAAGTTTTAGATGGGCTTTCGCCAGAAACGGTAAATGCCAAAGCGCAAGAAGAGTTTGATACTTTCGTGAATAAACTTCGAATGGTAGGTATCGATGTAACCGTTGTAGATGATACTTTAGAGCCAAGCACGCCCGATTCTATTTTCCCGAACAATTGGATTTCTTTCCACGAAAATGGCGATGTAGTTTTGTATCCGATGTTTGCCGAAAATCGCCGATTGGAGCGTCGAGAAGATATTCTAGACGTTTTAGAATCTAAAGGGTTCGATGTAAATGAGGAAATAATGGATTACTCCTCTGCCGAAGAAGATGGTTTTTATCTCGAAGGAACAGGAAGCATTGTCTTGGATCGCGAAAACGGAAAAGCCTATTGCGCACTTTCGCCTCGTGCTGACGAAGAATTGTTTATAGAGTTTTGCGAAGATTTTGACATGAGTCCAATAATTTTCGAAGCCTTTCAAACCGTAAACGGCGAACGAAAACTCATTTATCACACCAATGTAATGATGTGTATTGCAGATACTTTTGCAGTAATTTGTGCTGATTGTATTGATGATAAAAAAGAGCGTAAAATGGTTCTGGACAGTCTAAAATCCGACGGAAAAGAAATTATCCTTATCACCGAAGATCAAATGAATAATTTTGCTGGAAACATGCTCGAATTAGTAGGCACCGACGAAAGAAGATACTTAATAATGAGTAATTCTGCTCACAAAAGCTTAACTAAAAAACAAATTGCGCAACTCGAGGAACACATAACAATTTTAAGCTCCTCTCTAGACACAATTGAGGCTTGCGGCGGAGGAAGTGCACGTTGTATGATGGCAGAAATTTTCTTGCCAAGAAATTAAAAAAATCATTAGTTAAAAAAAAACTCAAATTTCAAAAATTTATTTGAAATTTGAGTTTTTTTATTTCAATTTGGCAATTCGTTTTATCATTCCGTCAAAAATAAAAAAGTGAAACGGAATCATTGCATACCAATATAACCTTCCAAATAATCCGATGGGTCTAAAAGTGGCAATTTGATGTAAATAATTATTTTCGTCGATTCGAAACTCCAGCCAAGCCTCGCCAGGAACTCTCATTTCTGCAAAAAGAAGCAGGCGTTTTTCCTCTCGATTGGCTAATAAAACCCTCCAAAAATCGAGTGCATCGCCATTATCGAGATGTGTTGGACTGGTTCTGCCTCTACGCATGCCAACGCCACCAACCAATTTGTCAAAAAAACCACGTAATTTCCAAAGCCAAGTAGCATAATACCAACCTTTATCGCCGCCAATACTCCAAATATTTTCGAGAACTTGAGAAGAGTTTAAGATTTTTATTTTTTTAATATCTTTAAGACAACCATAAGTTGGAACTTGCACGTAACTAGACAAATTTTCCTTAAATCGAGAACTTGCCAAACTGTCTTTCCAGCTAGAAATAACAAGGTTTTGCTCAATTTTTTTGAAAGCTAATTTTATGGCATCAACGTATGATATTGGTTTAATATTTAGCATATGCTGCAATCTATTATCAGCGCAAACCACTTCCATTTTCATACTATCTACCAGATTTACTGCTAATTTATAGGATGTAGAGGTTACAAAATACAACCAATATGAGGATAGTTTTGGCGTAAAAACAGGAATAGTAACAATAGTAAGTTTTATGCCGCGCGTTTTGGCGTACAATTGCATCATTTGTTTGTAAGTAATTACGTTTGGACCGCCAATATCAAAGGATTGGTTGTAACAATCCTCGCGGTTTATAACTCCAGTTAGGTAATGAATTACATCGCGAATAGCAATGGGTTGGGATTTGGTCAAAACCCATTTTGGCGTAATCATTATGGGTAGTTTTTCGCATAAATCTCTAATGATTTCGAATGAGGAACTTCCTGAGCCTACTATAATTCCGGCTCTTAAAACGGTTAGATTAAAGTTTCCTGTAAACAAAATTTGCTCTACATTACTGCGCGATTGCATGTGTTTAGAAAGGTTTGGATCATTTACAATTCCGGATAAATAAACAACTTGCTTTACATTTATTTTATCCATGTAAATATTGAAATTCCTTGCTGCAGTGGCCTCCATTACATCAAATTCCTTTGTGGAACTAGACATGGAATGAATTAAAAAATAAGCAACGTCTATATTTTTTGGATAATTTTCTGAAGTTGGGTCTTTCAGAAAATCGACTTCCCAGATGGTTATTCTGGAGAGTGTAATTGGGTCTAAACCCAACCTTAATTGGTCTCGAACACAACAAATTACTTCATGACCTTGCTCTAATAATTCGGGTAAAAGGCGTCTGCCTACATATCCGTTTGCGCCTGTGAGTAAAATTTTCATATAAGATAATTTTCATAAAATTAATGAAATTTTTCTGATATTCCGAATTTTTTTAGCCCAGATGGAAGGGAAAATCCTTTTATGCAAACGGCGAAAGCAAGTTTGCATAAAAGATTGGAATGAGAGCTGGATTAGCTCCTAAAAACTAAATTCCTCGAATAATACTTAATACCGAACTGATAATGTATTGAACTCCAATAGCAATGGTTAGGAATCCGACAATTCGGGAAATGGCCACAATTCCTGATGGTCCAAGAATTTTGGACAAGTAATGTGCGCCACGCAAAATAATATATATAGCTATTCCGATTGCTAAGATGGCTAAACTAGAAAAAATAATATCGTTTGTATTTTGGTGTTCTTGGTAATATGCAATGAGCAGCGAAATTGATCCAGGGCCTGCTAGCATTGGGATTGCAAGTGGGGTTAGGGCAATGTCGTTGCGGACCTGTATTTGTTGTTCTACTTTTTTGTTGATGCCGCGCTCTTTATTAAATTTTCCGTTTAGGAGTTTAAAACCCGAACTTGCTATGATTATTCCGCCTGTAATTCGGAGTGCGTTTATGGTTATTCCAAAAAATGAAAGGACATATTGTCCCGCAAAAAACGAGATAATTAGGATAATAAACACATCGATAGAGGTCCAAAGCGATACTCTAGCGCGTTCCTTTTGACTATAATCTTGCGTTAAACCTACAAAAATAGGCAAGGTTCCAATTGGATTTAAAACCGAAAAAAGCGCAAAAAACAGATATACAAAAATGTCCATATTTTTTTATGTAAAGTTAGTTTTAGTTACCAATACAAATTTAAAATTAAAAACAACTAATCGTTAAAAATTAGAAATAAAAATTGATCAAAATTTTTGTATTTTTGCATTATGAAAAATAAAAAAACTTTAGTTCTTGGTGCATCCACTAAACCAGAAAGATATGCTTTTAAGGCTATCACTATGCTTGTCGAAAAAAGTCATTCGGTGGTTGCAATTGGGCAAAACACTGGCGAAGTTGCTGGAATAAAAATTTATACAAAAGCCATTCCGTTGTCTAAAGTAAATACCGTTTCGTTGTATCTAAACGCCGCTAGACAGCGTGATTACTACAATTATATCTTGGAAGCCAAACCCAAACGTGTGGTTTTTAATCCCGGAACCGAAAATCCAGAGTTTTATCAATTACTAGAACTCAACAATATTAAGGTCGAGGTTGCTTGTACGTTGGTTTTACTGACTACAAACCAGTATTAATTTTTTTTTGGAGCTAATCCCGCACCCGAGCCTGAAAGTGCGAACTGGCGAAGCAATCCGTTACAATCTTTTTTGTTCGAACTTGCTTGCGCCGTTCGAACAAATAATTATTTTCTCTACTATCAAGGTTAGGGAATTTGGGTAAATTTAAAATCTTGTTTCCTCAATTGCAGGTTTGCTAATTATTAATAATCCCAGAAAAGTTATTAATCCATTAAGGATAATCAATTCGTTATCTATTACGTAATCCCCAAAAAGTGTTTTCGAATTTTGAGTAATCAAAAAACAAATTGCTGGCGAAATCAGGCATATAAATGGAACAAATTTGTCATGAACCGTTTTGGTTTTCATGAATAATCCAAAAGCATACAAGCCCAAAAGCGGACCATAAGTGTAGGAAGCAATCTTGAAAACCATTTTTACCACCGAATCATCATTTATGGCATTAAAAATAATGATGACAAAAAACATCAAAAACGAAAATCCAATATGAACAAAATGTCTGGTTCTAACAATGTTTGGTTTGTTTAGGTTTTCGGTTTTGTCCATTGCTAAAAAATCCACGCAAAACGAGGTTGTTAAGGCGGTTAAGGCGCTATCTGTAGTAGCAAATGTTGCAGCCGTTAATCCTAACAAAAACACAATTGTCGGAAAAATACTTAGATGATGAATGGCGATTTCGGGAAAAAGCAAATCGGTTCTTGGAACATCATTGACAATAGGAACTGCAATTCCATTTTTTTGAGCATAAATATAAAGTAAGGCGCCAACACTCAAAAAGAAAATGTTTATCAGTACAAAAACGCCCGTAAAAGTGTACATGTTTTTTTGAGCTTCGCCAATGTTTTTGCAACTCAAATTTTTCTGCATTAAATCCTGATCTAATCCAACTGTGGCGATTGTTACGAAAATTCCACCCAAAATTTGTTTCCAAAAATAAGTCCCTTTCATGGCATCATCAAAGAAAAAAACCTTGGAGTAATTGCTGTTTTTCACTTGCTCGAAAGCTTCAAAAGCATTCATATTCAAGCTTTTGCAAATAAAGTAAATCGTTAAAAAAACTGATGAAACTAAAAAAAATGTTTGTAAAGTATCGGTAATAATTATCGTTTTTAATCCGCCACGATACGTGTAAGCAAATATTAATCCTAATGAAATCATTACGGTTGCAGCAAACGGAATATGCAACTCATCGAAAACATATTTTTGTAAAACAAAAACCACTAAATATAATCTAAAAGCGGAGCCAATAGTTCTCCCAATTAAGAAAATAGTTGCGGCAGTTTTATAACTTATAATTCCCAAACGTTTTTCGATATAACCATAAATAGATGTTAGATTCATCCGATAATACAACGGTAATAAAACTCTGGCAACTATAATAAAACCTATAGCGCAACCAATTACAAACTGAAAATACTTGAATTGTAAATCTGGGTTTCCGACTTCGCCAGGAACAGAAATAAATGTAATTCCCGAAATAGCAGTTCCAATCATTCCAAAGGCAACCAAATACCATTTGGAGTTTTTATTGGCTTTGAAAAAAGCATCGTTTCCATTGTTTTTTTTGCTCACAAAATGCGAAATCAAAAATAAAATACCAAAATATATTACAATCAAACTTAAAATCCCAAATGGTGTCATTTTTATAAAATTTATTTCAGCCAAAATAGGAAAAAATGTTGATTTAAGGATTTGTTTATTTAGATATTTAAAAAAACCAAAAAAATAGCGAGTGTTTCTGAGAGTTACTAATGCACTAAATCAACAAAATGATTACTTTTGTAAAATGGAATTTTCGTCTAAATTATTAGAAAAAGCAGTCAATGAAATGTCGCAATTGCCAGGAATTGGAAAACGCACTGCATTACGTTTGGTTTTACATTTGCTAAAACAACCCAAAGAACAAACGGATTTTTTGGCGCAAGCTATAACAAGTATGCGCGAGGAAGTCAAGTTTTGTGTAAGTTGTCATAACATTTCGGATGTTGATATCTGCGAAATTTGCGCAAATCCAAGCCGAAATCACAAAATTATTTGCGTAGTCGAGGATATTCGTGATGTAATGGCTATTGAAAATACTGGACAGTTTAGAGGAATTTATCATGTTTTGGGTGGAAAAATTTCGCCGATAGATGGAGTTGGCCCAAGTCAATTGAACATAATTTCATTAGTCGAAAAAGTAAAAACGGGAACGATTTCCGAAATTATTTTCGCTCTCAGCTCAACAATGGAAGGTGATACGACCAATTTTTATATTTATAAACAAATACAAGATTTCGATATCATTACCTCTACAATTGCTCGCGGAATTTCGGTAGGGGATGAATTAGAATATGCCGATGAAGTTACTCTAGGTCGAAGTATTTTGCACCGCGTTCCTTTCGAAAATGCCTTCAAAAGCAATTAATTATTAATTTTGGTTTAGATTTTTATATATAAATGAAAAAACTATATTTGTTTCCTATAAATAAGCTCAAAATGAATAAATATTCTATCCTAATTATTGCTTTTATTTTAGTGTTTTTTAGCTCTTGTATTCCCACAAAAGACTTGATTTACTTGTCTAAAAAAAGTGGCTCAGAAGCTAATAAAACTGTAAATCAGGTGAATACAGCCCCGTATAGAGTTCAGACCAATGATGTTTTGAGTATTTCTATAAAAACTTTAGATCCAAAATTAGCGGAAATGTTTAGCACCTCAAACACAGGTGGAGAAGCAGGAAAATCTGAGAAAGAACTTTATTTTGATGGTTTTACCGTCGATGATCACGGAAATATCAGAATTCCTGTTTTGGGCGAAATGAATGTAATAGGATTTACCACTGATGAAATTAGAGTAAAAGTAGAAGAAAAACTTTTATCTGAATACTTTAACAAGGAAGCAAATCTTTTTGTAAATGTAAAATTAGCAGGATTTAGATATACTATAAACGGCGAAGTAGGAAATACCGGGACAAAAACATTGTTTCAAGAAAAAGTAAATATTCTAGAAGCAATAGCTAACGCAGGAGATATTGCTGTTACAGGAAACAGAAAGGACGTTCAGATCATTAGAAAATTATCTCAAGGAACCGAAATACATTCGATAGATTTAACGGATATAAAAGCAATAGAATCGCCTTATTATAACCTCCAACCCAATGATTACATTTATGTAAAACCATTAAAACAAAAAACTTGGGGAACAGGTAAAACAGGTATAGAATCCTTGGGGACTATTATTACGCTTTTATCGCTTGCAACAACCACTTTTTTACTTCTAAAAAAATAAAATAACACACAATAAAGATGCTCGATATAAAAGATTTTTCTTTTTTTGAAACCCAAAACAGTTTCGATTTCAAAGGGTTTTTGTTAAAAACAATAAGCTATTGGAAACTTTTCCTTCTTGGATTGTTAATTGCATTTACAATAGCTTACCAAGTAAATATCCGAAAACAAAAAATTTATGGCATCAATACAACCATATCTATAAAAGAGGAAAATAATCCCTTTTTTACAGCAAATACAAGTTTGGTTTTCAATTGGGGAGGCACCTCGGATCAAGTGCAAACTATTTCTACCGCCTTAAGATCTCGTTCTCATAATGAGTTAGTTGTAGATAAATTACAGTTTTATATAGATTATTTGCAGCCTGGAAAATATTTCGAAACCGATGCTTATGGACTTGTTCCTTTTACAGTAAAAATCGATAAAACCAAAGGACAGTTATTAGGGAAAAACATTAAAATAAAGTTTGTAAGCGCCAACGAATATATCATAAAAATTGAATTTGATAGCCAGCAAGCACAAGTTTATGATTACTCAAAATATACCATAGGAAATACAAATGTGGCCATTGGAAATTTTGAGAGAAGATATAAAATTGGACAAGAAATTAATCTTCCTTTTTTGAATTGTAAGTTACTAATAAATGACAACCCAGGTAGTTATACGGGAAATGATTACATTATTAGATTTAATGAATTTAATAGTGTTGTAGCAAGATATCAAGGAATAAAAGTATTGGCAGACGAAAAAAGTGGCTCCATAATGACGCTGAGTTTAGAGGGAACTAATAAAGCAAGAATGGTTGATTATTTGAATACAACTGTAAAAATGCTTGTAAAAATCGAGTTGGATAAAAAAAACTTATTTGCCACAAATACTATTAAATTTATAGACAGTACACTTATAAAAACCGAAGAACAACTCAAACAATCCAATGATGATTTGAAATCATTTCAGAAAGATAAAAACATTGTTGATATAGAAGAAGGTGGCAAATTATACTCCGAGCAACTACAAAGTTACGATGAGGTTAAAGACGGAATTACCAGAAAAATAGAATATTGTAACTCCTTAAGAACTTATTTAAGAAACAATAGTGATTTTTCTAGACTACCAGCACCATCAGTTGCAGGAATAGATGATCCTAATATTGTGGTTAATGTTTCAAAATTAATATCATTATCAATCGCAAGATCTCAAATGGCCTATTCAGTCAAAAACCAAAAAATGTATGAGGATTTTGATAACGAAATGGAGTCGCTAAAGAAAGTGCTTTTAGAAAACATAAACTCTGCCAGAAATGCATTAAATTATGATTTAGCATCAATAAACAAAAAAATAAACGAAGCAGAAAGTAACATACACAAATTGCCAGAAGCTGAACAAGAGCTAACAAAAATAAAAAGGAAGTACAATCTTAACGATAATATTTACATCAATTTCCTTTCTAAAAGAAGCGAGGCAGAGATTGTAAAGGCAGCCAATTTATCAGATATTCATTTTCTGGATCCCGCAAAAGATATTGGTGGAGGATTAATAGGTCCGAAAACAAATGTAAATTATGTACTAGCATTTTTCCTAGGATTATTAATCCCGCTGTTAATTGTTTTTGGAATTTTCTTTGTAAATAATTCAGTTCAAAACGTAGATGATATTAGCAAACTAACCAACATTCCCCTCATTGGAATTATAGGAAAAAAACACGGAGTTTCTAATCTTGCCGTTTTCGAAAAACCAAAATCAGCACTCTCGGAATCCTTTAGAGCCGTTCGTTCATCGCTCCAATTTATTTATAAAAAACAACATGTAGATGGATCAAAAACATTAATGGTAACATCATCTATAAGCGGAGAAGGTAAAACATTTTGTTCCATAAACATTGCAACAGTTTTTGCATTAAGCGAAAAAAAGACTGTAATTGTTGGTCTTGATTTAAGAAAGCCCAAAATTTTCGCTGATTTTAATGTGAAAAATGATATTGGAGCAGTAAATTATCTAATAGGTCAAAACACATTAAAGGAAATTACTCAAAACACCCAAATTCCATTCTTAGATTTTATATCAGCAGGACCAATTCCTCCAAATCCATCAGAGTTAATTATGGGAGACAGTATGGTTAGATTGATAGACGAGCTAAAAGTCAAATATGATTATATTATCCTTGATACACCCCCAGTTGGACTTGTGTCCGATGCTCTAGAATTAGCACAGTTTTGTGATGTAACTATTTATGTAATCAGGCAAAACTACACCAAAAAAGACATGATAACGGTCTTAAACAACCGAGTGAAAAGAGAAGAACTTAACAATATAAGTATTGTTCTAAATGGTTTCGAAAACAAAGCAAGATACGGTTATGGCTACGGATATGGCTACGGCTACGGAAATTATGCGAACGGTTATCATGAAGATGATAAAAAAGAAAATATCCTCACCAAAACATACAAATCAATAAGAAGAAATAAAAAATAATTTACAAATCATGACCGAAAAAAAATATCAAACAATTCTAATCACTGGTGGAGCAGGTTTCATTGGTTCGAATTTGTGCGAATATTTTTTATCAAAACAATACAAAGTAGTTTGTCTAGATAATTTTGCAACTGGTTACAGACAAAATCTAAAAAACTGTATAGAAAACCCAAATTTCAAACTCATTGACGGCGATATTAGAAACATTGAAAACTGTAATTTAGCAGTTCAAAATGTAGATTACGTTTTGCATCAAGCAGCTTTAGGTTCCGTTCCCAGATCTATAAACGATCCCATTACAACAAACCAAGTAAATGTTACAGGATTTCTAAACATGTTAGTTGCCGCTCGAGATGCAAAAGTAAAACGATTTATTTATGCCGCAAGTTCATCCACTTACGGAGATTCGGAAAGTTTGCCAAAACAAGAAGGCATTATAGGAAAACCACTTTCGCCTTACGCAATCACAAAATACGTTAATGAATTGTATGCCGAAATTTTCAGTAAAACTTATGGATTAGAAACAATAGGTTTACGATATTTCAACGTTTTTGGCAGAAAACAAGATCCAAATGGAGCTTACGCAGCCGTGATTCCAAAATTTGTAACTCAATTAATGCAGCATGAAAGCCCAGTTATAAATGGAGATGGAAACCATTCTCGGGACTTTACTTACATTGATAATGTGATCCAAATGAATGAGTTGGCAATCACAACAAGCAATCCAAAAGCCATAAATACAGTTTATAATACTGCTTTTGGAGATAGAAATACCTTGAATGATTTAGTAAAATATTTAAAAGAATATCTTTCGGAATATGACCCAAAAATTGCAGAAGTTCCAATAATTCATGGACCAAATCGCGATGGAGATATTCCACATTCATTAGCAAGTATCGAAAAAGCAAAAGAGTTATTACAATACCATCCAAAGTTCAGTTTTCAAATAGGTTTGAAAGAAGCGGTCAAATGGTATTGGGAAAATTTAAAATAAATATGCAAATAAGCAGTAAAATGCTTCGCGAATAATAGATTAAAATATGATGAAGATTACAAAAATATGTTGCATTGGAGCAGGATATGTTGGAGGGCCAACAATGGCAGTAATTGCCCAAAATTGTCCAGACATTCAAGTTACAGTTGTAGATTTAAACGAAGCCAGAATAGCCGCTTGGAACGATCCAAATGTAGATAATATCCCAATTTACGAACCAGGATTGCCCCAAATTGTTGCGAAATCAAGAGGAAAAAACCTCTTTTTTTCTACAGATGTGGACAAAGCAATCGATGAGGCTCAAGTCATTTTTATCTCTGTAAACACACCAACCAAAACCTACGGATCTGGAAAAGGAATGGCTGCAGATTTAAAATATATAGAGCTTTGCGCAAGACAAATTGCAAGAGTTGCAAAAGACAATAAAATAGTAGTCGAAAAATCTACACTACCAGTTCGTACTGCCGAAGCCGTAAAAAGTATTTTAGATCATACCGGAAACGGAGTTCAATTTCAGATATTATCAAATCCTGAATTCCTTGCCGAAGGAACTGCTGTTCAGGATTTATTACATCCAGACAGGGTTTTAATTGGTGGAGACACCACTCCAGAAGGACAAAGTGCTATAGATTCCCTTCTCGAAGTTTATGCAAATTGGGTTCCTAGAGATAGAATATTGACCACAAATGTTTGGTCGTCAGAGTTGTCTAAACTTACTGCAAACGCATTTTTGGCACAACGGGTTTCATCAATAAATGCTCTTTCGGAACTTTGCGAAAAAACAGGTGCCAATATCAACGAAGTGGCAAAAGCAATAGGGATGGATAGTCGAATTGGACCTAAATTCCTAAATTCATCAGTAGGTTTTGGAGGTTCTTGCTTTCAAAAAGACATTCTAAATTTAGTTTACATTTCAAAATCTTTCGGACTAAACGAAGTTGCCGATTATTGGGAACAAGTAATCATTATGAACGACCATCAAAAAAGACGTTTTTCTAAAAATATTGTAAAAACATTATACAATACAGTTGCCGATAAAAAGATAACTTTTCTGGGTTGGGCTTTCAAAAAAGATACAAATGATACTCGCGAATCTGCAGCAATTTATGTAGCAGATGATTTAATAAACGAGCATGCAAATATTGCTATTTTTGATCCAAAAGTTTCCGAAACGCAAATTCTTTCCGATTTAGATTATCTCGAAACACGAAGTTCAGAAAAAAACAAAAAGCACATTATTACCTTTCAGGACGCTTACCAAGCTTGCCAAAATGCACATGCAATTGCTGTACTTACGGAATGGGAAGAGTTTAAAAGTTATGATTGGCAAAAAATATATGATAATATGCAAAAACCTGCATTTATTTTTGACGGAAGAAATATTTTGAACAAAAAAACGTTAGAAGAAATAGGATTTGTATATCAATGTATTGGTTCTTAAAACAAATTTTAAAAACAAAAAAACAAAACAAAATGAGTACAAGAATAGCAGTTATTGGACTTGGGTATGTAGGATTACCACTAGCAAGATTGTTTGCAACAAAATACTCAGTTGTTGGGTTTGATATTAATCAAAAAAGAATATCAGAACTAAATTCTGGTAAAGATAATACGCTCGAAATTAGCGAAAAACTTCTAAAATCCGTTTTAGTTGATAAACCATCGGAAACACAAGGATTGTTTTGTTCGGATAATATAAATGATATTAAAGATTGCAATTATTATATCGTTACCGTTCCAACTCCTGTCGATAAAAATAATAGACCAGACTTAACTCCATTATACAAGTCCAGCGAAACCGTTGGAAAAGTCCTAAAAAAAGGAGATATTGTTATTTACGAATCAACAGTTTATCCAGGAGTTACTGAGGAAGAATGTGTACCTGTTTTAGAAAAAATTAGCGGACTAAAATTCAATCAAGATTTTTTTGCAGGATATTCTCCAGAACGAATAAACCCCGGAGATAAAGAGCATACGGTAGATAAAATCCTAAAGGTTACAGCAGGATCAACCCCAGAAATTGGCATCAAAGTAAATGATTTATACAAATCAATTATCACTGCGGGAACACATCTTGCACCATCTATAAAAGTTGCCGAAGCCGCAAAAGTAATCGAAAATTCCCAACGCGATATCAATATTGCATTTGTAAACGAACTTGCAAAAATATTTAATATTCTGGAAATCGATACGCATGCAGTGCTAGAAGCTGCGGGGACAAAATGGAATTTTCTTCCCTTCAAACCCGGATTAGTTGGCGGACATTGCATAGGCGTAGATCCCTATTATTTGGCACAAAAAGCTCAAGAATCTGGCTATCATCCAGAAATTATTTTAGCAGGACGAAGACTAAATGACAGCATGGGCGATTACGTTGCATCGCAAGTTGTCAAGCTTATGATCAAGAAAGGCATTGCTATAAATGGATCTAAATTATTAATGCTCGGAATAACGTTTAAGGAAAATTGCCCTGATGTTCGTAACACTAAAATTGTCGATGTAGTTCGAGCTTTATCGGATTACGGCATTCAGGTAGATGTTTATGATCCTTGGGCAAATCCAGTTGAGGTTGCTCATGAATACAATCTAAATTCTACAAATATATTACCAAATCATACTTACGATGCTATAGTTTTGGGGGTTTCTCACAAGGAATTTTTAGCATTAGATATCGAAAAACTTAGAAAAAAAGAATCTGTACTTTACGACGTAAAAGGCGTTTTGAAGATCAATGTAGATGGAAATCTTTAAAAAAATAGAATGAAAAAAATACTTATTACCGGTGGTGCTGGTTTCATTGGTTCGCACGTTGTTCGTCGTTTTGTAAACAAATATCCCGAATATCAAATTTATAATCTCGACGCATTAACCTATGCAGGAAACCTCGAAAACATTGCTGATATCGAAAATAAAACCAATTACACTTTCGTGAAAGGCGATATTGTAGAGGAAACTTTCATTAACGAATTATTTGCCAAACACCAGTTCGATGGAGTTATACATTTAGCTGCCGAATCCCATGTAGATCGTTCCATTACAGATCCTTTATCGTTTGTAAGAACCAACGTTATAGGAACCATGAATTTGCTAAATGCTGCAAAAACCATCTGGAAAGACAACTCGGAAAACAAGCGTTTTTATCACGTTTCCACAGATGAGGTTTATGGTTCGCTAGGAGCGGAGGGACTGTTTACAGAAACAACTGCTTACGACCCAAATTCCCCTTATTCTGCCTCAAAAGCAAGTTCAGATCACTTTGTTCGTGCCTATGGCGAAACCTACGGATTGCCTTATGTAATTACCAATTGTTCCAATAATTATGGGCCAAATCACTTTCCAGAAAAGTTGATTCCACTTTTTATAAACAACATCATCAATAACAAATCATTGCCCGTTTACGGAAACGGAAAATACACCCGCGATTGGCTTTTTGTCGAGGATCATGCCGTGGCAATAGATCTTGTTTTTCATGAAGGAAAAAACCATGAAACGTATAATATTGGTGGTTTCAACGAATGGCAAAACATAGATTTAGTAAAACTTTTGTGTCAAATAATGGATACTAAATTAGGAAGAAATCAAGGACAATCCGAGAAGTTAATCACTTACGTAAAAGACCGTCCGGGACACGATTTGCGTTATGCAATCGATGCCTCGAAAATCAACAAAGAACTCGGTTGGAAACCATCCGTAACCTTTGAGCAAGGATTGGAAAAAACCATCGATTGGTTCCTAAACAATGAGCAATGGCTTAGCAATGTTACTTCTGGCGCTTATGCAAAATATTACGAAAATCAATACAAATAGTATAAAATCAGATTTTTGTATCAACCAAAAAACCATAATAAATCGATTGATTATTATGGTTTTTTAATGAAAATTATTTTAAATTACTACTCAAATTCCGATGTAAAAAACAACTTTACATTTGGATATTTATTTTGTGTCATCTGAATTGTAAAATCCGAATCGGCCAGAAATACCAATTGACCATATTTATCATGAGCCAAGAATTTTTGTTTTATTCTTCTAAATTCTTTAAACTCATCACTTTTTGCATCATTTGGTTTTACCCAACAAGCCTTATGAACGGGGAAGTTTTCATAGGAACATTTTGCACCATATTCATGCTCTAATCGGTACTGAATAACTTCGTATTGAAGCGCTCCAACGGTTCCAATTATTTTACGGTTGTTCATTTCTAGCGTAAATAATTGCGCAACTCCTTCATCCATCAATTGATCAATTCCTTTGTCCAATTGCTTGGCTTTCATAGGATCGGCGTTATTGATGTATCTAAAATGCTCTGGCGAAAAACTCGGAATTCCTTTAAAACTGGTTATTTCTCCTTCGGTTAATGTATCTCCAATTTTAAAATTTCCTGTATCATGCAAACCAACAATATCGCCGGGATAGGAAATATCTACGATTTCTTTTTTCTCAGCAAAAAAGGCATTTGGACTCGAAAATTTTAGATTTTTCTTTTGTCGAACATGAAAATAAGGCTTATTTCTCTCGAAAGTTCCCGAAACAATTTTTATAAAAGCCAATCGGTCTCGGTGTTTAGGATCCATATTTGCATGGATTTTAAAAACAAAACCAGTCATTTTTTCTTCCTTCGGGTCTATTTCTCTAGTTTCGGATTCCTTTGGTCGTGGCGATGGCGCAATTTGCACAAAACAATCCAGCAACTCGCGAACGCCAAAATTATTTAATGCCGAACCAAAAAATACAGGTTGTAGTTTCCCGTCTAAATATTCTTGACGGTCAAATTTTGGATAAACTTCATCTATCAATTCTAATTCTTCTCGCAATTTTTCAGCGGGTTTCTGACCGATAATTTTTTCTAATTCAGGATTTTTAACATCAGAAAAAGCGATGGTTTCCTCGATATTTTTTCGACTATCGCCACTAAAAATATTTATATTTTGTTCCCAAAGATTGTATATTCCCTGAAAATCATAACCCATTCCTATCGGGAAACTCAATGGCGTAACATGTAATCCTAATTTTTGTTCCACTTCATCCATCAAATCGAAAGCGTCTTTACCTTCGCGATCTAATTTGTTGATGAAAACAATAATAGGAATATTTCTCATTCTGCAAACCGAAACCAATTTTTCGGTTTGTTCCTCAACACCTTTTGCAACGTCAATAACAACAATAACGCTATCTACAGCGGTTAATGTTCTAAAAGTATCTTCGGCAAAATCCTTGTGACCTGGCGTATCGAGAATGTTTATTTTTTTGTCTTGGTAATTAAAAGCCAATACCGATGTTGATACCGAAATTCCCCTCTGGCGCTCAATTTCCATGAAATCCGATGTAGCTCCTTTCTTGATTTTATTATTTTTTACCGCTCCAGCTTCTTGGATTGCACCACCAAAAAGTAATAACTTTTCAGTAAGTGTTGTTTTTCCTGCATCTGGATGGGAAATAATTCCAAATGTTCTTCTTCGTTCTATTTCTTTTAGAAAACTCATATTTTATGTAAATGGATTGCAAAAATACTATTTATTAATTACATAAAAAATGGGTTAGATATTTATTATTTTAACATCAAATAAATAATAATGAGCCACAAGATTAGCATTGATTTTAAATCAAATTTTATAAAGGGTCAAGAATGAATAATATGATTTAAAATCAATGCTAATCTTGTGGCTCATTATTATTTATTTGATGTTAAAATAATAAATATCTAACCCATTTTTTATGTAATT
>JAYVZI010000046.1:0-59446 GCA_043783485.1 Bacteroidota bacterium
TAACCGCAGAATATCTTGTTCTAGATGGCGCAACAGCATTGGCATTGCCAACCAAATTTGGGCAAAACCTAATTGTAGAACAAATAGAAAGCAACAAAACCATCGTTTGGAAAAGTTATGATAATGATCATAGTATTTGGTTCGAAGATATTATTTTGTTTTCATCAATCATTAATCAAGAACATTTTCATACCAATCCTGTAAAAAACACTTTGCTAGAAATACTTCATGAAGCCTATAAACTAAATCCAGATTTTATAAATAATTCAAACGGGTATAATATAACTTCAAATCTAACATTTCCAAGAAATTGGGGTTTAGGAACCTCATCAACATTAATAAACAATATTGCTCAGTGGTTGCAAATAGATGCTTTTTTGCTACTCAAAAACAGTTTTGGAGGTAGCGGTTATGATATTGCTTGCGCTCAAAACAACACACCAATTTTATATCATTTACAAAACGGAAATCCTGTAATCGAAAAAGTAGTTTTCAATCCAGAATTTAAACAAAAAATCTATTTTGTTTACCTCAACCAAAAACAAAGCAGCAAAACCGCCATAGCAAATTACAGAAATAACTCAAATAACTTGAGCCAAATTATTCCAAAAATAAATGCAATTACCGATCAAGTTTTGAACGCCAAAGACATAATATCGTTTGCAAAAACTTTAGAAAATCACGAAACAATTTTGAGTAAAATTCTAAATACTAATACTGCAAAACAAATTTTGTTTTCGGATTTTAAAGGAACCATAAAAAGTCTTGGTGCTTGGGGAGGCGATTTTGTAATGGCAATTTCGGAGGAAAACCCATTGGATTATTTCAAATCCAAAGGTTTCGAAACCATCTTGACTTATGAAGAAATGATTTTATAAAACCCATTAAAAAAAATCAAAAAAAATCCCGTTCGAGTTACAAACGGGATTTTTTTGATATAAATTACTATAGAATTTAGTAATTAAATTTTGATCTATTGTCTTTAATATCTGCATTTGCTTTCAAGGCTGACAAAACTCCACCAACTCTAGAGGCATTCTGAGATTTTAGTTTAGTAACATAAGTTGCATAATCTTTCAATGCTGGAACTTTTACTACTGTTTTAGTTTTTACAACATATACACCGTAATTTCCATCAACTGGATTTGACACTTTATTAGCGGCAGTTCCAAAAGCAGTTCCAACAACTTTTAGTTCTTGACCAATGTTTGGCAAGCTAGCATTTTCCATAGTAAGATCTGTAGCAGATTGAACTGTAGTTTTGTTTGCTGTTGCAATAGCCTCTAGCGAAGTTCCTTTTAGTTTAGCTTTAATTAATTCTGCTTTTTTCTGATTTTTCAGGATTGGCTCAACTGCCATTCTAGCTTCTTCAATTGCTAATAATCCTGCTGGATTTACCTTTTTTAGTTTTGCAATTACTTGACCAACATTTGCAATTTCGAAACGTTTAACATCATTTACATTGGTATCGTTTGCAAAAGCCCAACGAATAACTTGTCTTTGCGCTCCAATTGCACCAAGGTTTTCATCTAATGCTTTGAACTTTACATTTGGTACAACCATCAATTTCATGTCTTTTGCAACTTCTTCGAATGGTTTTGAGTTTGCATTCATTTCGAATTTTGTAGCTTGAGTATAAAGTCCGTCAGATGTTTTTTCTGATGGAGCAATTTTTCTTGCTATTGTTGCCAAACGAACTGCATCTTGTTTATCGGTAACATTAATAATGTGGAAACCAAATTCAGTTTCTACCAATCCAATTTTACCAATACTGTTTCCAAAAACAAAATCATTAAATGGTTTTACCATTTGACCTTGACTAAAATATCCTAAATCTCCACCTTGTTGAGCAGAAGAATCATCGGAATTTTGGAAAGCTTGCATCATAAAACTAGAGGGATTTGCTTGAACTAGAGCAAGAATTTCTTCTGCTTTTGCTTTTGCTTCTTCTTTAGTTCTTTTTTGTTTTGCACTTGGTGTTTTAGATCCTTCGTAAGCAATTAAGATATGACTTGCTTTTGCATTAACTCCAGATTTTCTTCCCATTGATTTAGACAAACAAATGTATTTTCCGTTCATGTATGGTCCGTAAATTGCTCCTGGCGCCAAGTTGAATAATTTATCAGCGTCGATAGCTGGCAAATCTTTTTTGGCAATATAAGTTGAATCGTAAGGAACATCTGAGTTAGAGTTTACAAATTCGGCAACATTATTTGCAGAAGCAAAACCAGCAACTGTATCGTTTTTCTGAGTTTTATCGTTGTATTTTATTCCGCCAACTAGTAAAGTGTTTATTTCTTTTTTGATTTCGTTTTCGTCTGTAACCGATGGTTTGTCTTCGATTAATACGTATTGAATTTCGCGAGATTCTTCGGATTTGTATTTTTTCTCATCTTTTTTCATGAAATCATTAATTTCTGAATCCGAGATTTTTATTTCGCTGTCTTTAATGCTTGAAAAAGGAACAGCTACGAAATCGAAACTTACTTTGTTGCTTTCTGCTTCGTACTTCAATTTCCCTTCGGCTTTTGTAGTATTAAAACCTGCTTTTATTAAAGTAGCGTAGATTTGGTATTTCGCATTTAATGCTGCATCCGTTTCGGCAGCTGTTCTTGATGCTGCTTGGTCTGGATTTGCTTTGAAATAAGCTTTGTATTTTGCAATGTCAAAAACACCTGCATCGTTCATAAATGCTTGGTTTTGACCAATGTTTTGATTTTGTTTTAAACCATCAACTATTTGGTTTTCTCCAACTCTAATTCCTAGTTTTTTAAATTCGCTAGTAAGTAAAGCAACAGAAACTTCTTGATCCCAAACTTGGTTTACCGCTTGGATGTTTGATGTTCCACGCCCGCTTTTTTCGAGATTGTTTACTTTTTCGTTAAATGTTTGAAAGAGAATATCCTCGCCATTTACAGATCCCACATCTTTAGAAGTTTGACTGAAATTTCCTTTTTTGAAAAGATCTTGTGCTACGAATGCGAATAATGATAACGCTATTATAGATATTAATAATATTGATCGTTGTCTAATTTTTGCTAAAATTGCCATTTTTATTATTGTTAAATTTTAATTCAGTTTGCGAAAATACAATTATCTATTTAATAATTATGGTTTGTTGATATTATTTGCAAGAAATTTTGATATTTTTTTTAATATTAATCTCTAACAGTCATTTTTACTAATTCAATTTTTTTATTTGATGCTTCTTGAATTATAAAATGAAAGTTTCCAATTACAATTTGGTCGTCGATTTCGGGGATTTCATTTGTTGAATTTACAATAAATCCGCCAAGGGTTTCGTAGGAATCTGCTTCGGGAATGTTGAGTTTGTATTTTTCGTTTATATATTCCACATCTAATCTTGCTGAAAAAAGATAAATTCCGGTTTCGATTTCTTGCTCTGTAAAAGCTTCGTTTTGATCGTGTTCATCTTCGATTTCGCCAAAAAGCTCTTCGACAATATCTTCTAGAGTTATCATTCCGGAAGTTCCGCCATATTCATCAAGAACAATGGCAACACTTTTTCGTTTTTTGGTTAGCAAATCCATTACATCTTTTATGAAAATGGTTTCCGGTACAAACTCTACGGGAATCATTATGGATTTGATGGTTTTGGGTTTTTTGAATAATTCGAATGAGTGAACGTAACCTATAATATCGTCTAATGAGTTTTGATAAACCAATATTTTGGAGTAACCCGTTTCGATAAACATATTTTTTAGTTCCTCTATTGAATCGTATATTTCGACGGCATGAATTTCTGTTCTGGGTGTCATGATTTCGCGGGCTTTTACACCTGAAAACTCTAATGCGTTTTGAAAAATTTGTATCTCGGAATCTACTTCTTCATGATTTTGAACGGCGCTCATTTGCTCGGTAATGTAGTTTCCTAGTTCTACTTTACTAAAATAAAGTTGTACTTGGTCGCCTTCGGTTTTGAAAAATTTTTTGAGTACCATATCCGATATCCAAATTGTAATAACAGAAATATAATAGAAAATTTTATAAAAAAAATAGGCTGGAACCGCAAAAAACTTGATGAGATTATTTGCATAAATCTGAAAAAAAACTTTGGGTAAAAACTCCGATGTTATCAATACTAATAAGGTAGAAATGATGGTTTGCAACATCAGATTTGTAAAATTAGAGAAATTATACCCAAACGAAATAATGTATTTCATGAGTAAATCGCCCATAAAAAACCCATAAACTACAAGTGCAATATTGTTTCCAACTAGCATTGTTGTTATAAATTGAGATGGTTTTTCGGTAAGTTTGGTAAGGGTTTTAGAAATAAAATTGTCTTGTTTTTTTTCTATTTCGAGATAAATTTTGTTGGAGGAAACAAAAGCAATTTCCATTCCCGAAAAAAAGGCACAAAGAATAAGACAAAGGATTATGATAACAATTTCCATGTTTTACTTCTTTTTATTCTCATCGAATTTTTTGGCAAAGTTTCTTTTGAAAAAAAACATGAATATTGCCGCAACAAAAAACGCAACATCTATCCAATAATTTTCGCCTTTGTTAAACTTGGAATAAGCATTGTAAAGAAACAAAACCGCAATGATTAGATAAAAAAACTGAAAATATTTGTGAAAATTTATCATTTTGTTTTGGGTTTTATTTGGAACTCTGGACTTCGCCAGATAATCTTTGTGTGTTCATTACTCTAAAATCTTTACTAAAATCGACTCCGGTTCCTGTTACAGTTCCTTCTGGAGATGTAAAGTTATAGTTTTTTTCGGTATAAAACCATTCGTTTTTTTGATCAAAGTACAATTGTTCGGCATTTAATTTCTGGCCAACTTCGTTAGTAATATTTACATTTCCTTGCAAATCTATCAGATCTGATCCTTTGAAACTAACGGCGTAATTGGCTTTTATGAAAGTTTTTTTGCCGCTTTTGTCAAACATTGTGACGTCTATTCCTTTTGGAAATTCGGTAAACGGATAGGAAACGCTAGAGTAATCTAACATTTTTGGGCTTATAAGTATTGATTTTATTCGTCCCGAGTCGGTATATTTTAAATTAAAATTATCGGCTTCGGTACTAGGTGTAAATTCTGAAAAATTTATTTTTTGTACGTCTTTAAAATTACTTTCGCATGAAAACATTAACGTCAAAACCAAAGTTAAGACTATTGTAAAAATTATATTATGTTTTTTTGAAGTCATGAGATAATTGTAATTTATTAAACAACAATTGGCAAAATAGCTTAACGGTAAATTAATCGTATTTTCTTTTCACGAACCATCTGTCATTGAAAGATAATCCGATGCTAAGATTGGAGTAATTTTCTTGAATTAATCCAGCAGCTTTTGTTCCTCTTTTTCCAAATTCGAAACCAATATTAATATTTGAAAAAGTTCCTCCCAATGGCAGTCCAACTCCAAATGATACCGATTGATCTTTGATGGATTTATTATTTACTACCAATCCCGTGTTCTGGAAATTAAATCCTCCGCGGTAAGTAACTCTGTCGAAATAATTGGTAAACGAGTTGTATTTTGGAATAAAATATCCACCAACAATGTATTTTGTGGAATTTTCGAAAGATGAATTTGCGATATCGTTAAACCTGTTAGATAATTTGCTGTTTTCCTGAAAAACAACTTCCGTTCCTATTTGCCACTTTTTGGATTCTCCCAACCCAAAACCTAAACTTAATTTAGTTGGCAGTTTTACTGTCGTATTTGCTACCGCAACATCGGTATTGTCAATTACGATATCATCATTAGTGGACGAAAACTGAACTGTAGCAATGTTTCGTGTGTTTTTGAAGTTTAGATTACTTTGTGGTGTAAAAGTCAAACCGCTGTACATTTGCAATTTTCCATTAATTTTAGATTGATACATTGCTCCAAAAGTAATATTTGCACCGCTTGCTGAGGAGGTGTTTAATTCCCTTGCTCCGTTTAGTACATTTTCATTAAATTTTGATGTGCTTGTTGTAATTCTACCAAAGTTATAATCCAGATTAGCTCCTAAACTTAATTTTGGAGAAACTTTATAAGCAATTCCTAAGAAACCTTTGTTTATTCCTCCTTTTCCAGAATATTTGTTGATCTCTGGTGTTGTATTATCTCCGTTTTGGATTTTGTAACCTACGTATGAATATGGCATAACTCCAAAACTAGCTCCAAATTTTCCTACAGGAAAACTAACTGCTAGGTAATCCAAAGTTGTTCTTTTGGTTTTCACTTTCTCAGCCCAAGTAGATAAATTGGTTTCGTTACTATTTCCGCCAAGCGCATAAGTAGTGTATTTTAGGTTTGCAAATGAGGCTGGATTTTGTAAATTTACGTGAATACTGTCTCCAATAATACTTAGACCGCCCATAGAACGGTTTTCGACAGTTCCTTTGAATTTTACATCCCCAATTCCGTAAAAAGAATAAGGCGATGAAGTTCCCTCTTGAGCAAAAGAAATTAATGCGAAAAGTAAACAAATGCTGGTAACGAGTTTTTTAATCATTTTTGATTTATATATTGAAAAGTTTGGTTCAAACTCTCGAGTAGAAAATTTGGATTGGCAAATATGGTATTTTTTAATCGTTTAGCCAAAAATTCTGAGTCTCCACCCGTTAAAATTATTATAAATTTTGAATATTGCTGTTTGTATTGATCAATAAACCCATCAATTTCGTTTGTAAGCCCATTTATTATTCCGGAGTGAATAGAATTTTCGGTTGAGTTTCCTATAAAATTTTCAGGTTCTTGGATGAATAATAAAGGTAATTTTGCGGTATAATTATGAAGTGATTCGTATCTAAGTCTAATTCCTGGCGAAATTGCTCCTCCTAAATATTGGTTTTTATCATTTATAAAATCATAAGTTACGCAAGTTCCGGCATCGATAACCAATCTATTTTGATTTGGGAACTTCAAAACAGCTCCCGTAGCAAGCACCAATCTGTCTATTCCCAACGTTTTTGGGGTTTGATATAAATTTTCGAAAGGAAAAATCGAATTATTTGATACAAAATACACTTTTACTTGATTTTCGTAAGCCAAAAAATCGGCTTTTTCGATAGTTCCTACCGATGCAACCATCAAATTTGTGATGTTTTTGTTCGAATTTAAAATATTTTCGATGTTTTTTTGAAATTCTTTTTTATAAAAAACAAAAGTGTCTAAAATTGTATTCTGCTCAAATAGAGCACATTTGATACGTGTATTACCAACATCTACAGCTAAAATCATATATTTAAATTGAAGTTACAAAGATACGAATAGATTTTTTTTAAAAAATGTTTTGGATAAGATAAAAATCATCTTATATTTGCACCCGCGAAAGCAAGGTACCTTAGCTCAGTTGGTAGAGCAATGGACTGAAAATCCATGTGTCCCTGGTTCGAACCCTGGAGGTACCACAAAACCCGAATAGAGATATTCGGGTTTTTTGTTTTACAAACTTACCTAAACCAAAAAAAACCTTCCGTTTCCGAAAGGTTTTCTTCAAATAAAACCGTAATCTAACTCAAAATTTTATTGTTTTATTAATTTCAAAGAGCTTTCGTTATTGTCATTATCGGTGATTTTGACTATATAAATTCCTTGATTAAGGTTTTCTATGGAGAAACTATAATTGCTATTAAAATCTCCATTAAATTGTTTTACAAGTTGTCCTGTTAATGAATAAATGGCTATTTTAGATGCGTTTGCATTTAATGAAAAACTATTTGTAGTAGGATTCGGAAAAATTGAAATAATATTGTCCTTGGTAAAATTCTCGGTTGCTAATATGGACGGTTTGTTACCATAAATCAAGAATTGTCCCGATGGGATTGCTAATACTGCATTTACATCCGTAACATTTATAGATGTGTTATCTAACAAATTGTACCATGTTCCCGTATATGGAAAACTTGGAACCAAACTAAGATTTGCCACCGAAAAATTACACAGCACAACTACATTTTTTAGTTGTGTAGATGGAAGTGAATTGTCGTAAATATAAATCCTTTGTTTTACATTATTAGCATCTGGACTAATGGTATAGCTTCCTTCGAAAACAGGTTCATTAATTTTTATAGTAATCATTTTTGCCCAATCGTTGTAAATCTTGGATCTTGTTGCGTCAGATAGCCAATTGTTTACCCATTGTGGTTGTGGTTTTGTGTTTAGTTTGCAATCTCCTGGAGTCGGATCACTTTCTGTATTTACAGTTCCGTTGTTGCAATCGTAAATCGATGTGTTCATACCCAATTCTGCAAAATGCCATATCATTTTTGGACCAGGAACTAATAACGATGCTGCTCCAATTGAGGACATTCTGTTTAACGTATTTGTTAGGTTACCGTTTACAGGAAATGTGCCTCCGCCGTTTCCTGTTGTTATTGTGGTGTATAATATTCGTTCTTTGTCATGACTTTCTGGGTAACCCATTACTCGTTTTCCTGTAAATCCATGTGCATCACTACCAATTCTTGAAATATCTGCTCCAGTTGCGTAACCACTAGCTAGTTGGGAATAAGGATAGGTCATTTCGCCCCACATCATGATTCCTTTGGGGATTGCATCTCCAAGTCTGTAATTAGCCCATTGTTGCTCTTCATTATCAGATCCCAAATGTTCAAAAATTGCGTAATGTGTTGGGTCTAAACTCCATGAGTAATCCGCATAAGCTTTTAATACATCTACTCGGTCTTGTTGGTAGTTGTTGGTACAAGTTTCATCCCCAGGGCAATTTTGAGTAAATCCTTTGGTTAAATCCCAACGGAAACCATCGATTTTGAATTCCTGAATCCATTGTTTTACAACTCTTTTTACATAGTTTTGAGTTCTGGATTGTTGATGGTTAAAATCGTTTCCAACTCCATAACTATGCGTTGCAATTACATTAAAATAAGGACTGTCCGATGCTGGTCCGCCCCAACCATCTCCATCTGGATCATTCATCCACATTCTATCCATTGGATTTCGCCCAAAAGCATGATTTAATGCTACGTCTAGGATTACTGCAATTCCGTTTTGATGACATAGGTCTACAAACTCCTTCATTTTATCTGCAGTTCCGTAAGCTTTGTCTAGCGCCATATGAAATGAGGTATTGTAACCCCAACTTTCGTTTCCTTCAAACTCCATTACTGGCATGAGCTCAATAGCATTTATTTTTAGATTCTTGAAATAACTGATTTTATCAATCAAATCTTGAAAGTTTCTATTTGCATTAAAATCTCGGATTAACACTTCGTAAACAATTAAATCTTCTTTTTTGGCTTTTGTAAAATTTGCAACCTGCCAATTGTATGGGGTTTGTCCTGTTTTTAGAACAGTAACTTCTCGTTCTTGACCAACTGGATATGCTGGCAAACTTGGATATGTTGTTGCCGAAATATATGGATCGTCAAACGGAGATAATACCAATGTAGAATAAGGATCGGCAGTTTTTACTAAAACCGGTGAACCTGCAATTGGAGTCGTATCCACAACCCAATATTGATAGGAATTGGTTGCGCCAGACACTAGCCCAGTTAATTCCAACCAAAATTTGCCTGTTGTAGCATCTTTTTTCATGGCATAACTTGTTGTTGGTTGCCAATTATTGAACGTTCCAGCTACATATATAAAATCTTTTCCGGGCGCATCCAGCACCAAAGTTGCTTTTGTAGGATCTGATGAATTGTAATTTATTCCATCCTCGACTCCTGCGGGTAATGCTTGTGAGATTGTTCCAAGATTTATAATTGCACTAAAATTTTTGGTTTGTGTAACGCCGGTTTGAGTAACCTCGAGCGCATAATTTTGATTAGCTGTTATGTTAGTTTGAGTAAAGGAATAATTGCTTGTGCTTGCATTTGTGTTAATGCTTATTCCGTTTGCTTTTAGGTTATAACTGGCATTTCCGTTGGTATTATTTGCAGCAATAGTTAAGCTTGCACCTGATGTAATTATTGTTGTGCTGTTTACCAATGGTGAGGTTAGATTAACATTAAACAATCCAACTTCTATGTAATTATCTTGCGATTTTTTGTCGCCAGTTCCGTCTTTTGCTTTAACTAAAAATCCTAATCTTCCAATTCCTACTCGACTGTAAAAAGTTTGCGGCGTGAAAGAAATGGTATAAGTATCTGGACCTGAATTATAGGTTAATCGGTTTGTTTCGCTAGAGCTTGTCCATGTTCCATTTGTTGGGCAGTCTATTATATTTGCATCATTAATATCAAACGACCAAGACCAAAGATACAACGCGTTTCCTGTTACTCCCCATGTAGCTTCGTTTACACTAGATCCGTTTATGGTTAGTGTAATTAGTTGGGTTTCATCGAAAGTAGTAGGACTAACCGTGTATGTAATGGTTTGTTGTTGAGAATATCCTATAGATATAAATAAATATAAAAAAATGTAAACTAATTTTTTCATGGTAATTCTAATTATGATAAAAAAGGGCTTTCATTACGAGAGCCCTTTTTTTATTTATTTTAAAATAATATTATTGAAGAGTTACTGTATAAGTGTATTTTCTTGGATTAGATAAATCTAGTTCTACTTTATAAGCTCCTCCAGCAGCAACTGATAGGTTTGGACCATCAAAATTCATAGAGTCATCTGCATCAGAATCTCCACCTAAGTTTAATGTCCAAGCATCATTTGCTCTAAATTTGAATTCTCCAGCGGTCATTACGATTGTTTTCTCCCATTTTTTTGTCGAAGAATTATAGGTTAATGCTGTACTTGCACCCCAACCATTAGGCGTTGCAGCACCAACAATTCCCCAAGAAGCTGGAGCAACTGAGTAAGCAAGTGTAGTTGTGTTTGCTTTTATCAAATAGTAACCTGCAGTAGCTGTAATATCTGTTTCGCCAGTTAGTGCTAATACATTAGAAAAACTTCCATCATCACCCCAATCAGGATTTCCCCAATTGAAATTTCCTGCTGGATCTGCACCTACAAATTTGAATCCACCATCTAAATATACAAATCCTTCATAATCTGTTGCTCCAAAAGCCGAAGCTGCTAATCTTGGAGCTGTAGGGGGATTCCAACCTTGGTGGTTTCCTGGTACTGCTAATTTAGGCAAATCAGTAGTGTACGGAGTAACTAAGTAAGAAATTACACTTGAAAATGATTCTTGAGATGCTGTTGTTCCTACAGTAGATTTTATTCTAATTTCTAAACCACCTTGAGTAAATGGTGCTAAACCAACTGCTACCGCTGCACTGTTCAATAAATCTGAAGTTACTGTTGCATAAGTATTTGTAGTTTGAGTTAATAATGTTGGAGTGTCAAAATCATCTCCGGACTTATCAACTTCAACAGAATAGGTTACCTCTGTTGGAGAACCATAATTCATTGGAGCCCAAGTTAATGACAATCCTGGGTTTAGTGGTGTATCTGGATTTAAAACTACTCCTTCGCCAGATTGTGGGGATAGGATTGCGAAAGATCCTTCTGGAATAGAATACTTCAGATCTTGTTCGTCTGTACATGAGCTAAAACAAGCCATTACAGTTAATGCTAAAATCGATTTTATTATATTTTTCATTTTTTTAATTTATTAAATTATACATTTATTAGTAACCTGGGTTTTGGGTTAAGTTTGGGTTTGATGCTAATGATGCCGCTGGGATTGGGAATAATTTTAGGTTATTAGAGATAGCGATTCCGTTAGCTCCATTTCCTTTCCATGCCCAATTGTAAGATCCGCCAGTATATTTTCCAAAACGGATAAGATCTTGTCTTCGGTGGGATTCCCAATACAATTCTCTTGCTCTTTCATCAAGAAGAAAATCTAAAGTTAAATCTCCTGAACCTATATTTTGAGCTGTTGAACCATTATTGGCTCTTGTTCTAATATTGTTTACATAAGTCACTGCTTGTCCTACAGTTGCGTTTGCAGCTCCTCTTTTGTAACATTCGGCATACATTAAGTAAACGTCTGCTAATCTAAACAAAGGAAAATCAGTATCTACAAAAGTAGAATTTGATCCCGCTGTTCCTCCAGATGTTTTATTAGAAAATTTAGTTAAAATAAAACCTTGATCTCTATTTGCAACATCTGCAATATCAATTGGTCTTGTTCCGCTAATGATTGTTTTTCTGGCATCTGAGTTGAAAGTTGTACCGTCAAATTTTTGAACAAATTGTTTTCTCAAACGCAATGCTCCACCCCAACCTCCTGAACTAACTCCAAGAGGGGTTCCGTTTTGCTCGATAGATCCAACAGATCCATTTACAAAAACAGTTGTTGGCCCGTAATTTTGAGTTAATTGTCCGTCAGATTGTAATGTAAAAATCATTTCTGGCGAAGTTTGATTGTCTGCCTTAAAGTTGTTTAAATAAACTGGATTTAGCATATACCCTCCTGCAATAATTAGATTACATTGATCCACACATTCGGTATATTTTGGAGTTGCAATGTAAACCTCAGCATTTAAATAAATTTTTGCTAGGATCATTCTAGCAACTGCTTGATCTAATCTTCCGTATTCATTGGCTCTTGGCGCTTTTAGACTTGGCAAAACGGTGGTGAGTTCACTTTCGATAAAAGTAAAAAGTTGTTGTCTGTCATATTGTGGACCAGCAGTATTTACAGGGTCATTTTCTGTAACAAATGGTGCTTTTCCAAACAAATCCATTAGGTTATAATACGCCATTGCTCGTAATACGCGCACTTCGCTTCTGTAAGTAGCAATATCTGCTAATAATGTAGCATCAGTAACACCTCTATCATTTAGTTTTTGCGATGAGGTTTGTTTTAAATACTCATTTGCAAAAGCAACTTCTGCCATTGTTCTACTAAACATTCCAAGTATTACTGGGTTTGAGGCAGTCCAAATATTACGTTGTAATTCTTTGGTTCCTGGATCATTTTCGTAACTCCAAATCACCTCGTCCGTAGATAAATCTTGAAGGTACCACAAACATCTACCGTATTGACTTGTTCCTGCATCAATTCCTTGAAGGAAAGAGGAACCTGCACCGTCGGCACCTGTCAAAGATAAATTACCATACACTCCCGCCAAGGCTTGCTTATAGGCTCCTGGTTGCGCATAAAAATCCTCTGCTAAGAAAACCGATGGGTCTTTTGGCAGTACATCTAGGTCTTTCGTACAGGAGCTTAGCCCTATAAAAGTACCCAAAAGTAATAATGCATTAATTTTAAATTTTTTCATGATTTTTTTATTAAAATTTTACGTTTGCTCCAAATAAAATAGAACGTTGTCTTGGATAGATTGTATTGTCTATACCTCCAGTAATTTCAGGATCAAGCCCTGAATATTTTGTAATTATAAAAGCATTCTGAACTCCCGAAAATAATCGTAATGATGCTTTTCCTTCTAACCATTTAGGGAAAGTATATCCTAAGTTAATGTTATCCATTCTCAAGAATGATCCGTTTTCAACATATAAATCTGATAAAACAACATCCGACGTTGTGTTAAAGTTAGTGTCTAGAACAGAACTTGGAATATTTCCAGCTACAGTTCCGTTTTGAAGTGCGTCGTATTGAGCATTTGAAGCATTCACGGCATTAAAAATCCTGTTACCTACACTTGCTCTTAAGTTGAAAGAAAAGTCTAAATTTTTATAATTTAGAGTAGATGCCAATCCAAATGTAGCGTCTGGATCTCCGTTTTTATAAATGTATCTATCGCTTCCGTTTACAATGTTATCACCGTTTAAATCTGCAAATGCACCTTCGATTGGTTTTCCGTTAGTTGCATAAAGTTGTTTGTAAACATAAAAAGATCCTGGTGTAAATCCTTCGCGATGAATTTGTGCAGTCCCACCAACGCCAGCTCCAGTTCCTCCAAAGTATATGTCTGCACCGCCAGAAAGTGTTTCTATTCTTCTTTCGTATTTAGAAACATTAAAGTTTAAATTCCAATTAAAATCTTGTGTTTTTACAACATCTGCATTAACAGAAACTTCAAATCCTTTTGTTGTAAAACTACCAACATTTTGAAGTAAGAAGTTAGAAAAATTTCCTCCATCGGCAACTGGTGCTTCGTTAAACAAATCATTGGTTTTTTTGTAAAAAACATCAATCGCTCCTGTAACTCTGTTATTAGCAATTCCGTAATCTAATCCAACATTATATGTGGTTGTTTTTTCCCATTTCAGATTGTCATTGTATGCTCTTGAGATTCCGATTGGGTAAGGGGTAGAACCAAAAACATACTGAGAATTAATTCCACCAGTTGCATATTGTTGCAAATAGATGTTATTAAATCTCGATGCAAGACCTTGATTTCCTGTAATTCCGTACCCTAATCTTAGTTTAAGATCGGAGACTATTGTAGAATTTTTGAAAAAATCATCTTTCATTTTGTATGCAAATGCAAATGCAGGATAATTCGCCCATTGGTTCGCTTTGGCTAATCTTGACGATCCATCTCTTCTCAAAGAAGCGGTTAATAAGAATTTGTCGTTATAAGTAAGGTTTGTTCTAGCAAAATACCCTATGAGTACATTATCCGCCTCTGGTCTAAAAACAGTTGGGTTTTTTGGAGTTGCAGGATCGCGTTTTTTTTCTCCAAAATAAGTTCTCTCCTCATTAAAAATTTGATACGATCTCCCCGCAGTAGCATCAACGTTTAGATTACCAAATTTTTTGGTGTAACCTAAATAAGTATCTATTAATTTGTTTCTTAGTAAAGAACTTTGAGAAACATCATTACCAATATAGTTAATAATTCCAGCGCTCGTATAATTACCTCCAGTTGCCACATTTGGACCAACTAATCTCGAGCTAGTACCATTTGCTTGGTCAAAACCAACGTTTACCACAGCTCTAACTGCAGGGAAGAAATGTAATTTATATTCGGCTTCAAAATTTCCAAAAACACGATTGTTTTTCCCGGTGTTATATGTTTGTAACAATTGAGCAACTGGATTTCTTGGAGCTAAATTCAAATTTCCAGAAGTCGTGTTATAATATTCAAAATAACCTCCAAACGGCGATCCAGCTTGATAAACCGATTGCGTAGGGTCGAAATGAATTGCAGAACCTTCAACTCCATCAGCAAAACGATTGTTTTCGTTTGCATAAGTAGCATTTAATCTCAATTTTAAATGATCTTTCAAAAAACTTGGATTTAATGTGGTTGAGATGGTGTTTCTATTAAAATGATTGGTTAATCGCAAACCTTCTTGATAGGTATTCCCTATAGAAACTCTCGCAGGAACCGATCCAAATAAATTTCCTTTTACCGATAAGTTGTTATCTACAAAATCCGTTCTTCTATAAATTTCGTCTTGCCAATCCGTATTAGAAGTTCCTAAAGTTGATACTAACAATGGTTTTTTTAGCGTAATTAAAGCTCTAAATTCATCAGCATTAAAAACATCAATTTTATTTACCGTTTTTCCTGAACCATATTGAAAATTATAATCAACAGATAATTTTTTTCCTCCTTTTTTAGTAGTAATTATAATAACACCATTAGAAGCTCTTGATCCGTAAATTGCAGTTGCAGAAGCATCTTTTAATACCGAAAAACTTTCGATATCATTTGGATTTAAGGCAGCTAGTATAGAGGTAGAACCTGCAGATCCGTTATTTGTGATTGGTAAACCATCGATAACTATTAATGGATCATTACTTGCTGTAAGCGATGCACCACCACGAATCCTAATTTCAGACCCAGAACCTGGCGCTCCTCCTCCGGCATTTACTGTAACTCCTGCAATACGACCGTTTAATAAATTTTCTGCAGTAACATTAGACCCTTTATTAAAATCCTTAGTAGTTAATAATGTTACCGAACCGGTCGCGTCCTTTTTCTTTACAGAACCGTAACCTGTTTGAACCACAACTTCCTTCAATTCATTTGCATCTTCTTCTAGAGAAATGGTTAATGATTTTTGAGATTCGTAATTTACTGTCGAATTTTTGTATCCAATAAATGAGAAAACAATTTTGTCTCCTTTTTTAAGATTAGATAATTGAAATTTTCCATCAAAATCTGTTGAAGTTCCGTTTTTAGAACCTTGAACAACAACGTTTACTCCTGGAATTGGCTGTTTGGATTTAGAATCCAAAACGCTACCAGAAAGACTGCTTTGAGCCAAAACAGAAATTGGTAAGAGTAGCATTAAAAATAACAACTTCTTGTAAATTGTTTTCATACTTTTTGTTTAAGTTAGAGATTAATTTGTGCTTATATTTTCACTTCGAATGTTAAATTTAAGTAAATTTTCGAGCTTTAGAAAAAAACGTTTGTTAAAAACATTGCGAAAACGTTTTCGTGTTGAAAACTTTCTCATAATCACAATTTTTTAAGGTAAAAATTGATATACTAAAAAATATAATTTACCTTTATTATTAATTTAATATTTACGAAATTCTCATGAGAAGAAAAGTCACGCTTAAACAAATTGCTAAGGAATTAGATGTTTCTATCTCTACAGTCTCTAAATCATTGAGAAACAGCCCAGAAATTAGCGAAGACACCCGACAAAAAGTTCAAGCTTTTGCTAAATTATACAATTACAAACCCAACCTTATTGCACTAAGCCTAAAAAACAGAAAAACCAAAACTATTGGGATCATAATTCCCGAAGTTATTCATCATTTTTTTGCAACAGTTATAGACGGAATTGAGCACTTTGCCAACCAAAAAGGATATAATGTAATGGTATGCCTTTCCGACGAATCCTTTGATAAAGAAGTGCTAAATATGGAAATGCTCGCCAACGGAAGTATCGACGGATTTATCATGTCATTATCCAAGGAAACCCAACAAAAAAAAGATTTTCATCACATTTCCGAAGTCATTAATCAAGGAATGCCAGTGGTTATGTTTGACCGCGTTACAAACGATATTTTTTGCGACAAAGTAATTATCGACGATAGTTTAGCCGCTTTCGAGGCCGTTCAGAGTTTAATAGACAAAGGGTTCAAAAAAATCGGGCTTCTTACAACCTTAGATTATATTAGTGTAGGAAAACTAAGGACTGAAGGATATATAAAAGCTTTGGTTGCAAATAATTTGAAAGTTGATGAAAATCTAATTATCAAAATTGAAGATGCCGAAAATTGTTCCGAAAAAATTCAGGAATTAATAGCCAACAATAAATTAGACGCTATTTTTGCAGTAAATGAGTTATTTGCAGTAACAGCTATAAAAAACGCTAATAAATTAGGAATAAAAGTTCCAGAAGATTTATCAGTAATAGGATTTACGGACGGGATAATATCTAAATATTCTTCGCCTAGCATAACAACAGTAAGTCAAAACGGAATGAAAATGGGCGAAAAAGCAGCAAAAATGCTAATCGAACGTTTAGAATCCGAAGAGGAAGAAGAGGAACATTACAAAACCGAAATCATAGAAACCCATCTTGTAGAAAGAGAATCTACAATATAATTTTTCAGAACTCAAACGTTTTCGTTGTTAAAATCTCACGAAAAATCATAATTCATAATTTATAATTCATAATTATTTTTATATTTACACTCAAATCAAAGCTTATATTTTTACTTCGAAAATATTAATTAAGTTTTGATAAGCATCGCGCTTATCGTACCAACCAATTTTTACTACGATAATGGAAAAGCGTAAATTAAGTTTTTGGGAAATCTGGAACATGAGTTTTGGTTTCCTAGGAATACAATTTGGATTTGCCTTACAAGGCGGATTTATGTCCCGAATATTTCAAACCCTTGGCGCAAGTCCGGACGACATTCCTGCACTTTGGATTGCCGCACCGCTCACAGGTTTACTAGTTCAACCCATTATTGGATATCTGAGCGATCATACTTGGCACCCAAAATACGGTCGCCGAAAACCCTATTTTCTTTTTGGAGCCGTTTTAAGCTCATTTGCACTATTTTTTGTTCCGTATTCATCTGCGCTTTGGATAGCTGCAGGATTTTTGTGGATTCTAGATGCATCTATAAACATTTCTATGGAGCCATTTCGGGCATTAGTTGCAGATAAATTACCTGAAGAACAACGTTCTTATGGTTTTGTTTTACAAACATTAATTATAGGAATCGGAACATGGGTTGCGTCAAACTTGCCTTGGTTAGTCGAAAAAATGGGGTTCTCGGAAAGTACAGCAGTTGCTGGAGTTGTTCCTGAATATGTAAAAATTGCTTTCGGAATAGGAGCTTTAGTATTCTTAATCAGTATTTTATATACGGTTATGACAACTCGCGAATATCCTCCAAAAGATCTTGAAGAATTTAAAGCAAAGAAAGCGAATAATAATTTTTTCAAAGACTTAAAAGAATCATTTGCAACCATGTCATCAACAATGAAAAAATTGGGAGTAATCCAGTTTTTTAGTTGGTTTGCATTTTTCACGATGTGGAGTATGGCAACACCAGCCTTAACATCAACCGTTTTTAATGCACCCGCACCCGATGCAAAAGCATTTAATATGACAATCGAATCACAAAAAATTGCTTTTGATGCCGCCAATAAATTATACCAAACTGCTGCCGATAGTGTTGGTTCAGCAATGGGATTATACGGATTATCATCGATGGCATTTGCATTAATACTAACTTTTTATGCTTCTAGAGCAAAAGTAAACAGAAAATACATTCACATGTTTTCATTAATTGCAGGAGGAATTGGCTTTCTCATCATGGGAATTTTGCCAAGTCCAAGTTATTTAAACATTTCGTTTTTACTAATTGGACTTTCGTGGGGAAGTATTTTATCAATGCCCTACGCCATGTTATCAAGTTCGGTCGATGAAAACCGAATGGGAATGATGATGGGATTGTTCAATATGTTTATCGTAATTCCACAAATTATTGCGGCTTTGGGCGGAGTAATTTTATTATCAAAAATAATAAGTCCATCACCAATTGCACCCATGTTATTGGCAGGATTATCATTAATTATTGCAGGATTATTCAATTTTTTAATAACAGAAGAAAAAGCAATTAAAGGTTAAAAATTAAAAATGGAAAAAGCATTCATATTCGACCTAGACGGCGTAATTGTAGACACGGCAAGATATCATTTCTTGGCGTGGCAAAAATTGGCTCAAAAATTAGGCATCGAATTTACACCCGAACACAACGAAGAATTGAAAGGCGTATCACGTGTTCGATCTCTCGATATAATTTTAGAATTAGGAAAAGTTACCGCAAATCAGGAAGATAAAAACCGTTGGTTAATCCAAAAAAACCAAGATTATTTGGGATATTTGGTAAACATCGACCAATCCGAGGTTTTGCCAGGCGTCATGCCAATTTTGCAATTCTTAAAAGAAAAAAATCAACCAATTGCGTTGGGTTCGGCAAGTAAAAATGCAAGACCAATTCTCGAAAAAACTGGAATTCTTCATTATTTCGATGCAATTGTTGACGGTAACGATGTTACCAATGCCAAACCTGATCCTGAAGTTTTCTTGCAAGCGGCAAAGTTACTCGGAGCAACTCCTGAAAATTCAATCGTTTTTGAAGATTCCGTTGCAGGTGTACAAGCAGCAAACATCGCCAAATTGACAAGTATCGGAATTGGCGAAGAATCCATTCTACACGAAGCGAAATATATTTTCAAAGATTTTACTTATATGGATACGAGTTTTATTGAAACAATGTTAAAAGAATAAAAAAGAAACAAGAAGAAAGAAACAAGAAATACCCAAAATCTTGTTTCTTGTTTCTTTCTTCTTTTTAAAAAATAAAAAATGAACCAAGATTATATAAAACCAGACAATTGGTCCATCATCGAAGAGGGATTTGACAAGGAAAGCGTAAAATCGTCCGAAAGTTTGTTCAGCATCGGAAACGGTGCTATGGGACAACGCGCCAATTTCGAAGAAACTTACACTGGCGAAACTTTTCAAGGAAGTTACATCGGTGGCGTTTATTATCCAGATAAAACTAGAGTAGGCTGGTGGAAAAATGGCTATCCAGAATATTTTGCAAAAGTTTTAAATGCTCCAAATTGGATTGGAATTGACATTGAAATCAATGGCGAAAATCTAGATTTGAATACTTGCAAATCAGTAAAAAATTTCCGTCGAGAATTGAATATGCAACAAGGTTGGTACAACAGGTCGTTCGAAGCGACTTTGCAAAACGGAACCGAAATTTCGGTAAATGTGCGTCGTTTTCTTTGCATGAATTTAGACGAAGTTGGCGTTATCAATTACGAAATTATACCTATTAAGAAAGATGCGAAAATCATTTTCAAACCTTACGTAGATGCTGGAGTTTCCAATGAAGATGCCAATTGGGAAGAAAAATTTTGGGAAATTCAAGATTTAAAACATACTAATAACGAAGCATTTGTAACTGCAAGAACATTCAAAACACATTTTGTTGCAACAACTTTTATGCAAAACAGCATTTTGTTGAATAATAAAAATCTGAATTTGAATCCTGCAAATGTTGAAATTGGAAAAGATAAAATTCAATTTCAATATGAAGTCGCTGTCGCAAAAGGCGAAAAAATTGCCATTCAAAAAATGGGTGGTTATACAGTTTCTTTCAACCACGAACACACACAAACTGCAGCCGAAAACATAATTAAAAGTGCGGTATCTATTGGTTACAATCAATTAATTCAAGACCAAATCGATGCTTGGGCAAAAATTTGGGAAATGTCAGACATTACCATCGATGGCGATGTGAAGGCGCAACAAGGCATTCGTTTCAATATTTTTCAATTAAACCAGACTTATTCTGGTAAAGATTCTCGACTCAATATTGGTCCAAAAGGTTTTACTGGAGAAAAATACGGCGGTTCGACCTATTGGGACACCGAGGCGTATTGCATTCCGTTTTATATGGCAACCAAAGACCAGCAAGTGGCTCGTAATTTATTGATATACAGATACAATCAATTAGACAAAGCCATCGAAAATGCTAAAAACAATTTAGGATTTACAAATGGAGCCGCTTTGTATCCAATGGTTACCATGAATGGCGAAGAATGTCATAACGAATGGGAAATTACGCACGAAGAAATTCATCGAAATGGAGCGATTGCCTTTGCTATTTTCAATTATTACAGATATACAGGAGATTACTCTTATATTCCTGAAAAAGGTTTGGAAGTTCTTATAGGAATTGCACGTTTTTGGCAACAAAGAGCGAGTTTTTCGACCAACAAAAATCTATATATGATTCTTGGCGTAACAGGTCCAAACGAATATGAGAATAATGTAAATAATAATTTTTATACCAATTATATAGCAAAATGGTGCATAGATTATGCGTACGAACAAATCAAAAAAGTTTCGCTAGAATATCCGCAAGATCACAAACGCATTATCGAAAAAGTAAAATTATCAGAAGCCGAATTGCAAGAATGGAAAAAAGTGGCTGACAATATGTATTTTCCAAAATCAGACGAACTTGGAATTTATTTGCAACAAGATGGTTTCTTGGATAAAGATTTAGTAAAAGTTGCCGATTTAGATAAAAGCCAACGACCAATCAACCAAAAATGGTCTTGGGACAGAGTTTTGCGTTCGCCATACATCAAGCAAGCAGATACTTTGCAAGGATTTTATTTTTTCGAAGACCATTTCACGAAAGCCGAATTAGAGAAACATTTCGATTTTTATGAGCCATTTACGGTTCACGAAAGTTCATTGTCGCCTTGCGTACATTCTATTCAAGCAGCATTGTTGGACAAAATGGATATGGCTTATACCTTTTATCTTAGAACTTCACGTTTGGATTTGGACGATTATAACAAAGAAGTCGAAGAAGGTTGTCATATTACCAGTATGGCAGGAACTTGGATGAGTATTGTAGAAGGTTTTGGAGGCATGCGCGTCAAAAACGATGCTTTGCATTTTTCTCCAAAAATTCCAAAAGAATGGAAAGGTTATACATTTAAAATCAATTTTAGAAACCAAATTTTGAAAGTTTCTGTTAATCATAACGAAACACAATTTTCGTTAGAAGGTAATAATGAGATTTCGGTTTTTGTTAATAATAAAAAAGTTTTGGTGGAGCCAAATAGTTTGGTTGTGGTATAATTTTTTTTTAAATCATTAAGAGATTAAGGTTAATTAAGTCTTTCTGATTAAAATTAATTTTTTTAATGATAACATAATTTCTTAATGTTTCAAAATGAAAAAACTCTTAATCTTTATATTAATCCCAATTTTCTCATTGGCACAAAATGGCAATAGAAAATTCGAAAGTTTCAAAGAAACTAATAATGCATTAGAAGTTAATGTTTCTGACGGTCAATATGTCTTGAAATCCTATTCAGATAAAATTGTTGAGACAACTTTTCTACCAAAAGGAGAAGTTTTTAATCCCGTTTCGCATGCAGTAATTTTAACTCCAAAAAACGGCATTTCAAAAGTAACTGATTCTGGAAATAACATTAATTATGCAACTTCTGGAATGGTTGTCAATATTCAAAAATCGCCATTCAAGATTTCGTACCTATATAAAGGTGCAGCATTATTGTCCGAAAAAACAGGCTACATCAAAAAAGATTCAACAGAAATTTTGGATTTTAATCTCGACAAAACCGAAATTTTGTATGGTGGCGGAGCAAGAGCAATAGGAATGAACCGCCGCGGGAACCGTTTGCAACTTTATAACCGTGCAAGTTATGGCTATGAAACCCGTGCCGAACTCATGAATTTTACAATGCCAATTGTCATGTCATCTAAAATTTATGCCGTTCATTTTGACAATGTATCAATTGGATATTTGGATTTAGATTCCAAAAAAGACAACACACTAGCTTACGAAACTATTTCTGGAAGAAAAACCTATCAAGTAATTGCTGGCGATTCTTGGGAAGATTTAATTGCCAATTATACCGATTTGACAGGAAAACAACCTTTGCCAGCACGTTGGACTTTTGGAAATTTTTCTTCCCGATTTGGCTATCATTCGCAAGAAGAAGTCGAAATAACCATTCGAAAATTTAACGAAGAAAACATTCCTGTCGATGCAATAATTCTGGATTTATATTGGTTCGGAAAAACCATAAAAGGCACAATGGGCAACTTGGACTGGGACAAAGAAAATTTTCCAAATCCAACCAAGATGATTGCCGATTTGAATGAAAAAGGAGTGAAAACAGTTTTAATAACCGAACCTTTTGTACTCACAACTTCAAACAAATGGCAAGAAGCAGTCGATAAAAAAATATTGGCAGTCGATAAATCAGGAAATCCTGCAAAATTCGATTTTTATTTTGGAAATACTGGAATAATAGACATTTTTAAACCTGAAGGAAAAACTTGGTTTTGGAACATTTACAAAGATTTAATTGCCAAAGGTTGCGGCGGATTGTGGGGCGATTTAGGCGAACCCGAAGTTTTTCCATCAAAAGCAATAACTGCTGGCGGCAAAGCCGATGACGTTCACAATATTTATGGACACAATTGGGCAAAATTAATTCAAGAGGGTTACAAAACCGATTTTCCGAATGTGCGACCATTTATTTTGATGCGTGCAGGAAGTTCTGGTTCTCAGCGATTTGGAATGATTCCGTGGTCGGGCGATGTTTCTCGATCTTGGGGCGGTTTACAATCTCAAACCGAAATTGCCTTGCAAATGGGCATGCTAGGAATGGGTTATATGCACTCGGATTTAGGCGGATTTGCAGGCGATTATTTCGATAACGAACTCTATATTCGTTGGTTGCAATATGGTGTTTTTCAACCTATTTTTCGTCCTCACGCACAAGAAGAAGTGGCGTCAGAAGCCGTATATAAAGATGTTGTAACCAAAGCCAAAGCCAAAAAAATTATCGAATTGCGGTATCAAATGTTGCCATACAATTACACATTGGCATTTGATAATAATCAAAAAGGCATTCCGTTAATGCGACCTTTATTTTTTGAAGAACCTTCAAATATCAAATTATCAACTGTTTGCGAAAGTTATTTATGGGGAAATGATTTTCTGGTTACTCCAATTACAAAACCAAATGTAAAAACAACAACGGTTTATTTTCCTAAAAACAACAATTGGTTCGATTTTTATACCGATAAAAAATATTTGGCTGGAACGAAATCCATCATAAATGTATCGGATGATAATATTCCAACTTTTGTTCGAGGTGGCAGTTTTATTCCGATGATAAAAACCATTCAAAACACCTCAAAATATTCGTTATCTAATTTCGATTTGCATTATTATTTTGATGAAAAAACAACCAATTCATCAGGGAAATTATACAATGATGATGGCACAACTCCAAACGCTTTTGAAAAAGGAGAATATGAAATTCTGAATTTCAATAGTTCTAAAAATCTAAAAATTGTAACATTAAAATTGAATACTAAAACAGGAAAATCGTTTACAGCATCTGATAAAAATGTCAATTTAATTTTACATAATATCAATCCTAAAACCATTTCTATTGATGGAAAAATAATTCCGTTTGAAAGCAATAATACTAAAATAGAAATTCCAATTTCTTGGATAAAATCAACATCAAAAGAAATAAAAATACAATTATAAAAATGAAAAAAATCATATTCATATCAATTTTTGCTTTAGGATTAATAGTTCATTCGCAAGCACAAAACAAAATTAAAGCAATGCCAAAAACCACAAAAACACCATTTGTTTGGGAAGGTGCAAATCTTTATTTCATGATAATCGACCGTTTTAAAAATGGTGATAAAACCAATGATGTCAATTTTGGGAGAACCAATATTTGCGGTAAAGAACGCGGGTATCAAGGTGGCGATTTCCGAGGAATAATTCAAAAAATCGATGACGGATATTTTACTAAACTAGGGACAAACGTAATTTGGCTCACACCAATTGTAGAACAAATTCATGGCGGTTTAGACGAAAGTTGGGGTTTTACTTATGGTTTTCATGGGTATTGGACTAAGGACTGGACTGCAATTGACCCGAATAATGGTACCAAAAAGGATTTAGCCGAATTGGTAGCCAAAGCACACGCTAAAGGCATTAGAATTATGCTCGATGCCGTTATAAATCATACAGGACCAGTTACCGAAATAGATCCAGTTTGGCCTTCGGATTGGGTAAGAACAGAGCCTGCTTGCGATTTCAAAAATAGAAAAGGTAATGTAGAATGTACATTGGCAAAAAATCTTCCAGACATTAAAACCGAAAGTAATGCAAATGTTGAACTGCCAACTTTTTTAATAGAAAAATGGAAAAAAGAAGGTCGTTATGAAAAAGAAATGGCTTCGCTCGATGCATTTTTTAAACGTACAGGATACCCAAAAGCACCTAAATATTACATTATAAAATGGCTTACGGATTATATTTCTGAATTCGGAATTGACGGTTATCGTTGCGATACGGTGAAACATACTGAAGAAGATGTTTGGGTAGATTTCAAGAAACAATGCGAATATGCATTTGCCATTTGGAAGAAAAACAACCCAACAAAAGTTTTAGATAAAAATCCGTTTTACACGATTTCTGAAGTCTATGGTTATAGCATAAACAATGAAAAAAATTATGATTATGGCGATAAAAAGGTTAATTATTATGAAAACGGTTTCGATGCTATGATAAATTTTAGTTTCCGTTGGGATGCCGATAAAAATTACGAAACTATTTTTTCTAATTATTCAGATAAATTAAACGGAGTTCTGAAAGGAAACTCCGTTCTAAATTATTTATCGTCGCATGATGATGGAAATCCATTTGATGAAAAACGTATTAAATCATTCGAAGCGGGAACAAAATTATTGCTTGCACCAGGCATTTCCCAAACTTACTATGGCGATGAAACCGCAAGAAGTTTGCTTATCGAGGGCACGACAGGCGATGCTACTTTGCGTACGTTCATGAATTGGAATGAACTAAAAATGAATGCCGAAAACCAGAAAATTCTTTTGCATTGGCAAAAATTAGGTCAGTTTAGAAAAACCCATCCAGCAATTGGAGCAGGAATTCACAAGCAGATCTCGACAGGTTCGGACTACGTTTTCGGGAGATTATTCACAAGAGGAAAATTCAGCGATGTTGTTGTAGTTGGTTTGGATTTACCAATCGGGAAAAAAGAAATTACGGTCGATAATTTATTCAAAAACGGCACCAAACTAAAAGATTTTTACTCCGGAAAAACGACAATTGTAACTCATGGAAAAGTTATAATTAATTCGAATTTCGAAATTGTTTTATTAGAAAAATTTAAACTTTAAAAAAATGAAAAACTTAATTTTAATCGCAGTTTCTTTATTCAGTTTCACTGTAAATTCTCAATCAAAAAAACAAAAATCATTGCCTTCTGTTTCTGATGCAATGATGGAAAATGCAATAATTTATGAAGTCAATATTCGTCAATATTCGCCAGAAGGAACTTTCAATGCTTTTGCAAAAGACATTCCACAACTAAAAAAACTAGGTGTAAAAATCCTTTGGATTATGCCTGTTTTCCCGATTGGTTTAGAAAAAAGAAAAGAAGGTTTGGGCAGTTATTACGCCGTAAAAGACTATAAAGCCATCAATCCAGAATTCGGAAATCTTGACGATTATAAAAAATTAGTTGCCACTGCACATCAAAACGGAATGTATGTAATCCAAGATTGGGTTGCCAATCATACCGCTTGGGATCACGCTTGGGTAAAGGAAAATCCAGATTATTTTGCCAAAGATAAAGACGGGAAAATGATTTCGCCATTTGATTGGACAGATGTTGTAAAACTAAATTATGACAACCTAAACATGCGAAAAGCCATGATTTCGGACATGAGTTTTTGGCTAAAAAATGCAAAAATTGATGGTTTTAGATGCGATGTTGCCATGGAAGTGCCTAAGGATTTTTGGGAAGATGCCAATACACAATTATCAAAAATAAAACCTGTTTTTATGTTAATGGAAGCCGAGCAACCCAACCTTATGGAAAACGCTTTCGACATGCAATATGCTTGGGATGAGCACCATATTATGAACGAAGTTGCTCAAGGCAAAAAAACCGTAAAAGATTTAGATATTTACTACGCAAATCGAAAAGTAAAGTATGCAAAAGACGATATCGACATGCATTTTACGTCAAATCACGACGAAAATTCTTGGAACGGAACCGAGTACGAACGTATGGGCGATGCCGTTCCGACTTTTGCCGCATTAACGTTCATGACAAATGGTATGCCGCTAATTTATAACGGACAAGAATATGATTTTAATAAACGATTAAAGTTTTTTGTGAAAGACGAAATCACAAAAACCAAGGGAAAAATGTTTCCTATTTATGAAAAATTAGGAAAATTAAAAAACAACAATATTGCGTTGAACGGCGGAAAAAATCCAGCGAGTTATACAAGAATTTCAACTTCATCGGATGAAAATGTATTGGCTTTTGTTAGAGAAAAAAACAGAAAAAAGGTAATTTATATTGGAAATTTGAATAAAAATAAAACCGATTTTTCATTAAATTTAGAAGGGAATTATTTGGATTATATGTCAGGAAAAATCATCAAATTATCTAAAAACGAAAAAATGAATTTCGCTGCTTGGGAATATAAAATTTTAGTGAAACAATAGTTTTTTTAATAAATTAAATGGCACAATGACACAAATAATTTCGTGAATTTTTTGCCTTCTTTATATTTAATAAAAATGAATAAAATCCTAAAAATAGGTCATCGAGGTGCAAAAGGTTACGAGCCCGAAAACACAATAATTGCATTTCAAAAAGCGATTGATTTGGGTTGCAACGGCATCGAATTAGATGTGCATTTGAGTTTAGATAACAAAATTATGGTTATTCACGATGAAACAATCGATCGAACAACCAACGGAAAAGGGTTTGTAAATCAGATGAATTTATCAGAATTAAAAACTTTTAAAATTGATGATAATCACGAAATCCCAACTTTAGAAGAAGTTTTTGAATTGGTAAATAATAACATTTTCATTAATATTGAATTAAAAAGTTATGAAACTGTCGAAAAAGTAATAGAATTAATCGAAAAATACGTTCAAGAAAAAAATTGGAGTTACAACGATTTTCTAATTTCGAGTTTCGATTGGAATGCCTTGCAACAAATTCGTTTTTTGAATGATAATGTTCAAATTGGAGTGCTTACCGCTACCGATTTAGACTTGGCATTTGCTTTTGCAAAATTCATAAAAGCCAAAACCATCAATCCATATTTTCATTTATTGAATGAAGAAAATGTTGCAAAAATGCAAGAAAAAGGATTCGAAATTCATACTTGGACTGTTAATGAAATCGAAGATATTCAAAAAATGAAAGCTTTGAAAGTTGATGCGATAATTTCTGATTTTCCTGATAGAATTTAATAGTATCTTTGCAAATCTAAAAAGTCAGTTTTTAAACTTAATGAACCTTAATCCATTAATGGTTCAAAAATAATTTTAATTTGAACCAAAATTACGATATAATTATAGTTGGTGGTGGCGCAGCAGGGTTTTTTACAGCAATAAATATTGTCGAAAAAAATCCAAATCTCAAAGTTGCCATTCTAGAACGCGGAAAAACAGTTCTCGAAAAAGTACGAATTTCTGGTGGCGGACGTTGCAATGTTACGCACGCGTGTTTTGAACCTAACGAGTTGGTAAAGTTTTATCCACGTGGCGAAAAAGAATTGCGAGGGCCATTTCATCAATTTTGCGCTGGCGACACGATAGAATGGTTCCAAAAACATGGCGTGGAACTCAAAATTGAAGCCGATGGTCGCATGTTTCCCATTTCGAATTCATCGCAAACCATTATTGATTGTTTCATTATTGCTACTCAAAAACTCGGAATTTCGGTTTTAACGAGCCAAAGTGTGCAATCTATTTTCAAGAAAGACAATCTTTGGAAAATAGAAACACAATCAGAAAATTATATCACCGAAAAATTAATTCTGGCAACAGGAAGTAACCCTAAAATTTGGGAAATGTTGCAAAATTTTGGTCACGCAATTGTTTCGCCGGTGCCATCGCTTTTTACATTTAACATAAAAGACTCGAGAATAAAAGAATTACCGGGCGTTTCGGCACAAGTATCTATAAAAGTAAAAGACGCCAAACTTACGTCAAACGGACCATTATTGATCACCCATTGGGGAATGAGCGGCCCAGCAATTTTGAAACTTTCGGCTTGGGGTGCAAGAATTTTATTCGATAAAAATTATCAATTTACAATTTTTATAAATTGGTTAAATGATTTAGATGCCGATGATTGTGAGAAAATGCTAAAAGATTTAAAACTTGAAAATGCCAAAAAAGCAGTATCAAAAAAATCACCATTTGAATTGACCAATCGATTATGGGAAAGTTTGGTTTTGGCATCAGGAATTGAAAGTGAAACCAAATGGGCGGATTTGTCTAAAAATCAACTCCAAAATTTAGTAAATCAACTTACTAATTGTAGTTTTCAGGTCAATGGAAAAAGCACTTTCAAAGAAGAATTTGTTACAGCTGGCGGAATCGATTTGAAGGAAATAAATTTTAAAACCATGCAAAGCAAGTTACACGAAAACTTATATTTTGCTGGCGAAATCGTGAATATTGATGCCGTAACTGGTGGTTATAATTTCCAGAATGCTTGGACAAGCGGGTTTATTGCGGCTAATAATTTTTAAGCTTTTCTTTAAGAAATTGAATTTTGAAGTTGAATTTTGAAGTTGAATTTTAAGTTGAACTTTGCTATTATCGATTTAACCACCAAATATTTGCGTTCAAAATCATTGCAAAACCAACCCAAGCCAAGTACGGAACAAACAGATAACCTGCAATTTTATCGATTTTAGAAAACTGATTGTAGGTTTCGTAAATCATGAGCCAAAGCAAAACAATTTCGATTAATGCCAACATTGGATTTTGAAGGCCAAAAAACAAATAGGACCACAACGCATTTAATGCCAATTGAATAACAAAGAAAATTAATGCTTTTTTGACAATTTCTTTATTACCATCCATTTTTGCCCAAACCAGTCCTGATGCAATTCCCATAAATGTAAAAAGCAGACTCCAAACGGGGGCGAAAATCCAATTTGGCGGATTAAAACTCGGCTTTATAATTGTTGGATACCAAGTAATTATGGCGTCTTTGGTAACTTGACCAGACAAAAAACCAATTGCCAAACACGAGGCAACACAAACTAAAATCTTGGTATATTTATTCATATTTAATTAAAATTTTAGAATTAAAAATTAAAATCAAAATTTGTATTTTAAAATTATTTTTCGGTTTCTATTTAATATTCAAAATTAGTTAAAACTTTCATTACAATAAACAAAAAAGTATATTTGTGTAAAAAATTTTAAATGTCATCAGAAAACGATTTTATTGCAACCCATTTTTCAAAAGAAATAAACGCAGGAAGTTTTACCTTTTCGGCTCCAAGTAATATTGCTTTGGTGAAATATTGGGGTAAAAAAGAGAATCACCCGAGCCAAGCGGAAGCAGGCGAACTGGCGAAGCAAATCCCTGCAAATCCATCGATTAGTTTTACTTTAAATAATTGCAAAACGATAACGAAATTATCATTTGAAAAGAAAAACACTTCGACTGTGCTCAGTGGGACAAATGATGATTTTTCATTCGATTTGTTATTTGAAGGCAAACCCAAAGAAGATTTCAAGCCCAAAATTCAGAAATTTTTTGAAAGAATAGAAAAATACTGTCCATATTTAAAACAATATCATTTTACGATTGATACCGAAAATACATTTCCGCACAGTTCCGGAATTGCATCATCGGCATCGGGAATGGCAGCGCTTTCTATGAACATCATGGCTTTGGAACGCGCATTAAACCCAGAAATAAATGATGATTATTTTTATAAAAAAGCATCGTTTTTGGCTCGTTTGGGTTCAGGCAGCGCATGCCGAAGCATAAAAGGAAGTGTTGTTTGTTGGGGCAATCATGCGGAAATTTCAGGAAGTTCGGATTTATTTGGTGTTGAATTTCCAGCATCAATTCACGAGAAGTTCAATAATTATCAAGATACAATTTTGTTGGTCGATAAAGGCGAAAAGCAGGTTTCGAGTACCGTTGGACATGATTTAATGCACGCGCACCCTTTTGCCGAAAGGCGTTTTGAGCAAGCACACGAAAATTTATCGAAAATAAAAACAGCTCTCGAAAACGGAAATCTTGAAGAATTTATATCAATTGTAGAAAGCGAAGCATTGACTTTGCATGCCATGATGATGACTTCGATGCCTTATTTTATTTTGATGAAACCCAATACTTTAGAAATTATAAATAAAATTTGGAAATTTCGTTCCCAGACTAAAATCCCTGTATGTTTTACGCTCGATGCTGGGGCAAATGTGCATGTTTTGTATCCCAAAAACGATATAGAAAAAGTTTTGCAATTTATTAAAGACGAATTAGTTGGCTATTGTCAAAATGGTCAGTATATTTGTGATGAAATTGGAAAAGGAAGTCAGTTGATAATGCATAATTAACAATTGATAATTTTTTGAATATGCAAAAAAATAATGTAGTAAAAGACAAATCTTTTCAATTTGCCATTGAGATTGTGAATTTGTATAAGACATTAGCCGATAAAAAAGAGTTTGTTCTTTCCCGTCAAATGCTGCGTTCAGGAACATCAATTGGGGCAAATGTAAGAGAGGCTGAGCACGCACAAAGTAAGGCGGATTTTATTCATAAACTTTCAATTTCTTTAAAAGAAGCCAATGAAACCGAGTATTGGTTGGAATTATTGTTCGAAACCCAATACATTTCAGAATTAGAGTTTCAAAACATGAGACCAAAAATTATTGAATTATTAAAATTGCTAACAAGTATAATTAATACTTCTAAAAATAAAATCAATTGATGATTACTAGTTGTCAATTATTAATTATCAATTGTCAATTATAAATTAATTTATGAAAGGACCATTATTTTACTCAAAAATATTACTCTTCGGAGAATACGGAATTATTCGTGATTCCAAAGGGCTTTCCATTCCTTATAATTTCTATAACGGAGCATTAAAAATCGAAGGAAATCAAACTCCAGAGGCAATAAAATCCAATGGAAATTTAAAACGTTTCGTTACCTATTTAACAAATCTACAAACCGAACAACCCGATTTAGTGGTTTTTAATATCGAAAACCTAAAAACCGATGTCGAAAACGGAATGTATTTCGATTCCAGTATTCCGCAAGGTTACGGAGTTGGTAGCAGTGGTGCGCTTGTTGCAGCAATTTACGATAAATATGCCCAAAATAAAATCACAGTTCTTGAGAATCTAACTCGTGAAAAACTATTAAAATTAAAAAATGTTTTCTCGCAAATGGAATCATTTTTCCACGGAAAATCATCAGGTTTGGATCCGTTAAACAGTTATTTGAGCATTCCAATTCTTATAAATTCTAAAGACAATATCGAGGCAACAGGAATTCCGACTCAATCCGTAAACGGAAAAGGAGCAGTATTTTTATTAGACTCAGGAATTGTTGGAGAAACTGCTCCAATGGTAAATATTTTCATGGAAAAACTAAAAGACCAAGGATTTAGAACCATGCTAAAATCGCAGTTTATAAAACATACCGATGCTTGCGTAGAAAATTTCTTGGGAGGCGACATGAAATCCTTGTTTTCTAACACCAAAAAACTTTCAAAAGTTGTTTTAAACAATTTCAAACCTATGATTCCAGAGCAATTTCACGGCATTTGGCAACAAGGAATTGACAGTAACGATTATTACTTAAAACTTTGCGGATCTGGCGGTGGCGGATATATTCTAGGATTTACAGAAAATTTAGAAAAAGCAAAATTAGCCCTAAAAGATTATAAATTAGAAGTGGTTTATAACTTTTAATTCAAATTAATTCATGAAAGTAGTTCTCTCTAAAAACTACAACCCAAAACATAAGACCAAAAATGTTAAGCAGAAAAAACAAACTATTATTGATGAAAATCCTCAGTTTGTTTTCGGTAATTCGCGGTTATAACATCCCAATAATTGCTTTAGCACAATATTTATCGGCTATATTTATTCTCGCTCCAGAAAAACGAGCTTTGTCCGTAATTATCGATTTCGACTTATTTATATTAGTCTTGGCATCGAGCCTAACAATTGCTTCGGGATACATTATCAATAATTTTTACGACTCCAAAAAAGATTTAATAAACCGACCTTATAAATCAAAATTAGACAGATTAGTAAGTCAAAACACCAAACTTCAAGTCTATTTTGGGCTCAATTTTTTTGTAGCAACAATTGCATTATTTGTTTCATTTCGAGCGGTAATGTTTTTTTCAGTCTATATTTTCCTCATTTGGTTTTATTCTCATAAAATAAAAAAATACCCAATAATAGGAAATCTGATGGCAGCATTTTTAGCAGTTTTGCCATTTTTTGGAATCCTTTTGTATTACAAAAACTTTTACGAAGTCATTTTTTTTCATGCTACATTTCTGTTTTTATTATTGCTTATTCGCGAAATGATCAAGGATTTAGAGAATATAAAAGGCGATTTGGCCAATGATTATCAAACCATTCCAATTGTTTACGGGGAAATTTTTTCAAAAAAAATAATAACCGTTTTACTTCTCCTTACAATCCTTCCCGTTTATTATCTTATTAATATTTACGACGTAGGTTATATGGATATCTATTTTTACGGTTGTTTTATAGCATTCATTTTCTTTGGAATAAAGCTTTGGAAATCAGAAGATAAAGAAGATTTTATTCAGCTACACAACATCCTGAAATTTCTAATCGTAGCTGGTGTTTTTTGTATATTACTCATCAATCCATCGGTTTTGCTTAACGGAAAAAATTTATTTTTTAGGAGCTAATCCATCTCTGATTCCAAACAAAGTTCACTGAACTCCAATTAAAATAAAAGTCAAGTGAAGTAATTTTTTTTTCCTTTCGAAAGCTATTGGAAAATCTGGGCTAATTAAAACCTAAAAAAACACCATTTAGATTTTAAATAATCATAATGGTGTTTAATAAAATATTGAATTTTAAAAATGCATCAATAATTACCCCAACCAGCTAAATAACATTGCATTTGTCTAAAACATGTTTCAAGACTAGTTGTTAGAGCATCAATTCCTCTGTAATAATTTTGCTGTAAGCCTTGCAGGCAATCATTGTAGTTAGACATCATATCTAATCCAGCAAAAATAGTACCAACTCCAGTAGCACCTTCAGTCGCATATCCATATATATCACTTAGTCCAGCTTCATTTTCTGATCCGAAAATCGGAGTACACTCCCAAGCAGTTGCATAAAAATATTGATACCCTAATTCATCCATATTCATGCTAAATTGTTGCAAGCACAAATCACATCTGCCATCGTCTTGACCATAAATATTAGTGTTTGCTAAAAACATTGTAATTAAAACTAGTATAAATGTTTTTTTTAATTTTTTCATAATTTTAATTCTTTAGTAAGAGGCTTTTTTTATAATATTCATATTTAATTTCTGGAGATATTGTATGTTTTCTATTTTTCATGAAAAACTCCGTAAATTCTTTTTTATTACTAACTAACTCAGGATACTTTTTAAAAAGCTCTTGCTGAATGATGCTAAATTTTAAATTTGCTTTAATTCTTTTTTCATAGTCATTTTGACCAGCCTTAGCTTGAAGTTCATAAAATTCTTTAAAAGATTTTATTTTTCTGTTTTTTAAGTCTTCTTTGATATCCGCAGCTAATTTTTGATTAATTTTTTCTCCTTTATATTTAAGTAAATTTAATTCAACATCGTAGAAAGCTAAATCTATTTTTTCAAATAGAGGATCTGTGAGTAGTTTTGTTGAAATTTCACCTTTACTATCTACCATAGAATCTTTGGAACAAGAAAATGTTAAGATTAAAAAAGTAAATGCAAAAGTTTTGCATAAAAGCAGTTTGATTTTTTTCATTTCTATATTTTTTTAAGTTTATTAGTACAAATGAAAAAAAAAAAAAAATGATTTTTACAAGTGTAAATTAATATTTAATTTAAATTTAAATTTTTGATAACACTAACATTAACAATCAAAACAACATTCTCCTATTAATAAAGAATAAACTATCTTTGCATAAATTATTAGAATATTATGAATAACAAGGAAGGCAACAAAAAAGGAACAGGCGCAAGACCAAACAGCTCACGCCCGAGTTCAAACAAGCCAAAACCTGCAATGGCAAAACGTGCTCAAGGTCCAAAAAAAGTAAAACCTACAACCAAAGTTGCGGAAGTTGCATCGGACAAAATTGAGAAAAAACCAAACCAAGCCCCCAAAAGACCAAAGGTAAAAGACGAAATCCGTCTTAACAAATACATTGCCAATTCAGGAGCATGCTCCCGCCGTGATGCCGATATTTACATCCAATCAGGAAACGTAAAAGTGAATAATATTCCAGTTACAGAAATGGGATATATGGTAAAACCTGGTGATGTAATCAATTTCGATGGAGCCATTTTAACTCCCGAGCGAAAAGAATATATTTTGCTAAACAAGCCCAAAAACTTTACCACAGCGCTAGACGAAGGTCAGGAACATCGAAATGTTATGGAGTTAGTTCGCGGATCGACTAATGCTAAAATAGCAGCAGTAGGTCGTATGGACAAAAACACAACCGGACTTTTGTTATTTACAAATGACACGGATATGATTAGAAAATTTGGTTTACCAAATCAAAAATCATCAAAAATTTATCAAGTTTCCTTAGATAAAAACCTAAAATTCGAAGATTTAGAAAAAATTTCTGGAGGAATAACTCTCGATGGTCACCGTTTAGCTGTCGAGGAAATAAGCTATATTGATAAAGAACCAAAAACCGAAATTGGATTAAAACTAAGAACATCAAACGTAAAAGTGGTTCGTGCAATTTTCGAACATTTCAAGTACGATGTTTTAAGAATTGATAGGGTTTCGTTTGCGGGATTAACAAAAAAGAATTTACCAAGAGGAAATTGGAGAATGCTAACCGAGCAAGAAATCATAAACCTAAAAAATGTGTAATAAAACATTTTGTAAATAATAATACCTTAAAATTCCTGTAATTGCAGGAATTTTTTATTTAAAAAAAACAAAAAAATGACATCACAAAAAAATTTATCAATTGCACATAAATGGTTCGAGGCTTTCAACAATCATAATATAGACCAACTTTTATCATTATATGACGACGAAGCGGAGCATTTCAGTCCAAAAATAAAAATCAAAAAACCCGAAACAAACGGATTGGTAAAAGGAAAAATAGCTTTGCACGATTGGTGGCAAGATGCTTTTAAGCAATTACCTACGCTTAACTATAAAGTAACATCACTTACCGCAAACGATGATCGCGTTTTTATGGAATATATTCGAACTGTAAATAACGAAGATGATATGCTAGTTGCCGAGGTTTTAGAAATAAAAGAAGGAAAAATAGTTTTCTCTAGAGTTTATCACGGATAAAATATTAGAAAAAGAATAGTAGTTATTTGAATTAACACACTTGAAGTTGTAATAAAAAATCCTTAAACTCTTATAAATAAAGTGTTTAAGGATTCTTAAAGTGCGGATAATAGGACTCGAACCTACACGCCTTGCGGCACCAGATCCTAAGTCTGGCATGTCTACCAATTTCACCATATCCGCGTAATTGGAGTGCAAATATAGTTATATCTTTCGAAATAAAAAATCTAATACAACAAATTACAAAAAAATATTAATTCTAATATTTTACAAACTCTTTTATGTACTTTTGAATTTCAAAAAAAATTCAAAAAATGAATAACATAAAAACTTACGTTCAAGAAAACAAGCAGCGTTTTATAGATGAACTCATCGAATTACTAAAAATTCCGTCTGTATCCGCAGATGCCAAATTCGAAAAAGAGGTAATTAAAACCGCCGATGCAGTAAAAATTTCTCTGGAAAAAGCAGGATGTAACTTTGTAGAGATTTGCAAAACTCCTGGCTATCCAATTGTTTTTGGTGAACATATTATCGATAAAAATTTACCAACAGTTTTGGTTTACGGACATTACGATGTGCAACCGCCAGACCCATTAGATTTATGGACTTCGCCACCATTTGAACCAGTTATTAAAGTAACAGATATACATCCCGAAGGCGCTATTTTTGCCCGTGGATCCTGCGATGACAAAGGGCAAATGTATATGCATGTCAAGGCTTTCGAATACATGATCGCAAATAAAAATTTGCCTTGCAACGTCAAATTCATGATCGAAGGCGAAGAAGAAGTAGGTTCTAAATCGCTTTCGTGGTTTGTAGAACGCAATCAAGAAAAATTATCTTGCGATGTGATTTTAATTTCAGATACTGGGATGATATCTAACCAACAACCATCAATTACGACTGGTTTAAGAGGATTAAGTTACGTTGAAGTCGAAGTTACTGGCCCAAATCGCGACTTACATTCTGGACTTTATGGTGGCGCGGTTGCAAATCCAATAAACATCCTTTGCAAAATGATTGCTTCACTTCACGACGAAAATAATCACATCACAATTCCAGGCTTTTATGACAATGTTCAGGAATTATCTCTAGAAGAAAGAGCCGAAATGGCAAAAGCACCTTTCAATCTTGACAATTATAAAAAAGCATTAAACCTAAACGACATTTACGGAGAAAAAGGATACACAACTAATGAAAGAAACTCGATTCGTCCAACTTTAGATGTAAACGGAATTTGGGGCGGTTACACTGGCGAAGGTGCAAAAACCGTAATTGCTAGTCAAGCATTTGCAAAAATTTCTATGCGTTTAGTTCCAAATCAGGAATGGGAAAACATCACGGATTTATTTACAAAACACTTCGAAAGCATTGCTCCTGCTGGCGTTACCGTAAAAGTAAAACCGCACCACGGAGGACAAGGTTACGTAACTCCTACTGATAGCATTGGCTATAAAGCCGCAAACATGGCATACACCGAAACCTTTGGAAAACCTGCAATTCCAGTGCGCTCAGGCGGAAGTATTCCAATTGTTGCACTTTTCGAAAAGGAACTAAAATCCAAAACAATCCTTATGGGATTCGGTCTCGATTCAGACGCCATTCACTCGCCAAACGAACATTTTGGGATTTTCAATTACTTAAAAGGAATCGAAACCATTCCCTTGTTTTACAAATATTTTGTAGAGCTGAACAAATAATTCAGATTACTTTGAGCAAAAAAAAGTTTATCTCAGAAGTTTTAAAATCAGGAGGAACTATTGGGGCTTTATCCCCTAGTTCCTCTTTTCTTGCAAAAAAAATGCTAAAACCTATTCGTTTTGATACCACAAATTGTATTGTCGAATTTGGTCCCGGAACTGGTGTTTTTACAAAAGAAATTTTGCAAAAAATGTCGGTTAATTCAATATTATTAACATTCGAGATTAATTCAATATTTTATGATGAATTAATAAAAATCAATGATTCTAGGTTAATTGTTATAAATGATAGCGCCGAAAAAATAGAGCATTATCTCCTTTTGCATAATCAAAAAAAAGCAGATTATATAGTTTCTTCATTGCCATTTGCTATGATTCCGGACGATGTAGTAAATAATATTTTAAAAAAATCATTCCAAGTTTTATCCGAAAAAGGAAAATTTATACAATTCCAATATACCTTAAATGCGTTGTCAAAATTGAAATTACTTTTTAACAAAGTAGATATAAATTTTACTTTCTTAAATATTCCACCAGCCTTCATCTTTACTTGCCGTAAATAATTATAAAAAAGCAAAATAATTTTAAGTCAAACGTTTAATAATTAAGGCATTATTAAAAAATAATCACCGTTTCATACTGAAGTCAGATTTTTGACGTTAAATTTGTATATCATCAATCACAAAATCAAATCATCATGCTAAAATCATTTTTTATACTTTGTTCTGGAGCGGACAAAAACATTCTCGAAAATTGTTCCGAAGGCGAGCAAACCAAATTTGCAGGAATTGGCGCCACCGTTTTTTTTACAGCCGTAATGGCATTTATCGCAAGTAGTTACGCACTTTTTACTGTTTTCGATAATCCATTTATAGCAATGGGTTTTGGAATAATTTGGGGTTTACTCATCTTTAATCTAGACCGTTTTATAGTTTCCACAATCAGGAAAACCAATGGTTTTTGGAGTGAATTTGGGCAAGCAACACCACGAATTATTCTGGCAATTATCATTGCAATTGTAATTTCGAAACCTTTGGAAATAAAAATTTTCGAAAAAGAAATAAATACCGTTTTATTAAAAGAAAAAAACGAAATGGCAATGGCAAACAAAAAACAAGTTGCCAATTATTTCAAATCCGATCTCGACAAAAATAAATCCGAAATTGACAGTCTAAAATCCCAGATTTCTAAAAAAGAAAAAGAAGTAAATGCTTATTACGAAACTTATATTGCTGAGGCAGAGGGAACCGCAGGAACCAAAAAACTAGGAAAAGGTCCCGTTTTTAAAGAAAAAATAGCCAAGCACGATTTAGCAAAAAAAGAACTCGACACTTTGCAAAAAGCAAATCTTGCAAAAATTGCCGAAAAGGAAGCCAAAACCAAAACGCTACAAGCCGATTTGGACAAAAAGGTAGTCGAAACTCAACCAATTATCGATGGATTTGATGGCTTGATGGCAAGAATAAATGCTTTGAACAAACTTCCTTCACTCCCATCGTTGTTTATTATGTTGTTATTTCTTGCCATAGAAACTTCGCCAATTATTGCTAAACTTTTATCGCCAAAAGGCGAATATGATTTTAAGATTGAAGATCTCGAAACTGCCTTAAAAACCACAATCGAGCAAGACAAATACCAGCGAGGTTTATTGGTAAAAACAAGCGCAACAATGCATGACAAGGTTTACGAGGATATTGCAGAGGACAAAAATCTTTACAATTTGCAACGCAAAAACACAACCGAATTGCTGGAATTACAATCTAATAATTTTGTTGCAAAACAAAAGGCAACTTTATAATACAAAAAAGTAAAAAGTCTTAAAGTCAAAATAAATTGACCTTGAGACTTTTGACTTTAAAAAAAACATTAGAAAATTTTACATAAAACTCAAAATTTCTTTTTTGTAATTATCATATTCGCCTTGCATTATTAGTCCGTTATCTAATAATTTTTTATAATTCTGCAATTTTTCAAACAATTCGTCCTGCGATAAGTCTTTTAGTGATTTCTCATTTGTAATTGTTATATTTTCTGCTTTTGGTTCTTCATAAGTTGCATAATTATTTTGAGAAACCGGCATTATTTCAGCAAAATTAGTTACTTCTTGGGTTTCCATTTCTTCGATTTCGTCTGTCTCGTGGATTGGCGTTTCTTGAATAATATTTATTTCTTCAAAAACTGGTGCAGCAACATTTTGAACTCCATTTTTTAAGATATCCAATTGTTCCTTTGCGTAAGTTGCTATTTTTCTGGCTTGAGTTTTCGGGATATAATCTATCGAAATGGTTAAATCGCTTTTTGTAGAAAACGAGAATTCCGAACCTAAAATATTTTCTTTTACAAAAGTGGCGGCAATATCATCCCAATCATAATCAATAAAATCCATAGATAAGCCCAAATTTTTAGGTTTACAAAGAATAATCCTCTTGTTTGTGAGCACAATGCTATCTGGCAAAACAGTAAGCGCTGGTTTTTTTTGAACTCCAATATAGCCAACTTCTTCATTCCTCATTAATAAATCGTTGAGTTTATTAGTGATTTTTTCAATCGCTTTTGGATCCTGTTCTTCGTTTAGAAAATTTTTTATATGTTCTTTCATTATTATTTTAACTAAGTATTTTTTTTTAATTCTTATAATCAATCACAAAAGTAATGCCTAATTTTTTAATTGCTCCGCCTATTTATTGATTTTTTATTTCGGATCTAGGATTTCGTTCTGAATTTTTTTTGTCAAACTCTGAAAAACCAAATCGTAAGAATGATTTATTAATTCTAAAATTAATTTATTAGAAACGTTTTTATTTACATTTATTGTATTCCAATGTGTTTTACTCATATGAAAACCGGGTTTAATATCATCATATTCCGCCCGAAGTTCTTGCGCCCGTTCTGGATTGCATTTCAAGTTTATTGTGGGATTTCCTTTTTCCCATTGCGATAACGATGCTAATGCAAACATTTTTCCGCCAACTTTAAACACTAATGTATCTTCATCGAAAGGGAAATGTTCGGTTACGGATTTTTTAGAAAGACAATATTCGTAAAGATTTTCTAGATTCATTTATTGAAAATTTATTTTAAAATAGAATATAAAATCGGCTTACTCGGACTGGCATCGTTTACAAAACTAGCCATTTGAATGTTCAACAAATAAGTTCCATCAAGGATTTTATCCTCTACAAAAATCAACTCGGTAATTGTGCAATCCATTCTTGCATCTTGATTCAAAAGATCAACATTTTTGACATTCCAAAACGCTTTGTGCGCCAATAATTTACCTTCGTCGTGTTCTTTGTCTACGCTTGGCAAATCGATTAATAAATGTTTTATTCCAATTTCACGAATGTAAATCGCTGCTGCTTCATCTAAATATGGCGGATTGGTATTCGAATATTTTTTGGACAATTTATCGGTTTTGTTGGGTAACGTTCGGATTATTAACGCCTCTATTTTTCTATTTTTTAATGAAAATTCAATTTGAGATTTAGTAATTATCAAATCATTGTTTATACTTTCTGGCTCAACCGAAATTAATTCTGCAAAGAAAAAAAACTGTTTCAAACAATCGTTTATGCTATAAAATTCTCGAGTAATATGCCCTAAACATTCGGTGTGCGTGCCGTGCCCATGTGGATTAAAAAAAATATTATTAAAGTTTGTCGAGGAACTTCCGCTGGAAACTTTCCCAATCCAATCGCCATTTTTTACAGGAGAAATTTCGGGTTTTTCGAGATACCAAGCAATCGGATTTTCGTTGGTGTTGGATAACGGAATAGAAATATCCATAGGTTTTGATAAATCGATTTGGAAGTTGTTGATTGTTGCTTTCATAATATTAACCGCAAGGTTCGCAAAGTTTTACGCTAAGTTCGCAAAGTTTTTCTTAAAGATTGTTTACTACTCGTTTTATTCCATTTTTTATTAACACAACATTAAAATTAATTAGCATTCCTAATTTACAATCTGTTAGTTTTAAATAGGTTAATAATTGAGCAAAATGAACGTCATTTAATACTTCTACAGATTTTAATTCTAAAATTAATTTATTCTCAATAATTATATCAACTCTATAACCAACATCTAATTTAACATCTTCATAAATCAGGGGCAAAGGTTTTTGTTTTTCGACAATTAATCCCGTTTTCTTAAGTTCATAATACAAGCATTCTTCATAAGCACTTTCTAAAAGTCCTGGTCCGAGTGCTTGATGTACTTTTAAAGCGCTATCAAAAACAACTCTTGACAATTCATTTTCAGTCATATATTTAATAATTTCATTTTGAACTTTGCGAACTTAGCGTAAACCTTTGCGAACCTTGCGGTTAGGAATCCAAATTTAACAAAAACAAATCACTTGCAATTCCATCGCACAAAAATTTTCCTTTTTGGGTTGGTTTTAATATTTTATTTTCAATAAAAAGTAAGTCATCATTTAGGAATTTTTGAGATTGTTGCAACAAATATTCTAAATATTCCAAGCCAAAATTATTTTCAATTTTATCTAAAGAAATTCCCCAAATAGTTCGCAATCCAGTCATTACATATTCGTTGTATTTATCGGTTTTTGATAAAGTTTCGGTTTCCGAAGGCAATTTGTTTTCGTTTATAGATTTTATGTAAATTGAATTATTGGCAATATTCCAACTTCTAGAATTGCCGTTATAACTGTGTGCCGACGGTCCAATTCCGATGTATTTTTTGCCCAACCAATAACTCGAATTGTTTCTGGAAAAATAATTTTCTTTTCCAAAATTTGACAATTCGTAATGTATAAACCCTTTTGCCGTAAGCGTTTCGACTAAAATCTCGAAATGTTCTTGTGCCACTTCGTCTTTTGGATTATCGATTTTTCCAGATTCTATTAATTTTTTTAAAGCCGTTTTTGGTTCGACTGTCAAAGCATAACTCGAAATATGATTGATTCCAAAACTCAAAGCCGTTTCGATATTTTGTTTCCATTTTTCGTTGCTCATTCTAGGAATTCCATAAATCAAATCCAACGAAATATTATCGAAATATTTAGTAGCAATTTGCAAACATTTTTTGGCTTCATCGGAATTATGTGCCCGATTCATCATTATTAAATCAACTTCAAAAAAAGATTGAATACCGATTGACAATCGATTGATTCCAATTTTTGAAAGTGCTATTAAATAATCTTCGGATAAATCATCCGGATTGGCTTCGATGGTTATTTCGGGGTTTTCCGCAATATTATAATTTTCATAAATCGAGTCAATCAACAATTTGAAATCTGAAATTTGCAATCTACTCGGAGTTCCGCCGCCAAAATAAATGGTTTCGACAACATCATTTTCAAACTCCTCTTTTCGAATCTGAATCTCTTTAGCCAAAGCAAAAATCATCTCGTCTTTCTTTTTCATCGATGTCGAAAAATGAAAGTCGCAATAGTTGCACGCCTGTTTGCAAAATGGGATATGAATGTAGATTCCTGACAAAATTATTTTTTTACACGTTTTTCGTTATCCTTCACAAATGCATCCCAACCCGAATAACTTTTTTCGCCAACTACTTTTCCAGAGTTAAAAAAATGACAAACCGCAGCCGCCAAACCATCCGTAGAATCTAGATTTTTCGGCAAAGTTTTTAGCCCTAATAACTGTTGTAACATCTTGGCAACTTGCTCTTTACTAGCGTTTCCGTTGCCCGTAATTGCCATTTTTATTTTCTTGGGTTCGTATTCTGTAATCGGAATATCTCTAGAAAGTCCTGCCGCCATTGCAACGCCTTGTGCACGACCTAACTTGAGCATGGATTGTACATTTTTTCCAAAAAAAGGTGCTTCAATAGCAATTTCGTCAGGATTGTGCGTGTCGATAAGTTCGATAGTGCGTTCAAAAATAACTTTTAGTTTTTGGTAATGGTTGTCGTATTTGCTCAATATCAATTCGTTGAGTTGCAGGAATTCCATTTTTTTATTGACCACTTTTATCAATCCAAAACCCATAATTGTCGTTCCAGGGTCGATTCCTAATATGATGCGTTCGTTTGCCAAAAGATTTGTTTCAAGTTTAAGGTTTCATGTTCAAAGTTTTGTTTTACTTTGCAACAATGATTTCAATTTCTAACAAAACTAAACAATTCCTTGTTCTTCTAATCAAAATTTTGATTGTTGTTGGTGCTTTTTATTTTATTTATAACCAATTGGCAATTAACGATAAATTAGATTGGCAAAAATTTATTGTTTTATTCCGCAAAAACAAATCGTTTTTCGGGATAGGATTTATATTATTTTTAAGTTTTCTGAATCGATTTTTAGAAATTTTGAAATGGCAAAATTTAGTTTCAACTTTCAAAATAATTTCTATTGGCGAAGCAACAAAACAAGTTTTAGCGGCATTAACAGCGGGGATTTTTACTCCAAATGGCGTTGGCGAATATGCTGGAAAAGCGTTGTATTTCGAAAAATCTGAAACCAAAAAAATAGTTTTTCTAAACTTAATTTGTAACGGAATACAACTTGTTTTAACCATTTTATTTGGCACAATTGGCTTATTTATATTAGATTATAATACTTGGGTTTTAGCAATTTTACTTTCGGTTTTTGCTTTTTTTGTTTTATTCTTTGGGTTAAAAAAAATTAAAATAAAAGGATATTCCATCAATGATTTTATTACAAAAATTAACGAAATCCCAAAGTCGATTCATCAAAAAAATATTTATTTGGGAATTGCTCGATATTTTACCTTTTCGCATCAATACTATTTTTTGTTTCTGGCTTTCGACGTGCATTTGCCTTATTTTATATTAATGGCGACAATTGCAACGGTTTATTTTTTGGCCAGTTCGTTACCTAGTTTTCAGTTTTTGGATTTTGCTGTAAAAGGAAGCGTTGCCGTTTATTTTTTCGGGATTTTGCATGTAAATGAGTGGATTGTAATTTTCGTAACTACGCTCATGTGGTTTCTAAATGTTGTAATTCCGGTTGCAATTGGCAGTTTTTATGTGTTGAATTTTAAACTAAAAACCAATAAATGATTTATATATTTATCACCATATTAATCGTTTATGTATCGACAATTGGGTTGTTGATTTATGGTTTTGATAAAATCGAAACAACTAAAAATAGTTATATATCTCCAAAAACATCTTTCTCGATAGTTGTTCCTTTTCGGAATGAAGAAAATGGTTTTTTGAATTTATTACAATCCATTTCCGAATTAGAATATCATAAAAATTTGTACGAAATTATTGTTATAAATGATGATTCCGATGATAATTCTGTTTCAATTTTCAATAAATGGAAGGTTGAAAATCCTGAGATTCAGACTCAGTTATTAGAAAACATTCGAGTAAGCCATTCTCCAAAAAAAGATGCCATTGCAACTGCTATTCCTAAAGTAAAAAACGAATGGATCATAACTACGGATGCGGATTGTGTTGTGGGCAAAAATTGGCTTTTGGCATATGATAATTTTATACAAAGTAATGATTCACAAATGATTGTTGGCCCAATTTCGATAAATAATGACAAAGGTTTTCTGAATTATTTTCAGTTTGTTGATATGCTGAGTTTGCAAGGAACAACTATTGGGAGTTTTGGTTTAAAAAAACCTTTTATGTGCAATGGCGCCAATTTTGCTTACACAAAAAACTTGTTTTTGGAGTTAAATGGTTTTGATGGAAATGACAAAATTGCATCTGGAGATGATGTTTTTTTATTACAAAAAGCAATTCAGTTACGTCCTGAAAAAGTTGGATATTTAAAAAATAGAGAATCTATTATTTATACAAAACCTGAAGAAAATTGGTCGAAATTATTTTTTCAAAGGGTTCGTTGGGCAAGTAAAACGGGATCTTATAATGGTTTTTTTGGTAAATTTTTGGCGGTAATTGTTTTTATAACCAACCTGTTATTTGTACTAGGTTTCATTTTTGGCATTTGGGGTTTTGGGTTTTGGATTTTGGGTTTTGGATTCGTAATTAAATTATTGGTTGATTTAGTTTTACTAAACAAAACCAATCAATTTATTGGAAGCAAAAAATATATTTTTCCGATAATTTCCGATTTATTTTATCCGTTTTTTTGTGTTTCGGTTGCGATTTATTCTTTTTTTGGGGATTTTGATTGGAAGGGCAGAAGTTTTAGAAAATAAACTATTTTTAGAAAACGAAAATCCTAGCCCAGATCGAAATGGAAAGCTTTTTGTGGCGGAAAGCTAATTTTTGTTGCTCAAAAAAAGCGACCAGCGGAAGCTCTTTTTTGGGCTTACAAAAATAGCTTGGAGCGCAAAAACTTGGAATGTAGTGCTGGAAATAGCTCCAAAATAAAACCTCAAAAAATGTTCTTTTTTACTTATCGGTTTTGATAATTACGGGCAAAATAAATTGTGTTTTTACTGGAATTCCTCGCTTGATTGCCGGGTTTACTTTTGGAAAATCGACCAATCGTGCATGGAGAATACTGTCGATTTTGGTGCGGTCGTAATTGATGGAATCCGTTGGAAATTGGGGTTCGAATTGCATGCTCGAATCGGGAAAAACGGTTACTTTTACTTGAATCGTATCGAGATTTGGGTATAGGATTGCGAGTGTATCGACGCTAAGTTTTTCTTGGATGGTTTGTGCTAAAAACTCGAAAAAGCATTGTTTTTGCTGGGTTTCGTCCTTGATTGCTTCGCAGTTTGAAATGGATGGAAATTTATCGACTTTGTTCCAATTGATTTCTTTGAGTCGCTTTTCCAAAAGAATTTTTTCTGACGGAACTTGGTTGTCGAAATATTGACAAGAAGAAATTATTAATGGTAAAAAAAGCAGTATTAAAATTATTTTTTTCATTTTTTGTGAAGAAACAAATGGATTTCTTTTATTTTTGATGTACCTATTTATTTACAAAAATACTAAATTTATTTTTATGGATGGCTTATTACTTATTGCGGGTTTTGTATGCATGATTATTGGTGTTTTTGGAAGTTTTATGCCTGTTTTACCAGGTCCGAGTATTAGTTGGGTTGGGATTTTGTTGCTTTATTTGACAAATGCAATTGAGAATAATTACTGGATTTTAGGATTTACATTGGTTTTTACAATATTTATATCGGTTTTAGATTACGTTATTCCTGCAAAAGGGACAAGACGTTTTGGAGGCAGTAATTATGGGATTTGGGGAACAAATATTGGTTTAATCATCGGGATTTTTGTTCCTGTCCCTTTTGGGTTTGTAATTGGTGCATTTTTGGGTGCATTCCTAGGGGAATTGTATTACAACTCTAAGGATAAAAAAAGAGCCTTGAAGGCTGCTACGGGATCTTTACTTGGTTTTTTAGCTTCGAGTTTTATGAAATTTGTGGTTTGCATGATTTATTTTGGATTATTTTTGGTTATAGTTTGGCAAAATAAATCGGTTTTGTTTTAGGGTAAATTTATTTTTTCAGAAATTCGATATTTCGTTTTAGTCCATCGAATTTTGTTCTTTTTACAGGAGAATTTTTGAAAACTTGTTTGAAAACCTCTTCTGTGATTTCCTCCCAATCTTTTTTGGAAAGGGATAATATTTCTGGATTTGGATTAAAAAGTGGTTCGTTATGGGATTTAGAAAATTTATTCCAAGGGCAAACATCTTGGCAAATATCACACCCAAAGGCCCAATCATCGAATTTTCCTTTCATTTCGGAAGGTAAATTTTCCTTTAGTTCTATTGTGAAATAAGAAATGCATTTGCTACCATCTACTACATAAGGAGCGACAATCGCTTGGGTTGGGCATGCGTCCAAACAAGCGGTGCAGGATCCACAATGATCTGTTGTTGGGTTGTCGTAATCGAGATCGAGATCTACAATTAGCTCTGCAATAAAGTAGAACGAACCGACTTGCTTGGTTATTAAATTACTGTTTTTGCCTATCCAGCCCAATCCACTTTTTGCAGCCCAAGCTTTATCGAGAATTGGTGCCGAATCTACAAATGCACGACCCGAAACTGCTCCAATATTTTCGTGTATTGATGATAAAAGTTCTTTGAGTTTTTCCTTGATTACAAAATGATAATCTTGACCGTAAGCATATTTGGAAATTTTGTAAGTATCACTTATTTGAGAGTGATCTGGGAAATAATTGAGCAATAACGAGATGACGCTTTTGGAATCATCGACGAGTAATGTAGGGTTTAATCTTTTGTCGAAATGGTTTTCCATATAAGACATTTGACCTTGGAGGTTGTTGTTTAACCAGTTTTCCAATCGTGGTGCTTCTTGTTCCAAAAAACCTGCTTTGGATATTCCACAGGACATGAATCCTAGTCGTTTTGCTTCGGATTTGATGAAGTGGGTATGACTGGTTTTTTGTGACATTTTGGGTCGGGATTGATTGGGAAAAATAAAAATTTTTAATAAAAAAAAATGTTTTTGGTTAAACCAATTCTTTAGCCCTGATAGTAGCGGCATCCTTTTTTTCTGCTTTTCGCAGAAAAAAAGATACAGCGGATAGCGGGAAATAGCTCCTAAAATAAAAAAATTAGAACAATCCTCCTTGCATATTTGTTTTTACTCTTCCGAGGTGTTTATAAGCTTTTTCGGTGACTTCGCGCCCGCGTGGGGTTCGCATGATGAAACCTTCTTGGATGAGGAATGGCTCGTAAACTTCCTCGATAGTTTCGCCGCTTTCGGATACGGCTGTCGCCAATGTTGAGAGTCCTACTGGCCCGCCTTTGAACTTGTCGATGATTGTGGTTAGGATTTTGTTGTCCATTTCGTCGAGTCCGTGAGCATCTACATTTAGTGCTTTTAGGGCAAATTTGGCAATTTCGATGTCGATTTTTCCGTTTCCTTTTATTTGTGCAAAATCACGAACGCGACGTAAAAGTGCGTTGGCAATTCTTGGTGTTCCGCGGCTTCGCCCAGCAATTTCGACTGCGGCTTCCATGGTTATTGGCATTTTTAGGATTGAGGAACTGCGTTCGACAATTGTTGTAAGCAATTCGGTTGTGTAATATTGCAAGCGGCTTTGAATTCCGAAACGGGCTCGCATAGGCGCGGTGAGTAATCCTGATCTTGTGGTTGCTCCTACTAATGTAAATGGGTTTATATTGATTTGAACTGTTCTGGCGTTTGGACCTGATTCGATCATGATATCGATTCTGAAATCTTCCATTGCAGAATACAAATATTCTTCGACTATTGGACTTAGTCGGTGGATTTCGTCTATAAAAAGTACGTCGCGATCCTCGAGATTTGTTAATAATCCTGCTAAATCACCAGGTTTATCGAGAACTGGTCCTGATGTAATTTTAATTCCCACACCTAATTCATTAGCGAGTATGTTGGCCAATGTAGTTTTTCCTAATCCCGGAGGTCCATGAAATAGCGTGTGATCTAAAGCTTCGTTCCGTTGATTTGCGGCTTCGACAAAAACTTTGAGGTTATCTAAAACTTGGTCTTGACCAGCAAAATCATCAAATGATAATGGTCTTAACTTTTTTTCGAGATCAAGTTCCTCTGGATTGAAGTTTTCGTTAGTAGGATTTAAGTTTTCATTCATCGGATAAAGATAAAATAAAGTGTGTAATTATAATAAAAAATGCCTTTCGATTTGAAAGGCATTTGTATTTGATATTGATTTTCTAATGATGAAGTTCTTCTTCGCCTTCCATCATTGGTACATTTTGAGGAACAAAATCTTCTGAATGTCCAGGTTTGCTATAATCATATGGCCAACGATAAACATGAGGAATTTCTCCTGGCCAGTTTCCGTGAATATGTTTTACTGGTGCTGTCCACTCAAGTGTGTTAGATCTCCAGGGATTTTGCTCAGCTCTTTTTCCGTAGAAAATGCTAGAGAAAAAGTTGTACAAGAATACCAATTGAAATGCTCCACCTACAAGTGCAAAACAAGTAATAATTACGTTTACATTTTGTAAATCATCAAACAATGGAAAGTTTGTATTGGTATAATATCTTCTTGGTAATCCAGCCATTCCGATGAAGTGCATTGGAAAAAATACTCCGTAAGCACATATTGCGGTTACCCAAAAGTGTACGTAACCAAGGTTTTTATTCAACATTCTTCCGAATAATTTTGGATACCAGTGATAAATTCCAGCAAACATTCCGTAAAGTGCAGAGATTCCCATTACTAAGTGAAAGTGAGCAATTACAAAATAAGTATCGTGAACATTAATATCTAAAGTTGAATCTCCAAGGATAATTCCTGTTAATCCACCTGTTATAAATGTAGAAACCAATCCTATTGAGAATAACATTGCAGGATTAAGTTGCAAGTTTCCTTTCCAAAGAGTTGTAATGTAATTAAATGCTTTTACAGCCGATGGAATTGCAATTAATAGGGTTGTAAATGTAAATACAGAACCTAAGAATGGATTCATTCCTGATAAGAACATGTGGTGACCCCAAACAATTGTTGATAAAAAGGCAATTGCTAATATTGAGGCAATCATTGCTCTGTATCCAAAGATTGGTTTACGTGAATTTGTTGCTATTACTTCTGAAGTAATTCCTAATGCTGGCAAAAGTACAATATAAACTTCTGGGTGACCAAGGAACCAAAACAAGTGTTCAAACAATACTGGTGAACCACCGTGGTAGTGTAAAACTTCTCCAGCAATATATATGTCAGATAGGAAAAATGATGTTCCAAAACTTCTGTCAAAAATTAACAATAATGCAGCAGAAAACAAAACTGGGAAAGAAATAATTCCGATGATAGCAGTTACAAAGAAAGCCCAAATTGTAAGCGGCAATCTTGTCATGGACATTCCTTTTGTTCTTAAATTTATTACAGTAACCACATAATTAAGAGATCCTAACAATGAAGCCGCAATAAATATTGCCATAGAAACCAACCATAAAGTCATTCCCATTCCAGAACCAGGAATTGCTTGTGGCAAAGCACTTAGAGGTGGATATATTGTCCAACCTGCAGAAGCTGGTCCCGACTCAACAAAAAGTGAGCTAACCATAATAACACTCGAAAGGAAAAACAACCAATAGGAAATCATGTTTAGAAAACCAGAAGCCATATCTCTTGCTCCAATTTGGAGTGGAATAAGCAAATTACTAAAGGTTCCACTTAGTCCTGCGGTAAGCACAAAGAATACCATTATCGTTCCGTGAATTGTAACCAATGCAAGATAAATATCATTTTTCATTACACCATCAGGAGCAAATTTATCACCTAAAATGAAGTTGAAAATTTTGAAAGATTGTTCTGGCCAAGCCAATTGCATTCTAAAAAGCATTGACAAACCAACTCCAATAACTCCCATAATAATACCTGTTAGTAGATATTGTTTAGCAATCATTTTATGATCAATACTAAAAATGTATTTAGTAATAAAAGTGTCTTTATGGTGGTGTTCGTGTCCGTGGTCTAATGCGTGATCGTCTGTATGATCGTGACTAATTGCTGACATAATAATTGTAATTTATATTTTATTCAAAAATAATTTATTTAACGGCTACTTTCTCATTAACAACTGTTAAAGGTTTAGCAACTGCACTAGAATCTTTCGCAGCAGCTTCTTCTTTAAGCGATTTTGAAAAGTCTGGTTGAGTTTTCAACCATTTTTTGTAGTCTTCTGGAGTATCTACAACAATTTTCATTTGCATATTATAGTGAGATGCACCACAAACTTTGTTACATAACAATAAATAATCAAATTGATATGTATCTAAAGCTGCTCCACCATCGGCTACTAGAAGTTTACTTTTTTCTTCGCGAATACGATTGATATTTCTAACCTTTGCAATAATTTTTGGATCATTACGCATTTCGTCAGTAGTTGTAATTGGCTTGTAAGCAAATTGAGTTACCATTCCTGGAACACAATTCATTTGAGCTCTAAAATGAGGCATGTAAGCGGAGTGCAGGACATCCTGTGAACGCATTTTGAAAAGAACTTTTTTACCTTTTGGCAAGTGCAATTCTTTTACAACAATATCATCTTGTGAGTATTTATCTGATGGATCTGCGCCACAAATATTGATTCCTTCTATGTACCTAACATTTGCTTTTCCTAGAACATTATCTGGTCCAGAATATCTTGCTGTCCAGTTAAATTGTTGTCCATAAAGTTCGACAACCATAACATCTTCGGTTTTTTCATCTACAAACATGATTTCTGTCCAAGCAAATAATCCATAAAGAATTAATCCTGCTAAAACTACTGCTGGAATAATACTCCAAATCATTTCTAATTTGTTATTATCCGCAAAATATAATGCTTTGTTTTCTTTTTTTCCTCTGTATTTAAAAGCAAAATAATACAATAATGCTTGTGTAATGGTTTGAACAAAAAATATTAATATTAATGAAATATTAAATAGATTGTCAATAACAGAACCGTGCTCAGATGCTGGAGTTCCCAGTGTTAAAGGACCCCATTTAAGTAAGCCATATATAGTAAATATGTATATGAATGCTAAAAACCCAAACAATAAATATCCTTGAATATTATTGTCTTTGTCGTTTGCAACACCTGAATCGTTTCTTTCTACTCCAACTTGAGTTAGATCAAATATTTTAGTTAATTGCCACAATGCAACAGCTAATAAAACTAAAACTATAATTATCAACAAACTTGTCATCTGTTTTTGTATTTTAAATATTAATAATGAAAATGCTTACTTTCCTCGATAAATGGATTTCTTTTTGGCAATAATGGCGCTTTAGACAATGCTGTAAATACTACATAAATAAATAAACCAATAAAAAACAAAAGTGATCCTATTTCTGGAATTCCTATATACCATTGTTTTCCAACTGTAGATGGTACAATCATATTAAAGAAATCAACGTAATGACCTAATAATATAACTGTTCCAGCCATAACCAAAATCCAAGTTAAACGTTTGAAATCGGTGTTGATTAATATTAATATTGGAAATACAAAATTCATGACAACCGCACCAAAGAAAGGTAAATTGAAATCTTGAATTCTAGTTACAAAGTAGGTTACCTCTTCAGGTATATTAGAATACCAAATCAACATGAATTGAGAGAACCATAAGTAAGTCCAAAAAACGCTAATTCCGAACATGAATTTTGCTAAATCATGAATATGACTTGTATTTACATCTGGTAAATAGCCTTGAGATTTAAGCAATAATGTTACCATACAAATTGTTGTAATTCCGCTTACAAAAAAACTAGCAAAAACGTACCAACCAAAAAGTGTACTTGACCAATGTGGATCAATAGACATGATCCAATCCCATGACATTATAGATTCCGTAACGATAAAGAAAACCAAAAACATTGCTGAAATATTGAAGTTCTTTTTGTAAAAACTATTGTCATTAGATTCGTCTTGAGCCAAACAGTTTTTTCGAGAATAGAAACGATATAAATTCCACCCTGCTAAAAATATTGCAGCTCTAATAATCCAAAAAGGAAAATTTAAATATCCAGATTTTCCAGCAATTATTTTGTCGTAATTAGCCGATCCAACTTTAGTTATTCCATCATTCATCCAAATAAACAAATGATTAGATTGAAAAAAGTGTAATCCAGTTACTAATAAGAAAACAAAAAATATTACAGAACCTACAGGCAAATAAGCTGTAATCCCTTGCATTACTCTAAACAATACTGGAGACCAGCCTGCTTGTGCCACTTGTTGAATGGCATAAAAAGCTAAAACTCCTAATGAAATAAGCATTAAAAAGATACAAGCTATATATAAAGCAGCCCAAGGTTTGTTTTGCAATTGTGTAAAAACGTGTTCCAAATGCTCTTCGTGTTCCGCTTTCAACTCTGCTGCGGATAAATGTTTTGCTCCTTCAGATTGATGTGCTTCTCCACCTTCGTGACCGTGAGCTTCGGCCTTAAGTATGGTTTCAACTTCCTGAATATCTTTAGGCGCAGTTAGAAAACCATATCCAATACCGAGAACTCCAATAATCATGAGTACGAGAGAAAATGTTTTTAATTTACTTGAAAATGTGTACATATCTATAACGATCAGTTTATTTTACAATTATTGTTTAGCTTTCAATTTCATTACGTAATCCGCAACTAACCAACGTTCGTGTTGGTTTAGTTGATTTGCGTAAGAACCCATTGAGTTTATTCCGTAAGTCATTACATGATAAACACTACCTTCGGTGATTACTCTGTCTTTATAATTTGGAACCCCTAAAAGTTTTCCTTGAGTAACTAATTTACCTTTTCCATTTCCTTCATTTCCGTGACATATTGCACAGTAAATTTCGAAAAGTTCTTTTTGTTTTTCATTATCTTTTTCAGATAAAGTGTCTAACGGAGATTTCAAATTGGCTTTTGCTGATTCGTAACCTTCAGTTGAATTTTCATACTCGTAAGGAACAAAACCTCTTTTGATGGTTCCATCTGCAGGAAGTTGTCCTTCTTTTCCGTTTTTGAAAGCATTAGACTCTGCATAAGTTTCGTAACTAACTGCTTCATACATGTTTGGCATGTATTGATAATTGGGTTGCGACTTATCTCTGCAAGAAATTACTATTACAGATAAAACTATTAGAGATGCTATTTTATATAAGCTTTTCATATTTATTCGTGCTTATCGATTACTTTAACTTCTATTGCTCCTGTATCTTTTAGGAACGAAGCCAATTCGTTTTCATTATTATTAACTGCAACTTCCATCAAAAAATGATCATCTGTTGTTCTTACATCTGGATTTTCAGCTTTTTTGAAAGGCCATAATCTACTTCTCATATAAAAAGTAATAACCATTAAGTGAGCTGCAAAAAATACGGTCATTTCGAACATAATTGGAACAAAAGCAGGCATATTTTGTATGTAATCCATACTTGGTTTTCCGCCAATATCTTGTGGCCAATCTTGAATCATAATGTAATCCATCATCCAAGTTGCGAATGATAAACCACAAACTCCGTACATAAATGCACAAATGGCTAATCTTGTTGGAGCAATTCCCATTGCTTTATCTAAACCGTGAACTGGAAATGGCGAAAATACTTCTTCGATATGATGATGAGCTGCACGTGTTTTTTTTACTGCATCCATCAAAATGTCATCGTCATTATAAATGGCGTATATAACTTTATTACTCATGATGTGTATCTGTATTTGCTTCTCTACGTTTTTTATAAAATTCTCCAGATGTTTTCAAAATAGTTTTTACCTCTGCTTGTGCAATAACTGGGAAAGCACGAGAATATAATAAAAACAAAACAAAGAAGAAACCAATTGTTCCAATAAAAATTCCAATGTCTATAAATGTTGGTGAGAACATTGTCCATGAAGATGGCAAATAATCTCTGTGTAATGAGGTTACGATAATTACAAATCGCTCAAACCACATTCCAATATTTACTACAATTGATATTATAAATGAAAACATAATACTTGTTCTCAATTTCTTGAACCACATGAATTGTGGAGAAAAAACATTACAAGTCATCATTGACCAATAAGCCCACCAGTAAGGTCCAGTAGCTCTGTTCAAAAATGCATATTGTTCGTACTCAACCCCTGAATACCAAGCTACAAAAAGCTCTGTTATGTATGCAACACCAACTATAGAACCCGTAATCATAATTACAATATTCATTAATTCGATATGTTGAACTGTGATATATGCTTCTAATTTAGACACTTTTCTCATAATGATAAGCAACGTATTTACCATTGCAAATCCTGAGAAAACTGCTCCTGCGACAAAGTATGGCGGAAAAATAGTTGTGTGCCAACCTGGTATTACTGATGTAGCAAAGTCAAATGATACAATTGTGTGTACAGAAAGCACCAATGGAGTTGCTAAACCTGCAAGAACTAAAGATACTTCTTCGAAACGTTGCCAATCTTTTGCTCTTCCTGACCAACCAAAACTCAAAATAGAATAAATTTGTTTGTTGAAAGGTGTTACTGCTCTATCTCTAATCATTGCAAAATCGGGTAATAAACCTGTCCACCAGAAAACCAATGATACAGAAAGATAAGTTGATATCGCAAAAACGTCCCAAAGTAATGGTGAGTTAAAGTTTACCCATAATGAACCAAATTGATTTGGTATTGGTAAAACCCAATAAGCTAACCATGGACGACCCATGTGAATAATTGGAAATAAACCTGCTTGGATTACAGAGAAAATAGTCATTGCTTCCGCAGAACGGTTAATCGCCATTCTCCATTTTTGTCGGAAAAGTAAAAGTACAGCAGATATTAATGTTCCTGCATGCCCAATACCAACCCACCAAACAAAGTTTGTGATATCCCAAGCCCAGCCAACTGTTTTATTTAATCCCCAAGAACCAATACCGGTAGAAATGGTATAAATAATACAACCAACTCCCCAAAGGAATGCGGTTAATGCGATTGAAAATACAATCCACCATTGTTTGTTCGCTCTACCTTCGACAGGGAAAGCTACATCTACTGTTACATCGTGATAAGATTTATCACCTATAACTAAAGGTTTTCTAATGGGTGCTTCGTAGTGAGACGACATATCCTATTTGATTTCTTAATTAATTATTATTTTATGTGTTTCTAACTTTTACGTGATAGATAACGTTTGGTTTTGTTCCAACATGCTCCAATAAATGGTACATTCTGTCATCTTCAACCAATTTCACGATTTTACTTTCTTTGTCATTTACATCTCCAAAAACCATTGCTCCAGTAGAACAAGCGTTTGAACATGCAGTTTGGAATTCACCATCAACAACTGGTCGGCCTTCTCTTTTTGCATCTAGAATTGTTTTTTGTGTCATTTGAATACACATCGAACATTTTTCCATTACTCCACGAGAACGAACATTTACGTCTGGATTTAATACCATACGACCCAAATCATCATTCATATGATAATCGAATTCTGAGTTTTTGTTGTATAAGAACCAGTTAAAACGACGTACTTTATAAGGACAGTTGTTCGCGCAATAACGCGTCCCAACACATCTGTTGTATGCCATATGATTCTGACCTTGACGGCTATGAGATGTTGCAGCAACTGGACAAACCGTTTCGCAGGGTGCGTGATTACAGTGCTGACACATAATTGGTTGAAAAACTACTTGAGGATTTGCAGATGGTTTTTCCATTTCTCCAAAACCACCAAGCGAACCTTTGTCTCCAAATAATCCGTCAAAATTTTCTTTTTTCTCGTCATCTTTCAAGAAAGTTTCTTCAGAAGAATAATATCTGTCAATACGCAACCAGTGCATATCGCGGCTTCTTCTTACTTCCATTTTTCCAACAACTGGAACATTATTTTCGGCATGGCATGCAATAACACAAGCTCCACAACCTGTACAAGCATTTAAGTCAATAGAAAGATTGAAATGATGTCCTACTGAACGATCAAACGAATCCCATAAATCTACTGTAGTAGCTTCTACTTCTTTATGATCTAAAGATACCATAGGAACTTCATTCCATTCCTTAGCAACTTTTGTACTGAATATTTGTAGTGTAGTTTCTTTAACAATATCGCCTCTACCCATCAAAGTTTTTTGGGATTGAACGCAAGCAAATTCATGCTCTCCGTCCGCTTTTGTCATTTTTACTGACTGAATATTATTGAAGTTGTTATATAAAGCGTAAGCGTTTAGACCTACTTGCATTTCTTGTTTTAAAGAAGCTGTTTTACCATAACCTAAAGCTAAACCAACTGTTCCTATTGCTTGCCCTGGTTGAACAATTACTGGAACGTTATCTAATTTTACTCCGTTTACCACTAGGTTTACATAACTTCCGTTAAGTCCACCATTTGCAACAATTTTGTTTTCGAGTAATAATGATTTTGCATCAGCCTCAGAAACCGTAGCATAATTATCCCAAGAAACTCTGGTAATTGGATCTGGAAGTTCTTGCAACCAAGGATTGTTTGCTTGTTGTCCGTCTCCTAAACCTGTTTTTGTGTATAAAACCAATTCGAAATCTGCTAATTTTTTGGATTGTGCTAAAGCATTTGCAGCGGCACTATAATCTACGCTTGATCCAGATGCTGTTGGGATTGTTCCAACATATAAACCATCATGCAATACCTGATTCCAAGTTGATCCTAAAATATTTGCTGAAGCATTTGATTTTAGATAATCGTAAAAAGTTCCTGTTTTTCCCGTCCAAGTCAATAAACAATCCTGAAATTGTTTTGTATTTAATAAAGGACGAATTGTAGGTTGGGTTAATCCGTAAGTTCCTTTTGTGATGCTTACATCGTTCCAAGATTCTAAATAATGAGGAACTGCGGCAGCAATTGTTGTTACTGATGCTGTTTCGTCTTCTTTTAATGAAAATGAAGCAGAAAGTTTTACTTTTCCTAAACCTGCAACAAAATCTTTGCTGTTTGCTAATGTATAAACTGGATTTACGCCACTCATTATTAAGGTATGAACGCTTCCTGCTTTCATATCATTTATTAATTGAGCTACTTTTTCGTTAGATCCTTTTCTGATTTGTCTTGTTCCCGAAGTATTAAAAGCTTCGCTAGACAATTTATTGTTGATTGCTAAAACTAGTAATTGAGCATTTTTATCTTGAATTCCAGAAACCAAAAGTCCTTTTGTTCCAGCTCCTTTCAATTGTTGTGCCGCTTTGTTTACGTCAGTTTTGAATTTTTCATCCAAAGTTACCGGAACCGATGTTCCCATAACTACATTGTAAATATGTACTAATGCTTGCTTTTGATTTGCAGTATTCATAGGAATACGCTTATCGGCAGCAGCTCCAGATAATGTCATGTTTGATTCCAATTGGAAATGTTTAGACATCATTTTATTTTTTGGAATACGACCTAAGGCATATCCCGAATCGTAACTTCCACCTTGCCAATCTCCTAGAAAATCTGCATCGACAGAGACAATTACTGAAGCTTTAGAAAAATCATAATCTACTAATGCTCTTTCTCCGTAAACGGTTTCGAAAGCATCTAAAGCTTCTGATGAAGAAACCGAGTCGTAAACAACATGTTTTCCTGTTGGATTTGCAGCAAGAAATTCTGCGATTAATTTTTCTGTAGATGGACTTGCAAGAGTATTTGTAAGAAGAACTACTTGTTTTCCTGAAGTTTTAGCTTCGGCTAAACTTAATTTTATTTTTGCATCAACATCTGTCCAAGTTGCATTTTTTTGTGCAATTTTTGGATTTTTCAAACGCATACTATCATATAATGATAATATAGAAGCATGAATTCTTGCATTCGCAGCAAATTTTGCTCCAGCAATTTTGTTGTTTTCAATTTTAATCGGACGACCTTCACGAGTTTTCACTAAAAGGTTCGCAAAATCAAAACCATCAAAAACCGAAGTTGCATAAAAATCTGCAACACCAGGAATTATTTGCTCTGGCTGAACTACGTAAGGTATGGAGTTGTGAATTGGACCTTCGCAAGCAGCTAAAGATGCAGCAGCTGTACTAAATCCGACGTACTTTAAGAAATCACGACGTGTTGTTGATGATGAAGATAGGGATTCTTTGTCTCCTAAAAATTCATCTGTTGGAATTGCTTCCACAAACTCGTTATTTCTAAGTGCCTCAACAATAGAACTATTTTCGTTTAGTTCTTCAACACTTTTCCAGTATTTTTTGTTTGATGA
>JAYVZI010000047.1:0-21731 GCA_043783485.1 Bacteroidota bacterium
TCCCATTTTCTAGTCATGTGTCCGAAGTGAACACCTGCTTCTAGTAATTCTTTTACTTCTACTTTGTTTGACATTTTTTCTTAGTTTACGTTCTGTTGATTAGCAATGTTTCTTCGGCGGTATGCTTAAAGCTTAAAGCTTAAGGCTTGGAGCGTTTGATTCCATTTAGATGCTAAACTAATTCTCACCTCGGTGAGCAACAACAACATTGTTTTTGAAATTATTTTTTTTTGAGTCTTGTACCATTGCACAAGACAGGCAATATTAACGTTTAGAGAATTGAAATCTCTTACGAGCTTTTTTCTGACCGAATTTCTTACGTTCAACCATTCTTGGATCTCTAGTTAATAAACCTTCTGGTTTCAAGATAGCTCTGTTTCCTTCGCCAACTTCGCACATTACTCTTGCAAGAGCCATACGAACCGCTTCTGCTTGACCTGTAGAACCACCTCCGTAAACGTTTACTTTTACATCATAGTTTGTTACATTTTCTGTCATAGACATTGGTTGTACAACTTTGTATTGTAAAGTTGCTGTTGGGAAATAAGTTGCGAATGGTTTTTTGTTTACAGTTATTTGTCCAGTTCCTTCAGAAACATAAACACGTGCTACAGCACATTTTCTTCTGCCTATTTTGTGTATAGTAGCCATTATTTAAGATCGTTTAGATTAACTGTTTTTGGTTTTTGAGCGCCTTGTTTGTGCTCTGTTCCAACAACAACATTTAGGTTTCTGAAAAGTTCTGCTCCTAATTTATTTTTAGGTAACATTCCTTTTACTGCTTTTTCTACTAATAGAGCAGGATTTTTTGATTGCAATACTTTTGCAGTCAATGATCTCTGTCCTCCTGGGTAACCTGTGTGACGGATGTATGTTTTTTCATCCATTTTGTTACCTGTAAGGTTAATTTTTTCTGAGTTGATAACAATTACGTTATCTCCACAGTCTACGTGCGGTGTGTAACTTGGTTTGTACTTACCTCTTAAGATCATAGCGACCTTTGATGCAAGACGTCCTAAGTTGTGACCGTCAGCGTCTACCACAATCCATTCTTTGGATACGGTTGCTTTGCTTGATGATACTGTTTTGTAGCTTAATGCGTTCACAATAATTTTATTTTTAATTAAACATTTGTTCCAAAACACGATTACTCGAATTTCGGACTGCAAAAGTACACTAATTTATTTAGAATGCAAATGGGTTTGCAAAATTTCTTTTTTATTGTTTTTCAATGCGTTAGATTTTATTATAATCACGCTCATTAGCCCCGATAGTAGTGGAAATCCTTTTTTTGTAGTTTGCAGGTTTGCAAAACATGTAAATTATAAAAAAAGATTGAAACGGATAGCGGGATTAAGCTCCTAAATAAATTTTTGCTATTTTTACGTTTTATAATATATAGGTATGAAAGCTAAAGCTACGTTAAAGCAAATTGCAAAAGAATTAGGTGTTTCTGTTTCGACAGTTTCTAAAGCGCTAAATGAAAGTCCAGAAATTAGTGAACCCACTAAAATAAAAATTAAGGAATATGCTAAACTCAAAAACTATAAACCCAATATTATAGGCCTAAACCTCAAGAACAGAAAAACCAAAACCATTGGTGTGATTATTCCAAACATATTAAACTCGTTTTTTGCAAAGGTTTTTTCGGGAATAGAAAAAGTGGCGGACGAGAAGGGTTATAACGTGATTACATGCATCTCTAACGACTCGTTGGTAAAGGAAATTCACACGCTCGAAATGTTGAGTAACGGAACGATTGATGGGTTTATTTTGTCTATTTCCGAGGAAGCACAAAAGCTTCAGGATTTTGAACATTTTAACGAAATCATAAAAGACGGTACGCCAATTGTTATGTTTGACCGAATTGCGGATGAAGTAAATTGCGATAAAGTTATTGTTGATGATTATGACTCGGCTATAAATGCCATGCAACATTTAGTAAAAATAGGTTGCAAAAACATTGCGCTTTTTTCAGCCATAGATAATTTGAGCGTAGGGAAATTGAGAGCTAAGGGTTATTATGATGCGTTGAAAAACAACAACATTACTATAAATGAGGATTTGGTTATTTTGTCGGATAACGATAATGATTTTGATGCAAAAGTGGATTTATTGTTCCAAAACCAAAAAATTGATGGCGTTTTTGCAGTCGATGAGCACTCGTCGGTTTCGGGAATAAAAATGGGTCTGAAAAACGGTTATAAAATCCCCGAAAACCTATCGATAATTGGCTTTGCAGATGGCGTTTGGTCCAGACGATTAACTCCAAGTTTGTCTACTGTTAGCCAACACGGGCCAGAAATTGGCGAAGTTGCAGCTAATTTATTAATAGAAAGATTGGAAAGCAAAGACGAAGATTATATATCGAGAACCAAAGTCGTAAAAACAGAGTTGAGGTATAGAGAATCGACTAGGAAAATATAGATTTTCATGAATTAAACGAAAGTTAAATGAGATTTTACCTAACTTTTTTCTAAAAAAAAACAGTATCTTTATTTTTTAGAAAATTTTTATTTATGAAATTAACTTGCTGTTTAATTATTGTTCTTTTTTGTACGATTTTTGCAAATGCTCAGGAAAAGCAAAATATTTTTGATATTGCTAGAAAAGGTAGTTTAGAGCAAATGAAAGAATTTTACATTCAAAACCCCAAGTCTATATTTGACATAAATAATGATGGAAATACCGCGTTAATTTTAGCAACATACAGAGGTAATAATGCTGTTGCAAAATTTTTATTAGAAAAAGGCAGCAACATCAACGAAAAAACCAATATGGGAACACCTCTTATGGCAGCAGTTGTAAAAGGAAATAACGAAATTGCAAAATTATTGTTAGAAAAAAATGCAAATGTAAACGAAACAGACCCAAACGGAACTACAGCATTAATATACGCAACAATGTTCAAAAATTACGAAATTGTAAGTTTGTTAGTAAAAGCAAAAGCAAATACAGAAGTAAAAGACAATAGAGGAAATTCTGCTTTAAGCTATGCAATCTTGCAAAATGATGATAAACTAATAGAAATTATTAAAACCAAATAACATGAAAAAAATTACTTTGAGTTTGTGTATGATTATGATTTTTTGTTCAATGATAGGTCAAACTTTCTCCACAGGAACAGTACAATTAAGTGCTTCTGGATTAAATTATACTGGAAAAGTAGATGTAACGTCATCATTAGTTACTATAACTATGATTGGCCCTTCCGATAGATGGATGGCTTTTGGGTTCACAACAGCCGCTATTGTTAATATGGCATCAGGAAGTGATATTGTAGCGTTTGACGGAACAAATTTAACCGATAGAACTCTGGGAGGAATCGGAGTTTATGATTTAGACGCTGTTCAGAGCTGGACCATGACATCAAATTCAGTTGCAAGCGGAGTTCGAACTGTAGTGGGAACAAGAGCATTAAATACAGGTGAAACAGATGATTATGTTTTCTCTCCATCAGCAGGTTCAATTAATTTAATTTACTCAAGAGCATCAAGCGCAACTTTCACATTGCAGCCTCACGGCGGATTAGCCAATGCTGGCAACAGAGCTTCTAATTTTACACTTGGAAATAATAGTTTTGCAATAGATACTTTCAAGATGTATCCAAACCCATCTAATGGTTTTACAATCATCGAACTCCCATCATATTTAACATCTAGTGAAGCCAAAATTTACGATGCTTTGGGAAGAGTTGTCAAAAAACAAGTTATAACTCCAACAAAAAACAAAATCGAAACCTCGGATCTAAAAACAGGAACTTACATGATTGTGATCAGATCAGATTATGGAAATGCTACTAAAACTTTGATTGTAGAATAGTCTATTGCAATAAATTAATAAATGCTAACATCAATCAATCCGAAACTTCCTATGCGTAATAAAAAAATTACGATGGATTTTTATTTAAATAAATTGGATTTTCAATTGTTTGGAAGCCCTGATTTTGATGGTTATTTAATGATTGAAAAAGACAATATTCAGATTCATTTTTTCGAATTCAAAGATTTAGTTCCAACTGAAAATTACGGACAAGTTTATATTAGATCCAATAACATTGATGATTTTTATCAATCTCTATTAGATAAAAAAATTCGAATTCATCCAAACGGATTTTTAGAAACAAAAGCTTGGGGACAAAAAGAGTTTTCTGTTCTTGATCCTGACAATAATTTATTGACTTTCGGACAGGGAATTTAATTTTTTTATTTTAAAATCAATGCGCTTCTAACCAATTCATTCCAACTCCCAACTCTACTTCTAGCGGCACTTGCATCTTGAATGCGTTTTCCATTTCGTGTTTTATCATGGGTTTAATTTTTTCTAATTCGGAGTTGTGAACATCAAAAACCAATTCATCATGAACTTGCAAAAGCATTTTGGATTTCCAGTTTTCTGAAGTTAGTTTTTTGTGAATATTAATCATTGCAATCTTGATCACATCGGCGGCAGAGCCTTGAATTGGTGCATTCACAGCATTTCGTTCTGCCGCCCCACGAACAATTGCATTGGCGGAATTTATGTCTTTTAAGTAACGACGTCGCCCCAAAATAGTTTGCACATAACCGTTTTCTCTCGCAAACTGAATTTGCTCATTTATATACGATTTCAATCTTGGATAAGTAACATAATAGGCCTCTATAAGTTCGGCACTTTCTTTGCGCGAAAGCGAAGTTTGATTGCTCAACCCAAATGCCGAAACGCCATAAACAATCCCGAAATTTACGGTTTTTGCATGGCTACGTTGTTCCCGAGTTACATCTTCAAGAGCGACTTCGAAAACTTTTGCAGCGGTAGATTTGTGAATGTCTTCGCCGTTTTGAAAAGCCAAAATCATGTTTTCTTCTCCGGATAATGCGGCAATAATCCGAAGTTCTATTTGCGAATAATCCGCAGAAAGCATGGTGTAATTCTCGTCCCGAGGAATAAATGCTTTACGAATTTGTCGCCCGCGCTCAGTTCGAATAGGAATGTTTTGCAAATTTGGGTTATTAGAACTCAAACGCCCAGTGGCCGCGACGGTTTGCATATAATCGGTATGCACGCGACCCGATTTGGAATCGACTTGCAAAGGCAAAGCCTCAACATAGGTGTTTTGTAATTTCACTAACGAACGCCAATCTAAAATTGCCGAAACAATTTCGTGTTCTTTTGCCAAATAACTCAAAATCTCCTCGCCCGTTGCATATTGACCCGTCTTGGTTTTCTTTTGTTTTGCGCCGCCAATTTTTAATTTATCGAACAAAATATCGCCCAATTGTTTCGGAGAAGCCAAGTTGAATTTCTCGCCAGCAATTTCGTAAATTTTATCTTCTAAAGTTTTAATATCAATCGCCAAATCTGATGATAAAGATTTCAAAAATGGCACATCAAGATTAATTCCCTCGGTTTCCATGGCTGCAAGAACAGAAACTAACGGAATTTCGATTTCATCGAATAATTTTTTGGTTTCGGTTTTATCTAATTCTAAAGTAAAAATTTCTTTGAGCTGAATGGTAACATCGGCATCTTCGACCGCATATTCTTTGATTTCCTCTAACGGAACTTCACGCATCGATTTTTGACCTTTTCCTTTTTTGCCAATCAAATCTTCGATGGGTTTTGGTGCATATTTCAGGTAGGTTTCACTCAAAATATCCATTCCGTGTCGCATATCCGGATTGATAAGATAATGCGCAATCATGGTATCGAACAATTTCCCTTTGACTACAACATTATAATTGGCAAGAATTTTTAAATCATATTTTAAATTTTGACCTATTTTTTCAATTTTTTCATTCTCGAAAAACGGAATAAATTTGTCAATTAATGTTTGTGCTTCGGTTTGATTTTCGGGAAATGGGACATAAAAACCTTTTCCTTTTTCGTAAGAAAATGCCAAACCAACCAACTCAGCGTGCAAAGTATTTATTCCAGTTGTTTCGGTATCAAAACAAACCGAAGTTTGATTATTAAGATTTTGCAACAACAATTTTAATCCTAAATCGCCTTGAATTATTTGATAGGAATGTTCGGTATTTTCTAAATTTGTATAATATTGATGTCTGGTTTCGTCTGAAGTTTCATCGGAAATTGCAGATCCAAATAAATCGAACTGATCTTCGGTTTTAGGTTGTGGTTTTTTGTATAATTTGTTTTCGTCTATTTTCGGTTCGGTTGCAGTTTGAGCCGGATTTTTAAACAAATTGTCAAATTGTTCCGCCATTCTTCTAAATTCTAATTCCTGAAAAATCGCATCGGTTTTTTCGATATCAGGTCGAGACAATTCGTAATCTTTTTCATCGAAGGTTACTGGACAATCCAAAATAATGGTTGCCAAAGTTTTAGATAAAATTCCTTTGTCTTTGTTGGCTTCGATTTTGTCTTTCATGGCGCCCTTTAGCTTGTCGGTATTTGCCAAAAGATTTTCTATAGAGCCAAATTCTTTCAATAATTTTTTGGCTGTAACTTCGCCAACGCCAGGTAATCCTGGAATATTATCGGCAGCATCGCCCATCATTCCAAGAAAATCAATAACTTGTTCTGGTCTTTCGATTTCGAATTTTGCCAAAACTTCTGGAACGCCCCAAATTTCGATTCCGTTACCCATTCGGGCTGGTTTGTACATAAAAATATTCTCGGAAACGAGTTGTGCAAAATCCTTATCGGGCGTAACCATAAAAACCTGATAATTTTCTTTTTCGGCTTGTTTGGCAATGGTTCCAATTAGATCATCGGCTTCGAAACCTGCAACCTCAATAATCGGAATGTGCATGGCGCGCAACAATTCTTGAATGTATGGAACTGCAATTTTAATAGCATCTGGAGTGGCTTCGCGATGCGCTTTGTATTCGACATACATTTCCGACCTGAGAACGCTTCCGCCTTTATCGAATGCAACCGCCAAATGATCTGGTTTTTCGCGTTTTATAACATCTAATAAGGAGTTCATAAAACCCATAATCGCCGAAGTATCCATTCCTTTGGAGTTGATTCTTGGGTTTTTTATAAAGGCGTAATAACCACGAAAAATAAGTGCGTAGGCATCGAGAAGGAAAAGTCGTTTTTGAGACATTTTTTTATTTTTTAGAAAGTAATTGAAACCCCGAATCCATTGGAATTTGAAATAAACGAAGTTTTTTCGATAAATGCGGTTTTTGGTTTTTGAACTTCCTCATTCATTAACGAAATGGCTTTTTTTATCTTTTTTTGAAAACCAATTTTTATGGGAATAGAAACTAATATTACTCCTGCAGCAACCCCGTAAAGTACATTAGAAGTTTGTTTAACTTGAATATTTGGATAACTATGATCTATTGGAACAGTTATATCACTAATAAATTTAATTACTAATGTTCCAATTCCTCCATAAAGCAATACGTTACCCACCGTTTTCTTGGTTCTTCCAGCATTGTAAAGGTCGGAAATTTGTTTGTTAGAATTAAATTGATCTCTTACGGCTGTTGGAGAAATTTTGACATTGTCTTGTAAAACCCGACCGCCACTTTTGAAAGTAAAAGTTTCTTGAGAAAAAGAAATAAAAGGAAGAATAACAATTAGTAATAGAATTACTTTTTTCATAAATGTTTTTTTAATTGATTTAAAGCAAAAATAGATTTTTTTACAGAATTTAAAACTCAAAAAACCAAATATTATAAATTTAGTAATTTTTGACTTTATAATTCTACAACGTTAATTTTTTAATAATAAAAGTATTTTCCAGAACAGATATTGTTTAATTTTGTATAAAATATTTTTTGTTTTGAAAACCCTACTTATACTTAGTATTTATTGCGTTATTTTTTTAATTTTTGAAGTTTATGCTTTTCAAGCTTTAAAAACATTGGTCAAAAACAAAACTTTTTTGACAATTTACAAAATTATTAGTGCTGTTTTATTTGTTGTTATTTTGTTTTATTTGTCAAAATTTGATAGAAAACTAGGCATGACGCGCACCAATATGTACACAATGGGCGCATTACTTTTGGTATTTGTTCCTAAAATTGTGGTTACTTTTTTTATGTTAAGCGAGGATATTGTTAGGATTTTAGCCGGAATTGTAAACTTTTTTATCAATTCCGATGATAAAGCCGCTTTTTTGCCAAGCCGACGAAAATTTGTAAGCCAAATAGGTTTAGGATTGGCAGCAGTTCCTTTTCTTTCGCTTATTTACGGAATTACTATTGGGAGATATAATTTTAAAGTCATAAAACAACGACTTTTTTTCCCGGATTTACCAGATGAATTTGATGGTTTTACAATCACACAAATATCCGATGTGCACAGCGGAAGTTTTGATAATCCCGAAAAAATAAATTATGCTATAGATTTGGTCAATCAGCAAAATTCTGACCTAATCCTTTTTACAGGCGATATTGTAAATAATAAAGCAGAGGAAATGCTTCCTTGGATTGATGTTTTTAACAGAATAGAAAAACACAAATACGGAAAATTTGCCGTTTTGGGAAACCATGATTATGGCGAGTACATTGATTTTCCTAGCGCTCAAGCCAAAGAAGAAAATTTTATAGCCATAAAAAAATTATATGGTCAAATAGGTTTTGATTTGTTACTAAACGAGCATAAATTCATACAAAAAGGCAACGATAAATTGGCATTAGTTGGAGTCGAAAACTGGGGAAAAGGATTTAAGCAAGCAGGCGATTTAAATAAGGCATCACAACATTTATCGGAAAATGATTTCAAAATATTAATGTCCCACGATCCAAGTCATTGGGAATATGAAGTAAAAAATCACCCAAAACACTTTCAGCTCACACTTTCGGGTCATACACACGGCATGCAATTTGGGATAGAAATTCCTGGTGTAATAAAATGGAGTTTGGCTCAATTTGCCTACAAACAATGGGCTGGATTGTACGAAAATTTAGGGCGATATGTTTATGTAAATCGTGGTTTTGGGTTCCATGCATTTCCTGGAAGAGTAGGAATTATGCCCGAAATTACGGTAATCGAACTAAAAAAAGGCCAAAATGTAGCTTAATTACATAAAAACGCTACATTTGTATTAAATATTTCTAATTTTAATAGTAATAGGAATTTAAATTTTTTGGGTTTATGTCAAAATTTGGAGAACTTATAAACGCTCAAGTACCAGTATTAATAGATTTTTATACAGAATGGAATGAGCCATCAACCTCTATGCATCCCGTAATTCGCGATGTAGCTGCTGCACTTGGCGATAAAGCCAAAGTCATTAAGATTGATATCGATAAAAACCAAGAACTTGCCGATGCGCTTCGTATAAAAGGGTTGCCAACGTTAATGATTTATAAAGACGGGCAAATGATTTGGAGACAATCCGGAGAGTTGGACGCAAATACCATTATCGGAATCGTTCAGGAGCAAATTTCGATCTAAAATTCTAATTTATTACTCCAAAGGAATATCCGTTCTCTTGTAAAAAATTCAAAGTTTTTGGCAAAGCATATTCAAGATTTTTGAATGCTTTTTGACTGTCGTGAAAAACAATAATACTTCCCGATTCTACATTCGAAATTACGTTTTTCAGACATTTTTCTGGAGAAATTTCTCTATCAAAATCGGCACTTAAAACATCCCACATAATTATTTTGTAACCTTGCTTTTTTAGTTTCAACGCTTGAAAAAAATTAATTTTGCCGTAAGGCGGACGAAAAATTTTAGGATTTAACGGTTTTAAGGAAGTTTCGCACAATTCGATATTTTTTAGATAATCATCAGTTTTAGTTTTCCAACCATTCAGATGATTAAAAGTGTGATTTCCAATTGCGTGTCCATCAGCGACTACTTTTTGAAAAATTTCAGGATGATTTTCGATGTTTTTTCCAATACAAAAAAAAGTGGCTTTTGCGTGGTGTTTTTTGAGTTGCAACAAAGTCCATTCGGTGATTTTGGGAGTTGGACCATCATCGAAAGTGAGATAAATTTTTTTTTCGTGGTTTGGTAAACCCCAAACATAGTTCGAAAATATTTTCTTGATTATTGCATTTGTTTTTACCCAATAAAATTTCATATTTCAATATTACAATTTTTTGGTTTTAGAATAAAAAAAAGCAGCAATATTTTTTGAATATTGCTGCTTTTTTATTTTTAAAAACCGAATGATTTTTATTCTGGATCGCGACCAAATCTTTCAAAAGCATTTACCAGATTATTGAAAGCATCCTTGTTTTTGTTGTAAAAATCTAGATCTTTAGAATCTTTTGCCACAAGCAATAATCCTCTGTAAAGCTCTATTGATGTTACAATTTTTGTAGCAACTTCGTTTTGCTCATTAGATTTCATGGTGCTATAAAACTTAAGGTTTTCTTTATGTTTTGCTATCAATTGGTTTAATAATTTCCTGGCTTTTTCTGGTTCTCCAACTTGGTAATATCCTTTTGCAAAAGGCTCGACAGAGTTGTAATATCCAAAAAACTCGACAGGCATTTGTGTTAGTGATAACTCAATAATTTTCTTGGCTTTATCGATTTTTCCTTCTTTTATTAACTGAGTCATTAATCTGGAAAGGTTTCCCCTGTATTGATTGCAATCGCGTCTTGTAACTGGATCGTGATATATTTTTGGGCTTCCGCTATTTCCCCAAGTCCATTTCATGACAATATTGTACATTTTATCGGAATCTATTTGACCCATATCTATTGTGCTGGATTCCTTGTCGATTGGCGTTTTTAGAGGGACAAGTTTGTAAACCATCCCGTCTAGTTGTAGGTAATCCTTCATCCATAAATAATCGTCATCGCCAAAGCTTCCTGGGCTAAAATATATTGGGCGTTTCCAGTTGTTATTAGCAACAATATCCAGCATCATGAGTCTGTTTTTGTACAATCCACGCTCTTTTAGATCGATATCTATAAAAGGAACTATCGAATCGTTATATTTTGGATTAACCACTTTGTTTTTTATGATTTCGTTTTTATCAACAGGAATTCGGATTTTATTGGTTGGATAAAAATGATATTTCTGACCATTTTGCATCTCGACCATTGTTCTTGGATCGTCATAAGCTATAAACTCCAAGAATTTTTTAATGTCTAATCGCTCCTTTGTAGTTTGTCTTTCTATAACAAAATCCAGTTTATCTCCAACATATTGGTTGTGCGTGAAATTAATTGGTAACGGCTCGGAATTGTAGGTTTTCATTTTCATCTGATCGATATACCAATGGGTCATGAACAAACTTGTGTTTACTATTCGAACATCGGTTCTGTAATTTTCTATTTCCTGAGCGTACCAAAGTGGGAATGTGTCGTTATCGCCAATGGTAAACAAAATGGCGTTGGGCTCGCAGGAATCTAAATAAGCTTTTGCCATAGCAACTGCGGTATATTTTCCTGAACGGTCATGATCATCCCAATTTTGAGCAGCCATTAGTACAGGAGCGGCAAGTAAACTTGTAGCAATAATTAAAGGGGCAGCAATTTTGGGTTGTAAATAATTTTTTATAAAATCATAAATGGCATAAACTCCAAAACCGATCCAAATGGCAAAAACATAAAATGATCCGACTAAAGCATAATCTCTTTCACGTGGCTCGAATGGACGCTCGTTGAGGTAAATTTTGAGTGCAATTCCTGTAAAAAGGAATAATGCCATGAGAACATAAAAGCTTTTTAAATCTTTTTTGGCATGATAAATAAGACCTATTAATCCTAATATAAATGGCAAAAAGTAATAAGTATTTCTGGCTTTATTGTTCAAAAGATCACTAGGTAAATCGGCTTGCGTTCCTAAATGTAATTCGTCTATAAATGTTATACCGCTCAGCCAGTTTCCGTCTAGACTTCCGCCTTCGCCTTGAATATCGTTTTGTCTTCCAACAAAGTTCCACATGAAATATCTAAAATACATGTATCCAAATTGAAAATCAAACATAAATCCAATATTGTCAGCTGTTGATGGCTTTTCTACAATTAGACAGTCCTTGTAACTTTTTAGGAATTTTACATAATCTTCATTATCTATTTGATGCTTTGCGTATGCTGCCCTAAACTCCGAAACCGTTTTCGAGGTTTCGTTTTTTAGCTGAGCAATTGCGCCATTGTATTCCTCTTCGGAAAGTTTACTTGGATCTATTCCGTATTGTCCTAAATCTTGTTCGTAATCGTAATTTGGATCTATCTTAAAATCTAAAACATGGGTAAATGCCATGTAATTTTCGGCATTATCGGTACTCCACATTCTTGGAAAAATTGTTTTTTGCGAATCGCTAGAGTTTTGTTTTGCGTTTTTAAAATTATTTACAATTTCGTATTTTCCAGTTTTATAATTTCTTTCGTAATTGGGTTCGTCGTCTAAATACGGTGTGTCTTCATCCAAACCAGCAAATAAATCCGAATATTGAGGGCCGTAAAAAAGAGGATTTACTCCGTATTGTTCTCTATTATAATAAGATAAAACTTCGGATGCATCCGATGGTTTATTTTCGTTAATAACCGTATTTGCATTGGCGCGAACAGGCAACATAATCCATGTAGAAAATCCAATTAGGATAAATAATATGCAAAGAATTAGCGTGTTATAATGTACTAAGCCTTTTGATTTTGTGTATTTTAACCCAAAATAAAACAAAGCAATCAAGAAAATTACAAAAAATATTGTTCCAGAATTAAAAGGAAGTCCAAAACTATTAACCATAAAAACTTCGCTTTTTGCAAATAAAGACATGGTCAGGGGCAATAATAATTTGAAAATAAATAATAAAACGGCTACCACTACAATGTTAGCAATAATAAAATTTTTGATGGTTACTGTTCTATAATTTTTGAAAAAATACAACAATCCAATAGACGGAATGGTAAGCAAGGCCATAAAGTGAACCCCAAATGACAACCCAACAACTAGCGAAATGAGTAACAACCATCGGTTTCCTCTTGGCGTATTCATATCTTGTTCCCAGCGCAATCCTAACCAAAAAAGCAAGGCAATAAATAAGGAAGCCATTGCGTAAACCTCTGCTTCAACTGCATTGAACCAAAAACTATCCGAGTAAGTATAGGCTAATGAACTAACAAAAGCACTTCCTAAAATTACAATATAATTATTTTTGTTAAGTTCCGAGAAACCCGAAATCAATTTTTTTAAGATCATTGTCGATGACCAAAACAGGAACAAAATTGTGAATGCACTCGAAAAAACGGACATCATATTTACCATTAATGCAATATGTTCTTTATCAAAAGCAAACATGGCAAAAAAAGCTCCAATCATCTGAAATAAAGGGGCTCCGGGCGGATGACCAACTTCTAATTTAGCGGAAGTTGCAATATACTCGCCACAATCCCAAAAACTCATAGTTGGCTCAACGGTTAGCGTGTAGGTTACTAATGCTATTGCAAAAACCGACCAACCAACGATTGTATTCCATTTTTTGAAGTCAAACAATTCCTTATCCATGAACTAAAATTTGATTATTTTTTTGATGCTACAAAGAAACTATTTTTTTGTTTAATGAGCTGTGCATTAACAAAAAATTCTAAAACAAAATTCAGATTTTTATAGTTTATTTGTTCTGTTTACAAAGACTTTAGAAAAAACAAAATGTTACAATAAAATTATTTTTGACAAATTTTCGAAAAACGCTTGCTTAAAATAAAATTTATATTAAATTTGCACTCGCTTAAACAAGCAACGCTGGTCTATGGTGTAATGGTAACACAACTGTTTTTGGTGCAGTCTTTCTAGGTTCGAGTCCTAGTAGACCAACAAAAAACCTCTTAAGAAATTAAGAGGTTTTTTTATTTTTAGAGCATTTTAGATGATTTTAATCTAAATTTTGAAAGTTACAACAGGTCTAGCAGCGTGATTTACAATGTCTTCGCTTAAACTTCCATTAAAAAAATGCGAAAGCCCTTTTCGACCATGAGTGCTCAATCCTATCAAATCGGCATTAATGCTATTGGAGAAATTAAGAATTCCTTTTTCTACATTTACATCATTATAAACGTGAGTTTGATATTTTCCGATTTTAAAATTAGAAACAAATTTATTCATAATATTTTCCGCAGCAACAGTTGATTTAAAATTTGTTGGCGTATTTACATAAACCAAATGCAGTTCGGCATCTAATTTATTAGCAAATTCGACAGCTTTCCCGAAAGGGTTTTTTATTTCGTCTGCAAAATCCGATGCGAAAACAAATTTATCAACATTAAATTCGCTAATATTATCTTTAATAACTAAAACAGGAATGTCAGAAAATCGAACTACTTTCTCGGCATTAGAGCCAATAAACATTTCTCTAAAACCACTAGAACCGTGCGATCCCATAATAATAAGATCTACATTGTTTTTTTTGCTAATGGCTAATATTCCGTCAAATGCTTTCTCGAACTGGACTATTTCCGAAACTTCAATTCCTTCCAAAAAATCAGAATCCATTAATTCCTCTAATTTATTCAACGCTTGATTCTTAAAAAACATTATTTCCGGAATGTTATGAGCAGTTCCAATTGCATCTCCAGCCTGATGAGGTAACTCTAGCATGTGCAACAAAATAATTTCGCCATTGTTTTTTCGGGCAATTTGAGCTGCAACCCTCAAAGCATAATTAGCATGTTCAGAAAAATCAGTAGGAATTAAAATACGTTTCATAAATTTAAAATTTAAGATTAAAAAATCCGTTTTATTTATATCTTTTATAAAGGTAAGAAATTTATAATTATCATATCATTTTTGTTGTTTAAAAAAAATAACTATATTTGCACCGTTATTTACTAAAAACAGATAATGAGGGAAGCATTGCTTCCCTCTTTTTATAAAATATGACATTTAAAGAAAAAATCACCGATTTACTAAATACAGGACTAGCCGAAAAGCCAGAACTTTTCCTAATAGACCTAGTAATTACAGATGCTTTTAAGGTTATTGTAACTATAGATGGTGATAATGGCGTAGTTTTGCAAGATTGTATCGATGTGAGTCGTGCAATTGATCAAAATCTAGACAGAGAAGAACAAGATTTTTCGCTCGAAGTAGCATCTGTAGGAGTTGGATCTCCTCTAAAATTAGTCAGACAATACAAGAAAAACATAGGAAGAACGTTAATAGTAAAACTAGCAACCGAAACCATCGAAGCAAAACTAACAAATGCAAACGAGGATTTTATAACCTTAGCATGGCAAGCTCGAGAACCTAAAAAAATAGGAAAAGGAAAAGAAACAGTTAGCAAAACTAAAGAAATTCCTTACGTAGAAATAAAAGAAGCAATCGTTACAGTAACATTTTAATTAAGAATAGGGCATGGAAAATATAGCATTAATCGATTCGTTTTCAGAGTTTAAAGACGATAAACTTATTGATCGCGTAACGCTTATGGCAATTTTGGAAGATGTGTTCAGAAACGCATTGAAGAAAAAATTTGGATCAGATGATAATTTCGATATTATTATCAATCCAGACAAAGGGGATATGGAAATTTGGCAAAGAAGAGTTATCGTTGCCGATGATGACTTGGATTTAGACCATCTAGAAATAACACTTACAGACGCAAGAAAAATCGAACCAGATTTCGAAATCGGTGAAGAAGTTTCCGAAGAAGTAAAACTTATTGACTTAGGAAGAAGAGCAATTTTAGCTTTGCGTCAAAATCTAATTTCTAAAATTCATGAACACGACAACACCAATCTTTACAAACAATTTAAAGATTTAGTTGGAGATATTTTTACAGCCGAAGTACACCATGTTAGACCAAGAGTTGTAATTTTGATGGATGATGACGGAAACGAAATTATTTTGCCAAAAGAAAAACAAATCCCATCTGACTTTTTCCGCAAAGGAGATAACGTTCGTGGAATTATCGAATCAGTTGAACTAAAAGGAAACAAACCTCAAATAATTATGTCTAGAACTTCAGAAAAGTTTTTAGAAAAATTATTCGAACAAGAAATTCCAGAAGTTTTTGACGGATTAATCATGGTAAAAAATGTAGTAAGAATTCCTGGCGAAAAAGCAAAAGTAGCAGTAGATTCTTACGATGATCGTATAGATCCAGTAGGGGCATGTGTTGGTATGAAAGGATCCAGAATTCACGGAATTGTTCGTGAACTCGGTAACGAAAACATCGATGTTATCAACTACACAAGCAACATACAATTATACATAACAAGAGCATTGAGCCCAGCAAAAGTATCTTCTATCAAAATAAATGAAGAAACCAAACGTGCCGAAGTTTTCTTAAAGCTTGAAGAAGTTTCTAAAGCAATCGGTCGTGGAGGACATAACATTCGCCTCGCAGGACAACTAACAGGATATGAGTTAGATGTAATTCGCGAAGGCGATGTAGCAGGAACAACTGCAGATGATGACGATGTAGAATTAACAGAATTCTCAGACGAAATCGAAGCTTGGGTAATTGAAGAGTTTGCAAAAATTGGCTTAGATACTGCAAAAAGCATTCTAAAACAAGACGTTGCCGATTTGGCTAGAAGAACCGATCTTGAAGAGGAAACCATTCAAGATGTTATGAGAATATTAAAAGAGGAGTTCGAAAACTAATCTTTCAAAATAAAACAATAAATTTGCAAAACGGGCTAAAATCAGCAAACAATATCTTTGTAAAAAGAAATTGACGATTTAGTTAGAAAAACATACTCGAATTCAATTCAAGATGTAATACAATTGAAAAAAAAGTTTTAAAACCGATTTTTCATAAAAATAAAATAAATTATAAAGTTTATATGTCGGAAGAAAAGATTATCAGAATAAACAAAGTTTTAAGGGAGTTAAACATTTCCTTAGAAAGAGCTGTGGATTATCTAAAAGATAAAGGCATTGCTATTGAAGCAAATCCAAACACAAAAATTTCAGACGACGTATACAACGTTCTTTGTGGACAATTTGCAGGAGACAAAGGAAATAAAGAAGCCTCAAAAGAAGTTGGCGAAGAAAAAAGAAAAGAAAAAGAAGCCTTGCGAGTAGAACGCGAAAAAGAAATCGACGACAAACGCAAAGTTGATGAGGAACGCCAACGTCAAGAAGTTATAAAAGCTAAAGCAAATGTAACTGGACCAGTTCAAGTAGGAAAAATTGACTTGAATCCAAAACCAGTTGTCGAGGTAGCAAAACCAGAAGTAAAAACTGCTCAGCCAGAAGTTGTAGTCGAAAAGCCAGTTGCAAAACAACCAGAAGTTCAGCAAACAATTTCTAATAGAGTTCAAAAAACAGAAGGTGCAAGCAAAACAAAAATTGTTTTACCAACCGTTGAAACTCCAAAATCCGAAAAGCCAAAGGTAGAAAATTCTAAAGCAGAAACTCCAAAAACAGAAACTCCAAAAGTTGCAGCAATTGAAGAAGTAGTCGTTCCAGACGAACACTCTACTCAGTACCAAAAACTTTCTGGCGCAACACTTACTGGTCAAACCATTGATTTATCTCAATTCAACAAACCTAAGAAAACAGTTGCTCCAAAAATAACTCCAAATAAACCAGGAGCTCCAGGTGCAGCAGCAGGTGCAAACGCAAATAAAAACAAAAGAAAAAGAATTGCTCCAAAGCCAGGTGCGCCAAGACCTCCTGGATCTCCAGGGAATGCAACAGGTGGAACGTTTATAAATAGAAATATCGGAGCAGGAGCAAGACCAGGTTTCGTAAAAGGAGCAAGACCAGCAATTGTTGCTAAAGTTGAACCTACTGAGGAAGAAGTTAAAAATCAAATTAGAGAAACTTTAGAAAAACTTCAAGGAAAAGGAAGTAAATCTAAAGCCGCTAAATATAGAAGAGACAAAAGAGACACGCACCGTCAGAAATCTGATGATGAACAACGTGCCATCGATGAAGGAAGCAAAACCATCAAAGTAACCGAGTTTGTTACCGTTGGCGAAATTGCAATCATGATGGATGTGCCAATTACAAAAGTAATCGGAACATGTATGTCACTTGGAATAATGGTTACTCAAAACCAAAGATTAGATGCAGAAACACTAACAATCGTAGCCGATGAATTTGGATACGAAGTAGAGTTTATAACTGTAGATATCGAGGAAGCCATTCAAGTAGTTGAAGATAAAGAAGAAGACCTCGTATTCCGTGCGCCAATCGTAACCGTAATGGGTCACGTAGATCACGGTAAAACATCGTTACTGGATTATATCCGTAAGGAAAATGTTATTGCTGGCGAATCTGGAGGAATTACACAGCACATTGGTGCCTATGGAGTAACTCTAGACAATGGTCAAAAAATAGCATTTTTGGATACGCCAGGTCACGAAGCCTTTACTGCAATGCGTGCACGTGGAGCTCAAGTTACAGATATCGCAATTATTGTGGTCGCTGCCGATGATGACATAATGCCACAAACCAAAGAAGCCATATCTCACGCTCAAGCGGCAAATGTGCCAATCATTTTTGCAATAAACAAAATTGATAAGCCAAATGCTAATGTAGAGAAAATCAAAGAAAAATTAGCAGGAATGAATTTGCTAGTTGAGGATTGGGGTGGAAAAATACAATCTCACGATATTTCTGCGAAAGTAGGAACGGGAGTTAAGGAATTGTTGGAAAAAGTATTATTAGAAGCTGAAATTTTAGATTTAAAATCAAATCCAAATAAAGCCGCACAAGGAACAGTTGTCGAAGCATTCCTTGACAAAGGAAAAGGTTACGTTTCTACAATATTAGTTCAACACGGAACATTAAAAGTTGGGGATTACATGCTCGCTGGAAAACATCATGGAAAAATAAAAGCCATGCATGACGAAAGAGGAAATGTAGTTTTAGAAGCTGGACCATCGACACCCGTTTCAGTTCTTGGACTAGACGGAGCAGCAACAGCTGGAGATAAATTTAATGTTTTTGAAGACGAAAAAGAAGCCAAACAAATTGCCTCAAAACGTTCTCAATTAATGCGTGAACAATCCGTTCGTACCCAACGACACATTACACTAGACGAAATTGGCCGTCGTATAGCATTGGGTCAATTTAAAGAATTAAACGTGATCTTAAAAGGTGACGTTGATGGATCTGTCGAAGCATTGTCAGACTCATTCTCTAAATTATCTACCGAGGAAATACAAATTAATATAATCCATAAAGGAGTAGGAGCCATTACCGAAACCGACGTAATGTTGGCCTCTGCATCCGATGCAATTATTATAGGATTTAATGTTCGTCCTGCAGGAAACGCACGTCAATTAGCCGATAAAGAAGAAATCGATATTCGTTACTACTCTATTATCTACGCCGCTATCGATGACTTGAAAGATGCAATGGAAGGAATGTTGGCGCCAGAAATGAAAGAAGAAATACTTGGAACTGCTGAGATTAGAGAAATTTTCAAAATCTCGAAAGTAGGATCAATTGCAGGATCAATGGTTATGGACGGGAAAATTGTTAAAAATGCCAAAATGCGTATCATTAGAGACGGAGTTGTTGTTTTTACAGGAGAACTATTAGCCTTGAAACGTTTCAAAGACGATGTAAGAGATGTAGCCAAAGGGTATGATTGTGGTATCCAAGTAAAAGGATATAATGACATAGAGGAAAGAGATATAATCGAATCCTACCATGAAGTTGCTATCAAGAAAAAATTGAAATAGTCAATTCTTATAAATAAAAAAATGTCTCAAGAAATTGAGACATTTTTTTTGGTTAAAACTTTTTTGAATTTAAAAAATAAAATAATCTTATCTATTAGGTTTTATCAAAAAAGCATTAGGATATTTTTTCTTTAATGCAGTTAGGTTTTTTTCGGCCTCAATACGGGTTTTAAAATTTCCAACCCATACTTTATATATAGGTGTAAAAAAAACAATCGTACCGTCATATTGGTTATTATTTCTTCTAAACTCAACTAATGTTTTCTTACTCGTTTCGCTATCCCCATTGTAAATCTGAATCTTATACCGGTCATTTACAGTTATAGATGCATTAATTTTTCTTTTTTCTTTCAATAATTCTTCAAATTTAGAATCTTGATTTAATGTTAAATTTCCAGTTTGCGAAAATATTTTTGCTGTTATAAAACAGGAAAATATCAAGATGAAAAGGATGTTTTTTTGTGTTAAAATATTCATAAAGCAATGATTTTTATACAAATGTAGTATTTATTGATTTAAAACTAAACCCATTTTTTATTTAGAATTAATATAAATTAATATTTATACTATATTAAGGGTTTTGAGAATAGTTCTTAAGTTGTATTTTTGTGCAGGTTTTTAAAGAAAGTATTAATTTCACAAATATTACATAGTAAAAACCGTACCAAATTTTAGTCGATAATCATTATTTATATGAAAAAGGTGGAAAACCCTAATTCTGTTTTTAGGAATTTATTTTTAAGTGTAGCAATCGCGCTATCTTGCTCCTTAGCTTCTTTTGCTCAAACTCCTGCTCCAGCAATGCCTGCGGCTACAGCACCAGCATCGGTAGTTCCTGCAGCAACTGCAACAGCAGCTCCGGCAACCGGAGGTGATGCAGCAAAAGGAAAAGAACTTTTCAACGGGAATTGTGCAGCTTGTCACAAGCTAGATGCTAAGATGACAGGGCCAATGTTAAGAAATGTAATTGCCAAACACGATAAGGAATGGCTTTACAAATGGATTGCAAACAGTCAAGGTCTGATCAAATCAGGAGATGCGCAAGCAACTGCACTTTGGGCGGAATACAAGCCTTCAGTAATGACATCATTTCCTCAATTATCACATGGAGATATAGACAACATTATTGCATATACCTCTGAGCCAGTTGCTGCAGTTGTAGCACCAGTTCCTGGAGTTGTTCCAGCTGGACAAGCTTCAGAAGGTGGAGTTTCCAATACATTAGTTCTTGGTGCACTAGCGGTAGTAATGGCAATGCTAATTGTAATGTTATTCTTGGTAAACAATGTTTTATCTAAAATTGCCAAAGCAAACGGAATAGTTGTTGCAGAAAAACCAAAAACTACTCCAATTTGGGTAGCTTTCGCTAAAAACCAATTTTTGGTTTTAGTTACTGCATTCATTATGATATTGGCAAGTGCCTTTTTTGCTTATTCGTTTTTAATGCAAGTAGGAATCGATCAGGATTACCAGCCAATTCAGCCAATTCATTATTCTCACAGAATCCACGCAGGAAGCAACGGAATCAATTGTAAGTATTGTCACTCATCTGCAAGAGTAAGCAAGCATTCTGGAATACCATCTTTAAATATTTGTATGAATTGCCACAAAAGTATTGGAGAAGTTTCTGACACAACTGCAACCCCAGAATACTCAAAAGCTTTCTATGACGGAGAAATCCAAAAATTATACAAAGCAGTTGGTTGGGACGCAACTAACCAAAAATATACTGGAAAAACAGAACCTGTAAAATGGGTTCGTATTCATAACTTGCCAGATTTTGTATATTTCAATCACTCACAACACGTTGCCGTTGCTGGAATTGAATGTCAGACTTGTCACGGACCAGTCCAGACCTATGAAATCATGAAACAATACTCTAAATTAACAATGGGTTGGTGTATAAATTGTCACCGCGAAACCGAAGTTAAAATGGATGGAAATGCATATTATACAAAAATTCACGAAGAATTATCCAAGAAATACGGCGTCGAAAAACTAACTGCCGCACAAATGGGTGGTTTAGAATGTGGTAAATGCCATTACTAATATTAGGTTTTAAAACCAAAAACTAATACCAAATAAAACGAATAAACGAATTAACATTAATAGATAATATGTCATCAAACAAAAAATACTGGAAAAGTGTTGAAGAACTAAACGAAAATAGTTCTATTGTTGAGGCACTTAGAAATAACGAGTTTGTGGAAGCAATTC
>JAYVZI010000048.1:0-7422 GCA_043783485.1 Bacteroidota bacterium
GCGAAATTGATATTGCCGTTCATTCCATGAAAGATGTGCCAACGGCTTTGCCAATCGGTATGATGCAAGCTGCAGTTTTGAAACGTGCCAATGAAAAAGATATTTTAGTTTTTAATAAAAACCTAGATTTTTTAGAAAATTCTGGAACAATTGCCACCGGAAGTTTGCGTCGTCAAGCGATATGGTTGAATAAATATCCAAATCATAAAGTGGTCGATTTGCGTGGAAATGTAAACACAAGAATGCAAAAATTACAAAATAATGATTGGAATGGAGCCATATTTGCAGCTGCAGGATTGGAAAGGTTAGGATTTATTAATGGAAACGAGATAAAAAGCCCCTACTTCGGAGGGTTTGGGGAGGTTCTTGATTGGATGATTCCTGCACCAGCACAAGGCGCAATGGTTATTCATGCCATGCAAAACGATGAATTTTCTAAAAATGCTGTTGCTGAACTTAACGATCTCGAAACTGATATTTGCACTTATATAGAACGACAGTTTTTACGAACTCTTGAAGGCGGTTGTACGGCGCCAATTGGAGCATTGGCAACCTTCGATGAAGATGAAATTTCGTTTAAAGGGATTTTATTATCCATTGATGGGAAACAAAAAATAGAAGTCGATAAAGTGGTTCCAGTTCAAGAATGGAAGAAATTAGGTTATAATCTAGCCCAAGAAATTTTGAATAATGGTGGAACCGAATTGATGAAAAACATAAAAGAAAGTTTGAAGAAATAATGGAAACTCAAATAAGCATATTATCGACCAAAACATTATCTAACGAACAAAGACAAGCATTTCTTGATGCCAATATTGATTTATTAGAACAAGATTTTATTGAAATTGAAAACAATAATTTTGAATTAAATAACATTAATGAAAACTTGATTTTTAGCAGTCAAAATGCCGTTTTAAGTTTGATGGAACGACAAGATTGGGAAGAATTAAAAACTAAAAACACTTTTTGCGTAGGTATAAAAACCAAAGAATTGTTAGAACAAAACGGTTTTAAGGTTGATGTTTATATGGATTATGCATCGGAATTGGCAGAAATTATTACCTTAATATACAACAAAGAATCGTTCACTTTTTTTAGCGGAAATTTGCGAAAGGAAACCTTGCCAAAAGCACTAAAAGATGCAAAAATAAAATTTAACGAAATTGAGGTTTATCAAACCAAATTGTCTCAATTTAAAATTTCTAAAGAAGAAAAATTTGACGGAATTTTGTTTTTTAGTCCATCGGGCGTAGAAAGTTATCTAAAAGACAATAAAATCAAAACCGAAACTTGCTTTTGCATTGGCGAAACAACCGCAAGTTCATTAGAAAAAATTACAAAAAACATTATCATTGCAGAAATCCCAACTATTGAGGATGTTATTGAAGAATGTATAAATCAATATAAATAATACAAACAAACCTAACAGGTTTTAAAAACCTGTCAGATCTAAAATAAAAATAATGATCAAAAACGACTTATTCCTAAAAGCCTTGAAAGGTGAAACAGTGCAACGCCCACCAGTTTGGATGATGCGTCAAGCAGGAAGATATTTACCCGAATTCATCGCTTTGCGTGACAAATACGATTTTTTTACGCGTTGTCAAACTCCTGAATTGGCTTCAGAAATCACGGTGCAACCCATTCGTAGAATTGCTCCCGATGCTGCGATTTTATTCTCTGATATTCTCGTTGTGCCACAAGCAATGGGAATTGAAGTATTAATGAAAGAAAATGTAGGTCCGTTTTTACCAAACCCTATTCGTACCATTCAAGATGTAGAAAGAGTTATTGTTCCAGATGTTCACGAAACTTTGGGATATGTTTTTGATGCCATCAAAATGACCAAAGAAATGCTCAACGACGAAGTGCCACTAATAGGTTTTGCAGGTTCGCCGTGGACTATTTTTTGTTATGCTGTCGAGGGAAAAGGTTCTAAAAGTTTTGACACTGCCAAAGGGTTTTGTTTTTCTAATCCAGTTGCGGCTCATGTTTTATTGCAAAAAATTACCGATACAACCATTGCTTATTTAATCGAAAAAGTAAAAGTTGGTTGCAACGCTATTCAAATTTTTGATTCTTGGGGAGGAATGCTATCTCCAGTCGATTATCAGGAATTTTCTTGGAAATACATCAATCAAATTATAGAAGCGTTAGCGGATATTACGCCAGTTATTGTTTTCGGAAAAGGCTGTTGGTTTGCATTGAATGAAATGGGAAAATCCAAAGCATCGGCACTTGGGGTAGATTGGACTTGTTCGCCTAGAAATGCGCGTTACTTATCTGGTGGAAACATCACTTTGCAAGGCAATTTTGATCCGTCGAGATTGTTATCGCCTATACCAACCATCAAAAAAATGGTGCATGAAATGATTGACGAATTCGGAAAAGACAAATATATTGTAAATCTTGGTCACGGAATTTTACCAAATATTCCTGTAGATCATGCAAAAGCATTTGTTGATGCGGTTAAAGAATATAATTCTTAAGTAAATGAAATTCAGCAATTGGAAACTCGACAAAATAGAAAATATTCGCTTTGAAGAATTTTTCGATTTAATTGAAAATAACAGAAATCGAATTATAAAAACATTTCCTGTAACCGTTTCTAATTGTATTGATTTAAAAGCAACAGAAGAATTCATCAGTAAAAATATCCAAATAGAAATAGAAAAAACAGGTTATTATTTTTATGTTAGAAATTTAGAAAACAATAAATTAATTGGATATATTGGCATTAAAAAAATAGATTATCACATTTCAAAATGTGAATTATTCTATTTTATTGACAACCATTTTGAAGGCAAAGGAATTATTTCAAAGGCTATTTCTGAAGTAATTGGTTTTTGTTTCCAAGAACTAAAAATGAATAAGATTTTTATTTGTACATCAAAAATAAATTTCGGAAGTCAGCAAATTGCATTAAAAAACAGATTTGTATTAGAAGGAACTTTGCGAGAAGAATTTAAAAATCACGAAGAAGTTTTAGAAGATATTAACTATTACGGATTATTGAAATCAGATTATAAATGACAAATTGTAAAAACTGTAACCATCAAGTTGTAGATAACTTTTGTTCAAAATGTGGACAACCAAAGAACATAAAAAGAATTGATTTTCGGTATATGGTTCATGAAATTGAGCATCTTCTTCATTTTGAAAAAGGGTTTCATTTTACGGCTTGGCAACTAATCATAAAACCAGGTAAAACAATTCACACCTATTTATTTGAAAACAGAAATAAATATGTAAAACCAATCGTTTATTTGTTTTTTGCATCGTTAATTTTCACTTTGTTTACACATTTTCTTCACATTCAATATACTTACTTAAACGTGGGTTATATAGAACCGTTAAAAGATAAAGTAAATTTAAAAACCATCGACAATTGGTTGATTGAACATATTGCATACACTAATATTATTGTAGGATTCTGTATTGCACCTTGGTTGATGTTGCTTTATAGAAAAAGGAAACACAATATTTTCGAAATGATTGTAGTGATGTCCTATGTTTTAGCCACAGGATTACTTATCATTTTGCCATTAATTATGTTAGCTAAAATAACAACTCTTTTTAGTAATTTGACGATCTTCTTTATTATTTATCAAATTTGGGCAATCGGACAATTTTTTGGAGAGAGAAAAATAGTAAGCTATCTTAAAGCATTGTTGGCGTTTATATTAGGAGTATTAACTCACGTTGCTATCTTTTTTGTAATTGGATATGTCAATAAATTTTATATGTAAGCCATGAAAAATAAATTCTATCAATACATACAAAATCTTCAAGACCAAATCGTTGCTGGATTAGAAGCTGTCGAAGGTCAAGCCAAATTCCGTGAAGATATTTGGGAACGTCCAGAAGGAGGCGGCGGACGAACACGAGTTATAGAAAACGGAAACGTAATCGAAAAAGGTGGCGTAAACATATCAGCAGTTCACGGAAAATTACCCGAAGCCATGCAAAAAATGTTCAATGTTGGCGAAGCCGATTTTTTTGCCTGCGGTTTGAGTTTAGTAATTCATCCAAAAAATCCGATGGCACCAACAGTTCATGCCAATTGGCGGTATTTTGAAATGTATGATGATCACGGAAATATAATTAATTCTTGGTTTGGTGGCGGACAAGATTTAACGCCTTATTATTTGTTTAAAGAAGATGTCATTCATTTTCATCAAAATTGTAAATCGGCTTGCGACAAACACAATCCAGAGTTTTATCCAAAATATAAAAAACAATGTGATGATTATTTTTGGAACGCACACCGAAACGAAGCTCGAGGCGTTGGTGGATTATTTTTTGATTACTGCAAAGCTACAGATCAAACGTCAATGGAAAATTGGTTTAACTTTGTAACTGAAGTAGGCAATAGTTTTCTCGAAGCCTATATTCCAATTCTTGGAAATAGAAAAAATTTACCTTATACTGAAGCACAAAAAACATGGCAAGAAATTCGTCGTGGTCGTTATGTAGAATTCAATTTGGTTCACGATAAAGGCACATTATTCGGACTAAAAACCAACGGAAGAATAGAAAGTATCCTCATGTCTTTGCCTCCACGAGTGCAATGGGTTTATGACCATCACCCAGAAGTTGGTAGCGAAGAAGAAAGATTAATTAATGTATTAGAAAACCCTATTGATTGGATATAATCAAACCATTAAGGTATTAAGAAAAATTAAGCCAAACTCTTAATGAACCTTAATCCCTTAATGGTTCAAAAAAATAAAATTTATAAAACAACTTCGCTTTGCACCTTTGCGCCTTAGCGAGAAAAAACAAAAATATGTTCCCATTACAAAGAGGCCGTCGTTTACGATTCAACGAATCTATAAGAAGTTTAGTTCGCGAAACAACATTAAGTCCAAGCGATTTTATGTTTCCCATGTTTATCACTGAAGGCGAAAACGTAAAAGTAGCAATTCCTTCTATGGTCGGAATTTTCCGTCGTTCAATCGACTTAACTGTCGAAGAAGTCAAAGAAATATTCGCATTAGGAATTCGTGCGGTAAACATTTATGTAAAAGTAGATGAATCGCTAAAAGACAATACTGGAAAAGAGGCCTGGAATCCTGATGGATTGATGCAAAGAGCCATCAAAGCGATAAAATCTGCCTGCCCTGAAATGATTGTTATGCCAGATGTAGCATTAGATCCATATTCAATTTACGGTCACGACGGAATTATCGAAAACGGAGATATTGCTAATGATGCTACCAATACTGCCTTAGTAAAAATGGCGGTTTCTCATGCACAAGCTGGTGCCGATTTTGTCGCGCCTTCCGATATGATGGACGGTCGAGTATTGCGTTTACGACAAGGTCTAGATGCTGCTGGTTTTCAAAATGTAGGAATTATGAGTTATTCTGCTAAATATGCTTCGGCATTTTACGGGCCTTTTCGTGATGCGTTAGACAGTGCACCAAAAAACATTATGTCTAACACTAAGCCTGTCGATACTGAGCTTGTCGATACTGAGCTTGTCGAAGTACCAAAAGACAAAAAAACCTATCAAATGGATTATGCCAACCGCATAGAAGCCATAAAAGAAGCACTCATGGATGTTGAAGAAGGTGCCGATATGGTCATGGTAAAACCAGGAATTGCTTATCTTGATATTGTTCGAGAAGTCAAAAATGCTGTGAATGTTCCTGTAACCGTTTTCCATGTTTCTGGCGAATATGCCATGATAAAAGCCGCTGCCGAACGAGGTTGGCTCGATCACGACAAAATCATGATGGAACAATTAATGTGTATAAAACGTGCAGGTGCAAGCTTAATTTCGACTTATTTTGCCAAAGAAGCAGCCGTACTTTTAAACCAATAATCATGAAAAAATTATTTTTATTATCATTGATTTTATTATTAATTGGTTGCAAAAATCAAGAATCTAACGCTGTCGATGTTGTTGTCAAAAATCAATCCCCAATCGAACTCGGAAAGGAAATTTTTGAAGGAAAAGGAAATTGTGTTGCTTGCCATTTGGATAATCAAAAAGTAATTGGACCAAGCATTCAAGACATTGCAAAAATTTATAAATCGCAAAACGGAAACATTATTGATTTCTTAAAAAATGATGCCAAACCAATTGTAGATCCAAGTCAATACGAAGTCATGAAAACCAATTTTGCTATTACAAAAGTGATGTCTGACAAGGAATTGAAAGCAATCGAAGCTTATATTTATTCAAACTAATGCATACCTGACAGGTTTTAAAAACTGTCAGGTATTGCAAAATCATTTCTCAAATGCAAACTTGCTTCATAAATTCGCCACTTGGAATCACAAAAATAGAAGGTGATGAAAACGGAATAGCCATTATTTCTGTTTTATCCGAAGGCTTAATTTCTGATGAAATCCCTGAAAATCTCAAAGAAGCAGTTTCTCAACTTAATGATTATTTTGATGGAAAAAGAACCAATTTTAACTTCAAAATTAATCCAAAAGGAACCGATTTTCAACAAAAAGTTTGGAAAGAATTATGCAATATTCCTTTCGGAAAAACCATTTCGTATCTTGATTTAGCCAAAAAATTGGGTGATCCAAAAGTCATTCGTGCAGCAGCATCTGCCAACGGAAAAAACCCACTTTGGATTGTTGTGCCTTGTCATCGAGTTATCGGAACCGATGGTTCTATGACAGGATATGCTGGAGGATTATGGCGCAAAAAATGGTTGTTAGAATTCGAAAACCCAATCAATCAACAAAGTTTGTTTTAGTTTTTTGGATTGATTAAATTTAGAATTATTTGTGATTTCTCCTATCGTCGAAATGACAAAATCTAAAAATCACAAAAAAATCATTACAAATTCCCACAGATTTTTTTATATTCGTTCATTATATAATTTTCTCACTTCCAAATTATCTAATTCAAAAATTTATGATTGAAAAAATTCGCCTAGAAAACATACTTTTCCTTGATATAGAAACCGTTCCTGAACAAGAAAATTTCGATTCGCTTGACGACGAAATGAAAAATCTTTGGGAACACAAAACCCAATACCAACGCAAAGACGAATTCTCGGGCGAGGCTTTTTACGACCGAGCAGGAATTTGGGCAGAATTTGGGAAAATAGTTTGCATTTCGGTTGGATATTTCATCATAAAGGGCGACATTCGAAATTTTAGAGTTACATCATTTTTTGGAGAAGAAAAGAAAATTCTACACGATTTTATCAATCTTTTAAACAACCATTTCAACCAACCGCAACACGTTTTGTGTGGACACAATGCCAAAGAATTTGACATTCCGTTTATTGCACGTCGAATGATTATTAATAATATTTCGATTCCAAACAAACTTAATTTATTTGGAAAAAAACCTTGGGAAATTCCACATTTAGATACTTTAGAACTCTGGAAATTTGGCGACTATAAACATTTTACCTCTTTAAAATTACTAACCAAAATTCTCGGAAT
>JAYVZI010000049.1:0-58159 GCA_043783485.1 Bacteroidota bacterium
CCAGCTGGAGCTGATGCTGATAACGATGGTTTAGACGATGCTTATGATGTAAACGATGCATTATTAAACCCAACCAACGGACAAACACCAGTTTCATTCCCTAACTTAGACAACTCAGGAACACCAGAACTTGATTGGAGAGAAATAGATGATTTTGATGGCGATGGCGTTGCAGACAATATCGATCCAGATGACGACAACGATGGTATTTTAGATACAATCGAAGGATCAGGAGATTTTGATGGCGATGGCATACCAAACGCATTCGATTTAGATTCGGATAATGACGGAATCGTAGATGCTGTCGAAGCAGGTGGAACAGATGCAAATGGCGACGGAATCTTAGATGGTTTTGTAGATGCAGATGCAGATGGACTTGCCGATTCAATAGACAATTACAACAGTGGAAGCGGTGCAGGAGAAGTTACTTCAGGAACGCCACTTCCAGTACCAAACACCGACGGAACAGGAGGAGCTAACTACCTAGATATTGATGCCGATAACGATGGAATTCCTGACAATGTTGAAGGTCAAGCTACAGTTGGTTACATAGCACCAAGTGGGATTGATGCTAATGCAAACGGAATAGATGATGCTTATGAAGGTGGAACATCTATCCAACCAATTGATCTAGACGGAGATTTAAAACCTGATTATCTGGATTTAGATACAGATGGGGATGGAGTTCTCGATTCTGTTGAAGCATGGGATATTAACAATGATGGTATAGCAGATTTATTGCCATTAGGAATAGATACTGATAACGATGGTCTTGATGATGGTTACGAAGGCTCAAATGTAAATGATGGATTTGATGTAAATGATCAATTAAATTCAGGTGCTGACGGAACGAATAATTCTGATGGTACAGACCAACCAGATTTCAGAGACTTAGACGATGATAATGATGGAGTAAATACTCAATATGAACTTGATCCAAATGGAAATGGTGGTTTGCCAGACGATACCGATGGCGACGGAATCCCAGATTATTTAGATATCGATGATGATGGCGATGGAGTAAACACACAATACGAAGGATCAAATCCAGATGGCGATGGTAACCCAGGAACGGGCGCAACATTAGATACCGATGGCGATGGAATCCCAGACTATTTAGATATCGATGATGACGGCGATGGAGTAAACACGCAATACGAAGGATCAAATCCAGAAGGCGATGGTAACCCAGGAACAGGCGCAACATTAGATACCGATGGCGACGGAATCCCAGATTACCTAGATATCGATGACGATGGCGATGGTATAAACACTGAATTTGAAAATCCAGATCCAAACAATGATGGTAATCCAATTGATGCAGTAGATACAGACAATGACGGAATCCCAGATTATCTTGATACAGATGATGACAATGATGGTGTCTTAACAGCAGACGAAAATCCAGATCCAAACGGTGATGGGAACCCAATCGATGCTCAAGATACTGACGGAGACGGACATCCAGATTACCTAGACATTGATGACGATAATGATGGTATTGTAGCATCAGAGGAAGGTTTAACAACCGATACAGACGGAGATGGATTACCTAATTATCTAGATCAAGACTCAGATGGAGACGGAATTCCAGACAACATCGAAGGACAAACAACCGCAGGATATATTCCACCAAGTGGAGTAGATGCTAACGGAAACGGAATTGATGATGCATACGAAGTTGGTGCTCAAATAGGAATCCCTGCTTCTACTAAGGATACTGACGGAGATGGTGTTCCAGACATTCTAGACCTAGATTCAGACGGAGATAGCGTTAATGACCAATACGAAACAGGAATTACCCTTTCAGGAAATGATACTGATGGAGATGGACTTGACGACGCGGTCGATGCAGGACTTGGATATCTTGATCCTAACGGAAACATAAACGTTCCAGGAAATGATTTACAAGACACCGATAACACGGAAGATGTAGATTTCAGAGATCTAGATGATGATGGAGACGGTATTAATACAATCGATGAACATCCAGATCCAAACGGAGATGGTAATCCAAACGACTCATTTGATAGTAATGGAAATGGAATTCCAGATTATTTAGAGTTCAATAATTTTGATCCTAATGCTTCAGATGAACTAGAAATATTCCAACTAGTAACGCCGGATGGAGACGGAGATAACGATGTGTTTGTAATCAGAAACATCGAACTATATCCAGACAATAATGTTCAGATATACAACAGATGGGGTATATTAGTATATGATATGAACGGATACGGACAAGATGGTAAATATTTCAGAGGAATTTCCGAAGGAAGAGTTACAATCAACCAAGCATCTGAGTTGCCAGTAGGAACATACTTCTACATTGTGAAATACAAAAACGCAAGCAACATATCAAAAGAACGTTCAGGATATTTATACATTAATAGATAAGATCTAAAAAAGGGGGCTAACCATGTCCCCTTATAGATTTTTTAAAAAGAAAAAAAATGAAAAAACTTTTTTTAATAATATTGGTAAACCTAGTTGGATTGAGCATGTATGCGCAACAAGACTCACAGTTCACACAATACATGTATAATACAGTAAATTTTAATCCAGCATATGCGGGATCGAGAGATGTTTTGAGTGTTTTTGTACTCCATAGAACACAATGGGTAGGGCTAGATGGAGCGCCGCAAACCAATGCTTTTTCTATGAATACACCATTAAAAAATACAAATCTTGGTTTAGGAATTTCATTTATAAATGATAGAATTGGACCTTCCGACGAAAATTCAATTTCTGCGGATTTATCTTATTCCATTCCAACTTCCGAAACTTACAAATTAGCTTTTGGCTTAAAAGCAACAGCCAATCTTCTGAATGTTGATTACGGAAAACTAAATATTTATAATCCAGGAGATGTTTTAGGACAAGGAAATTTAGAAAATAAATTCACTCCTAACATAGGAGCAGGAGCTTTCTTTTATTCAAGCAATACTTATTTAGGGCTATCAATCCCAAATTTCTTAGAAACCAAACATTTTGATAAAGCTGTTTCATCCTATGCAAGCGAAAAAATGCACGTTTTCTTCACAGCAGGTCATGTATTTGACTTATCTCAAGAAGTAAAATTCAAACCAGCATTATTAACCAAAGTGGTAAAAGGTGCACCATTACAAGTAGATTTATCAGCAAACTTTTTGTTCAATAATAAATTCACACTTGGAGCAGCTTACAGATGGGATGCTGCATTTAGTGCCTTGGCAGGATTTCAAGTTTCTGATTCATGGTTCATAGGTTATGCTTATGATAGAGAAATTACTAACTTAGCCAACTTTAATTCAGGATCACACGAGATCTTTCTTAGATACGAACTGTTCAAAAACTTAGGTAAGGTTGTTTCACCAAGATTCTTTTAAATCTATATCAAACTATGAAAAATATTACTACATCATTTTTTCTATCTATAATTACTTTTTTAAGTGTTAATGCTCAAACTAAGAAACTAGATTCTGGAAACAAGCAATATGATAATTTGTCTTATGTTGATGCTATAAAAACCTATGAAAGAGTAGCCGAAAAAGGTTATAAATCTGTAGAATTGTTCGAAAAATTAGGAAATTCCTACTACTTTAATGGGAAACTAAAAGAAGCCAACAAATGGTACACCGAACTTTTTGCACTCAACGAGCCAGTCGAATCGGAATACTATTACAGATATTCTCAAACTTTAAAAGCAAATAACGAATACGAAAAAGCAGACAAATATCTAGAGATGTTTCATGCAAAAACCGATTCGGATCTTAGAGGAAACATTTACGAAAACCAAAAAGATTACAAAGAAATTATTGCAAGAAACTCTGGTCGTTACGAAGTTAAAGCCACGGATATTAACTCAAAAGTATCGGATTACGGAGCAGCCATTTATGGAGATAAACTAATTTTTTCTTCGGCTAGAGATAGTGTTGGTTTTGCAAAAGTTCAGTCTAAATGGACAAGTCAAGCCTTTACAAATCTTTATTCTGCTGATATAAAACCAGACGGAAGTTTAGAAAAAGCAAAACGTTTTTCTAATATTCTAAATTCTAAATTCAACGAATCTACACCAGTTTTTACCAAAGATTTAAAAACAGTTTACTTTACCCGTAACAATTTCAATAATGGAAAAGAGGGTTACGATCAAGACAAAAAAATTGCTTTAAAAATTTACAAAGCAAATTTAGTCGATGGAAAATGGGTAAATATTCAGGAATTGCCATTCAATAGCGACAATTATAGTGTGGCTCATCCAGCTTTGAGCGCGGACGAAAAAACATTATACTTTGCATCTGACATGCCAGGAACAAAAGGTTTATCTGACATTTTTATGGTCGATATTCTGGGGGATAATAGCTACGGAACACCAAAAAGCCTAAACGGAGCAATAAATACCGAAGGGAGAGAAACTTTTCCATACGTAACAGCAAATAACGAATTGTATTTTGCTTCAGATGGGCACCAAGGGCTTGGAGGTCTTGACGTTTACGCTACAAAACTTTCTGGCGATACAGCAATTTTACCAATCACAAACGTGGGTGCTCCAGTAAATGGACCAATGGATGATTTTGCTTATCTAATAGACAGCTCAACCAAAAAAGGATACTTTTCATCAAATCGTGATGGAGGAAAAGGTTTCGATGATATTTACTCTTTTTTAGAAAAAACACCACTTAAATTCGATTTCAAACAAGATCTTGAGGGTACAATTACAAATTCCGAAACAGGAGAAATTCTTGACAATGCAAAAATTACTTTGTATGACGAAAATTTCAAACCATTGCAAGAAACAACTTCCGATGCAAACGGAAATTACGCTTTCAAAGTAGATCCAGGAAAAAAATATTACGTAAGAGGCGAAAAAGAAGACTACGAAACCAAAGAAGTTGCTGTAGTAATTCCTAACGAACCAGGGAAAACCAAAGTAACTTTGGCAACCAACAAAAAAATCAAAGAAATAAAAGTAGGTTCCGATCTAGCTAAAACTTTCGACATAAAAATTATATATTTCGATCTTGATAAATCAAATATTCGTAACGATGCAGCTGTCGATTTGGCCAAAATTGTCGATGTTATGAAACAATATCCAAGCATGAAAGTCGATGTGCGTTCACATACCGATAGCCGTCAAACTGCGAAATACAACGAAAAACTTTCCGACAAAAGAGCAAAAGCTACAATTGCTTGGATGGTCAAAAACGGTATCGAAGCAAGCAGGCTTTCCGGAAAAGGATATGGCGAATCTCAACTCGTTAATCAATGTGCCGATGGTGTAAAATGTTCTGAACAAGAACACCAACAAAACAGACGAAGTGAATTTATAATTATGGCAATGTAAAAGCTAAAAAAAAACAAAAAAAAGCATCAAGTAATTGATGCTTTTTTTTGTTAATATAATTTTTTGTTAATACTAAGCCCGATACTTGTATAATGCAATCGAATTGCTATTTTTGTTGATTGTATAATTAGGGTTTCAAAGCCAAATGTAGGTTGGAACTCAGAAAATTTACATTAAATATTAATTGAATTTTTTTTTAAAGAATGAAAACAAAAAACATATTTCTAGGATTTATAATCTGTTTAAATCTAGCCACTTACGCCCAAAAAAGCACAAAGGAAGTTTTGTTCTCAATAAATGACAAAAACTATTATACCGATGAATTTTCTAGAGTTTACAAAAAAAACATCGACTTAGTAAAAGACGAATCTCAAAAGGATTTAAACCAATATCTAGAGCTTTTTGTGGGTTATAAACTAAAAATAAACAAAGCCTACGATTTAGGATTGCAAAATAACCCAAAATATCAAAACGAACTTAAAGGATATAGAACACAATTATCCAAAAATTATTTCACAGATTCTAAAGTAACAAAGGAATTGCTAGAGGAAGCTTATGCTCGTTCTCAAAAAGAAGTAAAAGCATCCCATATTTTAATTTTGTGCGACGAAAATGCATCACCAGCAGATACGCTTTTGGCTTATAATCAAGCAAAAGACCTGCGTGCTAGAATTGTAAAAGGCGAAGATTTTGGAAATCTTGCATCGGAATTTTCACAAGACCCATCAGCTAAAGAAAACAAAGGTGATTTAGGCTATTTTTCAGCATTTAGAATGGTTTATGCTTTCGAAACAGCTGCTTTCAAAACCCCAAAAGGAAGCGTTTCTAACCCAATCAGAACCCGTTTTGGATATCATTTGATCAAAGTTGAAGACGCAAGAGACAATCGTGGCGAAGTTACTGTAGCGCATATTATGATCATGAAACCAAGTTCTGGAACTAAGGAAGATATTGACAAAGCCTCTAATACAATTCAAGATATTTACAAAAAAATTCAACAAGGAGAAAATTTCGAATCTCTAGCAAATTTATATTCAGAGGATAAATCATCATCCTCAAGAGGAGGAGTGCTAAATCGTTTTGGATCAGGAGGTTTAAGTTCCGTCGAATTCGAAAATGTAGCTTTTTCATTAACAAAAGAAAATCCAATATCTAAACCTTTTCAGAGTCAATACGGTTGGCATATTGTAAAATTAATCGAAAAACATCCTATAAAATCTTTCGATGAAATGAAAGCTGACTTAGAGGAAAAAATTTCAAAAGATGAGCGTTCTAGGTTAATCACCGCATCACTAAATGAGAAACTAAGAAAAAAATACATTATAAAAAAAGATGTAAAATTGTATGATAAAATCAAAAAAGTTGTAACAAACGATTTTTATACAAATAAATGGGAACTGCCTACAAATCTCAAAGAATTTTCTGGAAATTTGCTAACGGTAAGCACAAAATCAAATACAGGTGATGAATTTTTGACCTATATAAGATCTCAGGAAAAAGCATCTCAAACCCTAAAACCAATAGATAAATTGGTAAATAAAATTTACACAAATTTTGAAGATCAAAAAATAAGTGAATTTTACAACGATAATCTAGAAAACGAATTTCCAGAATTTGCTAACGTAATGGATGAATATCGCGATGGTTTACTTCTTTTTGATTTGATGGAAAAAGAAATTTGGGACAAATCCAAAACCGACACAATTGGTCTAAAAAAATATTATGATCTAAACAAAGACAAATACAATTGGAAAACCAGGTTGGATCTTGCCGTAGTTTCATCGACCAATAAAAAATTTATAGAAAAGGCTAAAAAATTGCTTTTGCAAAATAAAACTGCGGACGAAATCAAAAAAGAATTGAATATTAAAGAAGTCGTAAATGTAATGGCAAGCTCAGGAGTTTTCGAGGAAGGAAATGATTTTATTCCAAAAAATACAAAACAACAACTTGGCGTTTCCGAAATTACAAAACAAGGAGAATACTATTTTGTAAGTAAAATAAGCAAAATCATTCCAGCAACTAATAAAACATTAGAGGAATGTAAAGGAAAAACCATCAACGATTACCAACAATTTCTTGAGGAAAATTGGGTAAATAATTTAAAAAAAGAATACAAAGTAAAAATTAACCAAGAAGTTTTCGATAATATTAAAAAAGAAATTCAACATAAAAACTAAGATGAAATACAATAAAAACAATTTTTTTCTGGCAATTTTCCTATTCACAATCTCAATAGGAGTTACTAATGCGCAAGAAATAATAAAAGAAAAAGAAGCTGCTGTAAAAACAGAAATAAAATCTGGACAACGACAAAAGGTCGATGGAATTATTGCAACCGTTGGAGATTACATCATCTTAGATTCTGATATTGATAAATCATTTATTGAAATTTCGAGTCAAGGAAATTCCGTAAAAGATATAACAAGATGCCAAATGCTAGGAAAATTGTTAGAAGATAAATTATACGCACACCAAGCAATACAAGATAGCGTTGTGGTTTCCGATGCCGAAATAAAAGGTATGATGGATGAAAGACTAAACTATATGATCGAAAATGTGGGATCTATGGAAAAAGTTTTAAACTATTACAAAAAAGACAACGAGGAAGATTTTAAATCCTACTTTTTTGATATTTTGAAAGAGCAAAAGCTTACCTCAGAAATGCAAAAGAAAATCATTGACGGAGTAGAGATTACGCCAGAGGAAGTAAGAACCTTTTTCAAGAAAATACCACAAGCAGATTTGCCAGTTTTTGGATCTGAAATGGAAGTTGCACAAATACTTGTTACGCCAAAAGTTACTCAAGAAGAAAAACAAGCAACAATCGACAAACTAAAACAATTTAAAAAAGAAGTTCAAGAAGGAGCCAGTTTTTTTAGTAAAGCCGTTTTGTACACCCAAGATCCCGGAACACGTTCCAACGGAGGTTACTACAAGATGAATCGTAGAACTCCTTTTGTAAAAGAGTTTAAAGATGTAGCATTTTCATTAGCCGAAGGCGAAATTTCCGAGCCATTCGAAACCGAATACGGATATCATATCATTATGGTAGAGAAGATTAAAGGACAAGATATCGAGCTAAGACATATTTTATTAATCCCTAAAGTTTCCGAAGCTGCAATAACCGAGGCAAAAGATAAAATTACTTTAATAAAAAAACGAATTCAAGACAAAGAAATTACTTTTGCAGATGCTGCAAGAACCATGTCCGATGAAAAAGAAACGCGTGCAAATGGAGGACAATTGTTAAACCCAAAAACACAAGATGCTCGTTTTGAACTAACAAAAATGGATCCTTCATTATATAGCGAAGTTTCAAACCTAAAGGATAACGAAGTTTCGGAACCAATTTTAGATGTAGATCAAAAAGATGTAAAACGTTACAAATTAATTACAGTTACAAATAGAATAAACGAACATACTGCCGATTACGCAAAGGATTACATCAAAATCAAGGAATTGGCATTGAAAGAAAAACAAATCAAAGCCATTGCAAAATGGACCGAAGCAAAAATCAAAGAAACGTACATCAAAATTAATGGTGAGTACAGAGATTGTGTTTTTACAAATAACTGGTTAAAAAAATAAATTTAAATTATGAGTTATTTTTTAATAAATTTATAAACCATAACTCATAACTAAAAATATGTCCGACGTAGCTGCAATAAATAATCTAGTCCAGAAAAGATTAGAACTAAAAAAAGAAATTTCCAAAATTATTATTGGTCAAGATAAAGTCGTGGACCAGATTTTGTTAAGTATTTTTTCTGGCGGACATGCACTTTTGGTTGGCGTGCCAGGATTGGCAAAAACATTAATGGTCAATACAATTGCTCAAGCCTTGGGGTTGGATTTCAAGCGGATCCAGTTCACGCCAGATCTAATGCCATCGGATATTTTAGGAAGCGAAATTCTTGATGAAAATCGACATTTCAAATTTATAAAAGGCCCAATATTCTCAAATATTATCCTTGCCGACGAGATCAATAGAACACCGCCAAAAACACAAGCAGCTTTATTAGAAGCCATGCAGGAAAGATCGGTAACAATTGCTGGCGAAAATCATAAATTATCATTACCGTATTTTGTTTTAGCAACTCAAAATCCAATAGAGCAAGAAGGAACTTATCCTTTGCCGGAAGCTCAATTAGACCGTTTTATGTTCGCTATAAAGCTTGATTATCCATCTTTTCAGGAGGAAGTTCAAGTTGTAAAAAGCACTACATCAAACGAAAAACCAGTAATAAATCCATTGTTCAATTCACAGGAAATAATAGATTTTCAAGATCTTATTCGCAGAATTCCAGTTGCGGACAATGTTATAGAATATGCGGTAACTTTGGTAAGCAAAACGCGTCCAGATAATTCGTTATCTAACGATTTTGTAAAAAATTATTTAGACTGGGGAGCAGGGCCAAGAGCCTCTCAAAGTTTGATTTTGGCAGCTAAAACCAATGCTGCTTTTTCAGGAAAATTTTCCCCAGATATCGAGGATGTAAAAGCAGTTGCTACTGGAATTTTGCGACACAGAATAATCAAAAACTACAAAGCAGATGCCGAAGGAATTTCTGAGGAAATGATTATTGACAAATTGCTATAATATTTATTTTTAATATTAAAAGTAAAATCCCATTAATAATTTTATTGGGATTTTTTATTGATTCAAAAAATCAATCGTGAGTAGACTAAATAAAATATAGAATATATAATTTTTGATGTTTAAATTATCTTTTTAATAAAAAAATGCTTCAAAATTCATAACTTCGTAAATTATGGATCTAAATCAATATATTTATCTAAATATTTTTAATTAGTATATCGTTTTCGTAATTTTGCACAACAATTAAAATAAAAAAACATTATGGCTTTTGATATTCAAATGATTGAAAAAATGTACGCAAACATGGCGTCTCGTGTGGACAAAGCAAGAGAGTTAGTTGGTCGTCCGCTTACATTAACAGAGAAAATTTTATACGCTCACCTTTGGGATGGAACACCATCAAGTGTTTTTTCAAGAGGAACAGATTATGTAGATTTTGCTCCAGATCGAGTGGCGTGTCAAGATGCAACGGCACAAATGGCATTATTGCAATTCATGCATGCTGGAAAATCCAAAGTTGCAGTTCCAACAACGGTACATTGCGATCACTTGATTCAAGCAAAATCTGGAGCTACTGAAGATTTAGCATTTGCAAACACACAATCCAAAGAAGTTTTCGATTTCTTGTCATCAGTTTCTAATAAATATGGAATTGGTTTCTGGAAACCAGGCTCTGGAATCATTCATCAAATAGTTCTTGAAAATTATGCATTTCCTGGCGGAATGATGATTGGAACCGACTCACATACAGTAAATGCTGGTGGTTTGGGAATGTTAGCCATTGGAGTTGGTGGCGCAGATGCTGTCGATGTAATGTCGGGAATGTCTTGGGAACTGAAATTTCCTAAACTAATTGGAGTGAAACTAACGGGGAAACTAAGTGGTTGGTCGTCTCCAAAAGATGTAATTCTAAGAGTTGCCGATATTCTGACTGTAAAAGGTGGAACCGGAGCCGTTGTAGAATATTTTGGTGAAGGAGCAATCAATATGTCATGTACAGGAAAAGGTACAATTTGCAACATGGGTGCTGAAATTGGAGCAACAACTTCGACTTTTGGATATGATGATTCCATGAGAAGATATCTAGCAGCAACGGGTCGTCAAGACGTAGTTGATGCTGCCGATAAAGTTGCCAATTATTTAACTGGTGATGCCGAAGTTTATGCCAATCCTAATGAATATTTTGATCAAGTTATAGAAATTAATTTATCTGAATTAGAACCATATATTAATGGACCTTTTACACCAGATAGAGGAACGCCAGTTTCTAAAATGAAAGAAGAAGCTGCCGCAAATGGTTGGCCAATAAAAGTAGAATGGGGATTGATAGGTTCTTGTACCAACTCATCATATGAAGACATGTCACGTGCAGCATCAATTGTAGAACAAGCAGTTGCACACGGAATTTCTCCAAAAGCAGAGTTTGGAATCAATCCAGGTTCTGAGCAAATTCGTTACACAATTGAACGTGATGGAATTATTGCAACTTTCGAAAAAATGGGAACCAAAGTGTTCACAAATGCTTGTGGACCTTGCATCGGACAATGGGATAGAGCAGGAGCAGACAAACAAGAAAAAAACACCATCGTGCATTCGTTCAACAGAAATTTCTCGAAACGTGCCGATGGAAATCCAAATACACACGCTTTTGTAACGTCCCCAGAAATGGTTGCTGCATTGGCAATATCAGGAAGATTGGATTTTAATCCATTGACAGATACATTATTGAATGACAATGGAGAAATGGTAAAATTATTACCACCAAAAGGAGACGAATTACCATCGAAAGGGTTTGATGTAAAAGATGCAGGATTTCAAGCTCCAGCAGCCGATGGTTCTGGCATTCAAGTTGCGGTTTCCGAAACTTCAGACCGTTTGCAATTACTTGCGCCTTTTGCAGCTTGGGACGGAAAAAATATTACTGGAGCAAAATTATTAATCAAAGCATTCGGAAAATGTACAACCGACCATATTTCTATGGCTGGACCATGGTTGCGTTTTCGCGGACATTTAGATAATATTTCGAATAATATGTTAATTGGTGCTGAAAATGCTTTTAATAAAAAAGCCAATTCAGTAAAAAATCAATTATCAGGAACTTACGATACTGTTCCTGCCGTTGCAAGAGCTTACAAAGCCGCTGGAATTTCATCTGTTGTTATCGGAGATCAGAATTATGGCGAAGGTTCCTCGAGAGAACATGCCGCAATGGAACCAAGATTTTTGGGTGTAAAAGCCGTTTTGGTAAAATCCTTTGCTCGTATTCACGAAACCAATTTGAAAAAACAAGGAATGTTAGGATTGACTTTTGCTAACGAAGCCGATTATGACAAAATTCAAGAAGATGATACTATCAATTTCCTAGATTTAGTCGATTTTGCACCAGGAAAACCATTAACGCTAGAATTTGTTCACGCTGATGGATCTAAAGATATCATTTTAGCAAATCACACTTATAACGAAAGTCAAATTGGCTGGTTTGTTGCAGGTTCTGCTTTGAATTTGATTGCTGCTGGAAAAGCGTAGTTAGATTTTTGCAAAACTAAACTGCAATTATTTTAAGAAGCCATAAAATGGCTTCTTTTTTATTTATGTTTATAGGGCAATAATGATAATATTTTGAAAAATATTATAAAAAATAAAAATTTTAATTACTTTAAATGCTTTAAATTTGCCCAAAAATTTAAAGCATTTTACGATTTCTATTATAAGAAATATTAACAAAGTGATGCGAAGAAAAATAAAACGTTTAATAATAGGAGCTTTTATAATATAAGCTGTATTTTTTTTAACTTCAATTAAACAAATTAAATAATCAAGAACAATAAATTAAAAAAACATGAAAATTAGAATTTTATATTTATCAATGTTTATCTTATTTTCCATTAAAAATTTTTCACAAAATTTAAAATTAGAAAACCTTAAAAAAGATTATAATTTAGAACGAAGTAAAAGTGGTTTTTTTCTTTTGAAAGATAAAAATGATTCAAATAAGATAAAAATTGCCAACCCAAATGGAGATATAATCTATACCCATTCGAATACCAAAAACAAAACTTTTTTTAGTGCGATACAATGTGATAAATTTTATATTGGTAAATCTGTAGGAAGTGCTGATGACGGTGGAGGCTTCACAATATTTGAGTATGAAGATGTAAAAATTTACGATTTAAAAAACCCAGAGATTGGTACAGAAATAAATTTTAAATTTGCAGATCGTTCTGGGCAGCAACTATTTGGTATATACAAAATATTTGATGCTAATAATAAAGTTGGTCTCTTAAATTCTTGTGGTCAAGTTTTAGTGCCAACTAAGTATAACAGAATTTCCAACTTTAACAAAATAGGACAAGCACTTGCCTATACTGATACTGATTATACTGTTTTAGATACTTTAGGTAATTCTATTTTAAAGCAACCATTCATACACGGACAAAAAATTTCCAAGTATTCTTTAGAATTTTATGATGATATAGCTGATAATCGCATACAAGCAAGCAAAGACGGGAAATTATTTGGAGTCTATGATTTTAAGCTAAATAAAGAACTAATTCCTTATGTTTACGATGAAATTGCCAATCTTAGTAATTCGGATTTTAAAGTAATTGCAGGGATTTTAGATGATAAACTTGGTTATTATGCTGTTAAAAATAAAATTATATCAATTATTGATTACTCAAATTTTAAAGAAATTTTGCCACAGTCTCTCGGAGCAAATGGATTTCAGTCCTTAAAAAAAATAAATGGCAACTATTTTATAGACTTTTATAAAACAAAAAACATAAGCGGTGCAGCAAGTCAAAATAATTCAATGGATTTTCATAATATCTATTTCAACGGTAAAGTTTTATTTGACTCTAAATTAGAAATTGAAAAAATTGAGATTCTCAGAAATCGTTTTATAACACTTCAACTTCATAACAAAAGCAGTATGATTTATGATTTAGAAAAGTTTAAATTTATTGCTACTTTTCCTAATGATTTAATAAAAATTAGCGATGTATACCCATCATCTTTTAGTAGTAAAAATAAACAGAATTTGGTAACCAATTTTGAAAATCATTTTCTTGTAAGTTATTCAAATGAAAATAAAGCGGTTTCGAATTCTATTTTTGATATTAATGGTCAAGCAAAGACAAAGCCATTAAAAGGTAATAGTTATTTTATGATTCAAGTAGATAAATTGCAAGATTCGTTTTTCTATTTGGTTGCTTTTGAAAGCAATTTTTATTTGTTTAATAACAAAGCAGAACCTATACTTGAAAATTTTAAAATTTTAGATAATGAAAACGAATTTGCCTATTTCGTTAAAGACAATATTCTTATTTTAAACGAAAAAATTGAAGATAGTTTTGTATACGGAAAAACAGCTTTTGATATCAATGGGAAAATGATAGGAGAGCGATATAGGTATATTAGCGATCCATCTATAAATCAAGAAGTAAAAAACAATAAGAGTAAGCCTGATAGCGAGTCTGTAAAAAACAACAGATTTTTAAAAAAATAATTTAAAAAAGTTTAAACACTAAAAAAATGAAATTTAAAACAAAATTACTGCTACTTATTTTTATTAGCATTAATGCTTTTGGACAATTAAAACCTCAAAAAATAGATTTAGATAAGTTTTCCTTTGATGTTAGTTATCAAATTTTACCAACAAATTTTGTTGAGTTTGAAAAAAGAACTTTTAGTTCTGATTTAGTGATATCAGATAATATGTTTCAATACTATTCTGGAATATCTACTTATTACTCAAATAAATATAATATAGATAAAATAATCACAATTTATGGTTGGAAAAGAAGCACAAAAAATTCAACAATCGATATTGAAACAAATTTGATTGATTTCGTACAAGATGAGCCAAAATTCGAATCTAAAACAGAAGAAACAAAAGATAAAAATGGTAATGTTACAAAAATTACGATTTACTATTTTACAGTAAAGTTTAAAACTAGAGGATATTCAGTTATAAGATTTAAAGATAATTCTCCAGAAATTAAAATATCTTTTGATGATAATTTTGAATACAAATCACAAGAAGAGAATGATTATAATTCCGCTAAAACAAAATATGAAAAACAAAAAAAAGAAATTTACGATACAAAACTTAAAGAGTTTATAGAAGGTTCTATTTTTAAAGTCAAGAAAAAGATTAACAAACAATATGGTTTAGAACCAACTACTTATAAAGAAACATTATGGATTATTGATTCTAAAGATGAAGAAGGAGCTATTCAAAAAGAAGCTATTGAGGCTGTAAAGGTTATCTTTTCTATAATGACTGCTGACAAGCCAATTGATGAAATAGTAAATGAACTCAACCCATTAATTGAATATTTTGAATCTCTTAAAACAAAATATACTGGCGATGATAAAGCAAGTAAAAAAATAAGATACTCTGCATTTTATAATTTAGGCAAAATTTATATTAACACCGATCAGCCTGAAAAAGCCATAAAAGAAGGAGAAGGTTTGATACTAAATGGTTATGACAAAAGTGATGGTAAAGATATAATTGAAGAAGCAAATCGTGATTTATTAAAATTTAAAAACTCTGCTTTCAAATCTAAACACAATCCAATATTTTATTAGTTAAATATTTTAAATCAATAGCGTTCTAAACATTTTAAAAAGATATTTAGAGCGTTTTTTATTTAAAGCTAGCACTGCTATTGGTTACAAACTTAGTTCGCTGAACTCAAATATAAAATAATATATCTGTCAAATAATGTTTTATAGCAATTGCTTTTTTCTAAAAACGCTTTTCAATATTATCAAGGCTAAAAAAATCTAAATGGAAAATTATATCATCGTTTTACTTTGCATCGCTTCCTTTTTTGCAGGATTTGTAGATGCAGTTGTTGGTGGCGGAGGATTAATTCAAACACCAGTTTCCTTGATTTTATTGCCAAATATTCCTGTTGCATCAATTATTGGAACATTAAAAATTCCCGGAATTACAGGAACAAGTTTTGCAGCATTTCAATATACAAAAAAAGTAAAAATAAACTGGAAATTACTTTTTCCCATTGCTATTGTAGCTTGCGGAATGTCGTTTTTAGGTTCGTTTTTAATGACAATGGTCAAAAACGATTTTATGAAACCCATTTTAATCTTCGTACTAATTCTTGTAGCAATTTATACTTTCTTGAAAAAAGATTTTGGACAAGCCGAATCTAAAGAAATCCCCGAAAATAAATTACTTTTTTATGGAATAATAATTTCAATTTTTATAGGTTTTTACGACGGATTTATAGGTCCAGGAACAGGAAGTTTTTTGGTTTTGGGATTAATTTCAGTTTTGGGTTATGATTTTTTGAACGCCTCGGCAAATGCAAAACTTATAAATATTGCCACAAATATAGGTTCCATTGCTTATTTTGTTCTCAGAGGAAAAATAATTTGGGCAATTGCCATTCCTATGGCTTTTTGTAATGCTTTTGGCGGTTGGTTGGGTGCGAAAACTGCTCTAAAAAAAGGAAATGGTTTTATTAGAATTTTCTTTTTGATAGTTGTAGTTGGAACACTTTTTAGGCTGAGTTATGATGTTTTTTTGAAGTAATTTGATTTTTAATTATAATAAAATGCCAATCAAAACCCTAAATTGGTTTTTAAAACTTATTTTAGCTTTTTATTAAAAATCGAAAATTATAAAATGCCAAAGTTCAACATTCAATATCTTAAAAATATAATATTGCTGCTATTTTTTATTAGCAACAATGCTTTTTCGCAACAAAAAACTACTAAACACAAAATCCAAAAAGGCGAAACAATTACCAGTATTGCCAAAGATTACAATGTTAAGGCAAATGATATTTATGATTTAAATCCAAATGCAAAAAAGGTTTTGAAACTAAACTCGGTTTTATTAATACCAGTTTTAAAAGATAATAAAGAAAAACAAGAAAAAATATCGAGTAAAAAAACCAAAATTCTTGTCGAAAAAACCCACGAAGTTTTACCTAAAGAAACTTTATACGCAATTTCAAGACAATACAAAATATCAGTTTCAGATCTAAAAAAATGGAATCCTATTCTGGAAAACGGAAATTTAGAAATTGGACAAAATATATACGTTTCAGAACCTAATTCCGAAAAAATAATAGACATTGAAAAGGTTGAGAAAATTAAAAAAAAGGAAGAAGAAGTGAAAATTATAACTTCGAAACCTTCAGAAAAACAATTATCCGAAGAAGCAGTAACCGAAATTATTGTTCACGAAGTTATTGCAAAAGAAACCAAATACGCTCTTGCAAAAAAATATAAAACTACAATTCAGGAACTCGAAAAACAAAATCCTGAAATTGTAAAAAGCTTGCCAGTTGGTTTCAAATTGAATATTCGGGTAGCAAAATCGGATAATAATATTGCAAATACCGAAACCGAAAAACCAAACTCCAAAAATATTCCAAAAACAGAATCCGATGTTGTTGTAAATAAAGATACAATTAGCATTGTAAAACCCGTTTACAGCTCTGATTTAGCAACAAAATTAGTACAAAAAGCATCAGAAAATATTGGAACAAGATATCGATCTGGCGGAACTTCGCCTGGAGGTTTTGATTGTTCGGGATTAATGATTTACACTTTCGAAAACTCGGGTGTAAAACTTCCAAGAACATCAAACGAGCAATCCAGATTTGGAACAAAAATAGATAAATCCGAAGCTCAGAACGGTGATTTAATTTTTTTTAGTACCAACGGTTCAGGTAGAGTAAACCATGTAGGAATGGTGGTCGAAAACGTAGATGGCGAAATTAAGTTTATTCATTCATCAATTCATAGTGGAGTAATAATTTCATCAACTTTAGAAACCTATTACAAGAAAAATTTTATACAAGTAAATAGAGTTATGGAATAATTTTCATTTATATAAAATAAATATATCTTTATCTAAACCAAAAACCAAAAAACCAATGCAAGAAAACCAAGAAGATTTTAAAAGAGAATTAGGATTACTAGACGGAACAATGCTAGTAGTTGGCTCCATGATTGGATCAGGAATATTTATTGTAAGCTCCGACATGATACGACAAGTTGGCTCTGCGGGCTGGCTTATTGCTATATGGATTCTAACAGCTTTGCTAACAATTGTTGCAGCGGTTAGTTACGGCGAATTGAGCGCTATGTTTCCAAAAGCAGGTGGACAATACGTTTATATAAAGGAGGCTTATGGTAAATTAGTAGGTTTCCTGTACGGTTGGAGCTTTTTTGCAGTAATACAAACGGGAACAATTGCAGCGGTTGGAGTAGCTTTTTCTAAATTCGCAGCTTATATTTTTCCATCATTTAGCGACGAAAATATTCTTTTCAATATAGGATCGTTTAAGCTTAATGCGGCACAAATTGTATCTATTATTACAATCATTTTGCTTACCTACATTAATAGTCGAGGCGTTAAAAATGGTAAAATTTTGCAAACGGTTCTAACAGTTATAAAAATTTCATCGTTACTTGGATTAATTATTTTTGGATTTATTTTGGCTGCAAAAGCTGAAATCTGGAATGCCAATTGGGCGGATGCTTGGGGTTCGAAATCATTAAATGTTACAACAGGTTCGTGGCTTCCAATTAGCGGAATGGCATTGTTATCTGCATTTGTAGCGGCTTTTGTTGGTTCGCAATTTTCGAGTGTGGCTTGGGAAGGCGTTACCTTTATTGCCGAGGAAATCAAAAATCCAAAACGAAACGTTGGTTTAAGTCTTTTTTTAGGGACATTAATTGTTGGCGTAATTTACACAATGGCAAACGTTATGTACATTGCGGTAATCCCTTTGCAAGAAATTGCTACTGCAAAATCTGACAGAGTTGGAGTGGTTGCATCGCAATATATTTTTGGAGATATAGGAACTTATATTATTGCAATAATGATTATGATTTCTACATTTGCTTGCAATAACGGATTAATTATGGCTGGTGCAAGAGTATATTACACCATGGCAAAAGACGGTTTGTTTTTCAAAAAAGCATCGGTATTAAACCAATTTAGCGTTCCTGCATGGGCACTTTGGGCACAATGTATTTGGGCATCAATATTGTGTTTGACCGGAAAATATGGAGCATTGCTGGATTTTGTAGTAATCATTGTTTTAATATTTTATATTCTTACAATTTACGGAATTTTTATTCTCAGAAAAAAAATGCCTGATGCCGAGCGACCATACAAAGCATTTGGATATCCGTTTTTACCAATGTTGTTTATTGTAATATCGTCCATAATTTCGATTACATTATTGTTTACCAAAACCAGCACTTGCGGTTGGGGCGTATTAATTATGCTTATAGGAATTCCAATTTATTACCTATCAAAACCTAAAGAATAATTTTTAGCACGGTTTTTGAAATTAAAGCCATTAAATAATAATTTATATTAATATTATGAATTATTATTTAATGGTTTTTTATTTTTGACGGAATCAAAGTTCAAAAACAGGCTTATGAAATTTATATTAATACTTTTCGGGATTTTCACATTTTCATTAAATGCCATTGCGCAGGAAGGAATTAGTATGAAAAATTTTAAGATGATTTCTTTGAAGAAAAGGCCAAAAACAGAGAAAACACTAGCTGCTGCTTTACCAGAGCCTTCGGTTTTTTCGCAACCAATAGACGAAAAACCATTGTTTGACAAAAATCAAGCGGAAATGCCTAAATTTCCAACGGTTCAAAAATCTAAACTAACGCTTACTCCACAAAACGATTTTGTAAATCCAAATGCAGATTTAATAGATAAATTAAATCACAAAACTGGTGGCGAAGTTTCCGAGGGGTTTAAAGTAATTCGCGGAAATCAGGATTTAGGAAGTTTCAATTCCAAAGCCAAATTCCTAAACGTACAATACCGAGATTTTGGAGATATTGATGGAGATCAAATTAGAATTTATGTAAACGGAAAAATTGTAGAAAGCATAATTATGCTCGACGGAGATTTTCAAGGAGTACAAATAGATCTTGTAAAAGGGTTTAATAAAATCGAATTTGAGGCTTTAAATCAAGGAACTCTTGGCCCAAATACAGCAGAATTTAAGGTGTATGACGACAATAAAAAGTTGGTTTCCTCCAATCTTTGGAATCTTGCAACGGGTTTCAAAGCCAGCGTTATGGTTATAAAAGAATAGAAATTTCGATTTAATTAATTTATAAAAAAATCCGCTTCGATTGCTCAAAGCGGATTTACTATTTTCCTCGACTTGTCATACTGAGCTTGTCGAAGTATCTACTAATAATAAGTATATCGTCTTACTTTAGATATGTATTTTGCCAATCTAATTACTTGGTGGCTGTATCCATACTCGTTATCATACCAAATGTACAGCACAATATTTTTCCCGTCCGCAGAAACTATTGTGGCATTACTGTCATAAATAGACGGTGCCGAGGTTCCAATAATATCCGAGGAAACCAACTCATTATTTAATGAATATTTTATTTGCTCTACCAATTCGCCTTCGAGCGCATATTTTTTCATAATGGCATTTACATCTGCAATAGATGTTTCTTTAGCCACTTCGAGGTTTAAAACCACCAATGATCCGTTAGGAACAGGAACACGAATGGCGTTCGAGGTTAGTTTTCCAGCCAAGCTTGGTAAGGCTTTTGCTACAGCACTTCCTGCACCGGTTTCGGTAATTACCATATTTAATCCAGCAGCACGACCACGACGGTATTTTTTGTGCATATTATCTACTAAATTCTGGTCATTTGTATAGGCGTGAATGGTTTCTAAATGTCCTTTTACAACGCCAAGAGTATCTTCAATAGCCTTTAATACTGGCGTAATGGCATTTGTAGTACAGGATGCCGCCGAGAAAATATTTACTTCATCGGGGTTATATTCGTTGTGATTTACGCCGTGAACTATGTTTGGAACTCCTTTTCCTGGAGCGGTAAGTAACACTTTATCAACTCCTTTTGAGGTCAAATGTCGGGCTAAAGCTTCTTGAGTTGTAAATGCGCCAGTATTATCAATAACCAATGCATCGTTAATTCCGTAATTGGTATAATCTATTTCCTCTGGAGCATTTGCTGTAATAACATGCACCGTTGTTCCATTTATTATTAAGGCATTATTCTCTAAATCTGCAATAACAGATCCCTGAAAATCGCCATGAATAGAATCATATCTTAGCAAAGACGCTCTTTTTTCCAGAGATGTTGCATCGTTTTTATCACGAGTTACAATGGCTCTCAAACGCATTTGGTCGCCTTGTCCCATTTTAGACATTAACTCTCTTGCTAGCAAACGACCAATTCGTCCAAAACCATAAAGTACAATATCTTTAGGCTGAATTTCCTGTGTTGCTTTGGCATTTTTTAATTTGTCGATTACAAAAGCTTTGGCATTATCGTATTTATTATCCTCGAGATGAAACTCGTAAGTTAGTTTTCCGATATCTAGTTTTGATGGAGGTAAATCCATCGAAAAAATGGCATCGGCAATTTCTACAGTATCAAAAACCGAAATGGGTTTCCCAACAAATTCGCCAGCATATTCATGTAAATTCATGATATCGCTAACATTTTTGTCTATTAATTGGTTTCTAAAAAGCACTAACTCTATGGATTTGTCGTACCATAAATCGCTAATCACTTTTATAAGATCAACTCCAGCGCGGCGTCTGTCTGCCTGAAAAGCAAGTTCTTTTTCGTATTGAACGTTTTTTGTCATTTTTTCAAATATAAATTAGTAGTTATTGAGTTGTTTATTTTTGATGCCGCAAAAGTATCATTTTGAAATGTTTCACGAAAACGATTTCGTAAATATTTTTAGAATAAAAAAAAGCCAGTTAATTATAACTGGCTCTTTTACAAAGAAATTTATTTCTAAATAATAATTCGAACCACTTGCCCTGTGTTGGTTATCATTTCTATTTGCACGCTTTGTTCATCGTTTTTGCTGGATGTAATTCTCGAAACTGTTTCTATGTCGGTAGCTTTTGCACCATCAATACTCAAAATAATTCCGCCGTTTAGATCTTTTGCATATTCATTTAATTTTTCGTTATTAATGTCTTTTATTTTCACACCATAATCTATTCTGAATTTCTTTTTGTCTGATGCATCAATGTTTTCTAACTGAATTCCTTTAAATTCTGCGCTAACAACATCGTATTTTGTCAAGGAAACTGGAGTTATCATGGATTTTCCATCACGAATAAAAGTAACCTGAATTTTATCATTCGGGCTTTTTGTATTAATATAACCCGATAATTCCGAGTAGGACGAGATGTTCTGATTGTCTAATTTCACAATAACATCGCCTTTGGTTAGCCCAGCTTTTTCGGCTCCAGAATTTTTTGTAACTTTCTTGATATAAAAACCTTGCGATTCTTTTATACCTAATTCTTTCGATGCAATTCCGGACAATTCCGATCCTTCTACACCAAGGATGCCGCGTTGCACATTCCCAAATTTCATTAAATCCTCAATAATTTTTCGGGCAATGTTAGAAGGAACCGCAAAGGAATATCCAACATACGAGCCAGTTTGCGATGATATCATGGTGTTTATACCAATTAATTCGCCTCGAGTATTTACCAATGCGCCACCAGAATTTCCTGGATTTACAGCCGCATCGGTTTGGATAAAGGATTGCATTCCGTTGGTTTCTAAATCTCGGGCTTTCGCCGAAACGATTCCCGCAGTAACTGTGGATGTTAGATTGTAAGGATTTCCAACTGCCAAAACCCATTGACCAACTTTTACATTATCCGAATCGCCAAAAGTAGAGAACGGCAATTTTTCATCGGCATCAATTTTTAGTAAAGCTACATCCATTTTAGAATCGGTTCCTATAAGTTTTGCTTTGTACGTTTTTTTGTTATTAAGCGTAATTTCTATGTCTTGTGCGTCTTTTATTACATGATTATTGGTTACTATGTAGCCATCTTCGGAAATAATTACACCAGATCCGGTTCCAATTTGTTCTTGTTGTTGCATTTGTCCGCCACGGGAACCATAGAAAAATTCCATCATTGGATTAGAAATATTTACTTTCGAAACATTTTTTACGTGAACCACCGTATGAATTGCTTTATCGGCAGCTTCGGTAAAATCCATACTTTCGCCAGAAAAACTAACGTTTCGTGAATAAGAATTGGGTGCAGTAGTTACAATCGAATTATTGTTTTTCGAAAAATAACCATCATTATCAAATAATAATTTATAAGCACCAAGCGTTGTAATTCCGCTCAATAAGGAAACTAAAAATAAACTTGAAAATCTTTTCATGATAAATATATTATTAAATTAATATCGTAAAATTATATAAATTTGTTTTTCAAAAAAACAGTTTAACGCCCGTTTAACAATCTTTAACGTAACATTAATATTTGTATTTTTGTAAAAGAAATAAAAACTATGAAACTCATTTTCCATAAATACGAAGGAACCGGAAACGACTTTGTAATGATCGACAATCGCAATAATTTTTTCCCAAAGGACAACATAAAACTCATAGAACATTTGTGCGACAGGCATTTTGGGATTGGCGGCGATGGGCTAATTTTGTTAGAAAACGATTTAAATACCAACTTCAAAATGGTATATTACAACTCGGACGGAAACCAAAGTTCTATGTGCGGAAACGGAGGACGTTGCTTGGTCGCTTTCGCTAAAAGTTTGAATGTCGTTCAAAACAAAGCAACTTTCATAGCAATAGACGGTTTGCATCAGGCCACAATCGACGAACAAAATGTAGTTTCACTTCAAATGAAAGATGTTGATGAATTACAAATTAATGAAAATTATGTTTTCCTAAATACAGGTTCGCCGCATCATGTTTTTCTTGTTGATGATTTAGAAAATTATAATGTAAAAGAAAACGGATCCAAAATAAGATATAGCAATTTGTACGGAAAATCAGGAAGCAACATCAATTTTGTGAAGCAAAATAGCGATAATAATTTCTCGATAAGAACTTATGAACGAGGAGTTGAGGACGAAACTTTATCTTGCGGAACTGGAGCAACAGCAGTAGCAATAGCAATGCATGCCATTGGGAAAACAAATTCCGATGCGATAGATATTAATGTTCAAGGCGGAAAACTCGCGGTTTCTTTTAATAAGAAAGACAACGTTTATACCAATGTTTTTCTAAAAGGTCCAGCAACATTTGTTTTTTCTGGCGAAATTAATTTCTAATACTAAAAATGAAAACATTACAAGGAGAAAATATTCATTTGCGGGCACTCGAACCCAAAGATTTGGAGTTTATTTACACCGTCGAAAACGATGAGGAAATTTGGGAAGTTAGCAATACACAAACTCCCTACAGCAAGTTTTTGATCAAGCAGTATCTAGAAAATGCGCATCAGGACATTTATGAAGCCAAGCAATTGCGGCTGGTAATTTGCAAAAGCAAAGATTTTTCCCCAGTTGGATTAATAGATTTATTCGATTATGATCCAAGAAACAATCGCGCGGGAATAGGAATTCTTATAAAAGGCGAAAGAGATAGAAATCAAGGAGTTGGCTCGCAAGCATTAGAATTGCTTATTAAATATGGATTTGAGAAATTAAATTTAAATCAATTTTATGCAAATATTGGTATTGAAAACCACGCTAGTATAAAGCTTTTTACTAAATTTGGTTTTCAGGAAATTGGCACAAAAAAACAATGGAATTTGGTAAACGGAATTTACAAGGACGAAGCCTTATTTCAATTAATAAAACCTAAATAAATTTATATTTTGGACAAAAAAAAGAACCTAAAAATAGTTGCAATTATAGCACTAGCGTTAATGTTTGTTGGAGGAATTTATGTTTATTCAAAAATTTTTGCAGATAATACAAAATTTTCCGAAAAGGAGTTTTATGTAAAAATTCCTAGCAATTCCTCGTATGAGCAAGCCAAACAAATTATTTCGCCGTTTGTAAAAAACATGAATGATTTTGAGTTTGTAGCCAATAAACGTTCTTATCCAAGTAATGTAAAATCAGGTCGATTTTTATTCAAAAAAGGCATGGGTAGCTTTGCTTTGGTAACCAGTTTACGTCATAATGTTCCAGTAAAATTAGCCTTTAACAACCAAGAACGGTTAGAGGATTTTGCAGGAAGAGTAAGCTCTCAAATCGAAGCCGACAGCTTGTCGTTGATAAAAGTTTTCAAGGATTCGACTTTTCTAAAAGCAAATGGATTTACCGAAGAAAACGTTTTTGCGATGTTTATTCCCAATACTTATGAGATGTATTGGAACACATCGGCAGAGAAGTTTCGAGATAAAATGATCAAAGAATACCAAAAATTTTGGACAAAAGAGCGCATCGCTCAAGCTCAAGAAAATAATCTAACGCCAGTTCAGGCAATAATTTTGGCATCGATAGTTCATAAAGAATCGGTAAAAAAAGACGAAAGACCTAAAATAGCTGCAGTTTACCTAAATAGATTAAAAATCGAAATGCCATTACAAGCTGATCCAACGATTATTTATGCTGTAAAAAAACAATCAAACGATTTTACTAGAGTTATAAAACGAGTAATTCCTCAGGATTTGCAAATAAATTCGCCATACAATACTTATGTACATTTAGGTTTACCGCCAGCTCCAATAGCAATGCCAGATATTACTGCACTCGAGGCAGTTTTGAAACCAGATAAAAACGATTATTTGTTTTTTTGTGCAAGTGTAGAACATTTTGGTTATCACGAATTTGCAAAAACTTTTGCAGAACACGTTGTAATTGCCAATAAATACAGAGATTGGATTAATAATCAAGGTGTAAAAAGATAGGTTTTGAAACTCAAAAACAGTTTATATTTCCTTTTTATATTTATAGCTTTTATAGAAAATACAAATGCTCAAAACAAATTTGATGATTTTCTAAAACCATCGGATACTCTAAATATTCAAAGAAAAAATACAGTTTTGATTTCCGAAACGGCTATTTCTCTAGGAACAATTGTAGGATTGAGCAAACTTTGGTATTCGGATTATCCAAAATCTAATTTCCATTTTATAAACGACAATTCGGAGTGGCTCCAAATGGACAAAGCTGGACACGCATTTTCGTCCTATCATTTGGGCGAATTGAGTAAAAACGCTTTGCAATGGAGTGGAGTAAGCCAAAAAAATCAATTAATTTACGGAGCAACTTTTGGTTTTGTATTCCTGTCAGCTGTTGAGGTTTTAGACGGATATTCAGCAGAATGGGGCGCATCTATTGGCGATGTTGCTGCAAATGCCACCGGAACTGCGCTTTTTGTATCGCAGGAATTGCTTTGGAAAGAGCAGCGCATAGTTCCTAAATTTTCGTTTCACAAAACTTCATTTGCACATTTGCGACCAAATACTTTAGGAAATTCCTTAAATGAGCAAATATTAAAGGATTACAATGGTCAAACTTATTGGTTATCAGTCAATTTACATTCATTTTTTAAACAAACTAAAATTCCAAAATGGCTAAATGTTGCCGTTGGATATGGTGCCGAGGGTATGATTTCTGGAAATGAAAATTTTTATGACCCAAATATTGATTTTCAAGGCAAAAGATACCGACAATTTTACTTAAGTTTCGATGCCGATTTGACAAAAATTAAAACAAAATCTCATTTTTTGAAGACTATTTTCTCTATTTTCAATACAATCAAAATCCCCGCACCAACTTTAGAATTAACCTCTCGCAAGGTTATCAACTTTCGTTGTTTATACTTTTAGAAAACTTTAACTTATTGATTTTCAGGTTCTATTTATAAGTCGTATCTTTGTTGAGTAGAAATTTCTCCGTGTGACAGGTTGAGAAGAAAATTACTTTATGTATAAAAAATGGATATTTTATAGTTGTTTGTTAGTCATTATTGGCTTCTTGAGTTCTGGTTTTAAATCGTTTAAGTCAGAAAATAAAGACTTGTTTTTAGTCAATCAAAATGAAGATTTTGATTATATGTTCCCTTCCTTAGAACAAAAAAATTACACAGTATCAACTATTCCATTTGCAGGAAAATTCTTCACAGGTTTCAAAGAAGCAGTCGGTTTCAAAGAATCACAAGGTCATTACAACAAAATCAATTCGTTGGGTTATATGGGAAAATACCAATTTGGTATAGAAACCCTTAGAATTATTGGAATTAGAGACAGTTCGTCGTTTATGAACAATCCAAAATTGCAAGAAAAAGCATTTGTTGCCCTTTTAAAAAGAAACAAATGGGAACTAAGAGACGAAATCGAGCAATATTCGGGACGTTTGATAAGCGGAGTTAGAATTACTGAGTCTGGAATTCTTGCTGCAGCACATTTGGGTGGAGCAGGATCTGTAAAACTTTTTCTAAAAACTAATGGAAGACGAAAATGCAAAGACCAATACGGAAGTTCTGTAAAAACCTACATGAAAGAGTTTGCGGGTTATCAAACTCAAACAATTGTTGCAGATAGCAACGCAAGAGTGAAGTAATACTGATATAAATCAAAAAAATTATCAAACTAATTGATGATTTTTTTGATTTTAATGTAAATTTTTGGAACTTTAAAATTTATGAATGATAAAAATTGTAGGTCGATTGTGCAAATCTACAACTGCTTTTTTCCATTCCGAAACTCGCATAGTTTTTATATATTCGGTAGGTAAAGTAATATCTGTTGCAACACAAAGATGCGTGTTGGGTTGTAACGCCTGCAAAATATCTTCCAGCATTTTGTTATTTCTGTAGGGTGTTTCTATGAAAATTTGAGACTGATTTTTGTCTTGCGATAGTTTCTCTAAATTTTTTAAAGCCGATTTTTTTTCGGATTTATCTATAGGAATATATCCATTAAAGGTAAAACTTTGACCGTTCATTCCAGAAGCCATAATTGCCAATAAAATAGATGATGGACCAACAAGAGGAATGACCTGAATGCCTTTTTCGTGGGCCAATTTTACAATTACTGCTCCAGGATCTGCAACGCCGGGACAACCAGCTTCGCTCATTAATCCTATATTTTTTCCTTCCAGACAAGGCTGAATCATCTTGTTGTGTTCGGAAATTCCGGTATGTTTATTAAGCGAACTTAATTGCAAAGTTGCTTGAACTTTAGTCGGATTTACGGATTTTATGAATTTTCGAGCCGTTTTTTCATTTTCAACAATATAATAATCTATAAAATCTATGGCTCTATTTATAGATTGTGGCAAAACATCTTGATTATCGCAATCGCCTAGAGTTGTTGGGATTAGATATAGTTTTCCTGTTTGAGAATTGGATTTCATGAATGTTTTTCTGTTAATCTTTTGGCTAAAATATCACAAGTCTCGTCCAGCATTTCATAAACGGTATCAAAACCATTTTGTAAACCATAATAAGGATCAGGAACATCTACATTTTCGCCAGGAAACAACTCGTTTAGAATGAGTTGCACTTTTTGTTTTTGTGCATCTGTTTTTGCATATTTCATCACATCATCGTAATTGGAACTGTCCATTACAAAAATATGATCGTAATAATCTAAATCGTTGGATTTGAATAATCTTCCTCTTTGATTGGTTATATCAATTCCATTTTTTTTTGCAGTAGCAATAGATCTTTCGTCCGGTTTTTTGCCAACATGCCAATGTCCGGTTCCTGCAGAGTCGATTTTGAAATTTTCTTTTGGAAGTTTAGACGCCAAAATTCCTTCTGCCAACGGAGATCGGCAAATGTTACCTAGGCAAACCATCAATATCTTAACAACCATTTTTTAGAGCGATAATTTTTTGTGGATATCATCCACGTATTTTTTGAATTGTTTGTCGGTCGAGACTAAGTTGTCTACCGTTTTGCAAGCATGTAAAACCGTAGCATGATCACGATCGCCAATTTGCGAACCAATGTTTGCCAATGATGCTTTTGTGAATTTTTTAGCAAAAAACATGGCTAATTGTCGGGCTTGCACTACATGACGTTTTCTTGTTTTAGATTGCAAAATCTCTAAATCCAACTGGAAATAATCCGAAACAATTTTTTGGATATAATCGATAGATATTTCTCGTTTTACATTTTTCACAAATTTTTCTACAACATGTTTTGCAAGTTCTAGAGTAACTTCTTTTTTATTAAAAGACGATTGAGCTATCAATGAAATAATGGCTCCTTCGAGTTCACGAACATTAGATTTAATGTTTTTTGCAACATATTCTATAATTTCTTCAGGAATTTCGACTCCATCTCGATATAAAATATTTTTTAGAATAGAAACTCTTGTTTCGTAATCTGGCTGATGCAACTCTGCCGATAATCCCCATTTGAAACGAGATAATAAGCGTTGCTCAATGTCTTGCATATCAACAGGCGCTTTGTCCGAAGTAAGGATTACTTGCTTTCCGTTTTGATGCAAATAGTTAAAAATATGAAAAAATACATCTTGCGTTCCTGTTTTTCCCGAAAGGAATTGAACGTCATCAATAATCAAAACATCGATTAATTGATAAAAATGTATAAAATCGTTACGGCTGTTTTTCTTTACAGAATCTATATATTGTTGTGTAAAAATTTCCGCAGAAATGTATAACACGGTTTTTTCTGGATATTTATCTTTTATTTCAACCCCAATGGCGTGAGCCAAATGCGTTTTCCCTAATCCAACTCCTCCAAAAATTAATAATGGATTAAACGATGTTCCGCCGGGTTTATTGGCAACTGCCATTCCTGCCGAACGCGCTAATCTGTTCGAGTCTCCTTCTAGGAAATTATCAAAGCTGTAATTGGCGTTGAGTTGGGATTCTATTTTTAGGTTTCTAATTCCAGGAATTATAAAAGGATTTTTTAGTTCTGGACTTAAGTTTTTAAAAGGCGCATCGACTTCCTGAGCTTTCATAGAGCTTCTATGCGAACTAGGAATTTGCTCTGTAAATGGTTGTTTGTTGCCATAAGTGTTCTCCATTTTGATTTTATAGAGTAACTTTGCATTTTTACCAAGCTCTTTTGTTAAGGCAACTTTTAATAATTTCACGTAGTGTTCCTCGAGCCATTCGTAAAAAAATTTACTCGGAACTTGAATGTAAAGCGCGTTATCTGTTAGTTCAACAGATTTAATTGGTTCGAACCAAGTTTTGTATGCTTGATCTTGAATATTATCTTTGATAAAAGAAAGACAATTTTCCCATACCGATTGCGCAGTTTTGTTCATTTTTTAAGTTAAATTATTATTTTTTTTAAAGGTTATCTTACAAAAAAACCGTGATAGATTTTCTAATTATTCGGGGTAACAAATATGTGAACAAATTTCGTTAAAAAAAAATAAAATAGTAGTTGATTTTTAAAAAATATTATTGTAAGGCAAGGGAAATTTACATTAAACAAACGTTAAATTTACATAAAAAAGTATGAGTACACATCAAGTAGAAGTTAGAGTTAGATATTCCGAAACCGATCAAATGGGAGTTGTTTATCACGGAAATTACATTCCTTTTTTTGAAATTGGGCGAGTAGAATGGCTTAGAGACAAAGGGATTTCATACAAAACTTTAGAACAAAACGGAATTGCGTTACCAATTGTTTCCATGACCTTAAATTACAAAAAATCGGCTCGTTATGACGATTTACTTTTTGTGAAAACAAAATTCAAAAATTATAGCGGAGTTAAGATAGAATTTGATTGCGAAATTTGGAACGAGCAAGACGAGTTATTAACAACCGCGTATTTTTTATTGGTATTTGTAGACCTCAAAACGGGTCGCCCAACGGTTCCTCCAGACTACATTTTGGATATTGTTGAAAAATCGGTTTAAAGTTTGTTTTCTTGAGTTTTTAGAATCGAATAATAAAGAAAAAACGGAGTACATAATACAAAATAAGTAATATCTGCATCGCTATCGAAAAAAGTTTTCTGAAAACCAACGTTTGCAATATGAAACAAATAATATATAGTTATGCAAATAAATAGGTTCAATCCGCTAAAAAAATAAATATCCGAAACAGCTTTGCTTAATAGTCCAAATCCAAATGCCAAACAGATAAATAGCAAAGTATATTGTAGTGGGACTAGAAACGTAGATTGGATTATAAAAGGATTCATTTGTTTAAAATCCTCGAAATGATTCCACACAAATGGTAAAAATGTAATTGCAAATGATGAAATAGTTACAAAACCAAGAATTGAGATTTGACTAAAATTGATTTTTTTGGTTTTTAATTCATACACAAAAGCAATAATAAATGGAATTATCAACACATTTCTTGTAGAAATCGATAAACCAATTAAAATTCCTGAAACTATAAGTTTTTTTAGATTTAATTCTTTCATTTCAAAATAAATCAGCAAAACAAACAAAACTATTGAGCTGTTCAGGAAAATATTACTTCGGCAAATGACTTCATGCAAATAAAATAAACTGCTACAAATCAATAATAATGCAGTTGTTTGAAGATTTGTATTTATTTTTTTATAATTTAATAAACCAAAAAACAAAACAATTCCTAAGATAGAAAAGTAACCTAATTCGCCAACTATATAAAAAGGCAATGCCAAAATAAAATAAAAAGGCATTGGTCCAGGAGGATTATTCATGTTGGATTTGGCAAAATAAACATATTTATTCCCAAAATAATTATCCCAAAAAGAACTAATTACGCTCCAACGATCTACTTTTAAAGTTTCGACTGGAATTTTTTGGAAGCCAAAATAAAAAACAACAAAAAACAACAGTAACAATAACAAATTAAATTTTCTTAAATACTTATAATATTTAGAAATCGGGTTTCTCATTTTCCAAATAAAAAGGTAAAAAGCAATAATTGTTATCGAAATCAAAAAATAATAATCCGTTACGCGGCTCATATATTTTATGCCGTAAATAAAATTTACAAACAAGAAAAGAAATAAACTGATGTTTTTTTTGATTAAAATATTTTTAAACATTTCGAAATATTTTTGATTTGTAAAGTCTATTTTTATTCAAAAAATATTGAAAAGACGTACTCAAAACCCCAATTCCATAAGTCAAACTTCTCGAAAAATTAATCGACGAAGCTTCCTCAAAATATTTTGTTGGACAAGTAATTTCGGCAACTTCAAAACCTTTGTATAAAATCTGAGCCAAAAATTGATTGTCAAAAATAAAATCATCGGAATTTTTATTAAAATCTATTTCGGCTAAAACTTCCCTAGAATAGGCGCGATAACCAGAATGATATTCGGACAATTTTTGCCCCATTAATACATTTTGACTCAAAGTCAAGAACCGATTTGCAATGTATTTATAAACAGGCATTCCGCCTTTTAGCGCGCCATTTCCAAGAATTCTCGAGCCAATTACAACTGGATAAACCTCGTTTGCAATAAGATAACTCATGGAATGGATTAGTTTTGGCGAGTATTGGTAATCGGGGTGAAGCATGATTATAATATCTGCATTTAATGCTAATGCTTTGTTATAACACGTTTTTTGGTTGCCGCCATAACCCAAGTTTATTTCGTGTTTTATGACATGTTTTATACCAATTTTATTCGCAATTAAAATAGTTTCGTCAGTGCTATTGTCATCGACTAAAATAATATCGTCCACAATATCAAACGGGATTTCGCTGTAAGTTTGCAAAAGCGTTTTGCTAGCGTTATAGGCGGGCAAGACAACTATTATTTTTTTATTGTCGATCATTTTGCAAGAAAAGTCATAAATTACTTGCAAAAGTGGTTTTTTTTTTTTTTTGATTTGTGTTAAAATTTGTAAAAACTTTTACAATAAATTTGTAGTCTTAATAAAGGCATCAATCTAAAATTCATCAAAAAATAACTATCTTTGTTTCACTATAAATCAAAAAATTATGAAAAAAATTATCTTTTATTTATTCTTGTTTTGCAATTTTTATAGTTTTTCGCAAGTAAAATTAGTAAGTGTAATATTGCAAAATAGTGTTACTGTTTATGGAGGTTATAACATGATTCCTGTTACTACAAATGATGCGACGCTTAACCAAATTATAACTCAAAATCATTGTGGGATTCATAATGAGATTGGTGGAAGTAGTTGTTTTAGTAATCACGCAATAGCTGTTTATTACAACAACGATATTGATATGAAGCAACTCATTTTGGATTTGAACAATTATCCAACGGCGGTAATCAAAGCTTTCAAAGATGGTTCTACAAAGTACGATCTCTTTAATACAAATGTTGGTAAATATGTTGCTACTGTAAATGATATTGTGCAAACCAATAATAGTGATCTTAATACGGTTTTTCAGAATTTTAGTGTAAATACGTTTGTAGATGGAAATCTTATAGATTGTAATTGCAACAAAAACGATTTATATAATGCGTTAAGAAACTTAACTGCGGTTGTAAAAAACGTATCGCAATGTAACATGGCTTTTCTAAAAACAGATGAATTTGAGAAAAATGCCGCCAAAATTTATCCAAATCCTTTTGTAAATAACATAAATATCGAAACCAACGAAAATATCATAAAATATGTAGTAATTGATGTTTCTGGAAAACAAATTATTGCAACAAATTCTAAATTGAGTTTAGATACAAATACCCAATTATTGGTTTCGGGATTTTATATCCTGAATCTAGAATTTGATAATGGAAGAACAGGAAGTTATAAAATTTTCAAAAACTAATCTTTCAATTTTACACCAACTTCAAACATAGTTTCAAAAATGTCGAAAATTATTTCGGCATTTTTTTTGCGGGTTGCAATTTCAATTTCGCAGGAAAGTTCCATTTTTTGAGACACAATTTCTAGATTTTTTTCCTTGATTACGCGCATTACTTTATTCATATTTTTATAATCAAAAGTAATGAGATAACTTACATTAATGGTTTTTTCGGTAATTACAGCTGCTTCTATTGCCAATTGCGCCGCGGTTTTGTAAGCCGATATTAATCCGCCAACACCCAATTTTGTTCCTCCAAAAAACCGAACTACAACCACAAGAATATTCGTGAGTTCATGAGATTGAATTTGCCCATAAATTGGCATTCCAGCGGTATTGCTTGGTTCGCCGTCATCATTGGCACGGAAATTTATTTTTTGGGTTCCAATCTGGTAAGCATAGCAAAAATGTCCTGCGCCAAAATGTTTTTTCCGCAAAGGATCAATCCAATTTTTCACTTCGTCATCGGAAGTTACCGGAAAAGCGTAACCAAAAAATTTACTGTTTTTTTCTTTAAAAAGGATTTCGTCGGATGGAAATGCAATGGTTTTATAAGTATCTTTAATCTCCATTTTTTATTGATATTGCAATTTATATAAACATTGCAATTTTAAAATCATAATATTTTTTTCTCAAACAAATCTACAATATCTTCCTCGCCAACTTGCAAATTCCAAACATTTATGCCGAGACTTGCCGCAACATCGGTATTTTCCTTTTTGTCATCAATAAATAAGGTCCGTTTTGGAGATAAATCGTGTTTTTTTATAAGATAGGAAAAAATAGCTTCGTCGGGTTTGCGCATGCCCATCTCGAAGGAATAATACACTTTTTCGAAACATTGATAAAAATCGCTCGAAAAAGAAAGCCCTACTTTATGCTCAAAATGCGAGATATGAATGGCATCTGTATTGGTGAGTAAAAACATGCGGTATTTTCCAGAAAGCATTTGCAAAAACTCCAATCTGTGCAACGGAAAATCGCCAATTACTTTGTTCCAAGCCTTGCGAACATCGTCGATAGTTGCATTTGGAATGTATTTCTGAAAAGTTTCGATGAACTGTAATTCTGTAATTTTTCCTTTTTCGAATAAGTCATTCATTTCCAATAATTCGGCATTTGGAGCATGCAATCCCAATTCATTAAAAGCTTCGATCGAAGCTTGTTTGTTTAGATTTATAAAAATATCGCCAAAATCGAAAATTATTGTATTAATCATAATTCGTAAAAATTAGAAGTTCGTCATCTAAAATTGCTTTTTTTTCTTGAAATTGTTTCTTCAGATTTGGCGCTTTTGTTCCGTTTTCTAAAAATGCATTTCCTCGAAAAACTCTGGCTTCGTCCCAAATATTTTCGTCAATAAATATTTGCAAAGTTTGCCGTCCACCTTCAATAATTACCGATTGAATATTTTTTTTGTAAAGAAAATCTGCAATCTGAAAAGCGATATTTTTTGTAAAATCTATTTCTTTATTTGTGATCAGAATGGTTTCGGATTGATTATCAAATATATAACTTTCTTTCGGAATCCGATTATTTTGATCTAAAACTATTCGGATTGGGTTTTTTCCTGCCCAATCCCGAACATCTAATTTTGGGTTGTCATCAATCACAGTTTGGGTTCCAACCAAAATTGCCTGTTCCTCGCTGCGCCATTTGTGTACCAATTGTCGGGAAAATGTGTTGCTAATCCAAACTGGTTTTCGGGTTTTATTATCATTAATATTTTGCATTGGCGCAATAAATCCGTCTTGGCTTTCTGCCCATTTTAGGATAATGTACGGTCGTTTTTTGTTATGAAAAGTAAAAAAACGTTTGTTGCTATCGATGCATTCTTTTTCAAGAATCCCGACAGTAACATTTCTGCCTTGTTCTATAAGTTTTTTGATGCCGTTTCCAGCAACTTTTACATTTGGATCGACAGTTCCAATAATAATATTTGGGATTTTATGAAGGATAATCAAATCGCAACAAGGCGGAGTTTTTCCAAAATGGCTGCACGGTTCTAAACTTACATAAATAGTCGATTTGCTCAATAAGAATTGATCTTTTACCGAATTTACAGCGTTTACCTCTGCATGATTTCCTCCGTATGGCGAGGTGTAACCTTCGCCAATAATTTTGTTTTCATGAACAATAACTGCTCCAACAGAAGGATTTGGCATAGCCAACGGAAATCCGTTTTTAGATAATTCGATGCAGCGTTTTATGTATTTTTCATGTATGTTCACCTCACAAAAATAATAAATTATGCTTATTTTCGCATTAAAATAAATTAGATTATGACAATCATTCGTGAAATTCAACAAAAAGACAATCCCGAAATTGCACTTTTGGTTCAGCAAGTGCTCATGGAAATGGGTGCGCCAAAAAGAGGAACTGCTTACTCCGATCCTTATTTATTTTCTTTATTCGAAACCTATTCGGTTCCTAAAACTATTTATTTTGTTATAGAAAATGATGGAAAAATAATTGGTGGAGCAGGAATTGGAACGCTAGAAAATGAGATTTGCGAACTTCAAAAAATGTATTTTTTACCCGAATGCAGAGGCTTGGGTTTGGGGACAAAACTCATGGAAATGTGTCTTGCAAAAGCCAAGGAATTTGGATACAAGCAATGCTATCTGGAAACGATGCCTTACATGGAAGCGGCGCAAAAATTGTACAAAAAAGTGGGTTTCGAAAATATAAGTGCGCCAATGGGAAACACTGGTCACACGAGTTGTCCGGTTTGGATGTTGAAACAATTGACAATTGATAATGACTAATTAAAAATGCTGATAAAACAATATAAATCTGAATTTTTAGAGCAACTTTCGCCCATTTATGGAAATGACGAAGCAGAAAGTTTTTTCTTTTTAATTTTAGAAAACAAACACCAACTCAAACGTATTGATTTGGCGCTCGACTTGGGTTTAGAATTTTCCGATGCTGAAATAAATTCTTGGAACACCATTTTAGAACAATTAAAACTTCAAATTCCAATTCAATATCTTTTGGGAACAACTCATTTTTTTGGGTTAGAATTTTATGTCAATAAAGATGTTTTAATTCCTCGTCCCGAAACCGAAGAATTGGTTGATTGGATTATTAAAAATCAAAAGTCAAACGGCGAAAGTCATAAAATAAAAATTCTTGATATAGGAACAGGAAGCGGTTGCATTGCAATTACGCTTGCAAAAAATCTTATAAATGCACAAGTTTTTGCAATTGATATTTCTGAAAAAGCTTTGGCAATAGCTCAAAAAAATGCGGATTTGAATAAAGTGAATGTTACTTTCATTCAAAAAAATATTCTCGAAACGGCAAATTTAGATCAGGATTTTGATATAATAGTTTCGAATCCGCCGTATGTTAGGAATTTAGAAAAAGCCGAAATTCAGAAAAATGTTTTGGATAACGAGCCGCATTTGGCACTTTTTGTTGAGGATAATGATGCTTTGATTTTTTATAAAAAAATTGCAGAATTGGCTCTAAAAAATTTATCGAAAAACGGAGTTTTGTATTTCGAAATCAATCAATATTTAGGAAAAGAAACGTTGGAATTATTGGCGAATTTGGGTTTCAAAAACATCGAACTTCGCAAGGATATTTATGGAAATGATCGGATGATATTTGCAAATTTAGAGTAATTAAGGAACTTTATTCTTTTAGTAATTCCTCAACTTCTTCTTGTAAAATAGGTAGATTTTTTATCTCAATTCCCCAAATCACGTCGTCGGAAACAGAATCGTAACCATGAATTATCCTATTTCTAACATCAACAATTTTTCTTGAGTTCGAAATTTTAATTGTATTTTCTTGTTTTAAAATTCGGCTCATGGCCTCTCCAATGATTTCGATATTTCTTTCAACAGCTCTTTTTGTTTTTAAATCATTTTGATAAATCTCGAACATTTTTGGAGTATTTACAAAATAACTTTCTATTTCGTTTATTGAATTCAAAATGTCGTAGAGCCATGTTTTAGTGTCGTTATCCATAAATCAATTTTTTATTTTGATTTAAATTTTTTCTAAAAAATGGGTTTTTTATTGCTTTTTCTTCCAATAAATCTACATTTCTTTTAAAGATATTTTCTAACGAAAACTTGAGTTCATAATAATTATCTCCGTAATCTAAAACGTCTAATTGCTGAAAATCTACAATCAAATCTACATCGCTATCGTTATTAAATTTATCTGTTAAAACCGAACCAAAAGCATATAAAGATTTGACCTTGTGAGTAATGCACAATTTTGTGATATCGTTTGTATGATTTTCTATTAAGTTCATTTATTTATTTTGTAAATTCAAAAATACATAAAAATGGTCATAGTCCAATTTTCTTATATTGTTTAGAAATATAATTAAATTTCAAATTATTCATACCTCAAAGCTTCTATTGGATCCAGTTTTGCCGCTTTTATGGCAGGAAATAATCCTGATGAAATAGCCACCAAAAAGCTAATGATAAACGCCACAAGTATTGCTGTCCATGGAATTATAAATTCGAAATCCAATAAACTCGAAAATCCATAACCAAACAAAATTCCAAATACAGTTCCAACCAATCCGCCCAATTGACCAATTATTAAAGTTTCAATAAAAAACTGAATGGCAACCGTACTTCTTTTTGCTCCAAGCGCTTTACGAACACCAATTTCGCGGGTTCGCTCCGTTACCGAAACAATCATAATATTCATGAGCGCAATCGATGAGCCAAAAATGGTTATAAGCCCAATTACAAAGGCCGCAATGGTCAAATATCCTGTAATATCTTGTATTTTATTGATCAAATCATCGCTACGAGAAACGCCAAAATTCACGTCTTGAATTGGACTTAATTTTCTTACTTTTCGCATGGTAATCATCGCATTATCTACCGCTTGATCCATCAAATTACTTTTGCTAGTCATCGAGCTAATATCGTAATTTATGTTTGGGGCTGTAAACAGTGATCTAGCAACCTGAATTGGAATCATAATTCGCAAATCCTTGCTTTGTCCAAAAGTCGAACCTTTTTCTTTTAACACACCAATTACTTTAAATTTTGCTCCCCTAATAGAAATAATTTTATCTATAGGATTTACATCTTTCAGTAAACCTTTACTAGCAAAATCCGAACCAACAACGCAAGTATAAGTGTTATTTTGGATATCAAAACTCGTAAAATTTCTACCCTGAGTAGTCTCTAAACCAGAGTTAGACAAATAATATTCATCTATTCCAAGAACCGAAATCTCTGGATCAGTTTTCTCGTTTTCGTATTTTACCTCCGCATTTGCAGTAGCTACAAACGATAACGAAGTTTGCGTAAACGGATATTTATATTTTTCCTTAAACTCCACTGCTTGCGGATAGGAAATAATAGGATTTACTTTCTCGACCTCGCCACCGCCACGATTATTTCTAGAATTATCGTATTGATTAATGTTAAAAGTATTAGAACCCATCGACGCAAAATTTTTGGTAATCTTGTTGTCAAGTGCCGAAATTACTGTAAGAATCCCAACCAAAGCCGAAATCCCAATAGCAATAATAAAAACAGTAAGTACAGTTCTGAGCAATTGCGTCCTGATAGAACCCATTGCAATTCGGATATTTTCGCGTAAAAGTTTAAACATAATACATATTTGACACGAAATTACAATTTTTGTTACAACAAGATTTGCAAAAAAGCATTTTTTTTATTCGGAGCTATTTCCCGCTGTACCTTCCAATCTGTCCTTGCTGGCGCAGGACAGGATTTCCAGTGCCATCGGGGCTAGGAATTTCGGGTATTCCTAAAAAATTTCAATTCCTAAAAACAAAATTATGCATTTCGACAAGCTCAATGTGACAATTATTATAAAATTAGCTTCAAAAAATTATTACACCCAACAGGTTGTTTATTATCCATAAAACCAAGATATTTGCATAACACTTATGATAATCCAATCTTAAATCCAAAATGGCTCAAAAACCAAGTATTCCAAAAGGAACCAGAGATTTCTCACCACTCGAAGTTGCAAAACGACAATACATTATATCAATTATAAAATCCAATTTCGAAAAATTTGGTTTTCAACCCATCGAAACCCCCTCATTCGAAAACTCCGAAACCCTTATGGGAAAATACGGTGAGGAAGGCGATCGATTGATTTTTAAGATATTAAATTCAGGAGATTATTTATCAAAAGCCGATTCATCGCATTTAGAAAATAAGGACAGTAACAAACTCACATCAAGTATTTCCGAAAAAGCACTTCGTTATGACTTAACTGTTCCCTTTGCGCGTTATGTGGTGCAACATCAAAACGATATCGAATTCCCCTTCAAACGCTATCAAATACAACCCGTTTGGCGCGCCGACAGACCGCAAAAAGGACGTTTTAGAGAGTTTTTTCAGTGCGATGCAGATGTAGTTGGCTCCAAATCCTTGTGGCAAGAAGTAGAGTTAGTACAACTATACGATGCTGTTTTTGCAGATTTAGGTTTGCAAGGAGCAACCATCAAAATCAATAATCGTAAAATACTATCTGGAATTGCCGAAGTCATTGGCGCATCGGACAAACTAATCGATTTTACCGTTGCGCTCGATAAACTCGACAAAATAGGCGAGGACGGCGTAAAAAACGAAATGATCGAAAAAGGAATTTCCGAAACGGCAATCCAAAAAGTGCAACCACTTTTTAATTTTACAGGATCCATTTCCGAAAAAATAGAAAAATTAGCGGTGCTTTTAGCTTCATCAATCGAGGGAATGAAAGGCGTCGAAGAGCTGAAATTTATTTGCAATAATGTCTCAGATTTAGGATTATCATTAGCGATTTTGGATCTAGATGTAACCTTGGCCCGAGGTTTAAATTATTATACAGGTGCTATTTTTGAAGTGGCTCCACCCAAACAAGTTGCTATGGGATCCATTGGAGGCGGCGGGCGTTACGATGATCTAACAGGGATTTTTGGACTTAAGGATATGAGCGGAGTCGGAATTTCCTTTGGATTAGACAGGATTTATCTCGTAATCGAAGAGTTGAATTTATTTCCAGAAACCGTAACTTCATTTACAAAAGCGTTGTTTTTGAATTACGGCGAAAAAGAATCTTTTTATTGCATGAAAGCCATAAAAGAACTCAGAAATTCAGGAATAAAAGTCGAAATGTATCCCGATAATGCAAAAGTAAGCAAGCAATTTACGTATGCCGACAAGCGCAAAATCCCTTTTGCAGTTATTGTTGGCGAAAACGAAATGAACGAAAATAAATTTGCCCTAAAAAACCTAACTTCGGGCGAGCAATTTAGTCTAACTTTCGAAGAGTTGAAAAAAGCTTTGTTGTAAAATACTCTTTATCTAATAAAAAAGCAGTTTCACCTAGTTTATAATTTGTGAAACTGCTTTTTTTATTAATATTAAATTTTGAAATAATTACTCAAAAACATTCAAAATTTTGCAACCAAAAACAACTCCGTCGCCCAAATATCCGTTTTGGTAAGATCGAATATAATCTACTCGAAACAACTTGAATTTTCCAAAACCAAGATTGTCTAAACCAATGGTAACCTCGTTGTAGGGTTTTTTGTCTGGAACGGCAAGATTATGAAAACCGAGTATCAAATTTGATTTTAATAGGTTTAACAATGGCAATTTATTCATGATAAAACCTTTGTCGTCATGCTCGATATGAGTCTCGAAATACGCATTATTCGTGCTGTTGGTGTAATAGGGCAAGAAATTAAAAACATTCAAATAGCGATCCGTTTGCCCAATGTGAGTTTGATTCCCGTTGAAATGTTTGTAATCTATAAACGAAATATTTTGGGCATTAAAAAACTTTCCAGCTTTTATATTAATGCCTAAAGTTCCTTTGTTACCAATATTCAAGTTATAAAAAATCCGTGTATTTACATGGTTAAATTCGTATTTTTTGTCGCTTGCAGCAAATGCTTTTTCGTATCCAAAATATAAAGTAGGGAATTTTTCGTTTCGTAAATTAAATTTTCCGTCAGGGCGCGAAAGATATTTATTTCCAAAATTTATTCGAGCAATCACTGTAAATTTCCCTAAACTATGTTTGGTAAAACCAGTATTTACAAAATCGGCGGGATTGAGCGGATTATTGGAGGAATACAAATCATTGCTTTTTATGATCGAAAAATCAGTGGCGTTATAAAGTGGTTTTCGTTGCTGAAATTCCAGTTTTCCATTTACATTAAAACCATTTGCAACATCTTGACTGTAATTGATTTGTACAAATTCCTGATTGTATAATTTCATGAAATTGTTTCTAAAAAACAAGGAACTTACGGAGTTTACAAAATTCCGAATGGGCTCATTTGCATTAAATTGGCTTACTTTTGTTCCGCCAGAAATAGATAAGGTTGCGTAATTTTTGTTGTTAAATCTATGAAAATAATTCCCAGAAACGCGCAATCTATCATCGGCAAATCCGTAATTAAAACTAGTATTTATAGTAGTGTTTTTTCCTCTTTCTTCATTCCATTTTCTAAAATTAAAGCCTGACGAAAGATTGTAACCCTGAACCGTATTGAAGCTAAAAGATCCCAAATCGAAAATTCCAGTATAATTGAAAGACCATTTCTGGAACGTATTTTTGTAACCGTAACCAGTTATAATATCTGTAAGGCTGAATTTATTATGTTTTTTATCAATAGAATCTGTGTATTTTCTTGAGCTTCGTAGGGTTTGAATACTGTCTTTTTTTATGTAGTCATTACTTTCCTCATCGGTTAGCGGAATTGGGCGATTGGAGTTCCAAAAAGCATCTTCTTTTTTGTTGGCATTGTCCTCGAAACTGAGGATTTCGTTACTAAAAGTTTTTTTGGCAAAGCTATTCTGGAATTCGTAATTGCTATAAACGTAGTTGAATTTACCTGAAAATTTTACTCCAAATGCGCCAGCAGTAAAGGCTAAACTTTGCGTGTTTTTTGCCCAAATTTTGTTTTTGGAGTTGTAACTAAAATTCTGTTTTAAGGTCATTACTTCCGTAAATTCATTTTTCATTCGGTAACCTTTCATGTCCAAATCCACGGCGTAAATCGCCCACGAATCATCTACAATATATATGTAACCCTCAAAAACGGGTTCTTTATCGCGTTTTGGAATTACTTTTATTTTACAAATTTGCTGATTGTTTTCGTCAAAAAAAGTGCCTTCGAGCTTGTATTTGTAATAGTTAAACGCATTATTGGCAATTGGCGAAATCATTTTTACATCAAAATCTAGAGTATTATCATAAAAATCATAAGTCGAATTTTTGGCACTATTGTAACTAAATCCTTTGTCGTTTCCAGATATTTTCGAGGCAATAATTCGCTCTTTTAGGTTGTTTGGTTTTTCGTAAGTAATTTTAGAAACGGTTTCGGATAAATATAAAATGCCGCTTCCGGTCGAATCTAAATTAGAAGCCATTTGGTCGCCAATATCAATCTTCATTCCCATGATTTTTTTGGGAAGGTTTTTTATTTTAAAAATCCCACGAGAATAAAAATCCGATGTAAATCGGGCGGTTTTATCGGAATTTTCTTTTCTGGCAGCAATTGCATTTTTTATAATTGCTATCGCAGGATTTATTTTGGTGTTGATTACTACTTCGTTTAGCGTAAAATTTTCTTCGATCATTGTAACATTTAATGCAAATGGAAATTTGTCGATATCAATTTTTATTTTCTGAGTTTTGAAACCCAAATATTGGAAAACCACGGTATATTTTCCCCCGGATTTCACGTTTAATTCGTATTTTCCTAATTCGTTAGATGAGGTTCCGTTGTAGGTATTTTCTACAAAAACACTAACCGACGGGAGCGAAACCCCTTTTTCATCGATAATTGTCCCTTTTATTTGAGAAAAGTTAGAAAAAGAAATAAATAATAGGAGCAATAAAGTAATTTTTTTCATGGATTGTTTTTATATAAGACGATTTTAAAATGATAATGGTTGCATAACTTTTCCTTTTGACACAGAGATTCACAGAGAAAATGAGTTACACAGAGTTTTGATAAAAATAGTATTAAGAGTTACATTCTGAATCGTTTTATTCCGTTTTTTAATAATTTAACATTGAAATTTATAAGCAAACCAGTTGAATATTCGCCAAATTTCAGATAAGTTAGTATTTGTGCAAAATGAACATCTGTAAATGCATCGACAGTTTTTAACTCAACTACTAATCTGTTTTCTACTAATATATCTATTTTGTAAGCTTTTTCCAGAACGATTTCTTTATATTCGATTGGTAGCACTTTTTCTTTTTCGACTAATAATCCACTTTTTTCAATTTCATACACCAAACATTGTTGATAAGCAGATTCTAACAAACCAGGACCAAGATGCCTATGGACTTCTATTGCTAAACCAATTATTTTTTCGGTTAATTCGTTCATTTCCATAAATATAAATATGATTTATTGTTGTAAACTAATTTCTTTAAGATCTATCTCTACATTAAAGCCCTCAAAAAAAATCTCAAGAAACCCTCTGTGAATCTCTCTTTTCTCTGTGCATCTCTGTGTCAAAAAAAATACAAACCCTCAGAAACTCTCAAAATAATCTCCACGAAACTCTGTGTCCAAAAATTACACAAAAAACTTCAATTACAAAAATGACAACAATCCCAACTCATAACTCCTCATCCCAAAACCAATTATAATACCTTTTGCATTCCCAGAAATATACGATTGATGGCGAAATTCCTCTCTTGCAAAAGTGTTCGAAATATGAACCTCAATAACTGGAGTTGTTATGGCTTTTACAGCATCGCCAATACCTACCGATGTATGTGTGTAAGCAGCAGCGTTCAGAATAATGCCATCGTAAGTAAAACCAACTTCTTGAATTTTATCAATCAATTCGCCCTCAATATTGCTCTGAAAATAGTCTAAATCTATATTTGGGTATTTTATTTTTAAATTTTGAAAGTAATCTTCAAAAGTTTCACTTCCATAAATAGTGGGTTCGCGTTTCCCCAAAAGATTGAGATTTGGTCCGTTAATGATAATTAATTTCATGAGTTTTTTTGTAAAAATAAAAAACCGTTCCTATATATAAGAACGGTTTTGGATAAATTTAAGAAATTTCTGCTAAAACAAGAAACCTGCCGAAACCTGAAGAACAGAATTCTTAATATTCGAATTTGTTTTAATCTCCGTTAATCCCAATCCGTATCTTCCCGACACGAAAAAGTTTTTTGTGATCTTATAACTCAAACCACCATTTACTGCAAAGTCAAAGGTTTTAGAATCCTGAACGCTAAAGTTGTTTTTCTCGTTCAATAAAAACGAGGCTTGCGGACCAAGTTCCAGACTAAAACTATCCGATAAATATATTTTCGCTAATACAGGAATCGAAATGTAACCCAATTCGTTTTTGTAATCCTGAAGTATGGTTTTATATGTTGCGCCCTGCGTGGAGTAAATAAGTTCTGGTTGAATAGAAAATTTATCCATCACTTTTATTTCCGAAATTACCCCAACATGATAACTCGTTATTGCATCGGTTTGAACGCTAGATCCAGATACATTGGCGTAATTTAGTCCAGCTTTTAATCCGAATTTTAGCGTTTGGGCATAAAAACCATAGGTTGAGAACATAATTATTGCGATAATCAAAAATATTTTTTTCATAATTAGTGGGTTTTATTATTAAATATTCAAAGGCTTTATTGTACCAACGGAGATTAATTCGTTTTATTATGGTTTCTGTTGCGAACTAAGTAATTGTTAATAACTTTGTTAATAATCCAAATATTGACATTTGAAACTAAAATTAAATCTTGGTAGATTTGCCTTGTTAAATTTTAAACATAAAAACAAAATGAAAAAAATTATTTTATCAATTGTTGCAATTTGTGCTTTCACATTTGCTAACGCACAAGACAAAAAAGAATCAGGTTTAGGTTACTCTAAAGGAGATGTTTTCGCTACTGGTTCATTATCATTAGGGAGTTCTAATAATAAAGACACAGATTTTAAATCAAATGGTTTTCAAATTGCTCCACAAGTAAATTATTTCGTAACAGAAAACATTTCTATTGGTGCAAGAATTGGTTACCAAACTTCAAAAGGTAAATCAGTTGGTGTAACTGTTGTAGATAACACAACTTTTTCATTCGGTTTAGCTGGAAGATACTATGTAACTCCAGCATCTCAATTTTCAGTTTTTGCTGAATTAGGAGCGGATTATGGTTCTACTAAAAACAATTTAACTACTGTAGGTAACAAATTAAATGGTTTTAATGTTGCATTTGCACCAGGTTTAAACTATTTTGTATCAAACAAATTTTCTATCGAAGCTAAACTTGCAGTATTAGATTTCAATTCATCTAAATCTAATGCTACTGGAGCTAAAGGAACTTCGTCATTTGGTTTAGGATTAGACCTAAGTGCAGTTTCTTTCGGAGTAAACTACAAATTCTAATCTAAATTTTAGATTAAAATATTTAAAACCTCTCAATTTGAGAGGTTTTTTTATGGCCAAAAATATCGTTTATTTGTAGTATGAATTGGAAACCGTTTATAAAAAGTTATCAATCTTATCTAAAAATAGAAAGAGGTTTATCGCAAAATACCATCAATAATTATACTTTCGATCTAGAACGTTTGTGTGGTTTTTTGGAGGAAAATCATATAGCTATTTCTCCCGTAAAAATATCGGACGAAACCATTCAGCAATTTGTTTACAGCGTTTCTAAAGAAGTAAATCCGCGTTCGCAAGCCAGAATAATATCTGGATTAAAAAGTTTTTTTAGTTATCTAATTTTCGAAGATTATAGAAATGATAATCCGCTAGAACTCATCGAAACGCCAAGAACGGGCAGGAAATTACCAGATACTTTAGCCGTCGAGGAAATAGATAATTTGATAAATGCCATAGATTTATCTCAGCCCGAAGGCGAAAGAAATCGTGCCATTCTGGAAACTTTGTATAGTTGCGGACTCCGTGTATCGGAATTGGTTGCGCTCAAAATTTCGGATTTATTTTTTGATGAAGGGTTTATCAAAATTACGGGAAAAGGCAACAAGCAACGCTTTGTTCCTATTGGAAATCTTACCCAAAAATTCATCGAAATTTATAGTAATAATAACCGTAACCAGCTAAATATTAAGAAAGGCCATGAGGATACTTTATTCCTTAACCGACGCGGAAAACAACTTTCGAGAGCCATGATTTTTACAATTATCAAAGATTTAGCGGTCAAAATAAATCTTAATAAATCCATAAGTCCGCATACTTTCCGACATTCGTTTGCTACGCATTTGCTGGAAAACGGTGCCGATTTGCGATCTATACAATTAATGTTAGGGCACGAATCTATAACTACAACCGAGATTTATGTGCATTTGGACAGAAAACTTTTAACGAAAGTGATGAATGATTTTCATCCAAGAAAAAATTTAAAGAATAGTTAGATTAAATTTTTCTTAATAAAATATGTTAATTAAATAAAATTCTGTTATTTTGTTTAAATCAATAGTACAACGTAATTAGAATGCCGGAAAACAACTTTACTCAAGTAACTGAAAACGAATTTATAAAAAAGATTGTTGCCCAACAGTCCGATTTGTTTTTTCAGTTTACTGTTTTTCCAGATGCTACAATTGCTGTTGATTATGCAAGTCAATCCGTATGGGATTTTTATGAGTTATCGGCTCAGGAAATAATAAATAATCCTAAAATTATTTTCGAAGAAAGAGTTTTTGTCGATGACCTAAAAAGGTTTAATAATACTATTAATTACGCTGCAAAAAACCTATCGAGATGGGAATTGGATTATCGCGTAATCCTTCCAGAAAAAGGATTAAAATGGATAAATGTTTCCGCAAAAACTCAAAAATTAGATAACGGAAATGTTATTTTTTATGGAACAAAAACCGATATTTCTCAAATAAAAAAAGAGCAAGAAAATCATAAAATCTCCGAAGCCAGAAATCAATTTGCCAATATGGCATCGAATGTTGGGGTTTGGGATTGGGATTTGGTAACAAATAAAGTTTATTATTCGCCAGAATCACTAAAAATTCTTGAAATTTCCGATGACAATCAGGAAATTATAGATAACCCCGAAAACTGGGACGATCGAGTGCATCCCGATGATTTGGGCGCGTATTTTGGAAATATAAAATTGCATTTTGACCAAAAAATTCCCTATTACGAAACCTATCACAGGATTTTGTGTAACGGAAAATACAAATGGATTTTGGATCGTGGAAAAGTAATTGTTAGAGATACAAAAGGTAATCCGTTGCGAATTATAGGAACGCATACCGATGTTTCCTCGCAAAAAGACAAGGAACAAAATCTTGCCGATACCTTAGAATTGGTAAATGAGCAAAAAAATAAATTGCTTAATTTTGCTCATATTGTTTCGCATAATCTAAAAAATCACACTGGAAATTTGAGTTCATTGTTAGAGATGAAAGAAACGGGAATGCTTGAAGAAGCCGAAGTTTTTGAGCATCTTAAATCGGTTTCGCATGAACTAACAACAACTTTGGATAATTTAATTGAGTTGGTCGAAGTTCAAAGTAATCAGAATGAGGACAAAAAAGAACTGAATTTGAAGGAATATTTAGATAAAACATTTAGCATTTTATTAGACGAAAAAAATAAATTTACGAATAACGTTCCTGCAAATTTTACAATAAACTTTATTCCAGCTTATTTAGAAAGTATTTTGCTCAATTTAACTTCAAATGCCATAAGATATTCGAGTCCAAAAAGGGAACTTAATATCCAATATAACATAGATTTTGTTGGCGATTACAAAGTTTTATCGGTAACAGATAATGGTTTGGGAATAGATTTAGACCGACATAAAGACAGCATTTTTGGTTTATATAAGACCTTTCATGCTCATGAGGAATCTCGTGGAATTGGACTTTATATTACTAAAAATCAAATCGAAGCCATGGGCGGAAAAATAGAAGTAGAGAGCCAAGTTGATAGGGGAACTACTTTCAAAATTTATTTTAAATAAAAAAACCTTGTAAATTTTTATGTTTACAAGGTTTTTTTAGAATTTATGTTTTGGTATTACTTAGCAATATTTACGGCTCTAGTTTCTCTAATAACCGTAACTTTTACTTGACCAGGATATGTCATTTCTGTTTGGATTTTCTGTGAAATCTCAAAAGATAAATTCGAAGCATTGTCGTCAGATACTTTTTCGCTTTCTACAATTACTCTAAGTTCGCGTCCAGCTTGGATTGCATAAGCGCTTTTTACACCAGGAAATCCGTAAGCAACTTCCTCTAAATCCTTAAGGCGCTGAATGTAACTGTCCAAAACTTGACGACGAGCGCCTGGTCTAGCTCCAGAAATAGCATCGCAAACTTGTACAATTGGTGATAGTAATGATTTCATTTCTATTTCGTCGTGGTGTGCTCCAATGGCGTTGCAAACCTCCTCTTTTTCTCCAAATTTTTCAGCCCATTGCATTCCTAAAAGCGCGTGTGGTAAATCGCTTTCGGCATCAGGAACTTTACCAATATCGTGAAGTAATCCTGCGCGTTTGGCTAGTTTTACATTCAATCCGAGTTCGGCAGCCATGATTCCACAAAGTTTAGAAACTTCGCGCGAGTGTTGCAATAAATTTTGTCCGTAAGACGAACGGTATTTCATTCTTCCAACCACTTTTATCAATTCTGGGTGCAATCCATGAATTCCAAGGTCTACAACGGTGCGTTTTCCAACTTCGATAATTTCGTCATCAATTTGTTTGGCGGTTTTAGCAACAACCTCTTCAATTCTTGCTGGGTGAATTCGACCGTCTGTAACTAATTTGTGTAAAGCCAAACGAGCAATTTCTCTACGAACTGGATCAAAACAGGAAAGAATAATTGCTTCAGGAGTATCATCTACAATAATTTCAACTCCAGTTGCGGCCTCTAATGCTCTAATATTTCGGCCTTCACGACCAATAATTCTTCCTTTTACATCATCACTTTCAATGTTAAAAACTGAAACGCAATTCTCTACAGCTTCTTCAGTACCAACGCGTTGTATGGTATTGATGATAATTTTTTTGGCTTCTTGTTGTGCGGTTAGTTTGGCTTCCTCGATAGTGTCTTGAATGTGCGCCATGGCTTGCGTTTTTGCTTCACCTTTTAAACCTTCTATCAATTGACTTTTTGCCTCTTCGGTAGATAAACCAGAAATTACTTCGAGTTGTTGCAATTGATTTTTGTGCATTTTCTCTACTTCGGACTGTTTTTTGTCTAACAATTCGATTTTAGAGGAATATTCGGAAGTTTTTGCCTCGAAATCATCATTTACTTTTTTGGCTTTCGATAATTCGCTGGATATTTGAGATTCCTTGTCACGAATTCTTTTTTCTACTTCGGCAACTTTTTTGTCACGAGATAAGATTACTTGTTCATGCTCAGATTTAAGTTCAATAAATTTTTCTTTTGCTTGAAGAATTTTATCTTTTTTAATATTTTCGGCTTCAAGGTTTGCATCTTTAAGGATAGAGCCTGCCTCTTTCTTGGCATTTTTTACCATGTTAGAAGTGTTGCTTTTCTCCATGTATTTTGCTATTCCAAAACCTCCTACAATTCCTACGATTCCTGCTATTATAATGATTAATGTTTCCATGTTTATTGTTAAAATTTATATATAAAAAAACCTACATTAGATGAATTGTATAAACTCGGAAAGACAAGTTTTGAGCTAACTCGTTGTTCAAGCTTCCTAATTAAATAGGCTTGCTCTAGTAACGAAGATTTGCTCATTCTAAATTGTTAGTGTTGAGTTTATCAAATTAAAAACTAATGTAGGCAGTATTTTAGTTTATGTAAAGAACGTTTATTTATCGAGATATTGAACCAATAATTCATTTATTTTCTTCAATTTTTGGATGGTTTCCGTGTCATCTGTCGAATTGTCGATTTGTTTTTGCTCCAATTGAGAGGCAAATTGTAAGGCACACATGGCCAAAACATCTTGCTTGTCTCGAACAGCATAATTTTCTTCAAATTGCTTCATCATAATATCAATTTTTTTGGACGCGCTTCGCAATCCTTCTTCTTGGGACATATCGACCGTTAGTGGGTAAACGCGATCTGCAATTGATAATTTGATTTTTAGCTTTTCGTCCATAGTATTGTTAATCTGATAGTTGCGCTATGCAGTAATCTATTTCTCGAATTAATGAATTTATTTTTAGCTTGGTATCTCTTTTATTTTCGTCACTGCCGAGTAATGAATTAGTTAATTTGAGTGTTTCGTATTGCGATTTCGATTTTTCAATTTGTTCCAATTGATAACGAACAATAGTTGTAGTTTTTGTTAATTCTTGTTTCAATTCAAGATTAGTTTGCTCTAGTTTTTCAATTTTTTCAAAAAGTTTCTTTAGCTTACTTTCAAGAGAATCAACAATTTCTACAATTTCACTCATTTATTTTTAACTCATTACTATTCCTTACAAAGTTAATATTCCAATTTAATTATCGCAATTTTTTTGCAAAAATATTTTTTATTTAAAGCTTTTTTTCCTAACAATATGAATAATAAGTTATTACAGAAGTATTTTTTTTAGCAATTGCGCGTAGTTTTTTTTATATTAGCAAAAATGTTATTTATGAAGTTCAAATTGTTTTTTCTGCTAATTTCTTATTCTTTTTTTGCTCAAAATAACTATCCAAAAGACTATTTTGGTGCTCCGCTAAATATTCCAATCGAGTTATCAGGTTGTTTTGGTGAATTGCGTGATAATCATTTTCATTCAGGTTTTGACATAAAAACACAAAAAGTAGAAGGCTTAAATGTTCTTGCTTCCGCAGATGGTTATGTTTCCAGAATAAAAATTGGAATTTATGGTTACGGAAAAGCCATTTACATTACGCATCCAAACGGATTTACAACAGTTTATGGGCATTTGCAACGCGGGAATGGCGCCATTGAAAATTTCATAAAAGAAAATCAGTACAAAGAAAAATCTTACGAAATTGATATTTTCCTAAAACCAAATCAACTTCCTGTAAAAAAAGGTGAAATCATTGCTTTTTCGGGAAATACTGGAGGTTCTGGCGGACCACATTTGCATTTCGAATTTCGTGATTCTAAAACAGAAAATATATTAAATCCAATGCTTTTTGGATTTGATAAATTTATAAAAGACACCAAAAAACCAACAATAAACAGCTTAATGGTTTATCCAATTGATGAATCGTCGATCGTAAACCAGTCCAATAAACCCGTTGCAATAAACCTAGATTTGCAAGCCGACGGAACTTATCTTGCCGAAAAAGTAAGGGCTTTTGGAAAAATTGGTTTCGGAATAAATACTTTTGATACTTTCGATAATTCCTACAATAAATTTGGGATTTATAAAGCCGAAGTTTTCAATAACGGGAAATCGGTTTTTGGTTATCAATTCGATTCATTTCCTTTCGAAGAGTTTAGATACATTAATGCATTATTAGATTACCCAAGGCTAATGATAATGAAACAAAGGGTTCAGAAACTATTCATGAAAAATCCTTATCCGTTAAATATTATAAAAACAGATTTTAATTACGGAATTGTAACCATGGAAATACCTAATTTTTCGAAGGCTTATCGTATCGAAATTTCGGATTTTGAGAACAATAAAACCATTATTTCTGTACCAATCGAGTATTCGTTGCTTCCAGCTACAAACATTCAAAAAGTAATTCATTCCAAATATTTCATCAAACATCTTAATGATAATAATTTTGCTAAGGATAATGTCGAAGTTTTTTTTCCAGCAGGAATTTTTTACGATGATTTTTATATGGATTTTGATGTAAAAGGCGATTCTATTATTGTACACAACAAAACCATTCCCGTTCACAGTAATTATACAATTACTATAGATGACAAAAAATATTCCGATGCCGAGTTGGACAAGTTATTTGTGGCAAAAGTAAATGGCAAAAATCTCGATTACGAACTCACATCAAGAAAAGGAAGAATTTTTACAGGAAAAACCCGCGAATTAGGAACTTATATACTAGCAAAAGATTCAATAGCTCCAAAAATTAGTATTGCAAAACCCATTGAAGGAAAATGGATCACCAACCAAAAAAATATTCAGCTAAACACAAGCGACTCACTTTCTGGTATTAAATCCTTTAACGGATATTTAAACGGAAAATGGATTTTACTAGAATATGAATACAAAACCAAAAAACTCACACATAGTTTTGATGATAAAATAGTTCTCGAAGGCAAAAACGATTTAAAAGTTGTAGTAACCGATAATGTTGGAAATTCTACTATCTTTGAAACGTCTTTTTTTAGAAGTCAAAAATAAAAAACATACCTATTTGAAAACGATTTATAAAATATTCATTCTTTTATTTCTGATAATAAATAGTAATGCAGTTGCTCAAAAAGCAAGAATTCAAGGCGTAATTCTGGACGAAAACAACAATCCAGTCGAGAAAGTAAACGTTTCTAGCGGAAACCTGAAAACAGTTTCCAACCAAAACGGATTTTACTCACTTTCTGTTCCTGCTGGCAAAAAAGTTACTATTGTTTTTTCGCATGTTTCGTCTAAAAACAAAAGCATTACAATACAACTAAAGCCAAATGAAGACTACGAATTTAATCCCGTAATGAACAACAATGCTGAGGAAATGACCGAAGTTGTTGTGTTAAATAACCGAAAAAGAGTTCAAGGAATCACAAATATTGATCCGTCAATAATCCGAAAAATCCCGGGTGCAAATGCAGGGATAGAAAACATCATAAAAACTTTACCAGGCGTTTATTCCAATAACGAATTGAGTACACAATATGCTGTTCGAGGCGGAAATTACGACGAAAATCTGGTTTATGTAAACGAAATAGAGGTTTACAGACCGTTTTTGGTTCGTTCGGGACAACAAGAAGGTTTGAGTTTTACAAATACCGATTTGGTACAAAATATCGATTTTTCTGGCGGAGGATTTCAAGCAAAATATGGCGATAAACTATCGTCGGTTTTAGATATTACTTACAGAACTCCAACCAAATTTGGAGCTTCTGCCGAAGCCAGTTTTCTTGGCGGAAGTCTTGCTGTCGATGCGGTTTCTAAAAACCAGAAATGGACAGCAATTTCTGGAGTTAGATACAGAGATAATTCACTATTGGTAAATAGTCAGGAAACACAAACTAATTTTAGACCTAAATTTATCGATTTTCAGACCAACATAAATTACAATGCATCGACTAAATTGCAATGGAGTTTTTTAGGAAACATATCGCAAAACAATTACAATTACAAACCATTGTCGCGACAAACCAATTTTGGAACAATAAATGATCCAATAGCATTACAAGTTTTTTACGAAGGTCAAGAAAAAGATAAATATACCACGTTTTTTGGAGCTTTAAAAACAACTTACAAAGCCAATGACAACAATACTTTCAAGTTTATTTCATCGGCATATCACACTTTAGAACAAGAATATTATGATATTGATGCAGCATATTCTCTAGGAGAAGTTGATACTGATATTGGTTCGGATACTTTTGGAGGAATAAAATTTAGTAGAGCCATAGGTTCGCAATTAAATCATGCTCGAAATGATTTAGATGCATTAATATTAAATGCCGAAATAAAAGGATTTCATGAACTGAAAAAAAGCCAATTAGAGTGGGGTGCAAAGCTCACTCGCGAGGATATTCGGGACCGAATTATAGAATACGAAGTGATTGATTCCGCAGGATTTTCGATAAATCCTCCGGATATTGGTTCTTATAATGACCAGCCATACAATCCTTATTACGGACCATTAGTACCATATCAAAACATTCGAGCAAAAAATTTTGCAACTATAAATAGATTTTCGGGATATTTACAATGGAGCAAAAAAGATAAAATAGGAACCGCACAGGTTTGGTACAATGCAGGAATTAGAGCTCAAAATTGGCAAGTTTCGGGAGATAATATTAACGGAAAATCGCAAACTGTTTTCAGTCCAAGAGTACAATTTGCCATAAAACCAGATTGGAATAAAGATATGCTTTTTCGACTCTCGGGAGGATTGTACCAGCAACCACCGTTTTATAGAGAGTTACGGGATATAAATGGAGCTGTGCAACCCAACGTAAAATCGCAAAAATCTGTACACATTGTTTTGAGTAACGATTACAGTTTTAAGATGTGGAACCGACCATTCAAGCTGGTTTCCGAAGCTTACTACAAAACAATGACCGATGTAAATCCTTATACTTTAGACAATGTTCGGATTAGATATGCTGCAAAAAACAATGCAGTTGCTTACGCGCAAGGATTAGATTTTAGATTAAATGGTGAGTTTGTTCCCGGAGTAGAATCTTGGTTTAGTTTCGGATATTTAAAAACAGAGGAAAATATAGACAATAAAGGATATATTTCGCGACCAACCGATCAGAGATTAAAATTTGGTATCCTATTTCAGGACTACATGCCCAATATTCCGAGCGTAAAATTGTATCTCAATTTGGTTTACAATACGGGATTACCAGGTGGTTCACCATCATATGCCGATCCTTATATTTATCAAAGTCGTTTGCGAGATTACCGTCGTGCTGATATTGGATTTTCGTATGTATTTACAGATAAAAATAGCTCAAGACCAGAAGGACATTGGCTTAAAAAATTTAAAGATTTATCTGCTGGATTAGAGATATTTAATTTATTCGATAATCAAAATGCAATAACCAATACTTGGGTTCGTGATGTTTATACAAAAAGCCAATACGGAATCCCAAATTACTTGACATCAAGAGTTTTTAGTATAAAATTGACTGCAAAGTTGTAATTTTTTAAAATTTAGAAAACATGAAAAATATTCAAATTATTATTTTAGGACTTTCTTTTTTGTTGCTAGCAAGTTGTAAAAACGAAGTCGAAAAACCAAAAGTAAGTTACGATAAAACCATCAAAAAAGTAGTAGAGCAAAAAATCGATACTACCAAAATTGTAGTTGCCGATTTGCCAATTCAGTTCGATGGAACACAATATTTGATTTTTCCAGTAGGGAACTTAAATGTTTCGGAGAACTCCAAATCGCGTTACGATTCATCATCGAGTGGGAGCAATCAGAGTTTTAACGTTGCCAATAATATGGAAAACGAAATTACGGGTTATTTGCAAAACCTAAGATTTCAAAATATTCAAAAAGACACAACAATTGCCCTTACAGATAAACCAATGTTAATCCAATCGGTAAGCTATTTATCCACAATTGCCGCTAGAACCAAACAACAAACATTAGTTTATTTGATAGCCGATGCCGACACAAATGAGGACGGAAAACTGGATGTAAGCGATATAAAATCCTTGTATTTATCTGATATTTCGGGGAATAAATTCACAAAAATTTCTGCTGATTTTCAGGAAGTTTTAGACTGGAAAATCATCGAAACAAAAAACCGTTTGTATTTTAGAACCATCGATGATACTAATAAAAACGGTAAGTTCGATAAGGATGATAAAGTACATTACAACTTTGTAAACCTTCTGGAAAAAGATTGGAAAGCAGTTGAGTTTATGCCGATTTAATATGATTTAAATAGCCTAAGGAAAAAGCCATTATTACTCCAATAATTATTAGCAATGTAAATAGTATTGCAAAATAAAATAAAAACAACAAAATCCTTAAAATTGTAAATCCTAAATCTTTATCCTTGTAAAGTTTTAAGTACAACCAAATATTAAAACCATAAGATCCTATACCTATTATAGTATTTATTAATACAAAATAATTACTATTAATAATGGCATATTTTATTGGAGTGGCTAATATTCCAATAATCATAAGTTGTGCTGTTGCAAAGGAATTGATAATAATATTTTCAATATAATTATATCCCCATTTTCTAAATGCCAACCAACTACAAATAGAAACAATAGGAATTGAAACTAATTGAATTAGCGTGTAATATTTGGTCATTATGTTAGAAAAATTATTGGAATTAAAAATATTTTTTTTATTCGAATTATTTAATTTTTCTAAAACAATCAAATCTCCATTATAATGCAATAATATTGTAGAAATTCCTGCCAAAACAAAAACCAATAAAATAGGTTTGTAGTGTTTTACACGTTTTCCATTTATAAATTCGCGAACCATATCGCCAGGACGGGTTAATAATTGTTTTGCAGTAAATAACAACCCGTTATTTATATGAAGGAAAGTATATTTTAGTTCGTCATATAAATAATGAATATCTAGACGTTTGGTATTGGTTTTTTGTCCGCAATTGGAGCAAAAATTTCCCTGAAAAATATGTTCGCAATTTTTGCAAAGGTTAGTGTGCATTTTTTTTTAATGTTTTAAATATTTAGATAGGGATCCGAAAATTAATACTGTTGTTGAAAGTGATACAAAGGAAGCAACAAAAAAACAAAATATTTCTCGTAATAATAATTGCCATTTATTTTTTACTAATGGACTATGCATTTGAAAATAAGCATAAAAAAAATATCCAAAAGACGCTACAATAAAATAATCTTTTGCAACTTGTCTAACCGATGGAAAAGCAAAAAATAAAATATTTGGAATTAAAATAATTAAAATAAAATGCCCCGTAATATAGGTTTGAGCTACCAAATATTGCCAGTAATTATAACCAAATTTTCTATGAAAAATCCAATATATCAATGCGTATAAAGGAATTATCGACAAAAAAAATGCCAATTGATGTTTCCTTTGAAATTCTTGAGAAGATTTTATTTCATCAAAATGAAAATAAACTTGTAAAGTCCTAACCAAAACATAAATTGTAGTGATTAAAATGACATAAGTTAGGGGTGGAAAATGATATATTCGTTTCCCATCGATGTAATCTCTAATGGCTTTTCCGGGTCTAAGCGAAAGCTCTTTTATTGTAAAAAATATTCCTTTATCGACATGAAATGCCGAATGAGGAACTTCGTGCATTACAAACTTAAAATCAATATTATGAGTTGCTGCTTTTTGTCCGCAATTGTGGCAAAAATTCCCTTTGTATTTATGTTCGCAATTTTTGCAACTATTGGTGTGCATTTTTAATGGTTTAATTTTTTAAATCTAAAATTTTAATTCATTCATTTAAAGTTATAGCTTTAAAAAAATATTTCAGAAATTTTAACTATAATCAAAAACACAATTTTTACAATAACATTAATCATAATTTCTAGTTTTTTAAAGTTTTTGAATTTCATATTTTCTTTTCCATTTTATCAAAAACGGAATTATAACAATTCCTGGCAAAAGCCAAGTAATAAAACTAAAGTTTGCAAACCAATCGAATTGACCTAAATATCTGCCAACTACATTAACCAAAAAAGCAGTAAAAGATGCTATAAATGCGCCAGTCATTCGTTCTAAATGCGTTGTAAGCCAATAATTTTTGATAGTTATTTTGCCAAAATAAATGTTGTAATCGTTCCAAACATTCTTCAAACCAAGAACCGCAAAACCCAATGGAGCAATCCCAAAAAAGTTGTTGTGTAACAATGAGTTTATTCCTAAATACAAAAATAGTAAGGTAAAAACTATCATAAAAAAAAACAAAAACCAATCTATAAGTAATAGTTTTTGACCGTTATCTAAATTTTTTAGAAACAAGTAACGCCAACCTGTCCCGACCAAATGAATGGTCAATATGCCAATGCAAAACAAAAAAATATTGGGATGAATGATGGATAAAACAAATGATAATAATGCCGATATAAGCATGGCAAAACCAAATATTCTTCCTAATTTTTTGTGCTGTTTGTC
>JAYVZI010000050.1:0-21451 GCA_043783485.1 Bacteroidota bacterium
AAGTTTAAAATACTAAAAATGAACCGAATAAATCAAAAACTTCAAGAAGATAAAAAATTATTGTCTATCTATTTTTCAGCAGGATATCCAAACCTAAACGATACAGTTCAAATCATTCAAGACCTCGAAAAATCTGAAGTCGATATGATCGAAATTGGTTTGCCATTTAGCGATCCGCTTGCCGATGGTCCAACAATTCAAGAAAGTTCGACCAAGGCTTTGCAAAACGGAATGACTACCAAATTGTTATTTGAGCAACTTTCCAACATTCGCAAAAGCGTAAAAATTCCTTTAATTATTATGGGATATTTCAATCCAATGTTGCAATATGGTGTCGAAGAATTCTGTAAAAAATGTCAAGAAATTGGCATAGACGGATTAATTCTCCCAGATTTACCCGTAGATATTTACGATGAACAATACAAAGCAATATTCGAGAAATATGGCTTAATCAATGTTTTTCTAATCACGCCACAAACCTCAGAAAGCCGCATTAGATACATTGATTCGGTGTCTAACGGGTTTATATATATGGTTTCATCGGCATCAGTAACAGGCGGAAGTTCAACCGAATTTGGAGATTCACAAGAAAATTATTTCAAACGAATTGCCGATATGAATTTGAAAAATCCACAAATTGTTGGCTTCGGAATTAATAATAAATCAACTTTTGAACAAGCAACTAAATTTGCAAAAGGAGCAATAGTTGGTAGTGCATTTATTAAATTTTTATCAAAAAACAACAATATAAATAGTTTTGTTAAAGATTTTTTAAATAGTTAAAAAACAAAATATTTTTTAAAAAAGTTAAAGTTTAGTTAAAATTAATATAAAAATTAATAAATGAATGTGCATTATGTCGGTTAAAAATGACTTTTCGTCGATTTTAAAAATAAAATTTACGTAAACTCTAGGATTTCAATAAAATTATTGATTAGTTACAAAAAGATGTTATTTAATAATAATTTCGTAACATTACAACCTTATTAACCAACATATTAACTAAAAAATCATTTAAAATGAAAACAACCAAAAAATTCGGATTTGTATTTGCAACTGTTGTAGCTGGGTTATTAGCCTCATGTAGCAACGAAGAATCCAAAATTGCAGCTCCGGAAAAATTAGTAATTGAGCAACCAAACGCCTTAAATGCAGAGTGCAGTTTTGTAGATAATAACTGGTCCTCTAGTTCAAGCTTGTACACAACTTTACCAAATTCTGGAAGTACAACTGGATCAAGCTTAATTACATCTCAAAACACAACAATTGCTTCATTCTGGGGTAGAACTGCTCCAACATTCCGTTTTGTTAGGGATTTAACCACACCAAGTTCTACTTTTAATGCTATTTCTTACAGTACAGGAAAAATTTATTTTGGAGAAGCAATATTCAAATGGGCATACAACAGAGACAGCTCTAACCTTATAAACGTAATGATTTTGGCTCACGAATACGGTCATCAATTGCAATATGCGTATAGTTTACCATCTGTTTCAGAAAGCACAGCAAGACCAAATGAACTTGAAGCCGATGGTTTTTCGGGATATTATTTAAGAAGAGGTTATGGTAAATCTACATTTGCCTCTATAGCAACTGCTTATGATGCAGCTTTCGCAATTGGAGACAATAACACAACTAGTCCAGGACATCACGGAACACCGGCACAAAGAAGATCGGCTGTTCGTTTAGGATTTTTATTAGCTGATCCATCAATTGCTAAATTAAGCGCATCATCGTTTGATTACAACTTTTTTTACTACTATGCAGGAGTGCTAAATGGAACTTACCGTCAAGCGAATTCACAATATTATAATCCAGAAATAGATGCTTTTATAAAATCACATGCTGATGAGTTAAGCAGAATTCAAACAGGAGAAATGTCTGACGAAGAGTACATTAACCTTAAATAATAATTTATTTTTTAAATTTTTTAAAGGCTGTTCTTAATTGATCGGCCTTTTTTGTTGAAAAAAAATTAACGTTAATTTTACGTTAAAATAAAATTAAACAAATGTTTAAATTAAACAAATGTTTAATTTTGCAAACAATAAATTATGATGGAAATTTTCAACGAAAAACAAATTCAAATTCTTCAGGTTGCCGAAAAACTCTTTGCAAAAAAAGGTTTTGATGGTGCGACTATTCGTGAAATTTCCGAGAAAGCAAATGTAAATGTTGCCATGGTTTCCTATTATTTTGGATCTAAGGAAAAATTACTCGAAAGCTTAATTCTATATAGAACTTCAGATTTAAAGGACAGTTTAGAACATATTATAGACGAGGATTTAAATCCAACTCAAAAAATCGAAAAATTCATTCAACTTTATATTGAGAGAATTGATAATAATCGAGATTTTCATCATATTTTACTTTTCGAAATTTCCTCAAACAAACGTGCCATGGATTTTGAATCTTTTACAGAAGTAAAAAAAGCAAATATTAGATCGTTAGAGAAAATTATTCACGAAGGACAATCGCAAAATGTTTTTAGAAAAGACATAAATATTCACCTCATAATCCCAATGGTTTTGGGAACTTATTTTTATTTTCAGATGCATAAATCGTTTTTGAGCGATGTTTTATCTTTAGATTCCGAAAAAAATTATAATAATTACATACAAAACGATTTAACAAAACACATTCAGCAAACCATTAAATCATCAATAATTCATGAAAAATAAAAATCTTTTAACCTTATTATTTTTGATACTCAGCTTTTCTAGCATTTTTGGACAAGAAAATGGTAAAAAAAATCTGCCCAAAAATACAAATCTGACTCTAAAACAAGCTATTGATATTGCGGTTACAAAAAGTATCGAAGCCAATTTAGCTAACACAAAAGTAGAAACAAAAAAACTCGAATTGCAATCCACAAAAAACAATCAATATCCTGATGTAAAATTTTCTGGACAATATTTGCGATTAACAAATGCTAATGTAGATTTGAAATTAAATTCGAATTCCGGAGCTCCAGCTCCAAAAGTAAACCAATTGTTACTGGGTCAAGCCAATGCAAATTTGCCTTTGTTTTCTGGTTTTAAATTAAAAAACAGCATCAAAGCTTCCGAGAATTTGTACCAAGCCGAAGTTGCAAAATCAGCGCAAACCAAAGAAGAAATTGCGATGAAAGTAGTAGAATATTATGCTAATTTATATCGAGCTCAAAAATATGTTGAATTATTAAACGAAAATTTAAAATCCGCAGAACAACGCGTAAAAGATTTTACGGATCTCGAAAAAAATGGGATTATTGCCCGAAATGATTTACTTAAATCGGAATTGCAACAAGCAAAAATTCAACTTTCGCTTGACGAGGCCAACAAAAATGTTTCGGTTCTAAACTATTATTTAATTACATTATTACAACTTCCTGATGATTATAGAATTGGTATCGACGTGCATCAATTTGACAACAATCAAGCCATTAATGTATCTAAAAATCAGGAAGATGCCCTAAAAAATAGAAAAGATCTTGAAGCAATTGGTTTTGTAAAAAAAGCGAATGAAAACGGAATAAAAATTGCCAAAAGCAACTATTATCCATCAGTTTCTATACTTGGCGGATACACGGCTTTGAATTTGCAAAATGTAGCAACGGTTACAAATGCTATAAATGTTGGACTTGGTTTTTCTTATAATTTGAGTTCTATTTTTAAGAATGGAAATGAAGTAAAAGTGGCCAAAAATAGAGCTTTAGAAACACAATTAACTGCCGATTATTTATCCGAAAATATCAAAATTCAGGTACAACAATCTATCGAAAATTACAATTTGGCTTTGAAGCAAAACCTTGTTTATCAGCAAGCAATTGGGCAAGCCACAGAAAATTATAGAATTGTAAAAGACAAATATGACAACGGACTTTCCAACACAAATGATTTGCTCGAAGCCGATTTTGATCAATTAAATTCTAAATTAAATTACGCTTTATCTCGTGCAAACGAAATGCTAAAATATTACGAAATGCAATCTGCAGCAGGATCTTTATTATCATCTTTCAAAATTTCAAACCCTTCAAACAATAAATTATAATGGAAAAGAAACCTTCAAACAAAAAATTTACCATCATTTTATCAGCAATCATAACGCTTGGTTTGATTTACGGAACTGTAAAATATTTGCATTCGCAAAAACATGAGGAAACCGATGATGCTCAAGTCCAAAAAAACATGAATCCAATAATCCCGAAAGTTTCTGGATATGTTTCTAAAGTTTATGTAAAGGATAACGATTTTGTAAGAAAAGGCGATACACTTTTTGTAATCGATAATAAGGATTATTTAGTAAAAGTGGAGGAAGCTAATGCAAATTTGGCTGCAGCCGAAAGCAGTTTCGAGGTTTCGAAAGCCGATGTAGGAAGTGCACAAGCTAACGTTTCGGTATCCGAAGCTAATGTTTCCTCGGCATCTGGAAGCATAGAAACCGCAAAAATTAGATTAGGTCGCGCTACAAATGATTACGAAAGATATAATAATTTGTACAAAAATCATTCGATTACAAAACAACAATATGAGCAATCGCTTGCCGCAAAACAAGAGGCCGAAAGCCAATTAAATATTTTAAGAGACCAACAAAGAGCCAGTAATTATCAAAAATCGGTTTTGGTTTCTAAAACTGTTGTTTCTGGAAAACAAACCCAAGTTGCATCTGCAAATATTAATCGTGCAAAAGCGATTTTAGATGCTGCAAAACTCAATTTAGATTACACAACTGTAATCGCTCAGGTTGATGGTCAAGTTTCAAGAATCGAAATACAGCCTGGACAATTGGTACAAGGCGGACAATCGTTATTTTATTTGATAAACAATTCCGAAGTTTGGGTAATTGCCAATTTTAAGGAAACTCAAATTAATAAAATGAAAGTTGGTCAGAGTGTAACCATAAAAATTGATGCTTTTGGAGGACAAGAATTTACGGGCGAATTGGCTTCTTTTTCTCCAGCAACTGGCTCACAATTTTCGATTTTGCCTCCTGATAATGCTACCGGAAATTTTGTAAAAACAGTACAAAGAGTTCCTGTAAAAATTGCTTTTAAGGAAAATAACGACAAAGAAAAACTAAAATTACTTCGTTCAGGAATGAATGCAGATGTTGATGTGACTGTAGCACCTTAAAAAAAATAGTCAAATTCCTGAATTTGTAAACAAATAAAAAATGGTACAAAACGATCCAGATGCGTTAGTAGAATACGGTTTTCGTAGAGTAATTATTACCGTAATTGCTATACTTTGCTCGCTTTTAGAAATTGTGGATACTACGATTGTAAACGTGGCACTAAATAATATGCGCGGAAGTTTAGGAGCTACACTTACGGATATTGCTTGGGTAATTACCGCGTATGCTATTGCAAACGTGATTATTATTCCCATGACGAGTTGGTTGTCGCAGCAATTTGGACGAAGAAATTATTTTACAGCATCGATAATTATATTTACAGCAGCCTCATTTATGTGCGGAAACGCCTCAAATATTTGGGAATTAGTAATTTTTAGATTCATACAAGGACTTGGTGGCGGAGCGCTTTTGGTTACTGCTCAAACCATTTTAACCGAAAGTTATCCAATTGCAAAACGAGGAATGGCACAAGCTTTTTATGGTATGGGAGTAATTATGGGGCCAACTTTAGGGCCACCATTGGGAGGTTATATTGTAGAACACTTTTCGTGGCCTTATATTTTTTATATCAATATTCCACTTGGGATTATTGCTACAATATTGACATTGATGTTTATTAAAAGTCCAAAATATGGCGAAAAACTTAAAGCTTCTCAAGTAGATTGGCTTGGTATTTTCTATTTATCAGCTTTTATTGGTTCGCTACAATACATTTTAGAACACGGTCAGCAGGATGATTGGTTTAACAATAACACGATTGTAGCATTAAGTATCGTAACTTTCTTTGGATTAATTTTGTTTATTAAAAGAGAAAAAACATACAAACATCCGATTGTAAATTTAAATGTTCTAAAAAACACAAACTTACGAGTTGGAACAATTATGGCATTTATTTTAGGATTTGGTTTGTATGCTTCTACGTTTTTAATTCCAATTTACACACAATCCATATTGCGTTGGTCTGCTTTAGATGCTGGTTTGATTCTTATTCCGAGTTCATTAATGACAGGATTTATGATGCCGCTTGTTGGAAAATTAATACAGCGTGGTGTTTCTCAAAAATACATGATTACAGCTGGATTTTTAGCATTTTTCTGTTTCACTTATTGGATGAGCAGAGTGCTAACGCCTGATACTGGTGAGGAACACATGTACTGGCCACTTATTTTGCGTGGTTTGGGATTGGGATTGCTTTTTGTGCCAATTACGAGTTTGTCATTATCGACACTAAAAGGAAAAGAAATTGGCGAAGGTGCCGCTTTTACTGGAATGATGCGACAATTAGGAGGTTCGTTTGGGATTGCAATTATTACAACTTTCATTTCTAGATTTGGGCAACAACATCGTGTAGATTTGGTTTCGAAACTAGACAGAACTCATTTTGTGGTTCAAAATCAGATAAATATGCTTCAGAAAGGTTTCATGGCAAAGGGTTTTACATTTAATGAAGCGATTAATAAAACCAATCAAATTCTGGAATTAAAAGTTACTAAACAAGCTAATGTTTTGGCATTTATGGATATTTTCTTGTATTTAGGGATTATGTTTCTGATTTGTATTCCTATTGTTTTGGTGCTAAAAACTGGAAAAAACAAAGTCGATCCTGCTGATATGATGCATTAATATTAAAATAAAATCTGAAACCAAAAAACCCGAAAATAAATCATTTTCGGGTTTTTACATTTGTATAAAATCAGAAATTTAATCATTCATTGAAATCAAAAATTCTTCGTTATTTCTGGTTTTTTTGAATCGATCATTTATAAAATCCATTGATTCTACTGGGTTCATATCCGCCAAATATTTTCTCATAATCCACATTCTGTGAAGGGTTTGCGCATCCAAAAGCAAATCATCACGACGGGTGCTCGACGATGTTAAATCAATAGCTGGGAAAATACGTTTGTTGGCAATTTTTCTGTCCAATTGCAATTCCATGTTTCCAGTTCCTTTGAATTCTTCGAAAATTACTTCGTCCATTTTAGAACCAGTTTCGGTTAATGCAGTTGCAATAATACTGAGCGAACCGCCGTTTTCTACATTTCTTGCGGCTCCAAAAAAGCGTTTTGGTTTTTGCAATGCATTAGCATCAACTCCACCACTTAATACTTTTCCTGATGCGGGTTGAACGGTGTTGTAAGCTCGTGCCAAACGTGTAATCGAATCTAAAAGTATCACAACATCATGTCCACATTCGACCAAACGTTTTGCTTTTTCGAGAACAATATTGGCAATTTTTACATGTTCTTGCGGCTCACGATCAAAGGTCGAAGCAATTACTTCGCCACGAACGCTACGTTGCATATCTGTAACTTCCTCAGGACGTTCGTCTATAAGCAAAACAATCAAGTAAACCTCTGGATGATTGGCGGCAATAGCGTTTGCAATGTCTTTTAGCAACATTGTTTTACCTGTTTTTGGTTGCGCAACAATCATTCCGCGTTGTCCTTTTCCAATTGGGGAAAATAAATCGATAATTCTTGTTGAGATGGAACTTCCTTTTTCGGCTAAACGGAATTTTTCGGTTGGGAAAACTGGCGTTAAATGCTCAAACGAAACTCTATCACGAACCACTTGCGGATCATGGCCATTTATTTTTAGAACGCGAACCAATGGGAAAAATTTCTCGCCTTCTTTTGGAGGACGAACCACTCCTTTTACAGTATCTCCTGTTTTCAAACCAAACAATCTAACTTGCGATGTCGATAAATAAATATCATCTGGCGAAGCTAAATAGTTGTAATCCGACGAGCGTAAAAATCCGTATCCATCAGGCATCATCTCCAAAACGCCTTCACTTTCTATGATTCCATCAAATTCGAAATCGGAATCTCGAAAGTTATTTTTCTTGGATTTATTTTGATTTGGATTGATATTTCCGTTACCGTTTTGGTTTTGGTTTTGATTCTGGTTTTTTTGAGCTTGATTTAGATTTTGCTTTATTGGTTGCTCTATTTTCGGCTCTGTTTCTTCTATTTCTTCTGGTTCAGAACTATTTTCGGTAGCTTTACTTTCGGCTTTCTGAATTTTGGCAGCCATTTTTCTTTCGTATTCGGCTTTATTAAATTTGGTAACTTTTCCTTCCTTTTTTGGATTTGCTACTGTTTCTTCCTCAGACTTTTCTTCTTGAATCGGATTTATAATTTCAATTTTTTCTTCAGGTTCAGAAAACAAGGTTGCTTTTTCCGATTTCTGAATAACTGGTTTTTTCTCAGACGTTATTCTGGCTCTCTTTGGTTTTTCGTCAGCAATTTCTGATTCTTTCTTCGAAGAATTGTCTTGTTGTTCTAAAATCAAATTGATTAGAGTTTCTTTTTTAACGTTAAAATATTTAATGGTTTTTGCCAATTTAGCAATTTCTTGAAGTTGCGGTAACTTCATTTCTTTTAGTGCAGAAATGTCAAACATAAATGTTTACAGAATTTAATTAATTTTTTGGAAATAATATAAATGTAGTGTGATTTTTATTCTAATCGAATTACCGAAGAATGAAGTGCTTACGGTTTTGTTATGCAATAATACGAAAAATATTTATTGTTACAATAGTTTTTTTAGAAAAGAAAATATATTTTTGCTCAAGAAAAACAAATCAAATGTTACAACGCATACAAACGATTTATTTATTAATTGCATTTATTGCCACGGGAGTTTTACCATTTGTGTTTCCTTTATGGACACTTAATGATGGTAAGTCGTATTTTTTTATGCAAAATATGGTTTATGCAACTTTGTTTGGTTTGAGCACAACTTTATCATTATTGAGTATTATTTCATATAACAAAAGACAAAATCAATTTGTTATTGGCAGATTGAACATGATTTTAAATTTAATTTTGTTAGGATTATTTGTATATCGTTCGCTAAATTTATCTGGAGAAACGCTAACTGTTTCTGAGAAAGGTATTGGGATGTTTCTACCTATTTTTGCAATTGTTTTTTTGGCTATTGCCAATAAGGCTATCAAAAAGGATGAAGATCTTGTAAAATCGGTGGATCGTTTGAGGTAAACCTGTAAACTTAGTTTATTAGTGCGAAGGAAATCCGAGACGAAAGTTTCGGATTTTTTTGTTTTAAATTTTTAAAAAATTTCAAACAATTTTTTCTAAAACAACAAATTCTAAATCACCGCCAAAAATAATATCATCAACATGATTTGCAGGAAACGGTTCTCTTACTCCAGAATCAGAATATCCGTGACGATTGTACCAATTTATTAATTCCATTCTTTGGGAAATAACTGTCATTACAATTCTTGGCAATCGTTTTTCGAGAGCATAATCGTTTGCAAATTGTAATATTTTTTTCCCAATTCCTCTATTTTGTAACTCAGGATTTACACAAAGCATACCTAAATATAGTTTATTTTGTTTTTCGACCAAAAGCACACAACCCAAAATTTTATTGTTTTCCTGAAACTTAAAAATAGTAGATTTTGGATCTTGAATAATTTCCGTTAATTCTTTTTTATCAATTCTAATTCCCTCTAAAATATTAGCTTCGGTTGTCCAACCTTTTCTTGAAGTTTCGCCACGATATGCAGAATTTACTAAAATTTCTAATTCCGAAACGTCTTGTAATGTTGCTTTTGTAATCATTTTTTATGTTTTTTCAACTTGCTTCTTGATTCTTGATTCTTGATTCTTGCCTCTTGCTTCTTGCTTCTTACTTCTTACTTCTTTCTTCTAAAAACTACTTCTTCCCCAACTCAATAATCTCTAAATCTTTTATTTTATCACCATCAATCACAAAACGCAACATAGTTCTTACCACATGAAATCCACTAATTCCAGCAGCTCCAGGATTCATATGCAAAAAATTATTTTTTTTATCAAAAATCACTTTCAAAATATGCGAATGTCCACAAATAAACAATTTTGGAGGATTCGAACTCAATTCCTCACGAATATTTGGATTGTATTTGCCAGGATAACCTCCAATATGAGTCATCCAAACGTCCACATTTTCGCACATAAAGCGGTTGTGCAATGGGAATTCCATTCGCGCCTTATCATCATCAATATTACCAAAAACACAACGCAAAGGTTTAAGTTTTTTTATAGAATCCGTAACCAATAAATTCCCAATATCGCCCGCATGCCAAACTTCGTCGGCCTGATTTACATATTTCAAAATCGCGTCATCAATATGACTGTGCGTATCGGAAAGCAAAAGTATTTTTTTCAAATTTTATTTATTTGGAGCCATTTCCCGCTCTCATTCTAAACGAAGTTCACTGAACTCCAATTAAAATAAAAGTGAAGTGAAGTAATCTTTTTTAGAACATGCTTTCGCCATTCTCAAAAAAGGATTTTCCCTTCCATCGGGGCTAAGTAATTTTGGTAAAAATAAACATTCCTTTTCAAAATAAAAATCCAAAACAAACATTAATAAAACATTAATATCTAAATAACTCTAAAAAAACCTTTGTAACTTTGTAGCTTAAAACCTTTGAAGTCCAGAATGCGTTATTTCATCAGATTTTCTTACAACGGCTCAAATTATCATGGTTGGCAATCCCAACCAAACGCAATTTCGGTACAAGAAACTTTGAACAAAGCTTTATCCACAATCCTTAATTCACAAATAGATTGTATGGGTGCAGGACGAACAGATACTGGCGTTCACGCAAGAGAAATGTTTGCTCATTTTGATTATAATACAGCGTTTGACATACAAAACACAATCCATAAACTCAATTCCTTTTTGCCAAAAGACATTGCAGTTTTCGATATTATTCCGGTTCATGATGAGGCTCACGCACGATTCGATGCAAAAAAACGAACCTACGAGTATATCATAAATACCTCAAAAAATCCATTCGAACAAAATTCTAGCTGGTATTATAATACCAAATTAGATATAGATTTAATGAATCAAGCGGCAAAAACATTGTTTTACCATACCGATTTTCAAGCATTTTCGAAAGTAAATACAGATGTAAATACTTTTGATTGCAAGATTTACGAAGCATTTTGGACTCGAGGCAAAGCCGAACAAGTCGAAGATAAACAAGAAAACGATCTAATAATTTTTACCATTTCTGCCGATAGATTCCTACGAAATATGGTTCGTGCCATCGTAGGAACTCTAGTTTATGTTGGATTACACAAAATTACAATACAAGATTTCAACTCAATAATTGAAAGTAAAAATCGAAAAAACGCAGGATTTTCGGTTCCAGCGCACGGTTTGTATTTAACAAAAATAGAATATAATTACATAAAATAAGAGACTAAAAATCTCGCAATTCATATGAAAGCAAAAGCATTCGACACCCGATTATTCAAACGAATTCTAGAATACACAAAACCCTACAAATTCAGGTTTAATAGCGTAATTATATTCGCGGTTTTACTATCCGTTTTTTCAGCGTTACGCCCGTATTTACTAAAACAAACAGTTGATGGTTATATAAAAACTCATGATCAAAAAGGACTTTTGTTATACATTATCCTTATGGGAATTGTATTACTTTTCGAGGTTTTTTCTAACTTTTTCTTTGTGTATTGGGCCAACTGGCTAGGACAAGATATTGTAAAAGACATTCGAAATAAATTGTTCAAGCATATGTTAAGTTTCAAAATGAAATATTATGACAATGCACCTGTTGGACAATTAGTTACACGATCCGTTTCGGATATTGAGAGCATTGCAAAAATTTTTTCGCAAGGTCTTTTTATGATTTCTAGCGATTTGCTAAAAATGGTTGTAATTCTTGGATTTATGTTTTTTATGAACTTTAAACTCACTTGGATTGTTATTGTTGCAATGCCTATTTTGGTGTTTTTTACAAGAATTTTTCAAAAGAAAATGCAAGTTGCTTTTGAGGAAGTTAGAAATCAAATTGCAAACCTAAATACATTTGTACAAGAACGAGTTACGGGAATGAAAATTGTACAACTCTTTAATCGTGAAGATATTGAGCTAGAAAAATTTAAAGAAATAAATCAAAAACACAATGTTGCTTGGATAAAAACCGTTTGGTACAACTCGATTTTTTTTCCAATTGCCGATATTATTTCGTCATTAACCCTAGGATTTGTTGTGCTTTACGGCGGATTTAATATTCTTGGTGGCGATCATTTTACAACCTTTGGCGATTTATTTTCCTACACCATGTTTATCGGAATGTTGTTCAATCCATTACGCCAAATTGCAGATAAATTCAACGAGATGCAAATGGGAATGATTTCCGCCAATCGTGTTTTCGAAATCATTGATATTCAAGATCAAATTCAGGATATCGGAACTATTGAAGCCCCAATTTTTAAAGGAAATATAAATTTCGAAAAAGTTCGTTTCAGTTATATCGATAACGAAGAGGTTGTAAAAGGCATCGATTTAGAAATCAATTCTGGCGAAACAATAGCAATAGTTGGTGCGACTGGAGCAGGAAAATCTACGATTATTAATTTATTAAATCGTTTTTACGAAATTAATTCTGGAACCATTTCTATAGACGGAATCAACATTAAGGATTATACGTTAAGTTCGTTACGAATTCAAATTGCGGTAGTTTTGCAAGAAGTTTTCTTGTTTGCCGATACTATTTTGAACAATATAACGCTCAATAATCCCGCCATTTCGAGACAACAAGTTATCGATGCTTCCAAAAAAATTGGGGTTCACGATTTTATCATGAGTTTGCCCGAAGGTTTCGATTATAACGTTAAGGAACGCGGTGTCATGTTATCGTCTGGACAACGCCAGTTAATTGCGTTTTTGCGCGCTTACGTAAGCAATCCGAGCATATTGATTCTCGACGAAGCAACCTCATCTATCGACACGTATTCTGAAGAATTAATACAACAAGCTACCGAAAAAATTACAAAAGGCAGAACATCAATTGTAATTGCGCATCGATTGGCAACTATTGTAAATGCTGATAAAATTGTAGTTATGGACAAAGGATTGATAGTCGAGCAAGGTACACATCAAGAACTTTTGAACAAGGAAAACGGTTATTACAAAAACTTGTATTATTCCCAATTTTTAGTTGAGAATTAATGAAATTATTCTTGAAAATGTTTTTTGGTTTGTTTGTTTTCGAAATTATTTTTGGAGTATTTTCGTTATTCATAAATATGCATTCTAATTTTCAGTTTTTAGGAAAAACATTAAATTTTATTAATCATTTATTGTGTTTTCCACTAAATATTTTTGATGAAAGTTATCCGTTTTATGCTTTGGGAAGCATTGGTTTTATTCTATTTTTAATATTAATCAATGTGTTTTTTCAAACCATATTAATATTTATTATTTTGTATTTAATAAAATGGAGAAAAACCAAATCTCAAAGATTTTAAATAAATAAACGAAGAATTACAAGTCTTGCAAGAAAACAAAAAAATCATTAATTTCGCTAACTGAAAATTGACATTAAAAATATAAAAAAATGAGTTTTTATTAATTCATTTTATTACACAGAAAAATGAAACGAGTTTTTTACGAGTTGATTTTTCACAAATAGAAAATAAAATACAAAAAAAATGAAACGAGTTTTTTACGAGTTGATTTTTTTACAAATGAAAAATAAAATATAAAAAAAATGAAATACGATATTATTGTTTTAGGAAGTGGACCGGGCGGATATGTAACTGCAATTCGTGCTTCGCAATTGGGATTTAAAGTTGCAGTAATCGAAAAAGAAAGCCTTGGTGGAGTATGCCTAAATTGGGGTTGTATTCCTACAAAAGCGTTGTTGAAATCGGCACAAGTTTTCGATTATTTAAAACATGCTTCCGATTACGGATTGACCGTGAAAGAATTCGATAAAGATTTCTCAGCAGTTGTAACCCGTTCTAGAAACGTGGCTGGCGACATGAGCAAAGGCGTTCAATTCCTAATGAAAAAAAATAAAATCGATGTTATTGACGGTTTTGGAAAACTAAAACCAGGAAAAAAACTAGATGTAACTGCACAAGACGGAAAAGTTACCGAATATTCCGCAGACCATATTATTATTGCAACAGGAGCTCGTTCTCGCGAATTACCAAACTTGCCACAAGACGGTGTAAAAGTAATTGGTTACCGCCAAGCAATGACTTTGCCAAGCCAACCAAAATCTATGATTATTGTAGGTTCTGGAGCAATTGGAGTAGAGTTTGCACATTTTTACAATGCAATGGGAACAGATGTTACTATTGTAGAATTTATGCCAATGATAGTTCCAGTTGAAGACGAAGATATTTCTAAACAAATGGAGCGTTCTATGAAAAAAGCAGGTGTAAAAATCATGACATCTTCATCTGTAGAAAGAATTGATACTTCTGGAAGTGGCGTAAAAGCATTTGTAAAAACGGCAAAAGGAGAAATTGAACTAGAAGCAGACATATTATTATCGGCAGTTGGAATCAAGACCAACATCGAAAACATTGGACTTGAAGAAGTTGGGATCGCAACCGACAAAGATAAAATTTTGGTAAATGATTATGCTCAAACTAATATTCCGGGATATTATGCCATTGGCGATGTAACTCCAGGGCAAGCATTGGCGCACGTTGCCTCTGCAGAAGGAATTAATTGTGTCGAAAAAATTGCGGGTTTACACGTAGATCCAATCGATTACGGAAATGTTCCAGGTTGTACTTATGCAACTCCAGAAATCGCATCTGTAGGAATGACCGAAAAACAAGCCCGTGAAAAAGGATACGAGCTTAAAATTGGGAAATTCCCATTTTCTGCATCCGGAAAAGCAAAAGCATCTGGAACTCCAGACGGATTTGTAAAGGTAATTTTTGATGCCAAATATGGCGAATGGTTAGGTTGCCACATGATTGGAGCAGGTGTAACCGATATGATTGCCGAAGCTATTGTTGCAAGAAAACTAGAAACTACAGGACATGAAATCCTAAAAACCATACACCCGCACCCAACAATGAGCGAAGCTGTTATGGAAGCCGTTGCCGATGCTTATGGCGAAGTGATACATTTGTAATTATTATTTCGAGGTTAGGAATATTATCTTGTAAAAAATCCGTTTTGTTTATTCAAAATGGATTTTTTTGTTTTAACAATTATTTATAAAAAATAAAATACTCATTTTAAGAAATCTAACTTATATTTGTATATACATATGTTAGAAACAAATGAACGATAAAGAAACTTCTTTTTTTAAAAAATTAAATAACAACCAAAACAACAATTGGGTTAGGTCTATCAATACTTCCGGAATAATTGATTGGATTGATGATTTGTTTTTTATTTTGTTTCCCGAAAAGGCATTAAATACTGATGAAATAAAATCGCTTTGGGAACAAAACAAAAAAGATTTTAAAACGATTTTAATCAAAATTTGCACACAAAAAAGCTCAAACGAAATCTTAGAAATTACCGAATCTTTATATTCCGAAATTCCAGATTTATACAATTCCCTTCAAAAAGATGCTCAAGCAATTCTAGATACGGATCCTGCTGCGGATTGCATCGAGGAAATTATAAATTCCTATCCAGGATTTTTGGCAATTGCTTTTTATAGAATTGCTAACGCGATATCCAAACAATCCGTAAACTTATTACCAAGAATTATTTCGGAATATGCACATAGTAAAACTGGAATCGATATTCATCCAAAAGCCAAAATTGATGTTCCTTTTCTAATAGATCATGGAACAGGAATTGTTATTGGAGAAACTGCAATAATTGGAAAAAATGTTTGCATTTATCAAGGCGTAACCCTTGGAGCTTTGCAAGTCGAAAAAAGTATGGAGGAAAAAAAACGACATCCAACTGTCGAGGATTATGTAATTATTTATGCAAATGCAACCATTCTTGGCGGAAGCACAGTTATAGGAAATCATAGCATAATTGGCGGAAATACGTTTGTTACAAAAAGTGTAGATCCATATTCGATCGTGATGCAAGCCTCAAAAAATACAATTCTAAACCAACTCGAAATCAAAGATATTAATTCATTCAATATTTAAAAATCATGCAATACAACAACATTCTCGAAACCATTGGCAATACGCCACACGTAAAAATAAACAGATTATTTGGAGCAAACAGCAATGTTTATATCAAACTAGAACGAGCAAATCCAGGCGCTAGCATAAAAGACAGAATTGCGCTAGCAATGATCGAAGATGCCGAAAAAAGTGGTTTATTAAAAAATGGAAGCACAATTATTGAAGCCACATCTGGGAATACTGGAATTGGTTTAGCTATGGTTGCAGCCGTGAAAGGGTATCGATTAATTTTGGTAATGCCCGAATCCATGTCGATAGAAAGACGCAGATTAATGAGCATTTACGGTGCCGAATTTGTACTAACTCCGCGTGAAAAAGGAATGAAAGGCGCTATCGAAAAAGCCCAGGAATTGAACTCAGAAATAGAAAATTCGTGGTCGCCATTACAATTCGAAAATCCAGCAAATATCGAAATTCATAAAAAAACTACGGCGCAAGAAATTATAAAAGCTTTTCCTAATGGCTTGGATTATATGATTACTGGCGTTGGAACTGGCGGACATATAACAGGCTGCGCCGAAATATTAAAACAGCATTTCCCAAATCTAAAAGTTTTTGCAGTCGAGCCAGAAGCATCGCCAGTAATTAGTGGCGGAAGCCCCGCTCCTCACCCATTGCAAGGAATTGGAGCTGGATTTATTCCGAAAAATTTACATACCGATTTGCTAGACGGAGTTATTCAGGTTAGTAAAGACGAAGCTTTTGAATATACTCAACGCGCCGCCAAAGAGGAAGGAATACTAATCGGAATTTCATCTGGAGCATCGTTAGCTGCGGTTGCTAAAAAATTAAAAGAAATCCCTGCAGATTCAAAAATATTGACGTTTTGCTACGATACTGGCGAAAGATATTTAAGCATTGAAGGGCTTTTTGTTTAGAAAAATTATAAAACACATAAATTTATAAAGCCCAATTAATTCTTTTAATTGGGCTTTATGCATTAATAATACCTCCAAAATGATAATATATCAATTTTTTTCTTAAATTTGATTATTAACCATTAAACTAAAAAACTATGATGACTTATGTTTGGCTCGCTATTTTCGGCTTGATTGCTGGAGGAATTGCAAAAATGATTATGCCCGGAAAAGATCCGGGAGGATTATTAGTAACATTATTAATAGGAATTGGAGGATCAATTCTTGGAGGATTTGTAGGAAACACACTTGGTTTCGAAAGTGCGAGTAGTAGCAATCTTTTTAGTATGGGATTGGTTTTTGCAGTTTTAGGATCACTTTTAATCTTATTTATTTGGAAAAAATATATTGCTCCAAATTTCTTCAAAGATCAAACGCCTCAATAAAAAAAATTATAGATTAAAAACTAAAAATCCGTTTCAAATTAATCGAAACGGATTTTTTTATCTTAAATATTTCTAATTTTCCTCCTCTACCGAATGTGATGTCGAGTAATTTCTCCATTTCTCAATACAATCCTGCATATCTTGCGGCAATTCGGTATCAAATCGCATGGTTTCACCTGTTGTTGGATGCACAAATCCTAAAGTTTTTGCGTGCAATGCTTGTCTTGGCAAAACCTTGAAACAATTGTCTATAAATTGTTTGTATTTTGTAAATGTAGTTCCTTTCAAAATTAAATCTCCTCCATATCTAGCATCGTTGAATAAAGTATGACCAATATGTTTCAAATGAACCCGAATTTGATGCGTTCTACCCGTTTCTAACTTACAAGAAATTAAGGTTACATAACCAAAACGCTCCAAAACTTTGTAATGCGTTACGGCTGGTTTTCCAATTTCTGGATCTTCAAAAACCGACATTAGCATTCTGTCTTTTACATGACGTGCAATATTTCCTTCAATCCGTCCGCTATCTTCTTTTACATTTCCCCAAACAAGCGCAATATACTCCCGTTCAGAGGTTTTAGCCTCAAATTGTTTTGCCAAATGTGTCATTGCAGCTTCGGTTTTTGCAATCACCAAAAGTCCCGTTGTATCCTTATCAATTCTATGCACCAATCCGGGTCTTTCGGAGGAATTCATAGGCAAATTTTCAAAATGAAAAGCCAATGCATTCACCAAAGTTCCAGTATAATTTCCGTGTCCAGGATGAACTACAAATCCTGCAGGTTTGTTTATTAACAACAGTGCGTCGTCCTCATAAACAATATCTAACGGAATATCCTCCGGATCAACCCTATTTTCAAAAGGCGGATGCGACAACATAACCTGCACAATATCAAGCGGTTTTACTTTATAATTAGATTTTACAGGAAGGTTATTTACAAAAATATTTCCTGATGTAGCCGCATTCTGAATTTTGTTTCGAGTAGCATTCGGAATCAAATTCATCAAAAACTTATCAATCCTTAGCAATAATTGCCCTTTGGTAACTTCGAACTTAAAGTGTTCAAATAATTCATCGTCTAAATCTATTGGGTCTATATTATTGTTCATTTGCAGGTTTTTCTTCAACATTCAAACTATCCAACTGCGTTTCATCAAAAGCTACTTTTCCGTCGCCAAGAACCAAATCTATTTTCGATGATTTCAGAATTTTATCTCCAGCTTTCAGTGTTTTTCCATCCATTTTTACTTCCAGAACCATATCTTTTCCAATATTAGGGACATAAATAATTTGCCCCTCGCTAAGTCCAAGTGCCTCAAGAGTTGGAACCACTTGACGGTAAGTTTGCTGAATTAAATTCGGCAATTTTACAGACGTGTACCCGTTATCATTTATTTTTATATAAATTTTTCTACCTTCTTTTACTTGACTTCCAGCAATTGGATCTTGCTCCACAACCGACATTTTTGGAAATTCCGGATGATAATCCACCGTGTCCAAAAGCACATATTCCAGATCTAGTTTGTCTAATTTTTCCTCCACTTGCTCTACACTCATTTTCCTAAAATCGGGAACCGTAATCACATTATCATGGTTTGTGGCGTACGTAAGCCAATGCATAAACAAAAAAACTATCGAAATTACTATCAATAAAGCAATTACAACTTGAACAAAAAACACGCGGCTTGTCAAAAATTTTCCTAAACTCATATTTATTTTTCTTTCAAGCAAAGATATAAAATACTAAAGCTATTCTGTTTCAAAAAAAATGATAATTTTGTTTAATTATTATCAGGAGCTATTTCCAGCTTTCCGCAGTATCTTTCACGCCAAACAATGACGCAAAAGGATACTTGCTCCAATCTGGGCTAGGTATTATCTTTACAAACAAAATTTATTTATAAAAATGAAAAACATTGCAATCATAATGGGCGGATATTCAAGCGAATACAAAATATCCCTCACCAGCGGAAACGTGGTTTATCAATTCCTAGATAAAACAAAATACAACGCTTTCCGAATACACATTTTCGAGGAAAAATGGGTTTACGTGGACCAAAATGATCAAGAATTCCCTATCGATAAAAACGATTTTACAACAACCGTAAACAACCAAAAAATCAATTTCGATTGCGTTTTCAATGCCATTCACGGCACTCCCGGCGAAGATGGACTCATGCAAGCCTATTTCGAGTTGCTCAATATTCCGCAAAGTTCCTGCGATTATTATCAAGCCGCACTAACGTTTAACAAACGCGATTTGCTTTCCGTACTCAAGCCTTACGGAATAAAATCGGCAACATCCTATTACCTCAACAAAGGAGAAACAATAAATCCTGCCGAAATTGTTGCAAAAGTAGGTTTACCCTGTTTTGTAAAGCCCAATAAATCGGGATCGAGTTTCGGAATATCAAAAGTAAAAACCGAAGCCGAACTTCCAATTGCAATCGAAATTGCATACAAAGAGGACAACGAAATTATCATCGAAAGTTTCCTCGATGGAACTGAAGTTTCGGTTGGAGTAATTAATTATCAAGGAAAAACAACCGTTTTGCCAATAACAGAAATTGTTTCGGAAAATGATTTTTTTGATTACGAAGCCAAATATTTAGGAAAATCTCAAGAAATTACTCCTGCACGAATTTCTGACGAAATGACCCAAAAAGTTGGTGACATTGCCAAACGTGCGTATGATATTCTGAAAATGAAAGGTTTTTCTCGAAGCGAATTTATTATTGTAAACAACGAACCTTTTATGCTCGAAATGAATACAATTCCGGGATTAACCACCGAAAGTTTGATTCCACAACAAGCCAAAGTTGCAGGAATTTCGTTAGCCGATTTGTTTACAAATGCCATCGAATTGGCTTTAAAAAATTAAAAATGAGAAAAGCAATATTCCCAGGATCATTCGACCCAATTACTTTAGGACATTACGATATCATCAAAAGAAGCATTCCTCTTTTCGACGAAATTATTGTAGCTATAGGAATCAATGCCGAAAAAAAATACATGTTCTCGCTCGAAGACCGAAAACGATTTATCGAGGAAGCCTTTGCCGATGAGCCATCGGTTTCGGTAGTAACTTACGAGGGTTTGACCATTGATTTATGCAAAAAATTAAAAGTAAATTTTATACTTCGCGGTTTGCGTAATCCCGCCGATTTCGAATTCGAAAAAGCCATTGCGCACACTAACAGACGATTGTCTAAAATAGAAACCGTATTTTTACTAACCGCCGCAAAAACATCTTACATCAGTTCGAGTATTGTTCGCGATGTGATTAGAAATGGTGGCGAATATCAAATGTTGGTTCCACCATCTGTTAAAGTAAAATAATATTATTAGATTTTAATCCATAAACTTGCGAAACGTACTTATAAAAAGTAATTTCGCCAAAAATAATATATCAAAAATGAGTTTCGAAAGAGAATTAAATAAACGCAGTGGTTCCAAATGTGAACTTTGCTCAAGCGAGGAAAACCTAAAGGAATTTATTGTTTTACCTACAAAAAAAGCCAATTTAGACGAAAGTATTTTAGCTTGCAAAACCTGTATCGATCAAATCGAAAATCCAGGGACCGAAGATCTAAACCATTGGCGTTGTCTCAACGACTCTATGTGGAACGAAAATATTGGAGTTCAAGTAGTTGCATGGAGAATGCTAAGCCGCTTACGAAATGCTGGATGGCCAAAAGAATTACTAGAAATGATGTATTTCGACGAGGAAACTCTAGCTTATGCTCAAGCAACTGGCGAAGGCGAGGAAGACGAAAATAAGATTGTCCATCGCGATGTAAATGGAGTAATACTTGCCTCTGGAGATTCTGTAGTTTTGATAAAAGACTTAAAAGTAAAAGGATCTAGCATGGTTGCCAAACAAGGAACATCCGTTAGAAACATCCGACTGGATCACGAAAATGCAGAATACATTGAAGGAAGAGTAGACGGACAAACTATTGTTATCATTACACAATACGTGAAGAAAATTTAGTGTTCAGTGTTCAGTTGTTAGTGTTCAGTTTTATGAATATAAACCGAGACTGAATGTATTATAATTTA
>JAYVZI010000051.1:0-57763 GCA_043783485.1 Bacteroidota bacterium
GTAGTTGGATCATTTGGTTTTAATCGGATTGCTCCTTGCGCAAAATTTCCGGATTGAGTAACAGCCCAAGTTGTTCCGCCGTTAGATGTTTTGTACAAACCAACACTTGTAGCGCACCACAAAACCTGGTTATTATTCGGATTTATTACCAAATCCCCAGCCAAAGTTGATGTATTAGAAAATGTTAATCCAGTTGTGTTCCAATTAATTCCGCCATCTATAGATTTTAAAACCCCAATAGAATAAGTATCACTCGCGTCTTTATCTCCAGTTGCAATGTAAATGGTGTTAGAATTTGTTGGATCTACAGCAATTCCCGAAACCCCTATTTGTGGCAAACTATCTGCTAGTGGCGACCAATTAACTCCTAAATCGGTAGATTTCCAGATTCCGCCAGCTGGCGAACCTATATAAATTGTATTTGGATTTGATGGATCGACGCACACAACTGCTACACGTCCTTGTCCTGATGACCACGAGCCAGTATTTACATGCGTGAATGGTCCAATTGGCAACCAATTACTTGTTGCTAATTTTTGATTATTGTTCTTTGATTTTGCTTGGTTTTTTTGCGCTAATGCATCCCACATTTCTTTTGGAGTGATCAAAAACCCTTGTTCGTTTGTCTTATTTCGCCAATGGTTTTCCCAACGCATGAAGGGTTTAAAACCGCTTCCTCTTTTAGTCCAATCTCGGTTTGACCAATATTCGTTAAAGGAATTTACCATATCATCTATAGATAATTGGCTCTTTTTTGATATCTCAGGGTTTTTCATCCAAGGCGCAGAAGGATTAAACTGTGCAGAAGCAGAAAAAATTGATATAAATGCAAGTAATAAGTAAAACTTTTTCATTTTTATTAAATTTTCTCAAAATTACTAAATTTTTTATAGGTTTAATAATCTTTAACACACTAAATTGCTTCCATTTATATTTTTTTAATTGTTAAAAAATAAGAATGGTATTGAACTAAATTTTATTTTTGCTAAAAAGTTATTTATGCTATTATTTTTCAAAAAATATCGAGTTTTTTTTATCATTTTTTTAATTTTTTCTGCAATAACTATTTCATTGTTTTTTGTGGCTTTAAAACCTAAAAAAATGCTTCCTGTTTACAATCCTTCTGATGTAAATCCAGAATTGGTAGACTCTACAATGCAGTTTAAAAGTAAATATCACACGATTGCAGATTTTTCGTTTACCAATCAAAACGGAAAAACAATTACTCAAAAAGATTACGAAGGCAAGATTTATGTAGCCGATTTTTTCTTTACAACTTGCGGATCTATTTGTCCAAAAATGACAACAAATTTAACCTTTGTTCAAAAAGCAATTTTGAATAACCCTAAAGTGATGTTGCTTTCGCATAGCGTAATGCCTGATGTTGATGATGTTGCAATGCTAAAAAAATATGCCATAAAAAACAACGTAAACGACTTGAAATGGAACTTGGTTACTGGCGATAAAAAAGAGATTTACAAAATGGCAAGATTATCCTATTTGGCTGTAAAACAAGGAAAACCAAACGAAATGTATGATATGGTTCATACCGAAAATTTTGTTTTGGTCGATGCAAAACGTCAAGTTCGTGGTTTTTACGACGGCACAAATCTTGATGGTCCGACAACGGATGGAACTAAAAACGTAAAACAATTAATCGAAGATATTGCGTTTTTATGCAACGAGAAATAAAGATTTTTTTAAAATTTTATAAATGAACAAAAAAGAACTTCGTATAAAATATAAAAAATTACGTCAAGATTTATCTAAAAATGATATTGATGATTTATCGATTTTAATTGCCAATCAAATTCTGAAATTGGATGTTTGGGATAAAACTTATTTTCATGTTTTTTTGCCAATCGAAACTCAAAACGAAGTAAATACCGAATTTATTCTGCATTTATTACAAGGAAAAGACAAGGAAATTTTGATTTCGAAATCGGATTTTGAAACTCGAGAAATGACTCATTTTTTATTGACTGATAATACCAAAATCAAAAAAAATAAATACAATATTCCGGAACCAATAGACGGAATTGAAATTCCAACCTCTAAAATAGAAATTATTTTTGTGCCGCTTTTGGCTTTTGATAAACTAGGAAATCGGGTGGGTTATGGCAAAGGTTTTTATGATAAATTTTTATCGAATTGCAAACCAGAAAGCATAAAAATTGGGTTAAGTTTTTTTGAGTCTGAAGAAAAAATAGATGATGTTACCGAAAATGATATTCGGTTAAATTTTTGTATTACTCCAAAAACCATTTACTCGTTTTTGTGAAAAGCCCTTTTGTTAAAGAAAATCAGAATTCCAACTCCTGTTGAAATTGCAAAATCCGCTACGTTAAATATTGCATTGAAAAAAGTGAATTCTTTTCCGCCCCAAAAAGGTAACCAACTTGGCAAATTTCCGTGCCAAAATGGAAAATAAAACATGTCTACAACATCTCCATGGAACCAGGTTCCGTAAGGTTTTGCCGAGAACAATGTTGCAACGTGATTATAGCTATTATCGAAAATTACTCCGTAGCAAACAGAGTCTATAATATTACCAAAAGCACCAGCAAAAATTAATGAAATAGCAACTATTAAGTAGTTTGAACTTTTTTTCTGGATAGAATCCCAAAGCCAATATCCTATTGCGGGAACAACCAATAATCTAAAAACGGTTAGTGCAATTTTGCCATATTGACCCGGTATTTCGGTTCCCCATGCCATTCCTTTATTTTCTATAAACAGGATTTTGAACCAATTGAAAACTTTGACTTCTTGACCAAGTATAAAATGTGTTTTTACGTATATTTTAGAAATTTGATCAATTATTAAAATCAAAAAAACAATTAGGTAGGCGTGTTTTAGTTTCATTATTATAAATTTTGCATTGCAAAAATACTATTTTATTCCATAAAAAATGCTTCTCGAAATAGAGAAGCATTTTTTTTATGATTTATTTAGTTTATCGTTGCAAATTCTTGGCTTCGATGCTCATTGTTGCATGAGGAACGATCAATAATCGCTCTTTACTAATTAGTTTTCCTGTTACTTTGCAAACGCCATAAGTTTTATTTTCCACACGGAAAAGTGCGTTTCTTAAGTCGCGAATAAATTTTTCTTGGCGAATGGCCAATTGCGAATTTGCTTCTTTAGACATAGTTTCGCTTCCTTCTTCAAATGCTTTGAATGTTGGCGACGTATCATCGGTACCGTTATTCAAATCATTCATATAGGCGCTTTTTATCAAATCTAAATCGTTTTGAGCTTTGTTTATTTTATTTATAATTAGCTCTTTGAATTCAGCTAAATCTGCTTCGGAATATTTTGTGATTTCTTCAACCATTTTTATATTATTTTGAAATTAATATCATTGTTCTTATGTCATCAAACTCAATTTCTATGCCGTTTATTATCTGATCCTCAAAAACTAAGCTTTCTGTTAGTGTTTCAGATTTAATATACGAAATGTTTTTGAGTATGGCTTGTTCTAATTCGCCATTTCTTTGTAATTGCACTTTTATTTTATCGGTAACTTCGAAACCTGAATCTTTTCGTATGTTTTGGATTCTGTTTACCAATTCTCTTGCAATTCCTTCTTGCTTTAATTCTTCGGATATTGTAATGTCGAGCGCTACGGTTATTCCGTTTGAATTTGCTACTAACCAACCTTCAATATCTTGCGAAGAAATCTCCACATCTTCTAATGATAAAATTATACTATTTCCCGAAATAACAATATTTAGGGTTCCTTGCTTGTCTAATAGATTAATTTGTTCTGCCGAAAACCCCTGTATCTCTTTGGCTATCAATCCCATATCTTTTCCAAAACGTGGTCCTAATGCTTTGAAATTTGGTTTTATTTGTTTTACCAAAATCCCCGAAGCATCATCAAGAAGTACGATTTCCTTTACATTTACTTCTGCTTTTACAAGGTCAGAAATAGCTTCGATTTCCATACGTTGATTTTCGTCAAGTATCGGAATCATTACCTTTTGCAACGGTTGGCGCACTTTTATCATCTCCTTTTTTCGTAAAGAAAGTACGAGTGACGATATGGTTTGCGCTTTCTGCATTTTGCTCTCTAACGATTTATTAACATATTTTTCAACAAATTCTGGAAACAAGGCCAAGTGAACACTAGCAAATTGCTCGGTTTTAGTATTTGAGGTTAAATCTTTGTACAATTTATCCATAAAAAACGGAGCAACTGGCGCGCCTAATTTGCTAATAGTAAGCAAACAAGTATATAAAGTTTGATAGGCTGCTATTTTATCTTGCGCATATTCGCCTTTCCAAAAACGACGGCGACACAAACGAACATACCAATTGCTTAAATTTTCTTGAACAAATTCCGAAATGGCACGAGTTGCTTTAGTTGGTTCGTAATCGGCATAAGCCTCATCTACTGTTTTGATTAAGGTGTTTAATTCCGAAATAATCCATTGATCTATTTCTGGTCTTTCGTTTAATGGAATTTCGGCTTCCGAATAATTGAAATTATCCAAATTGGCGTACAAAGCAAAAAACGAATACGTATTATACAAAGTTCCAAAAAACTTGCGTCGCACTTCGGCAATTCCCTCTAAATCGAACTTCAAATTATCCCACGGATTGGCGTTCGATATCATGTACCAACGTGTTGCATCGGGACCAAAATCTGATAATGTTGTAAAAGGATCGGTAGCATTGCCTAAACGTTTAGACATTTTTTGTCCGTTTTTGTCTAAAACTAAACCGTTTGAAACTACATTTTTATAAGATATTTTATCAAATACTAATGTAGAAATGGCATGCAAAGTATAAAACCAACCACGCGTTTGATCGACACCTTCGGCAATAAAATCGCCGGGAAAATCCTTGTTTTCGTCAATTTTATCTTTATTTTCGAAAGGATAATGCCATTGTGCATAAGGCATGGAGCCCGAATCGAACCAAACATCGATTAAATCGCTTTCACGTTTCATTGGTTTTCCTGATGCTGAAACTAATGTAATTTTATCGACCACATTTTTATGCAAATCGATTAAATCATAATTTTGTTCCGACATATTTCCGATTTCGAATCCAGCAAATGGATTGGATGTTTGAAAACCAGCCGAAATAGATTTTTCGATTTCGTTGTACAATTCTTCTACCGAACCGATAAGAATTTCTTCATCGCCAGTTTCACTTCTCCAAATTGGTAACGGAATTCCCCAATATCTGGAGCGAGAAAGATTCCAATCGTTAGCGTTTTTGAGCCAATTCCCGAAACGGCCTTCGCCAGTGGCTTTGGGTTTCCAGTTGATGGTTTCGTTGAGTTCGAACATTCGGTCGCGAACTTCGGTTATTTTTATAAACCAAGAATCTAATGGATAATATAAAATTGGTTTGTCGGTTCTCCAACAATGTGGGTAACTGTGTACGTATTTTTCTACTTTAAATGCTTTATTTTCTTCTTTTAATTGAATAGCAATTTGAACATCTGCAGAGCGTTCTGGTGCTTCGTTGTCATTATAATATTCGTTTTTAACATATTTTCCAGACAATTCTCCTAATCCTTTGATGAATTTTCCTTGCAAATCGACTAATGGAACAGGATTTCCATTTTCGTCCAAAACCAACATTGGCGGGATTTCTGGCGATGCTTCTTTGGCAACTTTAGCATCATCGGCACCAAAAGTTGGCGCAGTATGCACAATTCCTGTTCCGTCTTCGGTGGTTACAAAATCGCCTGCAATTACTCTAAATGCATTTTCGGCATTTTCGTAAGGCAACGCCAATTTCATAAGTTGTTCGTAACGAATTCCGACTAATTCTGCACCTTTAAATTCAGTAAGTATTTTAAAAGGAATGTCTTCAATTTTTTTTGCACGAGCTCCTCCAACATTAAAATCCTCCATTGTTGCACTAGCTGGATTAGGAATCCGCTTTCCAAATTGTTTTCCTACTAAATTTTTAGCTAAAATTACTTTAATTGGTAGAAAAGTATATTGATTGAAAGTTTCAACCAAAACATAATCGATTTTTGGGCCAACTGTTAATGCTGTGTTTGACGGCAAAGTCCAAGGCGTTGTTGTCCAAGCCAAGATGTGTATGTCTCCAAAATTTTGTAAAAAACTCGGCAAACTTTCTGGTTTTGCAAGAAATTGTGCTACAACAGTTGTATCGGTAACATCACGGTAACTTCCTGGCTGATTGACTTCGTGTGAACTTAATCCTGTTCCAGCTTTTGGGGAATACGGCTGAATCGTGTAGCCTTTGTACATCAAATCTTTGTTGTAGATTTGTTTCAAGAGCCACCAAACCGATTCCATATATTTTGGTTTGTAGGTAACATAAGGATCTTGCATATCGACCCAATAACCCATTTTTTCGGTGAGATCGTTCCACACATCGGTGTAGCGCATGACGGTTTTTTTGCAGGCTTCGTTGTATTCTTCTATTGAGATTTTGGTTCCGATATCTTCTTTGGTGATTCCTAATTCTTTTTCGGTGCCTAATTCTACTGGCAATCCGTGCGTGTCCCAGCCCGCTTTTCGTTTTACTTGAAAGCCTTTTTGGGTTTTATATCTACAAAAAATATCTTTTATGGCGCGCGCCATTACGTGATGAATTCCTGGTAAACCATTAGCCGATGGTGGCCCTTCGAAGAAAACAAATGGTGTTTTGCCTTCGCGAGAAGTTACCGATTGCTCGAATATGTTTTCTTTTTTCCAAAAATCAAGAACTTCTGACGCTACCGTTGGTAGGTCAAGTCCTTTGTATTCAGTGAATTTTGTGCTCATTTTGTGTTTTCTTAATTCTGGTTACAAAAGTATGGAATTAAGTCGAAAGTGGAAAGTGGAAGTACAAAGTTTTGTTTGCGTGAGGGATTACTTCGTCTGTTCGCTCTTTCAGGCTCGGGTGAAGCGGAAATCCTTTTGCGGAACGCAGTGAAGTAAAAGATTGCAGCGGAAAGCCCGACCCTTTTCGGGTCACGCCCAAATGGAAAGATTAATTAGCAATCATGAGTTTTCGGGTGGCTTTGTTTCCGTTTTGGTCGAAAATATTTACGAAATACAATCCGTTTTTGAGGTTTTCGGTTTGTATTTTTTGATTGTTATCTTGCGTATTTATTTGATTGATGATTCGTCCGTTTGTGTCTATAATTTGGACTTTATTGATTGTAATTTGATTGTTTGAAAGATTGATTTGAAACTCGGATTTTGCTGGATTTGGAACTAGGACTATTTCGGAATTATTAGATAAACTGTTGGCAGATAATGGTGTTCCTGTAAATTTGACTTTGATGATTATTCCGGGATTTTGAATTACGATAGAGCTGTTGTTGGATGGCCCAGAGGTTGATCCGCTGCTGTCGGTAATGATATAAAAGGTAAGTCCGTCTGGCGAGGCTACTATATCGCGGTATCGGTTTTGGGTGTACCAAAGCTCCTCGAAATCGTCGTTGGTTCCGTCTGGTTCTGGGTTGGTTATTGGTTCTATTGCGTTGCCATCGGTGGTGATTGTTGCTCGGTAAATTCGACCTCTTTTTAAGGCTGTTGCGATTAATGATTTTCCCCAACCTGGAATTAAATTGCCTTCGTAAATATCCATTCCCGATGGCGCAATTGTTGGCCAACATACAAATCCGCATCCCGCCTGAAAATCGAATCCGTTTGGAACTGTTCCCCAAGTTGCAATTGGTTCTTTGAAATTGGATGGTACAACCCAACTCGATTCGGGCAATGCCGTAACTCCTGCTGCACAACTGTAATCGGAATAACTACTAGATGCACAAGAACTGGAAAGTGACCAATTACAATAGTTGTATGCTTGGCTGTCGTTATAACCTGCAATAAAGGGCCAGCCATAGTTTTTCCCAGATTCGATGATGTTGAGCTCGTCATCGGATTTTGCACCATGTTCTGAGGAATATAATTTTCCGTTACTACCAAAAACTAATCCTTGTGCGTTCCTATGTCCATAGCTGTACACGTGCGATTTTATTCCGTTTAAAATTGGGTTGTCGGCAGGAATTGTTCCGTCGAGATTGAGTCGAAGGATTTTTCCTTGATAGCTAAAATAATCTGTAGTTGATGTTGGGAGATTTTGCGCTTTAATGCTTGTACACGTATTTTCGAATTGATTATTTCCTTGATCTCCAATAGAATAATATAATTTCGAATCGGGACCAATGGCTAATCGTCCTGAATTGTGATCGTTACTTCCGGGTATGCCTTGAATTAATGTGGTTTCATTACTTAAAGTTCCGTTATTGCCTGTTTTGGAATACTCAAATCGTGAAATCCTGAGTTTTCTGACATTTGATCCCGAGTTATAGGTATAAGCCACATAAACATAATCATTGCCTAGATTTTGACCAAACTGCGGATGTAAAACCAATCCTAACAATCCGTCTTGTCCCGCTGTGGAATATACATTTGTAATTTTTATAAGTAAATCCTTTGTGCCATTTTCTGGATTAAAACGGGAAATATCGCCTAAAGTTCTCTCGGTTATCCATAGATATCCGTCTGGTCCAAAGGCTATATCATAAGGATTGCTTAGTAAACTGTTTACTCCAATTTGAGAAATGGCCCAATTGTCTGTAGGAATTGGATCTGTAAGTTGTCCAAAAACAGAACCTGTGAAATATAATGCAACTAAAAAGATTGGAAATTTTTTCATTTAATTGATTTACAGTTATGTAAATGTAATGAAAAAATGAAATGTTAAATTTTTTTATGAAAAAACTTCTTTAAGCACTTCTAAAGATTTTGGTTTTTTGAAACCATCAAGATGAAAACTGTAATAATCTATCATGATTTTTAATAAAATTTGACGCTCTATGACATGAAAAGTTTTTTGATTGTTGTCGAATTTTAAATCGATGAGTTTTTTGAACAAATTGGTTTCGTGTTCGGAAAGGGAACTTAAAGCATGAAATGGGGAAAATATTCCTTCGGTCATTTCGAAAAATTTCTGATCAATATCTGAAACATCTGGATAAAAGCCTAAATATTTGGTGGTTTCCAGCATTAAAATTAAATGAAAATTTGCCGTTTCGTTATGATTATCCAACCAATTGAGTGCGGTTTCTAGAAATATAAAAAGATTTTCGTTTGCCTCTTCCTCATGAATAGAATGGTGCAAAATTTCCGAAATAAACATAACAATCGTGCTTTTTACCAAATCCGAATGTATAGAATGGAATGGTGTTGCTATTTTTATTTCCTTAAAATTCTCTAAAGTTCCTTTGTTTTTATGAACTGCCTCGATTTCGAGGATTGTTAATGGCTGAAAATAAGCGATTTTTTGATTGGATTTTCTCGAAGAAAAAGCATCGCGAACAAAATAGGTTTTTAGCCCGTCGGAAAGCGTGAAACATTTTACAATCAGGCTTTTTTCTTGATATTTTAATGACGAAATGACAATTGCTCGGGTTTTAATTTGCATTTTTTTTAATTTTACCTTACAATCATTACTTTTTTAACTTTAGTTTCAACACCGTCTTTTCCTGCAATAAAAACCATATAAACTCCAGATGCAACTTTGTATTTTCCAAACGCGGTTGTGTCCCACTCTATTGTTCCACCTTCGGAAGTGGTTTCGAAAACTAAATTTCCTTGAATATCTGTGATTTTAATGTTGGCTTTATCAATTAATCCGCTAATTTTTACCGTTCCCGAAAATTCTGGACGAACTGGATTTGGGTAAATATAAACGTTTTCGAGATTTTCGCTGGCTCTTGTTGATGTTCCTTTAAAAGAAATCATGCCTTTATTTGTGGCAAAAAAAACTTCGCCAGAATCGCTATTTATATCAACATCCAAAATGGTATTGCTTGGCAATGGAGAGTTTGCTGTTGTAAAATGATAAATGGTTTCTTGTCCGTTTGCTGATACTAAAAAAACTCCTGAATCTGCAGTTGCTATCCATTTTCTGTTGGCTCCATCAACAACAACATCTGTAATTGTTTGTTCGTAAAAAAGTTCCTGAGCAAGATTGTCTTCCAGAATAATTATAGGTTTTGCAATCATGGGTTGAGTGGACAAAAAACTATCTACGGAGGATAAAACGCGTAATCCGTTTGTGGTTCCTATCCAAAGCTGGTTTTTATTATCAATTGCTACTGCTCGAACGCCTTTAGCCGGAAGGTTTCCTAAATCTGCTCCAACGGTTATTTTTCTTTGTAGATTTCCGTTTTCGTTATAACCAACAACTCCATCTTGGCTGGTTGCAATCCATTTTGTACCATTTTTATCTACAACAATATTTCCAAAATAAGAAATAGAATAATCGTCTAAAATATTTTCCATAGAAACCGATCCCCAAGTTCCGTCAGTTTTTAGGACTTTTAATCCACTCGGAATAAGGCTATTTGTGATCCATAAATTTCCGGATTTGTCAAAAACGGTTCCGTTTACACGAATATCAATATAATTAGGATCTGGCGGATATCCTTGTAAAGTTTCTAAGCTACTGTTTGTCTGATTGTATAAAACGGTTGGAATATCGTTTACTAATTTTAATAATCCCGAAAAGAAAGAACTTACATAAACTTCGGTTTTGTTTTTTGGATTTACAACTATTTTACAAAGTGCTTTTGCTCCCAAAACGGTCGAAAACGGTTTGTTTTGCCATCCTGCATCCGTAAATTTGCTAATTCCATAAGTATTTACGTTGTAGGAATTGTAAGTATATGGATTGTAATCCGCTGCATAACCTCCGTAAACTGCCCAAAAATTATCGGTCGTGGCATTTAATGCAAAAACAGCATTTCGGGTTGGGCCATCGGGTGTAATGTTTTCGAAAACTGTTGGGTTAGTTGTTGTTGTGGTGTATAACCCGTCCTCTTTTGTGCCTATATAAACCATTCCATCTTTTGCAGTAGCGCAAGTAAAGTTTGAAGTAATATCTGGAATATCGCTTTTATTAACTTGTGTAGTTTGAAGCAATTGATCATTAAAAACCATCACTTTTGATGCTCCTGTTGCAATAAGTTGGTTGTTATAAACCCTAAAATCGACAGTAGATTCGTAGTTTGTATAAAAAGGAACAGATACATTTCCCACAAATTTATAAAAAGTATTGTTTGTATTAGATGCTACAATTTGATTATTGATAGTGGCAATTCCGTTCCAATAACCTGCATTAAAACTGGTCCATTGGCTGTAATCGTTAAGATTTGGGTTTGATAAATCGCCTTTTATAATTCCGTAAAACAAAGTCATTGCATAAATTGCATTATTAAAAACCGTTGTTTGAGCCACTTCGACGTAATTAGAAACTGTTGTGCCAAGGAAATAAGTATCGCCAAATTCCGATGTATTTAAATTAAATTGTACAATCCCAAATTTGCAGGAAATGTAAGCAAACCCATTATTCTCGCTAAAATGATTTATTTTTTTTATGTTAGATGGGATTTCCTTTTGAAGAATTCCTATTGCACGATACATTGTTCCGTCTTTTTCGTTTATAACAATAAGCAAACCGCTTTCATATCCCACAAGTGTTTTATTAAAGATTTCGCTGTGATAAATCGCCGAAATTGTCTCGCCAGAAAGTCCATCGATTGTGCTAACGGTTTTAATTTCATTGGTAGTTACATCTTTCTGAAATAAAGCATTTTCTGAAGCCGCAAAAACTTTTGAGGAAGATTCCGAAACATCTTTAATTTCATTGTACGAAAAATACCCCTTGAAAACCAAATCGCTTTGTGCAAAACTCGTGGTTGCAGAAAATATAATAAATAGGAAGAAGAGAAATTTTTTCATTATTTTTTTGAAATTAAAATACAAATATACTACAAACGAAATTATTTAGATTTTAATATACAAATCAAAAAAAATGCCTCCAGAAACCTGAAGGCATTTTAGAAATATAGTTTTTAATAAAAATTAAACTACACCTTGAGCAAGCATGGCGTCTGCAACTTTTACAAATCCTGCAATATTTGCACCTTTTACATAATCTACATATCCAGAGGCGTCTTTTCCGTACTGAACACATGATGCATGAATGGCTAACATGATATTTTTTAATCTTTCATCAACTTCTTCGGATGTCCAAGACAAACGTAATGAGTTTTGAGACATTTCTAATCCAGAAGTTGCAACTCCACCAGCGTTAGATGCTTTTCCTGGAGCAAATAATATTTTTGCGTCTTGGAAAACAATTACGGCTTCTGGTGTTGTTGGCATGTTTGCACCTTCGGCAACACAAATACAACCATTGGCAACAAGCGTTTTTGCTTCGGCTTCATTTAACTCGTTTTGAGTTGCACAAGGCAAAGCTACATCACATTTTACTTCCCAAGGACGTTTTCCTGCAACATATTTAGCGTTTGGATATTTTGTAACATAATCGGAAATACGACCACGAAGTTCGTTTTTGATTTCCATAACGTGTGCTAATTTTGTAGCATCTATTCCATCTGCATCATAAATATATCCTGCAGAATCCGACATTGTTACTACTTTTCCGCCTAGTTGAGTTGCTTTTTCGGCAGCATATTGTGCTACGTTTCCAGAACCAGAAATCGCTACAACTTTACCTGTAAAGCTATCGCCTTTAGTTTGCAACATAGATTGTGCGAAATAAACATCGCCATATCCTGTAGCTTCTGGACGAATAAGTGATCCTCCAAAAGAAATTCCTTTTCCGGTTAAAACTCCAGTAAATTCGTTTCTTAATCGTTTGTATTGACCAAACATATAACCTACTTCGCGACCACCAACTCCAATATCTCCAGCAGGAACGTCAGTGTTTCCACCAATATGTTTAGACAATTCGGTCATAAATGCTTGACAAAAACGCATTACTTCGATGTCTGATTTTCCTTTTGGATCAAAATCTGCTCCACCTTTTCCTCCGCCCATTGGCAAAGTTGTTAAGCTGTTTTTGAAAGTTTGCTCGAAAGCCAAAAATTTCAAAATACTTAAATTTACAGATGGGTGAAAACGAATACCTCCTTTGTAAGGTCCAATTGCAGAGTTCATCTGAATACGGTAACCACGGTTTACTTGAGTTTTACCTGCATCATCAATCCAGGTTACACGAAACATAATTACTCTTTCGGACTCAACCATTCTTTCCAAAAGCATTTGGTTTTGGTATTTTTTATTTTCTTCAATAAAAGGAATTACTGTTTCAGCAACTTCCTTTACGGCTTGCATAAATTCTGGTTCGTTTTGATTTTTTTTCGCAACGGCTTCTGTAAAAGCATTTATACTTTGTGACATAATAAATAGTTTTTTTAACGTTTAAGAAAACGTTTTCGTTTGATGGCGCAAATATACATTTTAAAAAAATATTGACGCAAATTTTTTCGTTTTCTAGTACATTTATTTTAATATTTGGGAATGATTTGTTTGTAACTAAGCTGTTTATTACAAAATGATTGTATTTTTTTTCATTTTTACGTATGAAGTGAATGATGTTTTTATATATTTGTCAATAATTGTAAAAAATAGATACATCATGCCCAAGTATATCGTAATTTTATGTTTGTCATTTTTGGGGTTTTCCAACATTGCTCATGCGCAGTTTGGATTTTCTCATGAAGTTGGTGCCATTGTTGGCCCTGTAGCTTTTCAATCCGATTATGGAGAACGTCATGATTTGACTACTAATGCGGGTAATACTGGTTTTGGAATAGGACTTATTCATTACCTAAATTTTGCTTACAAAGCGGAATGTAACTGTTACACTCCAGAAACTTATTTTAATGACCACTTTAAACTAAGAAGCGAATTGTCTTACAACAAGACAAGCTTACAGCATTTTGGAGAATATGTTGATCCTAAAAAAACATCTATTGGTGCACAACAACTTAGAGCAATGAGAGGAAGCACTGCTGTTACTAACATTGGTATGCAGTTAGAGTATTTTCCTTTAAGCATTAGAGATTTTTCTGCATCTATTGGTGCTTTTGCTCCTTTTGTGAGTCTTGGAGGACAATTTAGTTTTTACAAACCCAAAGCCTATTCATTACTTGGTGAGCTTGGAACTCCAGCAACAACGCCAACAAAATATTTAGATGGTTTTACTAATCAAGGAGGAACGGTTTGGTCAGTTGTAACAAGTGTTGGGACAAGATACAAATTAACAACATTATCGGATTTAATGATTGATTTAAGAGCCCAATATTACTTTTCGAATTGGGTTGATGGTTTAAATCCTAATCCAGCTATTTATAAAGAAAATAAAGCCAATGACTGGAATGTTTGGTTAAATTTTGGTTATATTTATTATTTAAATTAAAAAATCAAATTTGTAAAAAAAGCCGATTTGAAAATTCAAATCGGCTTTTTTATGTCTAAATATTTTCTAATGCTTGTTTCAAATCTTCGATTAAATCCTCCGCATCTTCAATGCCAACACTTAGTCGAACTAAATCATCTGTAATTCCGATTTTTTTTCGTTTGTCTTCGGGAATCGATGCGTGCGTCATTAAAGCAGGATGATTTGCCAAACTTTCTACACCACCAAGCGATTCTGCTAAAGTAAATACTTTTAGGTTTTCTAAAAACTTAATCGAATCTTGTTTCTCGCCCGATTTGAACGTAAACGATACCATTCCGCCAAAACCGCTCATTTGCTTTTTAGCAATTTCGTGATACGGATGACTCGGTAAACCTGGATAATAAACCGTTTTTATTTTTGGATGATTGCTCAAAAACTCAACTACTTTTTCTCCGTTTTCGCAATGACGTTGCACGCGCAAATGCAAGGTTTTTATACCTCTTAAAACCAAAAACGAATCCATTGGTCCTAAAGTTCCGCCAGTTGCAAATTGCTGAAAATGCAATTGATTCCCCAGTTCTTCATCTTTAACAATTAATGCGCCAGCAATAACATCTGAATGTCCGCCTAGATATTTAGTTGCCGAATGCATTACAATATCTGCACCTAGATCTAAAGGTTTTTGTAAGTAAGGCGTTGCAAAAGTGTTATCTACAGCAAAAAGGATTTTGTGCTGTTTGGTGATTTTTGCAATTTCTTGAATATCGGCCAATTTCATTAACGGATTGGTTGGTGTTTCTACCCAAACCAATTTGGTGTTTTCGTTGATTAATGATTTGAACTTCTCGATATCATTCATATCCACAAAATGGAATTTTATTCCCGAGTCTTTATATATACGAGTAAACATTCTGTAGGTTCCGCCATATAAATCGTCCATTGCGATGATTTCGTTCCCAGCTTTAAAGGATCGCAAAACACAATCTGTTGCTGCTAATCCAGATGAAAATGCCAATCCGCGTGTTCCGTTTTCGATGCTTGCCAAAGCATTTTCGAGAGCCGAACGGGTTGGGTTTGCTGCACGTGAATATTCGTAATCTGGGTTTAAGGGTTGCCCAGGACTTGTTTGCACAAAAGTCGATGTTTGGTAAACTGGAGGCATTACAGCTCCTGTTGCGGGATCGTGATGTTGCCCGCCGTGTATGGTTTTGGTATTGAATTTCATTTTTTTCTAATTTTTAATGCAAAGATAAATATCTTTTTGACCACAAATGTACAATATATAGAAGATTTTGTTTTTAGCCCAGATAGAAGTGAAAATCCTTTTTTAAATTGTCATGCTGAGCTTGTCGAAGTATGAGAATTTAAAAAAGATTGCAACGGATAGCTGGATTGGCTCCTAAAGAAACTTTTTAATTTGCAACATAATCCCGTAATGTACGCCTTCGTGAAAATTATTAAACTCTAAAGCGGTTTTGGCACTATCAATCAGAAAACCAGTGCTTTTGGTTGTGAATTCGTTATAATTTTCGAAAAAATTTGGGGTTCTAAAATCGATTTTGGTTTTTTCGACAGCAGATATAAGTAAATTTTTTATTTCATAAACTTCAGCTTGTGTAGTCGCGCAGGTTGGTTTTGAACCGTTTTTATACATTTCTTCCATTTCCTCCGAAATTAGTAATGGCAAACCAGATAATTTGTAAACCAAAATTTGTTGCGTTACTGCAATATGAGCTGTATTCCAGATAATATTGTTGCTAAATCCTTCAGGAATTTTGTTTAATTGTTCTAAAGTGAACGATTCTAATAATCGTAAATAAACATTTCGATTGTTTTCTAAAATGCGCAAACTGGTTCCCATAATTTTAATTTTTTACGTAAAAATAAGTAATTTTAAACTCAAAATAAAGTTACTTTGCAGTATGGACAAAATATATTATCTAGCTTCGTGCGACACGTGCCGAAAAATTATAAAATCATTGCCAAAAGGAATTAATTTGGCTTATCACGACATTAAACAAGATCCGATTACTGTTGATGAATTAGAAAAAATGCGTGAACTTTCCGGAAGTTACGAAGCACTTTTTAGCAAAAAAGCACAACTGTATAAATCGATGGATTTAAAAAATAAAACGCTAACCGAAGACGATTACAAAAAATATATTCTAGAACATTACACGTTTTTGAGCCGTCCAGTTTTTATTATAAACGACAAAATTTATATCGGAAATACACAACAAAACATGTTGCAAGTTTACAAAGCGTTCGAAAATGTCTAAAAGAAATTTCGCGTTAATTGGCGCAACAATTGTATCCTTAATTTACGGATTAACTTTTACGATTGCCAAAGACGTAATGCCTAGTTACATAAATGCTTATGGATTTATCGTTTTGCGGGTTTTTGGTGCAACAATTTTGTTTTGGATGGTTTCTTTTTTTATTAAAACCGAGAAAATCGAAAATAAAGATTTTCCTAGAATAATAACTTGTGCCTTTTTTGGAGTTGCCCTCAATATGCTTACTTTTTTTAAAGGATTAAGTTATACTTCGCCCATTTCGGCATCGGTAATTATGGTTTCAACGCCAATAATTGTTTTGATTCTTTCGGCTATAATTATGAGAGAACGCATGCAAAAACGCAAAGTTTTTGGTATTGTTTTAGGATTAATCGGAACCGCATTTTTGATTCTTTATGGCAAATCGGTTGGAAATGCCACCAATGCAAGTTTAGGGAATTTTTTGGTTTTTGTAAATGCTGTTTCTTATGGGTTTTATTTGATTACCGTTAGGAAATTAATGGAAAAATACAATGCTTTTTCGTTTGTAAAATGGATTTACTTATTCGGGTTTTTAATGGTTTTGCCTTTTGGTTTTAAAGAGTTTCAAGCAATTAATTGGCAAATTATCCCAACCGAAATGTATTGGAAAATAGGTTTTGTAGTTTTGTTTTCTACATTTTTTACTTATTTATTAAACTTACTTTCTATGCGAGAATTAAAACCAACAACGGTTGCCGTTTTTATTTATTTGCAACCTGTTTTTGCAACAATATTTGCTATTAGCGTTGGAAAAGATGAATTGAGTTTTGTGAAAATCATATCGGCAATTTTAATTTTTGGCGGCGTTTATCTGGTTACACAGAAGAAATCCTAAAACCTAATTCGAAAATCCTAAATTTAAATTACATTTGTAGTTATTACAATTCAGAAAAATGATACAATCAATGACTGGTTTTGGTAAAGCAACTTTGCAATTATCAACCAAAAAAATAACTGTCGAAGTAAAATCGCTCAATAGCAAAGGTTTAGATTTAAACACCAGATTACCATCGACTTATCGTGAGATGGAATTGGGTGTTCGCAACGAAATTGCTTTGAAACTAGAACGCGGAAAAATAGATTTTTCGGTTTTTTTAGAAAGCACTTCCGAGCAAACTTCGACCAAAGTCAATGTGCCTATAATGAGGGCATACATAGCGCAACTTCGTGACGTTTATGCCAATGCCGACGAAACCGAACTCATGAAAATGGCAGTAAGAATGCCTGATGCCATGAAAGTCGAGCGTGAAGAAATTGACGAAAACGATTGGCTCGAAATTCAAAAAGTTATTCGTGGAGCGTTAGATAATATTCTAAATTTCCGTCAAGCGGAAGGACTTTCATTAGAAAAAGAATTTCAGTTGCGAATTGCAAATATTCGTCAGTATTTATCAGAAGCCATTGCTTTAGATCCAGAAAGAATTCAAAATATTAAAGACAAATTGCAAACCGCAATTACCGAATTGAAAGTTAATGTTGATGAAAATCGCTTCGAGCAAGAATTGATTTATTATCTCGAAAAATTAGACGTAACGGAGGAAAGAGTGCGTTTGACCAATCATTTAGATTATTTCTTGGAAACTATAAAAGGTAACGAAGCCAATGGTCGAAAATTGGGTTTCATAACTCAAGAAATGGGTCGCGAAATCAACACTTTGGGTTCAAAATCTAATCATGCTGGAATGCAAAAATTGGTCGTGATGATGAAGGATGAGTTGGAAAAAATTAAAGAACAGGTTTTGAATGTTTTGTAAATTTAAATGAAAAAAGGAAAATTAATAGTATTCTCTGCACCATCGGGATCAGGAAAAACAACAATAGTTAGGCATTTGTTAGGAATTGATGAGTTGAATTTGGAATTCTCAATCTCAGCAGCCTCGCGCGAACCTCGTGGTGAAGAAGTAAACGGCAAAGATTATTATTTTATATCAACCGAAGATTTCAAAAAACACATCAAAGCCGAAGATTTTTTGGAATGGGAAGAAGTTTATAGAGATAATTTTTACGGAACACTTAAAACCGAAATCGAACGCATTTGGGCTCTAGGAAAAAACGTAATTTTTGATATTGATGTGGCTGGCGGATTAAGAATAAAATCCAAATTCCCTAATGAAACATTGGCAGTTTTTGTAAAACCACCAAGTATTGACGAACTCAAAATCCGTCTCAAAAAACGATCCACCGAAAGCGAAGACAAAATAAACATGCGAATCGCAAAAGCATCTATCGAGTTGGCAACCGCTCCGCAATTTGATAAAATCATTAAAAATTACGATTTAGATGTTGCTAAAAATGACGCATACGAATTGGTTAAGGATTTTTTGAAGGATTAATTTGAAGTTTCAAAAACCATGAAAATAGGATTATATTTCGGAACTTTCAACCCAATTCATGTTGGTCATTTAATTATTGCCAATCATTTAGCAGAGCATTCCGACTTGGATCAAATCTGGATGATGGTTACGCCGCACAATCCATTAAAGGAGAAAAGCACTTTGCTGGACGATTATCAGCGCCTTCATTTGGTGCATTTGGCAACAGAAGATTATCCAAAAATAAAACCATCGGATTTTGAGTTTAAATTGCCGCAGCCCAATTATACCATAAATACTTTGGCACATTTGCAAGACAAATATCCGCAACACGAGTTTTCGTTGATTATGGGCGAAGACAATCTCAAGAATCTTCATAAATGGAAAAACTACGAAACCATTTTAGCAAATCATGAAATTTATGTTTATCCAAGAGTTTCGTCCGATTTAGAGAATTTAGAATTCAAAAATCATCCAAAAATTCATATTATCAATGCTCCGATTGTCGAAATTTCATCGACTTTTATCCGAGAAAACATTAAAAACGGAAAAAATGTACAACCGCTTTTGCCTCATAAAGTCTGGGAATACGTGGAACACAACAACTTCTATAAAAAATAAATTTGCAATCATTATCTTTTATCAATTCATAGATAAATGCAATGTTAAGAAACAAAAAAGCGTGTTTTTGTAAACTACTTTTGCACTTCAAACAAAAACACAACCATGAAAAATTTATTCAAAATTCTATTTGTTTTGACTTTTGCTTTCTCAGCAAATGCTCAAAATATCGCTTTCAATTCTAACGAATTGTATCCAGAAGGAATCGCTTACAGCAAAAAACAAGTTGTATTTTTCGTGAGTTCATTACATTACGGAAAAATCGGAAAAGTTACCAGAAAAGGTGTTTACACTGAATTTATTTCAGACAAAAATCTAGTTAGCACAATCGGAATTCACGCCAACGAAAAAGCCAATTTATTATATGTTTGCGTTTCCGACCCTGCCGTTTCTGTAAAAACTAATGCTACAACTCAAATGAAATTAGCCAAACTAATTGCTTATGATTTAACAACTGGCAAACGTAAATTTGTTGCAGATTTAGGAGCATTAAATAAAGATGGCGGAAATTTTGCCAACGATGTCGATTTCGATAATTTAGGAAATACTTATGTAACCAACAGTGCTTCTCCAATAATTTACAAAGTAACTAAAACTGGAATTGCTTCTGTTTTTGCTACCAACGAAAATTGGAAAAAAGAAGGATTTAACCTTAACGGTATTGTAGTTCATCCAAATGGATATTTAATTTCGGTTCAATCCAATACGGGGGAATTGTATAAAATTTCTTTAAAAAACCCAAAAGAAATTACTAAAATAAATGCAGATCCAATTCTTGGTGGAGACGGAATTTTCTTGAACGGAAAAAGCGAATTAATCGTAATTTCGAATTCAACAAAACAAGTTTTTCAACTCAATTCTTCTGATGATTTTGCTACTGCAAAAGTTTTGAAAACTGTTCCAACCGAAATGAATTTTCCAACAACAGGAATTGTTGTCAATAAAAAATATTATGTTTTGAACGCCAAATTAGATGAAATTTTCAATCCAAAAGCAACCAAAACTTCTAACTTTTTGATTCAAGAAATTAAGTTTTAAATTTTTAATAATAAGCCAAAAACTGCTATTTCACAAATTTGATTTAGCGGTTTTTTTTAATTAACATACATTTAAAACTCTTTCGGAATAACTTTCTTAACTTTAAATTTTTAAAACTTAAAATATAAAAACCGATGTTAAACTTCGAATTATACAACCCGACAAATTACGTTTTTGGCAAAGGACAAATAGAAAAATTGTCCGAATTAGTTCCCAAAAACGCAAAAATATTATTGGCTTACGGAGGCGGAAGCATTTTCAAAAACGGCGTTCACGAACAAGTAATTAAAAATCTAAAAGGTTTCGAAATTATAGAATTTGGTGGGATAGAGCCCAATCCTCATTTCGAAACATTAATGAAAGCCGTTGCAGTTGTAAAACAGCAAAAAATCGATTTTATACTTGCTGTTGGAGGCGGAAGCGTGATCGATGGCGTAAAATTTATTTCCGGAGCCACCAATTATGACGGAGATCCAATGGAAATTCTTCAAAAACGGATTTTAATCAAGGATTTATCAAAAGTGATCCCTTTTGGAACAGTTTTAACATTGCCCGCAACTGGATCCGAAATGAATTCTGGATCAGTAGTAACTATCGAGGCTACTCAGGAAAAACTAGCTTTTGGCGGAAGCGCATTGTTCCCAAGATTTTCTATTTGTGACCCAACCGTAATTGCTTCGTTGCCAAAACGCCAGTTGCAAAACGGAGTTGTCGATGCTTTTACGCACGTTATGGAGCAATATTTGACTTATCCTCACGATGCAATTTTACAAGACCGAATTGCCGAAAGTATTTTGCAAACATTAGTAGAAATTGGTCCAAATGTTGTCGAAAACCCAACGGATTACAAATTGGCATCTAATTTTATGTGGAGCGCAACCATGGCGCTAAACGGATTAATTCAAAAAGGAGTTCCGTCTGACTGGGCAACTCACATGATTGGTCACGAACTAACGGCTTTGTATGGCATAGATCACGCAAGAACTTTGGCAATTATTGGCCCAAATTTGTATCATGTAATGTTCGAAACCAAAAAAGACAAATTGGCTCAATACGGCGAAAGGATTTTTGGAATATCAGGAAGTTCTGTTGATGAAAAAGCCACGCAAGCCATCGAAAAAACAGTAGAATTTTTCCATAAAATGGGAATGCAAACCAAACTATCGGATTACACAAAGGATTTTGATAAAACAGCCGATTTTATTGTAAATCGTTTCGACAAAAGAGGTTGGAAAGGCTTAGGCGAAAAACAGAATATTACTTTAGAGAAGGTAAAAGAAATTGTAGAAATGAGTTATTAATAAAACTCAATAATAACAAAAAGGCGTTCACGAATTTATTTCATGAACGCCTTTTCTTTAAACCAAAAACAAAACTAACTAACTTTATACATGAGGCTCAAATAAACCAACATTCAACTCATGTATTACAAAAAAACGCACTATTCTTAATTCTATTGTGCTGTAAGTCATAATTTTAAGTTAAAATAAAAAATTTTTACCTACAAAAACCAAAATTCAAAAACCATTTTCATTCCATTTTTATATAATTATTCGTTACTTTTGATTTAATATAATTTTTTTTCAGGAGCCAATCCTGCTTTCCGCTGTATCTTTTTGGGTTTATAATTGCTTCGTTACCTCGCAATCACAAACCCAAAAAGGATGCCGCTACAATCAGGGCTAAAAATAAAAACATGACACAAAATCCAAAATTTGCAGTAATAGGTGGCGGAAGCTGGGCAACTGCAATAGCCAAAATGCTTTGCGTAAACCTACCCGAAATAGCTTGGTACATGCGCAACGAAGAAGCCATAAACCACATAAAAACCCACAAACACAACCCAAATTATTTGAGCGGTGTAGAGTTTGATTTATCTAAACTACGCTTAACAAGCAACATCAACGAGGCGATAGCATATGCAGATTATATCATTTTTGCTATTCCATCCGCTTTTTTAGGCGGGGAATTATCCAAAATGACCGTTTCCCTAAAAGACAAGGTTATCTTTTCGGCAATAAAGGGAATTGTTCCCGAAACCAGCCTTATTGTTGGAGAGCATTTCAATAAAGTATATGATATTCCTTTCGAAAATATAGGCGTAATTACAGGACCTTGCCATGCCGAAGAAGTTGCACTCGAAAGATTATCCTATCTTACAATTGCGTGCGGCGATGCCGAAAAAGCCAAAATTGTTGCCAATTGTCTTTCTGGAAATTACATCAAAGCCAAAATTACAGATGATATTATTGGAACCGAATATGCAGCAATGCTGAAAAATATTTATGCAATTGCTGCCGGAATTGCTCACGGTATTGGTTACGGCGACAATTTTCAGTCGGTTTTGATGAGTAACGGAATTCGTGAGATGAAAAAATTCATTAAAAAAGTGCACAAAATGAAACGTAACATCAATGATTCTGCTTATTTAGGCGATTTATTGGTTACGGGATATTCCGTTTTTTCTAGAAACAGAATGTTTGGAAATATGATTGGTAAAGGTTACACCGTTAAGTCCGCGCAAATGGAAATGAGTATGGTTGCCGAGGGTTATTATGCCACAAAAAGCGCTTGGGAATTAAACCAAAAATACGGCGCAAAAACACCAATTATCGATGCGGTTTACGAAATTTTGTACAAAGGAAAAGAGGCAAAAAGTGTGTTTAAAAAATTGACGGATAAACTCGATTAGAAAACATAAATAAGAAAAAAGAACCAAGAAGAAAGATTTTAATATCTTGTTTCTCGGCTCTTTTTTTATTTTATCTAACAATTACGCCATCTACAAATAAAATTGGAACTTCCTCGACATAATCTGGAGTGATGGAGTTGGCTTTGAAAATAAATTTTCTATCATAAAGGGTTTCGCCAATAAAAAAAGTAACCATAAATTCGTTGTTTAGCGTTAAAACATTGTCGTAAAACATTTCGATTTTACGAACCGAAACAGGTTCTATTTCTAGAAAAGCATGACGCAAAAGCGATGTTTTTTTCATTTCGCCGTCAATAGTTCCAAATGCTTTTGAAACAACCATTACGCCATCTAGTTTAAAATCGGAATCGTTTACTAGGTAAGCAAACCAAACTTTTTGCATAAAATCGTCGCTCCATTCTTGAACGGCGGCTAGAAAAACGTTTTCGACGATTGGTATGATGATGTCTTTTTTCATTTTAAAAAAATTTGGTTTCGAAGACTAAAACCCTAGCCCTGATCGAAAGGAAAAACAATTTTGGCGATTTTTATTCGCAAAATTTTTTGGGATGAGAGCAGGATTGGCTTCTAAAAATTTATATACTCACTTTAAATTGCTCTAAAAACCGAACATCGTTTTCGTAAAACATACGAATATCTCCAATTTGATATAATAGCATTGCTATTCTTTCGATTCCCATTCCGAATGCAAATCCGTTGTATTCATCGGGATTTATTCCGCAATTTTTTAGCACATTAGGATCGACCATTCCGCAACCCATAATTTCTAACCAGCCGGTTCCTTTTGTAATTCGGTAATCGGTTTCGGTTTTTAAACCCCAGTAAATATCTACTTCGGCACTTGGTTCGGTAAAAGGAAAATAAGATGGTCGCAGTCGGATTTTGGATTTTCCGAACATTTCTTTGGTGAAATATAATAAGGTTTGCTTTAAATCGGCAAACGAAACGTCTTTATCTATATACAAACCTTCGACTTGGTGAAAAATACAGTGCGAACGTGAGGAAACGGCTTCGTTACGAAAAACGCGTCCAGGCGAAATGGTTCTGATTGGCGGTTTATTTTCTTCCATATAACGCACTTGAACAGACGACGTGTGCGTTCTAAGCAAAATATCGGGATTGGTTTGTATGAAAAAAGTGTCTTGCATGTCGCGCGCAGGATGGTATTCTGGCAAGTTTAATGCGGTAAAATTGTGCCAATCGTCTTCGATTTCTGGACCTTCGGAAACGTTGAATCCTATGTTCGAAAAAATATCTATAATTTGATTTTTCACCAATGATATTGGGTGTCGAGCACCAATTACTAATGGTTCCGATGGTCGGGTTAAATCGCCATAAAATCCTTTTATTTCTTCTTTACTTTCTAGTGCTTCTTGAATGGTTTTTACTTTTTCTTCGGCAATGGTTTTTAGCAAATTAATGACTTGACCAAATTCCTTTTTCTGGTCATTTGGAACGTTTTTGAATTCGGCAAAAACCTCTTTCAAAAGTCCTTTGCTTCCTAGAAATTTGATACGGAATTCCTCTAATTTTTCTTTGTTTGATGTGGAAAAATCTTTGGCTTCGGCTATATATTCTTTTATTCTGTTTGTCATTTTAATATAAATAGGGTTGCAAATTTAATGAATTTGTTTAAAAGTTTGAGATTTAAAGTTTCAAGTTTATTTAAATCTGAAATCATTACTCCAAAACTTCTTTTTCTAAAAAGTAATTCACAATTGCTTCTTTCATCAAAACGGATTGCTCGCCGGCTTTTAGCGCTGGTAATTGCTCTTTTACACGGTAATGTGGCCAGCCTTCGTTGTCATAAAATTCGAATTCATAAAACCCATAAGGTTCTAATAATCTGCAAATTGCAATGTGCATTAGGTCTAGTTTTTGGTCTTTTTTGAACTCGCGATGCACTTTTCCGAGTTCTTGCACTCCGATTAGGTAAATTATGGAATCTAGATCCAGATCTTCGGCTTGCGAAAACTGATTGGATAATATTTGAACGAGGTTTTCCCAGCGTTCCTTGAGTTGTATATCTCGAGACATTTGATTTTAGAATGTAGATTAACCAATTTAGATTTCAGATTTATATAAGCCAAATCTAAATTATTTCGCAAATATAATCTTTTTAAAATCTTTTCTCTTTGTTCTTTTTTCTATTCTCTGACTTCTTTTATCTTTGTTTTTTAATCTTTATTCTATTTTATGAGTTTTCTTGATATTATTCTTGCTGTTTTTTTGGTTTATGCTTTATATAATGGTCTAAAAAACGGACTTTTTGTAGAATTAGCTTCTTTAATTTCGTTAGTTGTGGGGATTTTTGTTGCCATAAAATTCTCTTATCTAATCCGTACAATTATAGAAAATCATGTTTCTTGGTCGCCAAAATATATAGAAGTTATTGCTTTTGGACTGACATTTTTGATTGTTGTAATCGCCATTCACACATTAGCAAAAGTATTTACAGGAATTGCCGATTTTGCTTATTTGGGCTGGCTCAACAAATTGGGCGGAGCAGGATTTAGTGTTTTAAAAACCATTTTGGCGTTGAGTATTGTTTTCAATTTATTCCAAAAAGTGAATATAAATAATATCATTGTAAAGCAAGAAACGCTAGATAAGTCGGTGTTTTACAACCCAATTCAGGAGGTTTCTAAATTTATTTATCCGTCATTAGAAAAATGGTACGAAGATTTTAAATCTAAAACCAAAAACTTAAATAAAAATTCTAAAAAAACAGAATAATTAATCGGGTTTTACTTGATTTCTTTGATAGAATTGCTTTCTATCCAACCCACAACTCCATCGGTTAATTGTACTTTTCGGAATAATTTATCGGCCGATATTAAAAATACTTTTGTTCCTTCGTGAAGTTTCATGATTTCTTTTCCCGAAGAATTTTGAGTGGTTTTTAATGAAGTTACTTCTGCAAAAACTATTGCAGGTTTATCGTTTTCTGAAGATGATTTTTCGAATATCGCAGCCGAAACACTAATTAAAATTAATGCTAAAACAATAAGCATTCCGCTAAAAAGCACTCGTTTTATAATCGATGCTTCGGAGAAATAATAGCCAATAAAAAACAACAAAAACAACGTGGCAAATGCTACCGAAATCCAAGCCCAAGTATCGTAATTGTAGGTTGATGTTGCGTTTTTGAGCATTTTGGCGATTCCAACTTTCTCGATGACTTTTATATCATCTATTTGTAATTTTTTAGCAACTTCTAAATTGTTTTTTGCTGCTTCTAAATTTGGATTTAAAACCAATGCTTTTTCATAATTATAAATCGAAGGCGCAACTTTATTGAGTTTATAATAACAATTAGCCATATTAAAATACAATTCTGGCGATTGTTTTTGGGTTCTAAAAACCGTTTCATAAGCATCAATCGCTTCTTGATAGTTGCCTTGTTTGTATAACGTATTTCCGTTTTCGAAACCCGTTTGGGCAAAGGAAACTTGCGTTATTAGTAGAAATAGGTAAACTAAATTTTTCATTTTTTAGCGTTTAAGCATTTTTCTAAATCTGCAATTATCAAAACTGCTTTGTCGTAATCTTGCTGAATCGAAGCATTTGTTGATGGTGCATATCGTGCAATTTCGCAGTTTTCGGTTAGATTTATAAATTCCGAAACCGTTTCTGGATTAGCATTTCTGGATAATAAAAGTTCCTCGATATTGATTTTGCTCATTTCGGTTGTTTCGATATTGAGTTTGGCTTTTAGGAAATTATGCATGGCTTTTTCCAGCGAAACATAAAATTGTTCTTTATTATTGATGTGTTTTTTGGCTTGCGATAAATATTTTTTTGCCAATCGGTTGTTCATTTTCAATCGATTTCCAATCGTGTCGCTGTCCGAAAGTTCTTTCCTTTTTCGCATTAAAATAATAATCGGAATCATGAAAAAAGGCAAAAGCATCAGAATATAAAACTTTGTAGAGTACAAGAAATCACGTTTTTTGGCGTACAATAATTCGGTTTTGGTTTTAATGTTTTGAAACACTAAATCTTTATTTTTCTGAGATTTTGGATTGTTATTTTTCGAAGCAATTGGGGTAACGGCCTCGGTTGGACCATCTACAACATCGATCATGATTTCCTTGGAAACAATAGTTTTGTAAGTTCCTGATGCAAAATCAAAATACGAAAAACTAATTGGTTTTATTGGATATTTTCCTTTGTATTGCGGAACAATCGTATATTTATCAGTAATATTTCCGGACATTCCCGAGATAGTTGTACTTATATTTTCCTTATGTTCTGGATCGTACATTTCGAGCGCAGTTGGCACTTCTGGCTTAGGCAATGAAAATAATTTTAGGTTTCCGTTTCCTGAAACTTTTACTATTAAATCTAGACTTTCACCATGTTTTAAACTTGTTTTAGTTGGCGTAACTGTAAATTGTAAATTACCTGTAGCTCCAGTAAAATCTGTTGGTTTTCCGGATTCTGGTAGCGGTTTTACATTTATGCTTTGGTTTCCGGACGATAATGCTTTTTGGGCAACGGTATAAATGGCTTGCCCAAACATATCTCGTTGATTAGAAGGGAATTCCACATTTGCATCGAAAGTAAAAGGTTCGATAGTTTTATTTCCTGCTTCTAGAGGATACAAAACCGAGCTTCCCAAAACAACCATGGCATAATTGCGTCCGTTACGCTGCGCCTCGACTGCGTTTGGTCTGTTTTCTTGAAAAAACTCACTCCAAAACCCATTGTATTTAGGTTTTTTCATGTTTGTAAGATTCCTAATTGTAAATCGCTCGTCGAAATATAATTTATAAACCACTTTTACAGCTTGATTTACGTAGGGATTTCTGTTGGAAACCTCGGAAACAAGAATTACACCTTCGCCTAATCTTTCTTCGTTACTATTAGGATTTCTGGGAATAGGAATGGGTTTAGTAATGGTAACTTTTATGGGGTTTGATTTATAAGCTTTTCCGTTAAAAACAATTTGAGATTCTTTAATCACAAAAATCCCTTGTTTTTTTGGTGTTAAAAGATATTTGTATGCTTTAGAAAAAGTTCTTCTTCCGTTAGAATCTGAATATTCCTGAACGCTTATCATTGGCCCTTCCTCGAAAAAATTCTCGAAAGATGGCGGCACAAAATCATCTCCATCGACATTCATTTCGAAAGAAATTAAGATTTTTTCGTTTTGTGCATAAGTATTTTTTTCGGTTTTTGCTTCAAATTTAACTTGAGCAAAACCTGCTTGAATACATATAAAAAATAAAAATAAAATTTTTTTCATTACTGATTTAAAACTTTGCATTATCAAAAGTTCTACTTACCAATCCTTGTCGGTTTGTACTGGTTTTCCTTTGGTTTTGTCTTTATTTACTTTGGCTTGAACTTTCTTTTCTTCATTATTTACGGCGTCTAAAAGGTTTTTTAATTGCTCTTTCGATGCGGCACTTTGCGGTTTAGGTTCGGGTTTTTTGTCTGGTTTCGGATCGGGTTTTTTAGGTTCGTCTTTTTTGTCGTCCTTTTTATCTTTGTCCTTATCCTTATTTTTATCAGGATTTTCTTTTTTCATTTTTTTGGCCAAAGCATAATTATAACGCGTTTCCTCGTCTTCGGGATTGTTTCTTAGCGCATTTTTATAAGCTTCGACTGCGGCTTCGTAGTTTTTTTGAAGCATTAATGAATTCCCTAAATTATGAAATGCATTGTGTTTTTCGGGATGATTTGTAGCTATTTTTGCTGCTTTTTCGAAAGCCAATTGTGCTTCCGAAGCATATTTTTGATTGTAAATTGCGTTTCCTAAATTATAATTCGAAATTCCTTTTTTAGGATTGTTTGATGCCGAAATTCTATAACCAGCCTCTGCATTCGAATAGTTTTTTGCCGCAAAATCCTCATTAGCTTTGGGCAAATCGTTATCTTTTTCCTGAGAAAAAACTCCCAACGAAGTAATTAGTAAAATGTATAAAAATATATTTTTCATATTATTTAAAATAGATCTACAAGCTCAAAAACCTTGCAGAAATAACTTATTTATTGTTTTTCATTAAATAAATCTGCTTTTTTAACCCAAGCCGTTTTCCTTTCTAAAAAGAAAATATCGAGAAATAAAAGAAAAAATGCTAATCCCAAAAACCATTGAAATTGCGCTTGATAATTGGTCATTTGCGTACTTTCGAATTCGGATTTCTGGATTTTATTTAATTCGTTGTTTACAAAATCGATTACATCTTTGGTGTTGTTTCCAGAAATATAACCGCCATTTGTACTTTTTGCAATTTTTTTCAAAATATCGGAATTCATTTTTGTAACGACTTGATTTCCTTGTTTATCGTTTTTGTAGCCTTTTAGGATTCCATTTTCTTTCAAGGGAATTCGCCCGCCATTTTCGGTTCCGATTCCAATTGTTATGATTTTTAGTCCAAGTTTTTTAGCTTCGTCCGCAGCTTGTTCAGATCCTTCGGTGTGGTCTTCTCCGTCGGTAATCATGATCATTAATTTGCTGGTTTTGTTGTCTTTTTCGAAATATTGTGACGATAAATTTATTGCTTCAACCAGCGAAGTTCCTACGGATGACAGCATATCGGTATTCATGCTTTGTAGCATCATTCTTGCCGAATTGAAATCGGTAGTGATGGGTAAAACTGGATATGCACTTCCTGCATAAGCAATAATTCCCACTCTGTCATCGCCTAGTTTCGACATGATTTGCGATACCAATTGCTTGGTTTTTTGTAACCTGTTTGGCGCAACATCCTCGCAAAGCATACTTTTAGAAACATCGATTGCAAATACAATGTCTATTCCTTCGCGTTTTACGTTTTCGACTTTTGTTCCGATTTTAGGGTTTACTAGTCCTATTATTAATGCTAAAATTGCCAAACAAATTACTACAAACTTTAGAACTGGTTTGAATACAGATTTATATGGACTTAATTTTTTTATTAAATCTAAATCCCCGAATTCTTGTTGTTTTTTCTTTTTCCAATATTGATTGTACAAGAAAATGCTAACCAAAATTGGTAAGATTATTAATAGGTACAAATATTTTTTTTCGTCTAACTCCATTTTACTTAACCACTAAGTTCACAAAGATTTTCACTAGGTTCACTAAGTTTTTTTATTATTATTTGAAATTTAATATTACTGTTTAATTGTGCGATTTGTGAATTCTTTGTCCACTTTGTGGTTTATACTAAATAAATGATCTATAAATTGTTTTTCTTAAAATTATTTCTGTTAATAATAACAAACCAGCCAAAAGTGCAAAAACTCTGAATTTTTCGTCGTAATCATAAAATTTTAATTCTTTAATTTCGGTGGTTTCTAATTTGTTAATTTCGTTATAAATCGATTCTAATTTGTCGTTGCTTGTTGCTCTAAAATATTTTCCCCCGGTTTTTTGAGCAATACTTTGTAATAATTTCACATCAATTTCTACAGGCATCATTTTGTATAAAAATTCTCCATTTGGTGCAATTCCGTATGGAAACATGGCGTTTCCGTTGGTTCCAATCCCAATTGTATAAACTTTTATACCCAATTGTTTTGCAATATCGGCTGCGGTTTCTGGCTCGATAAATCCGGCATTATTTACTCCATCGGTCATTAGAATAACAATTTTACTTTTGGCTTTGCTATCCTTTAATCGGTTTACTGCGGTTGCCAATCCCATTCCTATTCCTGTTCCGTCTTGCAGTAAATTGTCGTATTTTATGCTCCGAACGGCATCTAAAATTACAACTTTATCGCTGGTAACTGGTGTTTTTGTATAAGCTTCGGAGGCATAAACCACTAATCCCATTCGGTCGTTTGGTCGATTTAACACAAAGTCTTCGGCAACTTTTTTTAGACCTTCCATTCGGTTTGGTTTCAAATCTTTTGCGAGCATACTTCCGGAAACGTCAATTGCCATTACAATATCTATTCCTTTGGTGCTTTTGGTTTTGCTGCTCACATCGACAGTTCTTGGTCTTGCAATTGCTACTATTAATGAACTTAAAGCGAGTATTCTAAGCCAGAATAAAAATGGTTTTAGTTTAGAAAAGAAGGTTTTTGTGTTTCCAAAACCTTTAGTTGAACTGATTTTTAGAGTAGCCGAATTTTTATTTTTTGTATAAAAATGCCAACCAATTGCAAATGGAATTAGCAAAAACAACCAAAAAAATCCTGGATTTACAAAGTTGATATTTTCCATTATTGTTTTGCTGATTTTAGTTCGACGGAATTTTTTATTCTTGCTAAAATTTGTTCTGCATATTTGTCGTCTTCTTTGTGAACAATTACGATTTGTTGCAAACCTTCGTCTTGTTTAAAAAGCAGAAAATCATATAATAACCTTTGTGTTTTATTATGAACTTTGTCTAAAATGCTCATAGGTCCGTATGCGTGAACTCCCGAAATTCCTTTCTCGGTGTTGAATTCTTCTTGTTTTACTAAAATATTTTGACAACCTTGTGCTTCCCAAGTTTTTATATTCCCATCGATAACTGTATTGAAGTCGATTTTGGTTTCCTGCTTAAATTTTGCTGTCGAAACCATTACATAAAAATTGTCTATAAGGCTTCCGTAACCAAACATTTCCATTTCCTTGAGGATTGCAAATGCTTCTTTTGGGAGTGCTTTTTGAGAATCAATTCGCATTAAAACCTTTGGAGTAGAGATATAAATACCAGGGTTTCCGTATTCGCTATTTACCCATTTCCCTTCTAAAAGCTCTTTTGATGGATGCCCAATTACATTGTCTTTTACATAATCAAAGCCTTTTGTGAAAACAAAATAAGCAGTTGTCGCAAAAATTAAAAACAGAACAGAACAAACTGCCATAATAATGCGATTTGTTTTTTGTTTTTTGAGCAATTTTGCTTTTTGAAGTTCGGAATTTACTACGCCATCTTCTTCCTCCAAAACCTCGGTCGGAATGGATTGATGTATGGAAATTATGGATTTTTCGATGCGTTTGTAATCCTCTTCTATTTGATGATCAGACGGTTGAACTTTTGCAAATTTTACTAAATCGGCTTGTTTTAAAACGTTTTCTAAATTAGAAAAAGATTGTTTAGTAAACGTTAGTTTTTTTGTGCTTACTGCTTTTTTTAGACTTGCAATCAATTCTGATGTGGTACTTTCTTTAGCTGGAATTTCGATTACTTCTTCGATATAATCTCTAGCAATATCCGTTAATTCAGAGTAATAATTTTTAATTTCGCCTTTTTGCCAAAGTTGTTTGGTTTCCAGAATTTTTAGCATTCCGATGGCTTTTTCGATTGGCGTTTTAAAAACCAATTCTTCTGTTTTTTTCTTTTGATATTTTTTAATCAAATAATAAATTAATGCTCCAATTCCAACCAAAAAAATAAATCCTAATACATATTTCCACCAAACGCTTTCTGGTTCCTCGCCAGTTTGGATGGGTTTTATATCATACATTTTTTGTTTCAAAGTATCGACCAAAACATCTTGAACTTTTACAGCAATAGAATCCGAATAGTAGGGTTTTTTGTCAATCATGACTGCCATTTTCGGAATTACATAACGTCCAGAATCGAATTGCGTTAATCCGTAACGTTTTATCAATTCGTATTTGGCATCTTTTTTTACGGTATCGATAACATAATTTCGGATAACTTCTAGCGAACCAAAACTTTTTGCATTAGGAAACACAACGGTTGATAGCGTATCGACGGTTGTTTTTAAGGTTAAATTGAATTGCGCTCCAATTTTATTGATTTTTTTATCAATTTTAGTTTCGACTTGATTTTGCTGTGCAAAAAATGTCGTTGATGTAAAAATTAATAAAAGGTATAATTTGAATTTCATTAGTTTGTTTTATAATCTTTTACCTCGATTTAAAATATCCCAAAAGTTTCGTTACATAATTTTCATCAACACGAGTATTGACAACACCTGACCCAGATTTGCTGAAAGTGTCTTTGAAATATTTCACCTTTTCGGTATAATATTTTTCATAATTCATTCTCACGGTTTTCGAACCTGTATTTATCAATTCGATTTTTCCGGTTTCGGCATCAAGCATTTCGACCATTCCAATATCGGGCATTTTTTCTTCGCGAATATCATAAACTCGAATCCCTGTGATATCGTGTTTTTTTGACGCAATTTTTAATGTCTGTTCGTAATCATCTGACATAAAATCGGAAATTAAAAACACAATTGCTTTCTTTTTTTGCGTTCCAGACAAGAATTTCAAAGCCATTCCAACATCGGTTTTGTTGCTTTTTGGTTTGAATTCTATCAGTTCACGAATAATTCTCAACACGTGCGAACGACCTTTTTTGGGTGGAATGTACAATTCGATTTGATCCGAAAATAACATTAAACCTATTTTATCATTGTTTTGAGTTGCCGAAAACGCCATTGTTGCAGCGATTTCGGTAACAATATCTTTCTTGAAACTGTTTTTAGTTCCAAAACTTTCCGAACCAGAAACATCGACCATCAACATCATCGTGAGTTCTCGTTCTTCCTCGAAAACTTTTATATGTGTTTCGTTATATCTTGCGGTAACATTCCAGTCGATTGCTCGAATATCATCGCCATATTGGTACGGTCGAACTTCAGAAAAAGTCATTCCTTTTCCTTTAAAAGACGTATGATATTCGCCCGAAAAGATATGATTGCTCAATCGTCGGGTTTTAATCTCGATTTTTCGTACTTTTTTTATTAATTCTTTTGTATCCATTTTCCCCTCCTAGCCTCCCCGAAGGGGAGGAACTAGCACAATGCTATTTAAAAATTCAACTTTTTGTTTATTACAATTGGTAAGCCCCTCCCTTCGGGAGGGGTTTGGGGTGTGATTTTACGGTACTTCAACTTCGTTTACAATTTTATTGATAATATCCACGGAAGTGATATTTTCGGCTTCGGCTTCATAAGTCAAGCCAATTCTGTGACGCAAAACATCATGAACAACTGCGCGAACATCTTCTGGAATTACGTAACCACGGCGTTTTATGAAAGCATAACATTTTGCTGCGATCGCCAAATTGATGCTTCCACGTGGCGATGCTCCGAAACTAATAAGTGGTTTCAGGCTTTCGAGTTTATATTTTTCGGGATAACGGGTTGCAAACACAATATCAAGAATGTATTTTTCGATTTTTTCGTCCATATAAACCTCACGAACGGCTTCTTGCGCACGTAAAATTTGTTCCACAGAAACTACTGCATTTACTTTATCGAAACTTCCTTTTAGGTTTTGACGAACAACCATTCTTTCATCCTCCATTTTTGGATAATCAATAACGGTTTTCAACATGAAACGATCGACTTGTGCTTCTGGTAACGGATAAGTTCCTTCTTGCTCCACAGGATTTTGAGTGGCAAGAACCAAAAACGGACGATCTAACTTGAAAGTCGTATCGCCGATTGTGACTTGTTTTTCTTGCATGGCTTCCAACAACGCCGATTGAACCTTTGCAGGAGCACGATTTATCTCATCGGCAAGAACAAAATTGGCAAAAATTGGTCCTTTTTTTATAGAAAATTCGTTGGCTTTGATGTTATAAATCATAGTTCCAACAACATCTGCAGGAAGCAAATCTGGCGTGAACTGAATTCTACTAAATGATCCATGAATGGCTTGCGACAAAGTATTTATCGCCAATGTTTTTGCCAATCCGGGAACGCCTTCTAACAAAATATGACCTTGGCCCAAAAGCCCGATGAGCAATCGCTCGATCATGTGTTTTTGACCAACAATTACTTTGTTCATTTCCATTGTCAATAAATCGATAAAAGCACTTTCTCTTTCAATTTTTTGATTAATTGCGCTAATGTCTAATGTTGTCGAATTCTCTTCCATTTTTATAATTTTATTGGGGTAAAAATTGTACTAATATTATCGTGGTGCAAATTGAATTTTTTTTTAGAAGTAAGATGTTAATAAATGGTTAAAACTTGAATTAAATTTCAGAATTTAAGGATGATTTGTGATACTCTTTTCTTATTTTTAAGAACTCTAATAAATAAATCATGAAAACAGCCTTTTCTAAAATAATTTCGGGAACAATGACTTGGGGAATTTGGGGCAAAAATCTCGATGAAAAAGCCATGATACATTTGATGAATTGTTGCTTAGAAAATGATATTTCGACATTTGATCACGCCGATATTTATGGTGATTATACCACCGAAGCCAGTTTTGGAAACGCTTTCGCAAATGCTAAAATTGCTCGCGAAAAAGTACAATTTATTTCGAAATGTGGCATTCAAACCGAAGCAAGAAACACAATAAAACATTACGATTATTCTAAAAAATATATTATTTGGAGCGTCGAAAATTCATTAAAAAACCTAAAAATCGATTATCTAGATGTTTTGCTTTTGCACCGACCAAGTCCGCTAATGCAAGCCGATGAAATTGCCGAAGCCATCGAAAAATTGAAATCCGAAGGAAAAATTATTGATTTTGGTGTTTCGAATTTCACGCCAAGCCAATGCGAATTGATTCAAACTAGAACTAAAATTAGTTGCAATCAAATTCAGTTTTCAATAACCGATTTTGATGCGATGAATAACGGAAGTTTGGATTTTATGCAAATTAATAAAATTGTTCCAATGGCTTGGAATCCGTTGGGTTCTGTTTTTAAAACCGATAGCGAAAAAACCAGCAGAATAGAAAAAATCGCCAATAAACTATTAGAAAAATACAATGTCGAAATCGATGTTTTGCTTTTGGCTTGGATCATGAAACATCCTGCAAGAATTTTGCCCGTTTGTGGAACAACAGATGAAATTCGGATTTCGAAATTAATGAAAGTAACCGAAATTGAAATGGATTTGGAGGATTGGTTTGGTTTATATACGGCAAGTTTGGGAACAAAAGTTGCGTAGTTTTTGGTCACCGAGATTCACAGGGAAAAATGAGATTCACAGAGATTTTTTAATTCCTTTTCTATTAATTGAAAGAAAAACGCAATAATGATCAACAAACGGCTTTTAATTAAAAATTTACTCGCGCACAATGATGAGTCGAGTTTTTATGACAAAAAACGCCAGTTGAATTTGCATTCTCGCGAAGGAAAAGCCAAGTTCCTAAAACATATTTGTGCGCTTTCTAATTCTAATCCAACTAATAATTCCTATATTGTGGTTGGTGTAGAGGATTATGATAACGAAATTGTTGGCGATGATTTTTTTGATGACAGTCGGATTCAGAATTTAGTAAATGCGTATTTAGAAAATCCACCAAAAATCCAGTACGAAAACGTGCCTTTCCCCAATTTGCCAAAGGATAAAGTGATTGGTTTGGTTACTATTAGACCCAAAAATAAAACCTCGTATTTCAAAAAAGGGATTCATACAATCATAGTAAATTCGGTTTTTATTAGGCGCGGCAGTAATTCTGTTCCAATTGATGGCGATTTCGAAAAAAACTTTCAAAATACCGAAACTGTTATCGGAATAGAAAATAATTCCAGAAATAGCATAGAATATACGCTTGATGGTGTTATTGATTTTATGAATTTTCGGCACAAAGACATGTCGGCAAAATACAAAGTTTTCAAGGAATTATTTGTAATTTGTTGGGCGGGAATTCCCAAAAAAGTGCGTGACAAAACCTATTTTTCCAGAGTTGATATTGAACTTATTAATGAACAAATAAAACTATTTTATTCGGCGCAAGACGATGTTTCTATAGATTTTGACGAAGATAGTTTTACAATTACGGAATTCGTACCTTTGGGATTAAACGATAAAACCAGTTATTATCCGTTGGAAAAACAAACCATCAAATTTTATGAAAATGGCTATTACAAAATAGATAGCGAAATGCTTTTTGAGCCACCAGAATTCAACAAAAAAATGCTGTTTCATGTATATAATTCCAATATTTCGTTATTAAATAAATTACAAAAAAACACAACATTATCCGAACGAGAAATTAAAGATTTAGAAAATTTGCCCTCAACATTCATGATTTGTTATCTTAATGGATTTGAAGACGCAAAACAAAAACTGATAGATTCGAAACTGCTTTTAAAACCATTTCCACAGGTTTATTTATCCTTTAAAGAAGCCTTGCGAATTTTAAGAAAAATGAAATACGATTTATAAAACACATTATTATAAAATGAACAGAACATTAGTCATTGGCGATATTCACGGCGGATTGCGCGCGTTGCATCAAATTTTAGAAAAAGCAAAAGTTACCATAAATGACAAACTTATTTTTTTGGGCGATTATGTTGATGGTTGGTCGGAATCGCCGCAACTTATAGATTTACTTATAAAACTAGGAAACCAACAGGAATGTGTTTTTGTTCGAGGCAATCACGATCAACTTTTTTTGGATTGGCTTAAAAAAAATGACAAAGAAATAAACGAAGCTATGTGGTTTAAACATGGCGGAGAAGCAACGGTTTTGGCTTATGCAAAAGTTTCTGAATCTGTAAAACAAAAGCATATCGAATTCCTAAAATCATTACAAAACTATTATCTCGATTCGCAAAACAGATTGTTTATTCACGCAGGTTTTACAAACATGAACGGCGTGTCTTTCGAATATTTTCCAAAACTTTTTTACTGGGACAGAACTTTGTGGGAAACCGCATTGGCGTTAGACGAAAACATCGAAAAATGGAGCGAATATTACCCAAAAAGATTAAAAATTTATAACGAAATTTATATTGGACATACTCCCGTTACTAGGATTGGCTTGACTATTCCTGTTCAGAAAGCTTGTGTTTGGAATGTTGATACCGGAGCAGCATTTAAAGGAAAACTAACCATAATGGATATAGATACCAAGGCTTTTTGGCAAAGCGATTTGCTTTCGGATCTCTATCCCGATGAAAAAGGAAGAAATTGATGATTTGTAATTGATTTTGAAGTTGCTATATTTGCAAAAATTAAAATTAAATAAAAATGAAAAAAATAGCAACATTATTACTCGTACTTTCAGTTGGATTTGTAAACGCTCAAGCTTTTAAAGGAAAAGGCGATATCAAATTTCAGGTTGGTGCCAACATTCAAGATCAAGGAACAGGAATTCAGGTTTCGACAGATTTTGGTTTAGGAGAAAACATGTCTTACGGATTTGTGGCTTCTTATTTATTATCTACAACTGATATTTTGGGGGTAAAATCAAAATTTCAGGACAGAGCCGATGCAAAAGTAAGATTTAGCGCTAATTTGGGAAATGTTTTTCAGTTAGATAAAAAAATGGATATTTATCCAGGTTTGGATTTGGGAACAAGAAATTTTGGAGCACATCTTGGGCTTCGTTATTTTTTTACTGATGGTTTTGGTGTTTTCTCAGAGGCTGGAATTCCGATTGCAAAATACGATAACAACCTAACTGGTTTTGATCTTTACAACAATCAATTTACATTTAATATTGGAGCTTCTTTCAATTTGTAATTTTTTGGATTAAATTTTAATGTCAATAAAAAAAGCCGATTTGAAATTTCAAATCGGCTTTTTTTGTAATCTATTTTCTTGACTCTTTCCTCTGTTTTTTAGTCCAAATCAAATTTTATTCCTTGTGCCAATGGCAAACTTGTAGTGTAATTAATGGTATTGGTTTGACGACGCATGTAAATTTTCCAAGCATCAGACCCTGATTCACGACCGCCACCAGTTTCTTTTTCTCCACCAAATGCGCCACCAATTTCCGCTCCAGATGTTCCGATGTTTACATTTGCAATGCCACAATCTGATCCTTGAACAGATAAGAAATATTCGGCTTCACGCAAATTATTGGTCATAATTGCCGATGATAATCCTTGTGCTACTCCGTTTTGAGAAGCCAAAGCATTTTCGACAGTTCCAGAATATTTTAGTAAATATAAAACTGGTGCAAAAGTTTCGTGTTGTACAATTTCGAATTCGTTTTTAGCTTCCGCAATTGCTGGTTTTACATAGCAACCACTTTCGTAACCTTCGCCAGAAAGTACGCCGCCTTCAACAAGAATTTTTCCGCCTTCGGCAACAACTTTGGTCAATGCATTGTTGTACATTTCAACTGCATGAACATCGATTAATGGACCAACATGATTTTTTTCGTCAAGCGGATTTCCAATTTTCAATTGACCATAAGCCGATACGATTGCGTCTCGAACTTTGTCGTAAATACTTTCGTGAATAATCAATCTTCGTGTCGAAGTGCATCGTTGTCCTGCAGTTCCTACGGCTCCAAAAACGGCTCCGATAACGGTCATTTTTATGTCAGCATCTGGCGTAACAATTATGGCATTGTTTCCACCCAATTCTAATAACGATTTTCCTAAACGTCCAGCAACCGCTTGCGCTACGATTTTTCCCATTCTGGTTGAACCAGTTGCTGAGATTAATGGGACACGTTTATCGTTAGTCATTAATTCGCCTACTTTATAATCGCCGTTTATTAGACAAGAAATTCCTTCTGGAAGGTTATTTTCTTTAATCACTTCGGCAATTATGTTTTGACAAGCAACTCCGCAAAGTGGTGTTTTTTCTGACGGTTTCCAAACGCAAACATCGCCACAAATCCAAGCCAATGCTGTGTTCCAAGCCCAAACTGCAACTGGAAAATTGAATGCCGAAATAATCCCTACAATTCCCATCGGGTGGTATTGCTCGTACATTCTGTGTCCAGGACGTTCGGAATGCATGGTTAATCCGTGCAATTGTCGTGAAAGTCCGACTGCAAAATCGCAAATATCTATCATTTCTTGCACTTCGCCGTAACCTTCTTGCAATGATTTTCCCATTTCGTAAGAAACGAGTTTTCCTAAAGCTTCTTTGTTTTTACGTAATTTTTCTCCAAACTGACGCACTATTTCTCCGCGTTGTGGCGCTGGCATTAGCCTAAAAGTTTTGAATGCTTCGGTTGCCGATTGCATTACTTTTTCGTAATCCGCAGGAATTGTTGTTTTTACAGATGCAATTAGTTTTCCATCAACTGGCGAATAACTTTCTAGGATTTCTCCGTTCGAAAAATGATTTGTTCCTGTAGATGTTCCTTGGTTTACATCCGAAATCCCAAGTTGTTTTAATGCTTCGGTCATTCCGAATTGTTGTGCAATTGTTGTCATTGTAACTATTTTTATGAAAATTGTTATATTTTTTTGTAAAGGTATTGTTTTTTGTTTAATCGGAGATTTGGTTGGGACTTAAAATTTTAACTTTCGTTGATTAATTTCCAAACACTTTCGTTAAAATTGGTTTGGTTAATTCCCGTTAGCTTTTCTAAAACTTTGAAATAGTTTTCGTTTCCTTTTAGATATTTACCGCAGCTTAGGAACTCCAAAACTGCAGGAAATCCTTTTTCTTTTTCGATTTTTTGAACCAATAAAGCATTGATTACATAGGGAACCATTAGATGTTTTTGTTGGTTTTCGCCAAAATTATAAAAATCATCATAAGTAGTTAGCCAATTTGTTTTTGGGTTAGAACTTATTTTTTCCTTAAAAGTTTTTAGGATTTGTTGCCATGAAATTCCCCAACTTCCTCCATATAAATAAGCGGATCCTTCATCGATTGGGCGATTTATTATTTTAGTAGATAAAACATTATGCAAACGTTCGTGCCACAAATCGTGCGGGTCGAAACTCTGAAAAGCGCTGTTGTTATCGCCGCTAACAATGAGCAAGGAGTTGTTTTCGATTGCTGTAAACGCAGCCGAAATCCGACCGTTATAATTTAATTTATAAGTTACTCCTATGTTTTGCAGCATGTCGGGCATGTCCGAGAAACCGTACCATTCGATTTTTTTGTTTTGAGCATTTAGTTTCTGATCAAATGATTTTACGCTTTTTGAATATTGGTTTGTGATTTTTTGGTTTATTGTGTTTTTGTAATGAAAAACTATATTTCCCGTTTTCTTGATTTTCCAAGAAGTTGTATTTCGTTTTAGCGGCGAACAAAAATAGAATTGGTTTCCCTTTTGTTGGGCTAATATTTCGAAACTTGCAACCATTATAGGCACGTTTTCGTTTATTCCTATATAGGAAAACTGGATTAGAAAATTACTTGAGTCTAGTTGTGCTATATTATTGAGATAGGCTTTATAGTAATTATTGTCTTTATATTTTGTGCTTTTTTCGATTTCCTTCATCTCGTCGAGCAAAGCGGAAGTTTCGAGTAAATCTTGATTTTGAACGTAAGGGTTTTCTGAATTTGGTTTTTCTTTTGATGCTAAAAACCCATTTAGCGATTTGACTAAGTTATTACAAACTATTGTGTCCTTTGGCAAGCTAATGTTGGATTGCACAATAATTGGGTTGGATTGTCCTAAGACAATTGTTGTTATTGCAATGAATATAGTGGCGAAAATTGATTTTTGTTTCATAACTAATTTTGTGTTTTTTAGCCCAGACAGAAATGGAAAGCTTTGCGAAAAGAAACTCTAATTTTTCTTGGCAGAAAACTGCGACCAACGGAAGCGCGTTTTGTGGCTTAGAAAAATAGATTTTCTGGAGCAAACTTGTAATGTATGGCTGGATTGGCTCCTGATTATTTTAGAAAAACATGCGTTTTAGGATTCGTAGGTGTTTTTTTCTACAAATCGGGCATCGGTTTCCATTTCGGTTCCGCAATTTTTGCAAATTCGGAGTGATTTTGAGTTGTAATAATGTTTGAAATGGGGTAAAAAATCTTTTTCGATGTCATGCAACTCAAAAAATACGTCGTGGAGTTTGTGGTTGCAGTTGTCGCAAAACCAGAGTAATCCGTCGGTAAAGCCTTTGCCTGCTCGTTTGCGCTCGATTACTAGCCCTATGGATCCTTCGGAACGTACTGGCGAATGCGGAATTTTTGCGGGATTGAGGTACATGTCGCCTGCGTGAAGGTCCATTTCCTTGCGTTGGCCGTTTTCCTGAATAATGACTTTTATGGAGCCTTCGAGCTGGAAAAAAAGTTCTTCGGTTTCGTTGTAATGGTAATCTTTTCGGGCGTTTGGGCCTGCTACAATCATAACAATATAGTCGCCAGAATCTACATACAGGTTTTTGTTGCCAACTGGCGGTTTGAGTAAATGTCGGTTTTCGTCAATCCATTTGTTGAGATTGAATGGTTTTGCTATTGCCATAAAAGTATTTTTTAGGAGTATAAAGTTACTCTTTTTTTACTTCTAAAAATTCTGGATTAAAAATTTGTGGAATTTGTTTGGGATCATTTTTGTAAACGGTAATTTTTCCTTTTACAACGATGGTTTTGTTTATAAGATCCTCGATTTTGATGTTTAGTTTTTCTAAATAACTGTTTGAGATTACTACGCTAAAAATATTTTCGGGATAAGCTTTATCGATGTTGATGTAGTTGGTGGATTTTCCTTCGGAAGCGAGTTTGAATGAAGCGACCTTTCCTTTTACACATACTATTTTGTCCATATAATCCTTTACTTTTTCGGTTGTAATGGTGTCTTGCGAAAAGCTGCTGATTGAAAGTAGTAATACGATTGCTGATAAGATATTTTTCATGATTTTGTTTTAATTAAAAAAGGTTGGAATAAACCAACCTTTGTATATGTATTTTTATTTTACTTCTTTTACTAAATAGATATAAACCGGGAAGTGATCGCTAAATCCTTCGTCGTTTGCGGAATGTCGCAGCGGATAACCTTTATATTGCCCTGTGGTTTGGATCATAAACGGCTTGTTGTAAATTCCTGATTTCCAATATACAAATGAGCTTCTGTCGGTGCTTACAAATTGTTTGGATATCATAATTTGGTCAAAAATATCTCCTGCATCACGGTAAAAAAGCGTTGCGTTTCCATCTTTTGCCATTTGTTCGAAAGGGTTATAGATGTCTCCATTGGTTTTTAGTTCTTCTTTTTTTAGTTTTGCACCAAGGGCAACTTTTACACTCTTATTATAGGTTCCATCATTTAAATCTCCCATGGTAATGATTTTGGCATTTGGGTTGATTTTGATGATTGAATCAATAATTTTACGGTTCAATGCTCCACCTGCTTCACGAAACGGGCTACTTTTTTTCTCACCACCTGAACGTGATGGCCAGTGGTTTACAATAATATTTATTTCCTCACCGTCCAACAATCCGGTTACAAGCAATTGGTCACGAGTGTAAACTCTATTGTCTTTTTGGGTTGTAACAACTACATCATCGGTTTTTTCTTCTTCTTCTTTTTTGGCTTTAGTTTTTGTTGATTCTTCTTTTTTATAAATTAAAAGAGGAATGTTTACATAGCTAGTAGGTTTGAAATGCTTTTTTTGATACAAAAGTGCTACATCAATTCCACGTTTGTCTGGCGATTCGAAATGTACAATTCCATAGTCAAGATTTATCATCTTGGGTTGTTTTACCAAATCCTCTAGAACTAATCTGTTTTCTATTTCGGCTCCTCCTATAAATGTAGGCGCATTAGTTTGTTTGTCTCCAGTTCCTATTTCTGATAAAACACGGGATAAATTAGCTAATTTATGATGGTATTTTTTAGAAGTCCAGTTTTGTGCTCCGTTAGGCAACCACTCCTCGTCATTATTTGCTTCATTAATTGTGTCGAAAAGATTTTCGAAGTTATAAAAAGCAACAGTATGCACAATGTATTTTTTAGTCTGCGCATTCGCCCCAATTATTGACAAAAATGCAGTAAATGCAACAATAAATTCTTTAATTCTCATAATATGTTTATTAATTTAATATCAAGGTTCTTACAAATTTCACGCCAAATGTAGATAATATTATTAAATGATGTACATTTGCGCCGCTAAGAAATTAAATTTTCTTAGAATAAAAGAAAATTAACTTAATTTTATTTATGAAAAAACTTTTTATTAGTACATTATTTGTACTTCAAGTGTTTTTTGTTTTTGCTCAAACAACTGCCGGAATTGGTGGAAAAGTAATTGATGCTAAAACTCAAAAGCCATTGCAAAATGTTGTAGCTTCGATTCAAAACACAAATTTAACGCAACTTACAGATGTTGAAGGAAAATTTAGTTTTACTGCCGTAGCTGTTGGAAATCAATTACTTCAAATTAAAAGCCAAGGTTATAAAGACCAATTGCTTCAAATTGAAATTGAAAACGGAAAAATGTTAGATCTTGGAGTTGTAGCTTTAGAAGAAGACCAAACTCAAGAACAACAAATTAGCACCATAAGCATTACAGAAAATGATTTGAGTGATGATAATGGCGGATCCGAAAGCACTGCAAGTTTGCTACAAGCATCAAGAGATGTGTTTTTGCAAGCCGCAGCTTATAACTTTGGGCAAGCAAGATTTAGCGTTAGAGGTATTGATAATGAGTACGCTAACGTAATGATTAACGGACTATCTATGAACAGAGTTGGGGACGGAAGACCTCAATACGGGGATTGGGGAGGACTAAATGATGCTACTCGTAATCAGGAATTTACCAATGGATCAGCACCGTCTGATTATGTTTTTGGAGGAATTGCTGGAACTCAGGAAATTAACACTCGAGCATCATTGTATAGAAAAGGAACAAGACTTTCGTTTTTGAACACAAATACTAACTACTCTTTCCGTACTATGGGAACTCACGTTTCTGGAATGGGAACCGATGGATGGGCTTATGTAATCTCAGCGGGAAGACGTTGGGCACAAGAAGGTTATTTCGAGGGAACTAACTACAGTGCAAACTCATTGTTTGCAAGTGTTGAAAAGAAAATTAATGACAAACACAGTTTGAATTTTACTTCGATTTTAGCTCAAAATAAAAGAGGAAAAAACTCACCAAATACAGATGAGCAATCGGATCTTGCTGGAGTTAAATACAACTCTTACTGGGGTTACCAAGAAGGTAAAAAAAGAAATTCACGTTTCAAGGATTCTGAAGAGCCTTTGTTAATGCTTACTGATTACTGGAAAATAAACCCTAAAACAAACCTAAACACAACTGTATCCTACCAAATTGGACAAATAGGAAATAGCCGTTTAGATTACACAAAAGCTGACAATCCAGATCCAACTTATTACAGAAAATTACCAAGTTTTAAAACAAATGAATTTTTTAATGGTGTATATCTTGGAAACTCTCCTGCTAATATTGCGGCAGCAGCAGCTCTAAAAGATTCTTTTCTTGCTAACAAACAGTTAAACTGGTCTGATATATACAGAATTAACACTGAAAATTTACCTAACGGAAGCAGAATAGTTCAGTACGAAGACAGAAACGACGAAAATATTGCTACTGCTAGCACTAATTTATTTTCTCAAATTTCTGACAATGTTACCATGAATGCTGGTGCAACTTATCAAATGTCAAAAACTAAAAATTTCAAAAATATGTTAGACCTTTTAGGTGGCACATATTTCACTGATATTAGTACATTTGGTTTTGGACCACAACAACAGTCGGATTTGAATAATCCAAACAGAGTAATTGGTGTTGGAGATAAATACGGTTACAACTATAATATTGATGCAACAAGATTAGAGGCTTTTACTCAATTTAAATTTGTTTACAATAAGGTAGATTTCTATTTGGCTCAAACATTTTCTCGTTCTGGTTACCAAAGAGAAGGTTTTTATAAAAACGGATATTACCCAACCACTTCATTAGGAAAAAGCGAAAAATTAAATTTTGACAATTTTGGTTTTAAAGGTGGAATGACATACAAAATCTCAGGAAGACAATTTATTGATTTCAACAGTATATACATGACAAAGGCACCAAACACAAAAGATGTTTTTCCTAATGCTCGTGTAAACAATCAAACAACAGAAAACATTACAAACGAAAGCATCAAAGGTGTAGATTTAAGCTATATCATCAGAATGCCAAGCTTTAAAGCTCGTTTTACTGGATATTTTTCAGAAACTTTAAACGCTACAGACATTAATTTTTACTATGCAGATGGTTTAGGCGGAAGCAGTAGTGCATTTGTGTCAGAAATTGTAACAGGAATCAACAAAAAGAATAGAGGTGTTGAAGTTGGTCTTGAATATCAATTAACATCAACACTAAAAGTTACTGGAGTTGCAGCTTACGGAGAATATACATTAACAAATGATCCAACTGTAAATATTACTGATGATGCAACTGCAACTGTAACCCCTTATGGTTTGGCAAAATTATCTGGATATAAGCAATCAGGTATGCCTCAACAGGCCTACTCAGCAGGAATAGAATATAGAGATCCTAAATTCTGGTGGATTGGTGCAAATGCAAATTATCTGGCAGATAATTATTTAGATGTATCTACAATTAGAAGAACATCTAATTATTACGACCCAATAACAAATGCTGGTGTGGTTATTGATCAAAATCTTGCAGACAAATATTTGAAACAAGAAAAGTTTAAATCATTCTATTTGTTTAATTTAGTAGGTGGGAAATCTTGGAGAATACACGGTAAAACTTTAGGTCTTTTTGCAAACGTAAATAACGTTCTAGATTTTACATACAAAACAGGTGGATTCGAACAATCAAGAAACGCTTCGTATAAACAAGATTTCGAAGACCATCAATCAACTGGAGCAAGTGTTTTTGCACCAAAATATTTTTATGGTTACGGAAGAACTTATATGGTAAATGTTTATTTAACTTTCTAAAAAATAATTATTATGAAAAATAATATAAAAAATGTTTTTTTAATCGTTGCTTCTTTTGGTCTTTTTTCTAGTTGTGTAAATGACTCTTTTCAAGATCCAAAACAAGACGATTGTGCTAATGCTGGTTTAGTAAAAACCAAAGAAGTAGCAGATATTTATGCTGTAGCAACAGGTACAACCGCTATTTATGCTGCTGATGATATCATAGAGGCTTATGTAATTTCTAGCGATGAAGGTGGAAATTTTTACAAAAGCATGTATTTGCAACCTGTAGATGGATCAAAGGGTTTTAATATCTCTATAGACGAAGTAAACGTTTATACCAAAAAATTTCAACCAGGTAAAAAAGTGTTCGTAAAACTAAAAGGTCTTGCATATGCGAGTCCAACAAGTTTTGCCCGCGGATTAATATTAGGAGCAGCGCCAACAGATGTTTACGCAGTAGATAGATTGTCTGACTACAAAGGCAGCATTCTTCCTTCATGCGAATCTGTAAACGAAGATGTATTGGTTCATCACATTACTATATCTCAAGCATTAAGCGATGTTTATTTAAATACACTAGTAGAGATAAATGATGTACAATTTAAATCAGATTGTTCAACTTACAGCAAAAAAGATTTTGATACAAGTTTGAAAATAACAAACGGAACTACAACTCTAGATCTTAGAACAAGCCACTTTGCAAACTTTGCTGGTAACTACGTGCCATCAGGAAGAGGAACTGTTAGAGGAGTTTTGTCAAAATACAACAACGGTTACCAAATCATTATTAGAACCGAAAGAGATGTTAAAATGACTGGACCGAGAGTTCAAACAGTTTCTTTGCCAAAAGGAGGTTCTGCTATAACTTATGATCCAATTTTAACTGAAGGTTTTACTAGTTATGCTACAACTACAACTGGGGCAGTTTTGCCAAAATATGTGAATGATGCTGCAATAGGTTTCAAATATTGGGATGTAACATTGTTTAGCGGTAACAAATATTTACAAACATCTGCATTTAACAACGGATGTACAAAAGCTTATTTTGTAGTTCCTGTAGATTTTACAGCGGCAAACGGATTTTCTTTCAAAAGTAAAGACGGTTACAATGATGGAGATCCTTTAAAAGTTTATTATTCAAAAGATTACGTTCCTGGTGGAGTTATAAGCCAAGCGACATTGGTAGATATTACTAATAGCTTTATGGTTTCTACTGGATCAAAAACAGGATATGCTCCGGTTTTTATAAATAGTGGAACTTATTCTATCCCAAGCTCTTTAACTGGAAATGGTTATTTTATTTTCGAATATGATGGAACAACAGGAAAAACAACAACTATCCAATTAGATGATATTGTTATAAACTAAGTTTCCTAAAACATACTTACAAAAACGGGTTTCATGTATTTGAAACCCGTTTTTTTTTACGGCTAAATTTTAAAAAACGTAATAACACAAAGTTTCTCTTTCCCGAAACCATATAATCACTAAATTTGTAAGGAAGAAAATATTATGCTAGAAAAAGAAACCATAAATTTTGAGAAAACAATAATCGTTGGAATTGTAACTCAAAACCAAAGCGAAGAAAAACTCAAAGAATACCTCGATGAACTCGAGTTCCTAACATTTACCGCAGGTGGCGAAGTCGTAAAACGATTTTCTCAGAAAATGGAACGCCCTAATCCTAAAACTTTTTTGGGAACCGGAAAAACAGAGGAAATCAATTTTTATGTAAAAGAACATGGGATTTCGACCGTGATTTTCGACGACGAATTATCGCCATCGCAACAAAAAAATATAACAAAATTATTAGACTGTAAAATCCTAGACCGAACTCATCTTATCCTCGATATTTTTGCACAAAGAGCCGAAACATCGTATGCAAGAACTCAAGTCGAATTGGCGCAGTGCATTTATTTGTTGCCACGACTTTCCGGAATGTGGACACACTTGGAACGCCAAAAAGGTGGAATTGGAATGCGCGGACCTGGAGAAACCGAGATCGAAACCGACCGACGAATTGTCCGCGACAGAATTGCTTTACTAAAAGATAAAATAAAAATTATAGACAAGCAAATGTCCGTGCAACGCGGTAATCGTGGTGCAATGGTTCGTGTTGCACTTGTGGGTTACACCAATGTTGGAAAATCTACACTAATGAATGCCGTTGGAAAAAGCGACGTTTTTGTAGAAAATAAACTTTTTGCAACCCTAGATACAACCGTTCGTAAAGTGGTTATAAAAAACCTTCCTTTCCTGCTTTCAGATACTGTTGGATTTATCCGAAAACTGCCAACTCAATTGGTAGATTCTTTCAAAAGCACATTGGATGAGGTTCGTGAAGCGGATTTACTGTTGCATGTTGTAGATATTTCGCATCCCGATTTTGAGGATCATATTGCATCTGTAAATCAAACTTTGTTAGATATAAAAAGCAATGACAAACCCGTAATTATGGTTTTTAATAAAATCGATGCTTACAAACATTTGACCATTGACCACGATGATTTAATTACCGAAAAAACCAAAAAACACTTTACGTTACAGGAATGGAAACAAACTTGGATGAGCAATGTTGGTGCGCAAAACGCCATTTTTATATCGGCAACAAACAAGGAAAATTTTGAGGAATTTAGGGAACGCGTTTACGAATCGGTAAGGCAAATTCATATTACTCGTTTTCCTTACAACAAGTTTTTGTATCCAGATTATCAGGACGCCATAGAAAAAGATGATTTAGATTAAACCAAAAAAGACCTTTAGTAATTTACTAAAGGTCTTTTTTTATAGTTAAATTTGATTTTTAGAAACCGTAATTTACTCCTAAACCAACGACTTCTCTAACCTGAAATGCGCCAATTGTATTATCATCATAAATGGCTTGTATAGATAGGTTGGTAGAAATGTATTTGTTTACCTTCATAACCAAATTCATTTGATAATCTATATCTATATTTTGTGGATTGTCTAGATAATTAGAATATAAATTCAAGATATTTTCCATAGATACGTTTTCCATTAAGTTTAGCTTGTAATAAGCCGCAATGCTTGCCCCAAACTCAAACCTGTTGGTTTTTCCTTGCTCAACCCCAAATGACGGTCCAAATTGCGTGAATTGACCATCAACAAAAATAAATCTTGAAGTTGCCGGAGCAATATTTACCTTTAGGTTATCGCTTTTTTTCCAGAGCATTCCTGGTCCAACCTGAAGATAAGCTGGCGAGAAAAAATGAGATAATTTTACTGTTCTTGTTGGATCAAATCCTGAATCGAATTGTGTTTTGAAATTCAAAAACGCAGAATAATACCAATTACCAATTGCTTTTCGGCCTAATAATGAGGTTAATTCTATTCTATCGTCGGTTTTTGTAGTGTTTGCTGCTCCTTTTACTTTGGTTAATCCATAAGCTGCAAAAAATTTGTTATCCCAAACCCAGTCGTTTTTTTTGTAATTAAAGTCATAATTAATATTCAGATTTCCCGCATAGCTAGAAACTCCGCCACCAGACCATTCGTTATTAAAAGCCGATTGATTGAACAATAATCCAATATTTCCTGCTCTTTTCCAGCCATTTACAGTTGCGCTATCCTCTATTTGTTTGGCTGCTTTTGCTGCTTTTTCGATAAGTTCTTTATCTTGTTGTTGTGCGTTTGCGAAAGTAATCGATAGCAAAAGTGATGCTATCAGTATTGATTTTTTCATTTTGTTTGTTTTAATATTAGATACACAAATATATTAAAAACTGTTAAAATGTAGAAATTTACTACAAACAATTTGAAAATTGCAATTATTTTTTTGAAGTTTTAAAAAGCGGAACAGCAGAGCAAGCCTCGCCATACATAATACTTTTGGCAAAAGGTTGTAACATTTGCGCTGCAAAAACATAGGCGCTCATGGGCACTGGTTTCTTGGAACAACCTTTTAGAATTACTGGTTTATCCTGATATTTAGAAAAATCTAAAGTTGGTAATATTTCTTGATACAAAGCCGTTTCCAGATCATCGAGATTTCCGCTAACTATTTTTTTGGCAAACGGAGCAACGTGAATGGTAACTAAAATTGATGCCCAAGCGGGAACAATTGCGTCTGTCGAGCAATTTATGGCAACATATTGCTCTTGGTATTGTTGCCAGTCATGGTTTTTGAGTTGTTCGCGAAAGTCTTTTTCACGGAGTAAAAAACCTTCCAAAAGCCATTTCGAAATATCAATTTGCGCACGAATTCCCTTTGGATAATAATCTTCGAGATCGAAAACTTCCAGAACGCTATTAGCAACTTTATTGATTATTTCTTCCATTTTAAAAAAGTTTCAGGTTTCAGGTTTAAAGTTGAAGAGCTTGAAACCTAAAATTTTAAATAAATTTTACAACATTCCCAATTCTAATTTGGCTTCTTCGCTCATTAAATCCTTGCTCCATGGCGGATCAAAAGTAATTTCGACTTCGCAGGATTTTACTTCCTCTATAGATTTTACTTTTTCCTCCACTTCACGAGGTAAGGTTTCGGCAACTGGGCAGTTTGGCGAGGTTAGTGTCATTAGGATTTTTACTTCGTTGTCCTCGTTGATCATTACGTCGTAAATTAATCCGAGTTCGTAAATATCTACGGGGATTTCTGGGTCGTAAATCCCTTTTAGTTTTTTTACTACGTTGTCTCCTAGATTGATTTCGTCTTTATATTCTTCCATGTTTTTTTGTTGAGAGCGTGAAATTTAAGCTCGTTTTTATTATATCAATTCTGAGAATTAAAAGCCAAAGCGTACATTCTAATATTTTTTATCATTGATACCAACCCATTTGCTCTTGTTGGCGATAGGTGTTCTTTTAGACCAATTTCGTCAATAAAATCCATTTTTGCCTCTAAAATATCTGATGCTTTTTGATTAGAAAAAGTACGTATCAAAATGGCAATAATTCCTTTGGTTAAAATGGCATCGCTATCGGCAGTGAAAAAAATTTTATCGTTGGTTTGTTCTCCTTTTAGCCAAACTTTGGATTGACAACCTTTGATGATATTGTCCTCGGTTTTAAATTCATCTTTTATGATCGGAAGATTTTTTCCTAACTCAATTATGTATTCATAACGCTCCATCCAATCATCGAACATAGCAAACTCATTGACAATATCGTCCTGTATTTCTTTTATTTTCATTTTATTTTTTTGCGAATGAATTTATTTTGTTCACAAATTTTTCAATTTCTATTGGCGGGAAACCGTCGTCGAAACTAACGGATTTGTATTCTTTTTTCATGCAAATTACTTTTAAATCTCCAATTGCTGCTCCATCATAAAATCGTTTTTCGGTTGGTGCTTGGAAAGTGGCTAGTTTTTCGAGATCGATTGCCTTAAAATATCCATGAAGTTCGTTCCAATCTGCATCAGTAATTTTTAAAACGGTAGGTTTTTGTACTCCATTTCTATCGGTATCAATAGTTGCTGTTTGATCTTGGATAGTGATTTTTCGGTAAAACCCACGTGTGTTTGCGGTGTACTCATACAAATCTGTATTAACTTGTTTTTCGGCCAGAATGGTTTTTTCTGGATTTGTTTCGGAAACAACTTTGGTTTCTGTAGTTGCTTTTTTGGTACAATTACAGCTCAAAATAAAAACAGAAACAGACAATAGTAAGGTTAGAATTTTCATGGCTTTGGTTTTTTTTAAGACAACATTAGTTTTGCTTTTTTTATAGCATTTACAAATATATCAATTTCTTCTTTAGTATTATAAAACGCAAAACTTGCTCTAATAGTTCCTGGAATTTGGAAAAAGTCCATAATGGGTTGCGCACAATGATGTCCTGTTCGAACGGCAATTCCTAATTTATCTATAATCGTTCCGATGTCGTAAGGATGAATTCCGTCGATATTAAACGAAATTACGGATGTTTTTTGCTTTGCTGTTCCAAAAATTTTCAGACCATCAATTTCCAAAAGTTTTTGAGTTCCGTATTCTAAAAGTTCGTTTTCTTGTTGCTGAATATTTTCGAAACCTATAGCATTCATATAGTCTATTGCAGTACCTAGCACAATTCCGTCGGCAATATTTGGTGTTCCAGCTTCGAATTTGTGAGGCAAATCTGCATAAGTAGTTTTCTGGAAAGTTACTTCCTTTATCATTTCGCCTCCGCCCATATATGGTGGTAATTTATTGAGCCAAGCTTCTTTTCCGTAAAGAATTCCTACTCCTGTTGGCCCGCAAATTTTGTGTCCAGAAAAAACATAAAAATCACAATCCAGCTCCTGAACATTAGGTTTAAGATGAGGAACTGCTTGCGCCCCGTCTATTACAATTGCTGCGCCAAATTCATGCGCTTTGTCAATCATATACTTTATCGGATTTACAGTTCCTAAAGCATTCGAGATATGATTTACAGCAACAATTTTGACCTTATCGGAAAGTAAATTATCGTATTCAGATAGGATTAATTCTCCGTTTTGGTTCATTGGAATAACTTTCAAAAAGGCTCCAGTTTTTTCGCATAACATTTGCCAAGGCACAATATTACTGTGATGTTCCATTGCCGATACCAAAACTACATCACCAGATTTTAATAATGAAGCAAAACCGTTTGCAATAATATTTATGGAATGTGTAGTTCCCGATGTAAAAATAACCTCGTGAGGATATTTTGCGTTAATGTGAGCTTGCAGTTTCCCGCGCGAAACCTCATAAGCATTAGTTGCTAATTGGCTCAAAGTGTGAACTCCACGATGAATATTGGCATTTATTTCCTGATAATATTTAGAGATCGCGTCTATTACAACTTGTGGTTTTTGCGATGTGGCTCCGTTATCGAAATAAACCAATGGTTTTCCGTTTACTTTTTGAATAAGAATTGGAAAATCGGCTCTTATTTTATTAATGTCTAGCATAGTTATTTAGAAAAATTCTAAATACAAAAGTAATACAATTGCTTTAGATTTTGATAAAACATTAGTTAATAAATTTTTAATGTTTTTAAACCATGTACGGCTTTTGGGCTCGTAGAAGTTGGTTTTTTCTTAAGTGTTTGATAAGTTAATTTTTATTAACTTGCCATTAGTTATAAATTTTTCCTTTATGAAAAAAGTTTTTAGATTTTTGGGCTTACTGCTTTTGGTAACTATTGTTTATTCTGGATTTAAAACTTATCCTAAACTGGATTTAATTTCGGGATTTTCGGCAAAAAGTATTGCATCGGGACATTTTATAGATCATAGATCCAAATCATTAATTGAGAAAACCGACAATGATATAAAGCTTATAGATTTGGCAAAAAACAAAATTAATGATGCCGAAAAATATGTAACCTCATCGGTTTATGGCCTAAAAGAGCGAAAAGCTATTTATAGAGAAGGTTTGGGAGCTATGCTAATAAACGATGATTTTGATGTTTCTAAACCCTATGAAGTGCCAAAAAGAGCAAAAGCCAACAATAATTTGCCCTTTCCTTATGGAAATGTAGAGCAAAAAGACACTGTTTTTTCTAACATTAATTATTCAAAATTAAACGCCGCCGTTGCAAATGCCTTTGATAAATCTGGCGATAAAAACAAAAGAACAAGATCTGTTTTAGTAATTTATAAAGACAAAATTATTGCCGAAAAATACGATCCAGACTTCAATAAAAACTCTAAAATTCTTGGCTGGTCTATGACCAAAAGTATTACAAGTGCTATGTTTGGAATTCTAGAAAAACAAGGGAAATTAAACATTTATAAGCCCGCTCCAATTCCCGAATGGCAAAATGATTCCCGAAAAAAAATTACTATAAATGATTTGCTGCAAATGAATTCTGGACTAGAATGGGAGGAGAAATATGATAAAATTTGTGATGCAACACAAATGCTTTTTCAAGCAGAAAACATGAGCGAAACTCAAAAATTAAAGCCTGCAAAATTCAAACCCAACTCACATTGGAATTATTCCTCTGGAACTACAAATTTACTTTCTGGAATATTAAGAAATCAATTCAAAACCCATCAAGAATATCTGGATTTTTGGTATTCTGAGTTGATAGATAAAATTGGCATGAACTCTATGGTTATAGAAACGGATATGGCCGGAAATTATGTAGGATCTTCCTACGGCTGGGCAACTACAAGGGATTGGTCTAAATTTGGATTACTGTATTTACACAAAGGCAATTGGAATGGTGAACAAATTTTGGAAGAAAGTTGGGTAAAATATGCTGCAACTCCCACAAATGGATCCAATGGCGATTATGGCGCGCATTTTTGGCTTAATGCCGGCGGAAGATATCCAGATGCGCCAAAAGACATTTTTTCCTGCAATGGTTACCAAGGTCAAATCATTTTTATAATTCCATCCCACGAAATGGTTATTGTTCGCATGGGATTAAAAGAAGAAAAAGACGGATTTGATTTTAATGGATTACTTCGAGATATTTTGGGAAGTGTGAAATAAAAATAAAAAAACCTGTAAAATTTAATTTTTACAGGTTTTTTTTATTTTAAATGAATATTTACAACTCAAATCCAATTTTAACGCCCAACTTAGTCGCAATAATCTTTGTGATTCGTTGTTTCAATTCAGGGATTTTGATGCTTTCTATAACCGCATTCGAGAAAGCATACATTAGTAATGCTTTGGCTTCTTTTTTAGGAATTCCGCGTTGTTGCATATAAAACATGGCGCTTTCGTCGAGCTGACCGATGGTGCAACCGTGAGAACATTTTACATCATCTGCAAAAATTTCGAGTTGCGGTTTTGCATTAATTGTTGCTTTATCGCTCAATAAAATGTTATTACTTTTCTGGAATGCATTGGTTTTTTGGGCTTCTTTTTCAACAAAAATTTTACCGTTGAAAACCCCAACTGCTTTGTCAGAGAATATTCCTTTATAATCTTGATGGCTTTCGCAGTTTGGTGTGGCGTGTTGCACTAATGTGTAATGATCCACGTGTTGCGATTCGCCAATAATGGTAATTCCGTTGAGATTGCTTACAATATGTTCTCCAAAATGATAAAAATTCAAGTTATTTCTGGTCAAATTTCCTCCAAAAGAAAAGGTGTTTACAGAAACCGTACTTTCTTGTTTTTGAGAAACGTAAGTATTGTTTATTAAATTTGCATCGAGGTTGTCGTTTTGAATTTTGTAAAAATCGACAATTGCACGTTTTTGGGCAAAAATCTCGGTAACAGAATTGGTTAATGTTGCATTTTCGTTCAAACTTTGATGTCTTTCGATGATTTGAACGTGTGCATTTTCATTTACAATAACCAAATTTCGAGGTTGTACCAAAAGTGCTGCTTCGGATCCTGTAGAGAAATACATAATCTCGATTGGTTTTTCGACTACTTTACTTTTTGGAATATTTATATAAGCTCCTTCGTTGGCAAAAGCGGTGTTTAATGATGTTAAACTCTCGTCTTTGCTGGCAATTTGATTAAAATAGGTATCAATTACCATCTTGTATTTTGGCTTGTTCAATGCCGATGACATTAGGCAAATATCCAATCCATCGTGACTTGTTGATGATAAAAACGAACTAAAAACCCCGTCGATAAAAACAACTTTATAAGTATCTATTTCATGCAAAAAATATTTTTTTACATCCGAAAACTCTATTAAAGTTTCGTTTTTTGGAAAAACCGAAAAATCATTTTTCAAGATTGAATTTAGTGAAGTATATTTCCAAGCTTCCTCTTTTTTGGTCGGGAAACCTTTATTTTCAAAGTTTTTTAAAGCCGAAGTTCGAATGTCGTGTAACGCCGATGTTACATCGATTTTTTCTTCGAAAGCCATAAAAGACGATAGTAATTTTTCTTTTAACATTGTTATATTGTTATGAGTTGTGCGTTGTAAGTTATGAGTTTCTGGAAACTGCTAACTGAAATCTGCCAACTAATTTTCTGCCTTAATCCAATCGTAACCTTTTTCTTCAAGTTCGTACGCCAATTCTTTTCCGCCTGATTTTACGATTTTTCCATCCATTAAAACGTGAACAAAATCTGGAATAATATAATCCAAAAGCCTTTGATAATGTGTGATTACCAAAACGGCATTGTTTTCGTTTTTTAGTTTATTGACACCATTGGCAACGATTCTCAAAGCATCAATATCAAGACCAGAATCGGTTTCGTCAAGAATTGCGATTTTTGGTTCAAGCATTGCCATTTGAAAAATTTCGTTACGTTTTTTCTCGCCACCAGAAAATCCTTCGTTTAACGATCGAGAAAGAAATTTACGGTCAATTTCTAATAATTCTGATTTTTCACGAATCAATTTTAGCATTTCGCTTGCTGGCATTTCATCTTTTCCTTGGGCTTTTCTGCTTTCGTTTATGGAAGCTCGCATGAAATTGGTTACCGAAACTCCAGGAATTTCGACTGGATATTGAAACGACAAGAAAACGCCTTTGTGAGCGCGTTCTTCTGGTGCTAATTCAGAAATATCTTCGTTTTCTAATAAAATTTCACCATCGGTTACTTCGTAGTTTTCGTTTCCAGCAATTATCGATGCTAGAGTCGATTTTCCTGCGCCATTTGGTCCCATTATAGCGTGAATTTCTCCTGCTTTTATTTCGAGATTGATTCCTTTTAGGATTTCTTTATCGCCAATTGTGGCGTGAAGGTTTTTTATTTGTAACATTTATTTTTGTTTATTCGTAATGTCCTTTTAATGACAAAATATCTAATATTTCGATTGTGTTTTCTTCAGTAACTTTATAAATAATTCTGTGTTCTTGATTGATTCTCCTTGACCATTTTCCTGTAAGTTGGTATTTTAAAGGTTCTGGTTTTCCAATTCCTTCGAAGGGATGAAGTTGAATATCTTCGATTAAAGCAGTAATTTTATTCATTATAATTTATTACCAGATTTTTTCCAATATTCTCTATCCTTCTCGGCTTTTTCAGAATAAATTACTTCCACAAATCTTCCAATTTGATTCTTACACCTTTTCCATCTTTGATACTTTGTTCAGCATCTAAAATTTCTTTTACAAATTCTGGATTATATGGTTTTTCTTCTTTTTCAATTTCAAAACCCAATGATTTTGCCAATGTTTTCAATACTGGAAAATCTTTTTTCTTTACATTTTTTAAAACTATATCCATAACTATTTAGTTTAAAATTTATTGTTACCCCACACTTCCTTCTAACGAAATTTCCA
>JAYVZI010000052.1:0-20910 GCA_043783485.1 Bacteroidota bacterium
GCCTAATTTGTCTACGATAATCGCTTTTACTCTTGATGCAATGTCTGACATAATCTTTAATTTTAAATTTAATTTGTTGGCAAAAATAAAAAACTTTATTTTAAAACAACATTTTAGTTAATAAATATGACCACGAATTTAAAAAAATTATTTCACAAAGACGACTTATTTTTATTTAATATCATTTATTATGCTTTTTTTTGTGCAATAATAATTGCTGAATAAATGAAAAAAATAGTAATATTCGCTTCTGGACAAGGTTCTAATGCCGAAAACATCGTATTACATTTCAAAAAAAGAAGTCAAGGAAACGTAGTCGGGATTTTTACTAACAATCCTAGTGCCAAAGTTCTCGAAAAGGCAAAAAATCTTGATGTTCCGACTGAAGTTTTTTCGAAAGAAGATTTAAAATCAAGTAAAATCCTACAAAAATTAATTGCTTTAAAGCCAGATTTAATAGTTCTTGCTGGTTTTTTGTTGCAATTCCCCGAAAATATCATCAAAAATTATCCAAACAAAATTATAAATATTCATCCAGCATTGCTGCCTAATTATGGTGGAAAAGGAATGTATGGCATGAATGTGCACAAAGCAATTTTGGAAAATAAGGAAAAAGAAACCGGAATTACCATTCATTATGTAAACGAGAATTACGATGAAGGCAAAATAATTTTTCAAAAAAGCATTAATATCGAAAACTGCAAAACTCCAGAAGAAATTGCCGAAAAAATTCACGAATTAGAAATGGAACATTTTCCTAAAGAAATAGAAAAACTACTTACAAAATAATATAAATTGAGTCACGAAGTTCACATATATACCGATGGAGCAGCCAAAGGAAATCCCGGAAACGGTGGTTATGGCGTAGTCATGGAACTAGTTGGAACGCCGCATAAAAAGGAGTTTTACGAAGGTTTTAGACACACAACCAATAACCGAATGGAATTATTAGCAGTAATTGTTGGTCTCGAAAAACTAAAATCGACAAATATGAAAGTTTTGGTCATTTCGGATTCTAAATATGTGGTTGATTCGGTCGAAAAAAAATGGGTTTTGGGTTGGGAGAAAAAAGGCTTTGTAGATCGTAAAAATTCCGATTTATGGAAACGGTTCCTTAAAATTTACAGAAAACATAAAGTCGATTTTAAATGGATAAAAGGGCACAACAATCATCCTCAAAACGAGCGCTGCGATGAATTGGCGGTTTATGCATCTGGACAAAAAGAACTTTCCGTCGATGCTTTTTATGAAAACGAAGAAAAGAAACTTTTGTAAAACTTTCCAAGTTCCAATTTTTGCAACTCTGCAACTTATAAACTATCTTTGTACCCTAATTTGATACTTATATAATGAATAAATTATTGATTGTTGGAACAGTTGCTTTCGACGCTATTGAAACTCCTTTCGGGAAAACAGATAAAATTCTTGGTGGAGCAGCTACTTATATTGGGCTTTCGGCTTCGAATTTTAATTTAAAATCTGGAATAGTTTCCGTAGTTGGAGAAGATTTTCCACAAGAGCATTTAGATTTATTGACCTCTAAAAATATAGATATTTCTGGAATTGAAATTGTAAAAGGTGGAAAAACCTTTTTCTGGTCCGGGAAATATCATAACGATATGAATTCGCGCGATACATTGGCAACAGAGCTAAATGTTTTGGCGGATTTTAACCCAATTGTACCACAGGATTTCAAAAATGCCGATGTGGTTATGCTAGGAAACTTGCACCCAATAGTTCAATCTGGAGTTTTGAATCAGATGGAAACCAAACCAAAATTAGTAGTTCTAGATACTATGAATTTTTGGATGGATTGCGCATTACCAGAATTACTCGACGTGATCAAACGCGTAGATGTTATTACCATAAATGATGAGGAAGCACGCCAATTATCTGGAGAATATTCCTTAGTAAAAGCTGCTGCTAAAATCCAAACAATGGGTCCTAAATACGTAGTGATAAAAAAAGGAGAACACGGCGCGTTAATTTTTCATGAAAAAGAAGTTTTCTTTGCACCAGCATTACCAATCGAAGAAGTTTTTGATCCAACAGGAGCCGGAGACACATTTGCTGGAGGATTTGCAGGATATCTAACACAGTCGGAAAATGTTTCGTTTGATAATATGAAAAACGCCATAATCCACGGATCAAACTTAGCTTCGTTTTGTGTCGAAAAATTCGGAACAGAAAGAATGCAAGACTTGAAAAAAGAGGAAGTTGTTTCCAGACTAAAACAATTCAAATCTTTAACACAATACGACATCGAATTATAACAAACAAATGCGCCTCGAAATTTCGGGGCGTTTTTTGTTTAAAACATTACGGATTCAAAATCTGTAGTAAAAGAATTTAAAAATGAGCGACAGCATAAAACACGAATGCGGAATTGCATTTCTAAGACTACTCAAACCGCTAGAATTTTATAAAGAAAAATACGGTACCGCTTTCTATGGCATACAAAAAATGTATTTGCTCATGGAAAAACAGCACAATCGTGGACAAGATGGAGCGGGATTTGCATCTATAAAACTAGATGTAGCACCAGGCGAAAGATACATTTCCAGAGTCCGATCTAACGAGGCGCAACCCATTCAGGATGTTTTTGCACAAATAAATTCCCGTATCAATGACGAAATGACTTTGCATCCCGAGTATGCAGATGATGTTGCGGCTCAAAAAGCCAATATTCCTTATCTAGGCGAATTATTTCTAGGTCATGTACGTTACGGAACTTTCGGAAAAAACAGCATCGAAAGTGTACATCCGTTTTTGCGTCAAAATAATTGGATGCACAGAAATTTACTTTTGGCAGGGAACTTTAACATGACCAATGTTACAGAGCTTTTTAATAGTTTGATAGAACTAGGGCAACATCCAAAAGAAATGGCCGATACCGTTACAATTATGGAAAAAATCGGACATTTTCTCGACGAAGAAGTAACCGATTTGTACCAAGAATGCAAAGTAAACGGAATATCAAAAAGAGAAGCATCACCAATAATCGCAGAAAAACTAGATATCGTAAAAATTCTAAAAAAAGCATCAAAAAATCTTGATGGTGGTTATGCAATGGCAGGATTGTTGGGTCATGGAGACGGATTTGTATTTAGAGATCCAGCGGGAATTAGACCAGCATATTATTATCAGGACGACGAAATTGTAGTTGTGGCATCGGAAAGACCAGTAATTCAAACGGTTTTTAATGTTGATTTTAACAAAGTTCAAGAACTGCAACCAGGAAACGCATTAATTGTCAAGAAAAACGGAAAAGTTACCGAGGAAAATATTCTTCCGCCAACTATAAAAAAATCTTGTTCTTTCGAAAGAATTTACTTTTCTAGAGGTTCAGATGCCGAAATTTATCAGGAACGAAAAGAACTCGGAAAACTAATTTTACCAGCAGTTCTAAATGCAATTGATAACGATACGGACAATACCGTTTTTTCCTATATTCCCAATACTGCAGAAACCTCGTTTTACGGAATGGTCGAGGCAGCTCAGGATTTTTTAAATCAAAGAAAAATTGCAGTAATTCTGGAAAACAAAGAAACCTTGAGTGCCGAAAAACTTCAAGATTTACTGTCTGTAAAAATCCGAACCGAAAAAGTAGCTATAAAAGATGCCAAACTTAGGACTTTCATAACCGAAGACAGTAGTCGTGATGATCTTGTTGCACACGTTTACGATGTGACGTACGGCGTAATCAAACCAACAGATAATCTTGTAATTATAGACGATAGTATTGTTAGAGGAACGACTCTAAAAATGAGTATCATCAAAATGATGGATCGACTAAAACCAAAAAGTATAATAATCGTTTCGTCAGCACCACAAATCAGATACCCAGATTGCTACGGAATTGATATGGCAAAGCTCGAGGGTTTAGTGGCGTTTAAGGCTGCATTAGAATTACTAAAAGAAAGAAATCTATATCATATTGTAGACCAAGTTTACGCCAAATGCAAACTTCAGGAAAACATGAAGGATAACGAAGTTGTAAATTTTGTAACCGAGATTTATGCGCCGTTTAAACCTCAAGAAATTTCAGATAAAATTGCCGAAATGCTAACATCGGAAACCGTAAATGCAAAAGTTAAAATTATTTTTCAAACCGTCGATAATCTTCACATAGCTTGCCCAAACCATTTAGGCGATTGGTATTTTACTGGCGATTATCCAACACCAGGCGGAAACCGTGTAGTAAACCGAGCATTCATGAATTTTTATGAAGGAAAAGACGCTAGAGCGTATTAAAAAAATCGAAAAACGCATTTCAACGATTATTATCGCATTTCAACAGATTTATTTCGCAACAACAAGCACTTGCAATATGTTTGTGTCACCATAATATTAGTAGGTTAAGTTTGTGGTAGATTTGGGGCAAAAAAGGTGAAAGAGATTTCACCTTTTTTATTTTCATCAAATCTAGAAAAAAACACAAAATTTACATCTCAACGAGTTTTCTTACATTTCAACGATTTTTTTTCATTCACAAAACATCTTATTATATATTTACTAAACCATTACATAAGTAGGTTAAGTTATGGTAGATTTGGGGCAAAAAAGGTGAAAGAAATTTCACCTTTTTTATTGCAACAAACTCAAAAAAAATAGACAAACAAACTTTCAAAAAAGCCCATCCGTCTATGATCTAAATCTATTTTCTCGAAAAACTATTTCTCCAAAGCAAATCTTCTCGAAACCTCAGTCCAATTAATCACATTAAAAAAAGCTTCAATATAATCAGGTCTTCTGTTTTGGTAATGCAAATAATAAGCATGCTCCCAAACATCCATCCCAAGAATTGGCGTTCCGCCGCATCCCACAGCAGGCATTAACGGATTGTCTTGATTTGGAGTTCCGCAAACATCCAGCTTTCCGCCTTTATGCACACAAAGCCAAGCCCAACCAGACCCAAATTGTGTAGCACCAGCTTTTGCAAATCGCGCTTTAAATTCCTCAAAAGTTCCAAAATCTTTCTCAATCGCATCGGCTAAATCACCACTTGGCAGTCCGCCACCGTCTGGCGACATCACTGTCCAAAACAAATTATGATTGTAAAAACCTCCACCATTATTTCTAACTGCGGCATTTTTCATATCAAGATTAATCAAAATATTCTCAATCGTTTTACCTTCCATATCCGTGCCAACAATCGCAGCATTTAGGTTAGTAGTATAAGCGTTATGATGTTTAGAATGGTGGATTTCCATTGTTCTAGCATCAATATGTGGTTCCAATGCATCGTAAGCATAAGGTAATTTTGGTAATTCAAAAGCCATAATATTTCAGTTTTTAATGATTTATAAATATAAAAATCAAATTTAAACAATTAACTTTGGAATTGAAAAAAACGCGAGTTATTATTTTATTAAAATAGGAATTATATAATTTTCAGGAGCTATTTCCTGCTATCATTCCAAATCTCCCGAAAAAAATCGGGAGGATTTTCCCTTCTATCAGGGCTAGGGTATTTGCTAATTTAAACCTAATTCGTTAATCAAAATTTAAAATGCAAAGACCATCATTCTCCATATACGACGCATCTGCTGGTTCCGGAAAAACCTATGCACTGGTCAAAGAATATCTAAAAATTATTCTAGTTGCCAAAAAAAACGATGCGTATCGCAACATACTCGCCATAACATTTACCAACAAAGCGGTTCACGAAATGAAATCCCGAATTGTAGGAAGCTTATCCGAATTTGCCAAGGATGAACCAACCCCAAAAGCACAGGAATTAATGCTGGATTTGGCTCAAGAAACCAAACTTTCTATTGCTCAAATCAAAACTAAATCCCAGCAAATCATCAAGCATATTATTCATAATTATGCGGCTTTTGATATTTCGACAATCGATAAATTTACACACAAAGTCATTCGGGCTTTTGCCCACGATTTAGGTTTACCAATGACTTTTGAGGTTACTTTAGATACCGAAAATTTGCTAGTAGAAGCTGTAGATGCTATTATTGCGCAAGCAGGCGAGGACGAAACGCTAACCAAATTGCTCATCGATTTTACGATGGAAAAAACCGATGACGACAAATCTTGGGATATTTCTCGCGAAATTCTGGAAACAGGAAGATTAGTCTTAAACGAAAACAATCGGGAAGAAATAACGCATTTTCAAGACAAAAAAATTGAAGATTTTGTCGAAATCAAAACCAAATTGGCCAAAGCTTGCCAAGTTTTAGAAAAAGAAAACGAAAATCTCGCAACCGAAACGTTATCATTAATCGAAAAAAACGGAATTGATTTAAAATCGTTTTCTGGAGGTTATTTTCCAAAACATTTGCAAAGTATTGCTGACGGAAAATTCAATCCAAAAAACAAAACCTATCACGAATTTGAGGATATAAAAATCAACAAAACCGCAAAAGATGGCGCAATTATAGAGAACATAATTCCCGATTTATTGCAATTTTTAGATAGGATTTATAAAAAATTTGAAAAACGAGATTTCTACAAAGCATTCTTAAAAAACATTACACCACTTTCGTTGCTCAATACCGTTAGTAACGAACTGGCAAAAATTCAAGAAGAGCAAAACGTACTTTCTATTGCAGAATTTAATTCTATAATTCATCGGGAGATTCAAAATCAGCCAGCGCCGTTCATTTACGAAAGATTAGGCGAACGTTACCGTCATTTTTTTATAGACGAATTTCAGGACACGTCCGAAATGCAATGGCAAAACCTCATTCCGCTCATCGACAACGCAACATCTAGCGAAATTGATGGCGAAAAAGGAACTTTGATGATTGTTGGCGATCCAAAACAATCCATTTATCGTTGGCGAGGCGGAAAAGCCGAGCAATTTATCGAGTTGAGTAAGACTAAAAATCCGTTCAATAATCCCGAAAAAGTTCTTGAACATCTGGACAAAAATTACAGAAGTTATTCGCAAATCATCGATTTTAATAATGATTTTTTCAAGCTTTTATCATCAGAATTCAAAAATGCAGATTACAAAAATCTGTACAAAAATCATAGTCATCAAAAATCTAATAACAAAACGGGAGGTTACGTAAATATATCATTTCTTCCCATTTTAGAAAAAACCGATGACGATGATGATGACGTTTTGGACAAAACCGAAATGTATGTTTTAGCCACTTTAAATACCATTCAAAAAGTGCTAAAACAAGGTTTTGAATACAAAGATATTGTTATTCTTTCCCGAAAACGAAGCCAAGGAATTGCAATTGCAAATTATTTAACGGAGCAAAAAATTCCGCTGTTATCATCGGAAACCTTAATGATTGCAAACGCTACGGAAGTTAGATTGATTATTCATTTATTAAAATATCTCAAAAACAGTTCCGATCTTGAAGCCAAAGCTAATTTTTTAGAATATTTGGCGCAAAACAGTCAGGACAAAATGCCAATTCACGATTTTATTGCACAAGGAATGTCTTTTACAAAAGAAAACGAATTTGAAAATTGGCTCGAGAGTTTCGATGTAAATTTGTCTTTTCAAAACATTAAAAAAAAATCATTGTTTGAAGCTGTTGAGGTTATTATCTCAAAGTTTTTGAGTCCAAAAAACAGTAATTCGTACGTTCAATATTTTCTCGATATTGTTCTAGAACGAGACATTCGCAATCAAGCAGGAATTTCGGATTTTTTGAATTATTGGGATAAAAATGCTGATAAATTCAGTATTCCGTCGCCCGAAGGAACCAATGCCGTCCGGATTATGACCATTCATAAATCGAAAGGATTGGAATTTCCTGTGGTGATTATGCCTTTTGCAGAGGAAGATTACAGCCGAAGTCCAAAAAACAAATTATGGCTCAATGCTGATGAAGAAGATATTGGTTTACCAAAAGTGCTAATAGACAATTCTAGTGCAGTTGAAGGTTTTGGAGATGATGCAAAAGTGGTTTATGATCAGAAAAAGCAAGAAGAATTATTGGATAATATTAATGTTTTATACGTGGCTTTAACTCGTTCCGAAGAGCAATTGTATATTATTTCCCAAAATTTAAAACCCCGAAAAGATGGAGAATATCCGAGTAATATGGCTTCGTTTTTTATAAAATATTCAATAAACAATCATTTATTTGATGAAAATAAATTAGAGTACGAATTTGGAAGTCCAACCAAACTTTCATCAAAAGAGAAACACATTGATACATCGAAAATAATTCCGTTGGTTTCGGAAATTTTAGATCCAAAAAACATTAAAATTGCACAACGAGAATCATTAATGTGGGGAACGCATCAGCAAGAAGCGATAGAATACGGAAATATAATTCACGAAATTTTATCTTTTGTAAAAACCAAAACCGATGTCGATTTAGCCATTACAAAAGCCATAGAAAACGGATTAATTACTTTTAATCACAAGGAAATAGTTTATAAAACGATTCAGGAAATTGTAAATCATTCGGAACTTTCGGAATGTTTTGAGGAAGGAAACGAGGTTTTGAACGAGCAAACCATTATTCAAAAAGAAGGCACAACCATAAAACCCGACCGAATGGTTTTGACTAAAAACAAAGAAGTTTATCTTTTGGATTACAAAACGGGCGTTCATCAACCCAAATACAAGTTGCAACTGGAAAATTATCAAAACGCAATTGAAAAAATGGGTTATAAAGTGGTAAAAAAATCACTCATATATATAGGAGAACAAATTGAAGTTGTAAATTTGTAACAAATATAGAATTACACAACCTGAAACTTTTAAACAATAGAAATTAAAATAATATGTACGGAAAAATCCAACAACACTTACAATCCGAACTTCAAACCATTGAGGACAACGGAATTTTCAAATCAGAAAGAATAATCACATCGCCACAAGGAGCAGAAATTACTGTAAATGGGGAAACGGTTCTTAATTTTTGTGCCAATAATTATCTTGGACTTTCCTCTCATCCAGAAGTAGTTCAAGCTGCAAAAGATGCGTTGGATTCTCACGGTTTCGGAATGTCATCGGTTCGGTTTATTTGCGGAACTCAGGATATTCATAAAACTTTAGAGCGCAAAATTGCAGAGTTTTACGGAACCGAAGACACGATTTTGTACGCAGCCGCTTTTGATGCCAATGGTGGAATTTTCGAACCATTATTAGGCGAGTTGGATTGTATCATTTCGGATTCATTAAACCATGCTTCGATTATTGACGGTGTTCGTTTGTGTAAAGCAGCCCGTTATCGCTACGAAAATTCCAATATGGAAGATCTAGAAAAACAATTAATCGATGCAACCGAAAAAGGAACTCGTTTTAAGTTAATCGTAACCGATGGCGTTTTCTCTATGGATGGACTTGTTGCTCCTTTAGACAAAATCTGTGATCTTGCAGATAAATACGATGCATTAGTAATGGTCGATGAGTGTCACGCTGCGGGATTTATTGGCGCAACAGGAAAAGGAACGCCCGAGGCAAAAGGCGTAATGGGAAGAGTAGATATCATTACAGGAACGCTAGGAAAAGCACTTGGTGGCGCAATGGGAGGTTATACAACTGCCAAAAAAGAAATTATCGAATTATTGCGTCAGCGTTCAAGACCGTATTTATTTTCAAACTCATTAGCTCCAGCAATTGTTGGTGCTTCTATAAAAGTGTTTGAATTATTAGAAAAAGATACATCATTAAGGGATAAATTGGAATGGAACACCAATTATTTCAAAGATGGGATGAAAAAAGCAGGTTTTGACATTATTGATGGAGATTCCGCAATAGTTCCAGTAATGCTTTATGATGCAAAATTGTCACAAAACATGGCTAATGAACTGTTAAAAAAGGGAATTTACGTGATTGGTTTCTTTTTTCCAGTCGTTCCAAAGGATAAAGCAAGGATTAGAGTACAATTATCGGCAGCGCATTCGAAGGCGCATTTAGACAAGGCAATTCAGGCATTTATTGAAGTCGGACAAGCATTAAAAGTTATATAATTCATATTTTTAACGTTTTTTATAATTTTTTTTTAACGTTTCATTTTGTAGTTAAAAAATTACGTATTACTTTTGCTTCATAAACTATTGTAATCTAACAAAAATTTAAGTATGAAACATCTTATCAAATTACTTACTGTTGTATTATTGTTTGTCGGACTAAGTTCACAAGCACAAGACAGTAACAACCCATGGGCAATTACCTTTGGAGCGAATGCAGTAGACACTAGAGTTAGTGCTGCTTCTAAAATCGAGGATCAATTTTCTCAGTATTTCAATGCTGGTAAAAACTGGAACATTATTCCCTCAGTATCTTACCTAAACGTATCTAAATACGTAGGAAGTGGTTTCTCATTTGGAGTTACTGGATCAGTAAACAAAATTTCAAAATTTGTTGCTCCTAAAGCTGCAAATTATGCAGTTGTTAATCCTGGAGATTTAAACTATTATGCTGCTGATGGAGTTATTAAATATAGCTTTGCTAACCTATTGGGTTGGAAAACTATTGAGCCATCTGCACACGTTGGTGGAGGTTACACTTGGTTAGGTGATAACGCAAAAGGTGGAACTGTAAACGGAGGTTTAGGTTTAAATATTTGGTTATCAGAAATGGTAGGTATCTCTTTAAGCTCTTCTTACAAACATTCATTTGACGATACTGCAAACAGAGGAATGGCTGATAACTTGCCAGCTCACATGCAACACTTTGCAGGTCTTATCTTCAAATTTGGAGGAAAAGATACTGACGGAGACGGAATATATGACAAAGACGACGCTTGTCCAGACGTAGCTGGAACTAAAGAATTCAAAGGTTGTCCTGATACTGATGGAGACAAAATCATCGATAAAGAAGATTCTTGTCCAGAAGTTGCTGGTTTAGCTGAATTCCAAGGTTGTCCTGATACTGACGGAGACGGAGTAGCAGACAAAGATGACTCTTGTCCAGAAGTTGCAGGTTTGAAAACTTTAAACGGATGTCCAGATGCTGATGGCGATGGAGTTGCTGATAAAGATGACAAATGTCCTACAGTAAACGGACCAAAAGAAAATGCAGGTTGTCCTTGGCCAGATACTGACGGAGACGGAGTATATGACAAAGATGACAAATGTCCAGATGTAAAAGGAACTGTTGCTAACAACGGATGTCCTGAAGTAGATGATTCAGTTATGAAAAAATTGAATGACTATGCTAAAACTATCTTGTTTGACACTGCAAAATCTTCTTTCCAAAAACAAACTTACCCAGTATTGCAATCAATTACTGCAATCTTGAAAGAATATCCATCTGCTAACTTCAGTATCGAAGGACACACAGATAGTGATGGTAAAGATGCATCTAACTTAACTTTATCTAAAAATAGAGCTGCAGCTGTAGTTAATTATTTAGTAGAAAACGGAATTGCTGCAAACAGATTAACCTCTACAGGTTACGGTGAAAGCAAACCAATCGCTTCTAACAAAACTAAAGCTGGAAAAGCTAACAACAGAAGAGTTGAAGTAAAATTAGCTAACTAATTTTCTTAAAATATTTTCAGAAAACGCCTCGATTTATCGGGGCGTTTTTTTTATATTTATAAAATGACAAATACTTCTTTTTTAGATAAAATAGCGACTGTATTACTAAACAATTATAACGATAATTTATCTAACACAATTGTTGTACTGCCAAACAAGCGCGCTAAAATATTCTTGATCGAAGCACTAAAAAAACAAGTCGATAATAATATCCTTTCGCCAGAAATAATATCTATAGAGGATTTTATTCAAGACATCTCAAACATTAGAACAATAGATCCAATAGAATTATTGTTCGAATTTTACGAAGTATACTTATCAATAACCGATAAAAAAAATCAGCAAGAATTTGAGCTTTTTGCCAATTGGGCCAAAACACTTTTACAAGATTTCAACGAAATTGACAGATATCTTTTAGACCCAAATCACGTATTAACGTATCTAAAAGACATCGAAGACATAAAAAAATGGGGAATCGAAGTCGAAAATAAAACTCCGTTATTAGAAAAATATATCGATTTTTGGAAAATCCTACCACATTACTACAAATCGTTATATGAACATTTATATAAAAAAGGAATTGGTTATCAAGGATTAATTTATCGCGAAGCAGTAAACAATCTTGATGTTTTTTCTAAAACTATTCAAACCAAAAATTATTTGTTTGCAGGATTTAATGCTTTAAATGCTGCCGAAGAAAAAATCATTCAGCAACTAATCTCAATCGATAAAGCCAAAATATTTTGGGATTCAGATCAAGCTTTTCTAAACGATCCATATCACGACGCAGGTCTATTTATTCGTAGATTTAAAGAAACCTGGAAACATTACAAATCAAATCCATTTGAGTGGATTGTTGATGATTTTTCGAAAACCAAAAACATTCAAGTAATTGGAACCCCAAAAACCATTGGTCAAGCCAAAATTGCAGGAAGTATTATCGATAATTTAATTGATTCTAATCCAAATTCAAACCTCAATAATGTTGCCATAGTTCTGGGCGAAGAAAACTTATTAGTCCCACTTTTGTATGCTTTGCCAGCATCGGTAGGCGCGCTAAACATTACAATGGGATATTCCGGAAAGAACAATCCAGCGCAAATTTTGATAGCCAAATTATTCAAAATGCATACCAATGCACTCTCTCGAAATGCTAATAATTATGTGTTTTATTACAAAGATGTTTTGGACATTCTTACTCATCCATTGGTCGAGCCTTACGCTAAAACGAGCGGTTTAGTTCACATTATCAATCAGAATAATTACACGTTTATAACTCAAAAAAAATTATTAGAACTCAACCAAAACCCTAGTAATTTATTCGATTTATTATTCAATAAATGGGAGAATGGTTCGATAAAAGTGCTCGAAACCCTATCAAGTTTATTGCAAAATATAAAGCAAAATTTGAGTAACGACAACGAAGAAGAAAAAATTACAAAAGCATTTGTTTTTTCTATCTTTAAAGTCATTAATAAATTAATAAATTACTATTCGCAACATACTCATATCGATAAAATCGAAACGTTGCACGCCATTTACAAACAAGTAATCGACTTGGCGGAAGTTTCCTTTGAGGGCGAACCACTAAACGGCTTACAAATCATGGGCGTTCTGGAAAGTCGCGTTCTCGATTTCGAAACAGTAATTGTAACCTCCATGAATGAAGGCAAATTTCCCGCAGGAAAATCCATGAATTCCTTTATTCCGTATGATGTAAAACGCGAATTGGGATTGCCAACCTACAAGGAAAAAGACGCGATTTATACTTATCATTTTTACCATTTGTTGCAACGAGCCAAGAATATTTTCTTGTTGTACAACACCGAAAGCGAAGGTCTTGATGGCGGCGAAAAATCCAGATTTATAACTCAACTCGAAGTCGAAAAGCAATCCAATCACACTTTAACGCACGAAATTTATAATGCCGTTTTACCCGAAATTGCTTATCAGCCAATGGTAATTCCAAAATCCGAAAGCGTGATGCTGCGATTGAAAGAAATTGCAGAAATTGGTTTTTCGCCATCGGCATTAACGAGTTATATTCGAAATCCAATTCAGTTTTATTTCCAAAAAATATTACGCATTCGCGAAGTCGAGGAAGTCGAGGAAAATATTGCTCTAAATACTTTAGGAACTATAATTCACGAAACTTTAAAGGTTTTATACGAACCATTTATAGGAAAATTTTTGTCGGAAAACGATATTTCAACTTGCTTCAAATTATTAGATGAAGAAGTTTTAAAACAATTTAAACTCGTTTATAAAGAAGGAGAAATCAAAAAAGGAAGAAATCTTTTGGCGTTTGAAGTTGCAAAAAGAAACGTTTCTAATTTCTTAAAAGTCGAGTTAGAAAGTATTAAAAATGGAGATGCTATAAAAATTTTAGCATTAGAAAAAACGTATGAGCGAACTTTAAATCATCCAAGTTTGCCATTTCCAGTTTTGATAAAAGGAAACGTGGACAGAATTGAGGAACGCAACGGAAACATCCGAATCATAGATTATAAAACAGGAAAAGTCGAAGCTAGAAACGTTACCCTAAAATCCTGGCGCGGATTGACCGATGATATCAAAAACGATAAAATTATTCAAGTTTTGGCTTACGCATTTATGTTTGATGATAACACAAATTCAAAACCAATCGAAGCCGGAATTATATCGTTCAAGAATCTAAAATCTGGATTTTTGCCATTTAATTTAAAGGAAGAAAAAGAAGCCAACTCTATAATAGATCAAACGGTTATGACTAATTATTTAGAGCAAATCGTGCTTTTATTGAACGAAATTTTAGATAAAAACATTCCCTTTAAGGAGAAAATTTTATAACTAAATTTTTTACTATATCTTATTTCAAGCTTTTAGAACAACTCACAACATTTGTAGTTTTAGCATCGGTTTTTTTAATTGCATCGTAACCGCCTTTTATATCAATAATATTATCAAAACCACGAGATTTTAAGATCGAAGCAGCAATAACCGAGCGATATCCGCCTGCGCAATGCACAAAAAAAGTTTCGGTTTTTGGGAATTCGGACAAATGATCGTTAAGGAAATCCAAAGGGGTGGTTTTAGCAATTTCCAGATGTTCGTTAGCAAATTCGCCAGGTTTTCTGACATCAAAAACATTTAGATTTTCGGATTTTAATTTTTTCGATAATTCATCGGCAGAAATTTCATTAATCGTATCGGTTTCCAAACCAGCTTTTTTCCAAGCATCAAATCCTCCTTTTAAGTAACCCAAAGTATTGTCGTAACCCACTCTCGACAAGCGAGTTATGGTTTCTTCTTCTTTTCCTTCAGGGCAAACCAACAAAATAGGTTGTTTTATATCCAAAATTAATGCGCCAACCCAAGGAGCAAATTGCCCATTTATACCAATAAAAATCGATTTTGGAATATGCCCGTTACAAAAATCATCTTGATTCCGAACGTCCAAAATCAATGCATCTTGTTCATTTGCAACTGCTTCAAAAGTTTTTGCATCAAACGCCTGATTGTTATTTATTATTATCGAAACATCTTGATATCCGTTTTTGTTCAAGCCCACATTTTTAGGAAAATAAGCTGGCGGCGGCAATAATCCGTCGGTAACTTCTGTAACGAATTCGGTTTCGGTCATATCCCCTCGCAAAGCATAATTGGTTGCTTTTTGCTCTCCGATAGTACCAACAGTTTCCTTGCTCAAATTTTTTCCGCAAGCAGAACCCGCGCCATGAGCAGGATAAACAATCACATCATCCGCCAAAGTCATGATTTTTGTGCGCAAACTTTTGTATAAAATCGCAGCCAATTGCTCTTGCGTAATTTCCGCCGCTTTTTGAGCCAAATCGGGTCTTCCGACATCTCCTAAAAATAGCGTATCGCCACTAAAAAGGGCATGATCTTTCCCAGACTTGTCTTTAAGCAAATAACAAGTGCTTTCCATGGTATGTCCGGGCGTATGCAAAGCAGTAATCGTGATTTCACCAACAGTAAAAACTTCATTATCTTTGGCAATATGGCAATCGAAATTTGGGTTTGCAGTTGGACCAAAAACAATTGGCGCACCCGATATTTCGGATAATGTAACGTGTCCAGAAACAAAATCTGCGTGAAAATGAGTTTCAAAAATATACTTTATTTTGGCATTATCATTTTTTACACGTTCCAAATAAGGTTTTACCTCACGAAGCGGATCAATAATGGCAACTTCGCCCAAACTCTCAATGTAATAGGCACCTTGCGCCAAACAACCCGTATATATTTGCTCGATTTTCATCTGAATTTTTTTGTAAAATTAATCAATTTTATTGTTTTTAGGAGCACAAAAGCCATGATTCTAAACAATATTCGTCCCGCTTTCCATTCCAATCTTTCATGCCAAACCATGGCAAGAAAGGATTTCTATTTCAATCGGGGCTATTTTACGGGTTTTATCTTTCTAATAAATTTTCTAGAAAACCAGTTCTTTCAAAATAATATAAATCCCCATAGCCAAAACAAACCAACCAAAACCAGTTTTTAGTTTGCTTCCATCGATTTTTTCAGAAAGATAATCGCCAATAAAAATCCCTATTACCGAAAATAAAGTAAACAATAATAAAAACGTCCAATCCATACTTCCTCCAACCGATGAATCTCCCAAAAAACCAATAAGCGATTGCAATGCAATAATAAACAACGAAGTTCCAACAGCCGTTTTCATAGGCATTTTAGCCAAAATAACCAATGCTGGAATAATCAAAAAACCACCGCCAGCACCAACCAATCCTGCTAATAAACCAATGGAAGATCCTAGAATCAGAATTAGAAAATAATTTATTTTTTTAGGATTTTCAGTCTTTTCAAGGTTTTCTTTCCGAGGTTTTATCATCGTAAATGCCGCCAAAATCATTACAATTGCAAACAAAATCATTAACAATAATGATTTCGAAACCACAAAATTATTCAAACCAAAAACTGGATCTGGAATGTTTGGCAAAATCCATTTTCGAGTTACAAAAACCGAAATCACGGCCGGAATTCCAAAAATTGTAACCATCCGAAAATCGACTAAATTTTCTTTCGCTTTTTTTATTCCACCAACCAATGCCGATGATCCCACTACAAAAAGCGAGTATGCAGTTGCTAGAATTGGATTTATTCCCAATACATAAACCAAAATGGGAACCGTAAGAATAGATCCACCACTACCAACCAATCCGAGCGTTACGCCAACCAGAATTGCTAAAAAAAAAGATATGATTTGGTTGGTTTCCATGTGTTTTTATTTAACAAATTTTAATAAAACGGTCAATAATGCCGCGCGATTTTCAATATGGCTCATGTGTCCATCTTCAAAAGTAACAAGTTGGATATTTGTATTTTCAATTTGTTTTATGTTTTCATTGTAATTCAAAACAGGATCTCTTTTGCTTAAAATTAGTAGAATTGGAATTTTTAAGGAATGCAAAATCATTTCTCGATCTTTTCTAATTTTCATTCCTTCTTGCGCTGCAACAATACCTTGAAGTGGCGTTTTTAGGGCTTCGAGTTTTACGTTTTCGATTTCATCAATAAGGATTTTCCGATTGGCATCGGAAAATAAATTAGCTATGGAAAGCCGAACAAAACTGGCATAATCTTTCTTTACCATTTTTATGGCGCGATCGCGATTGGTTTTTCTCGCCAAATTATCTTCGTAGGATGTGGAGTTCATCAAAACCAGTTTTTTTAGGTTTTCGGGATACAATTCGGCGAAAGCCAGCGCTACATATCCGCCCATGGAATGCCCAATTAGGGTTACCTTTCGGATTTTTAAATCCTGTAAAACGCCAAAAACCATATCCGCCTGATCCTCCATTGTATGCACATAACCTAGGCATTCGGATTGGCCGTGACCGAGTAAATCGATCGCAATTACTCGATTTTTTTTAGCCATTTCGGCAATGCAAAAATCCCACATCGATATGTTTTCCAGATATCCGTGAAGCAGAACAATTGTTGTTCCCGCTCCCGAATTGGAGTAATTTATTTTTGTGTTTTTGTAGAGGATTTGATTCAAGATAAATATTTATTATACAAAAATAAGCTTAAAATTTTTAAACCATATAAGAAATTCAAGCTCATTAAAGAAAGTTTTAATAATCTCAATTATAAAAAAAACGGCTTACATTCCTGCAAACCGTCTAAACTTATAACCTTTTAATCAATTTTTATAAATTCATCAAACTCTCTATTTCCTCCACTTCAATTGGGATATTGCGCATCAAATTATAGGGTTCGCCTTTTTCTTGCACCACAACATTATCCTCCAATCTAATCCCAAAACCTTCCGCAGGAATATAAATTCCAGGTTCTACGGTAAAGACCATATTTGCCTTCATAGGTTCATGCAACAATCCGTAATCGTGCGTGTCCAACCCCATATGGTGTGAAGTTCCATGCATAAAGTATTTTTTGTAAGCAGGCCATTCTGGATTTTCGTTTTGCACATCGGCTTTGTCAAGCAATCCTAAACCAAGCAATTCCGAAGTCATGATTTTCCCAACCTCTACATGATATTGTTTCCACAAAGTTCCCGGTACAAGCATTTTTGTTGCTTCGTTTTTTACATGTAAAACGGCATTGTAAACCGCTTTTTGTCTCTCCGAAAATCGTCCAGAAACAGGAATCATTCTCGTCATATCGCTAGAGTAATTAGCATATTCCGCAGCAACATCTAGCAAAATCAAATCTCCAGCCTTGCATTGTTGGTTGTTTTCTATATAATGCAACACATTAGCATTATTGCCCGATGCAATAATTGGCGTATAAGCAAAACCTCGTGAACGGTTTCGAATAAACTCATGAATAAGTTCGGCTTCGATTTCGTATTCCGTAACATTTGGTTTTACAAATGGCAGCAATCTACGAAACCCTTTCTCGGTAATATCGCAAGCATTTTGAATCAAATCTATTTCTTCGGATTCTTTTATAGACCTAATGCGTTGCAAAATCGGGTTGCTTTTTGCCACCTGATGTGCAGGATATTTCTCTTTCCACCATTTTACAAAACGGGCTTCGCGGGTTTCGGTTTCTATCGATGCCCGATAATGCTCGTTGGTATTTATGTAAATAATATCACAATAACTCATCATTTGGTTGAGCGTTTTTTCGAAATCCTGCAACCAAAAAACGGTTTTTATTCCAGAAACCTCAAACGCGCGATCTTTCGTAAGTTTTTCGCCTTCCCAAACCGCAATATGCTCGCTGGTTTCTTTCAGGAATAACATTTCGCGATGTTCCTCGTAAGGCGCATCTGGAAAAAGCAATAAAATACTTTCCTCCTGATCCACACCCGATAAATAAAGAATGTCACGATGCTGCGCAAACGGCAAAGTGCTATCGGCAGATACTGGATAAATATCATTAGAATTAAAAATCGCCAAACTATTTGGTTTCATTTGAGACGTAAATTTCTCGCGATTTTTTATGTAAAGATGTCGGTCTATTTGATGGTATTTCATGATATGAATATTAATTTGACATCAAAAATAAGAATTTTTTGGAGCAATTTCCCGCTTTCCGTTACAATCTTTTTGGTTTGTGCTTGCTTTCACCGCACAAACCAAAAAGGATTTCCGCTACAATCGGGGCTAGGGATTTGATTTCAGATCAAAAAAGCCGAAATTTCAATCAAAATGTTTATTTTTATGAAATGAAAACCATCTGTTTATTAATAGCTTTTCTTTTTTTTACGCAATTAGGAAATGCACAAGACAAAAAGCCATATCAAATTTTCGATAAAAACGGCAAAAAAACTTCCTATAAAAAATTATTGAAAGCAACACAAAGTTCTGAAGTTGTACTTTTCGGGGAATTTCACGACAACCCCATTTCGCATTGGTTAGAACTTGTTTTGACTAAAGATTTGGCTCAAAAAACAAATCTTGTCCTTGGTGCCGAAATGCTCGAGGCCGATAATCAACCCCAAATAAATCAATACCTAAAAGACGAAATTAATCAAAAAAAATTAGACAGCACAACAAGACTTTGGCCTAATTATAAAACCGATTATAAGCCATTGGTAGATTTTGCAAAACAAAAAAACATTCCAATTATTGCCACAAATATTCCTCGTCGATATGCAAGTTTGGTTTTTAAACAAGGTTTCGAAAGTCTGGAGAAACTAACAGATCTAGAAAAATCTTGGATTGCGCCGTTGCCAATAGTTTATGATGCAACTTTGCCTGGATATGTAAAAATGGTACAGGAAATGGGAGGTCATGGTGGCGAAAATCTTCCTAAAGCACAAGCCGTGAAAGATGCAACAATGGCTTATTTTATTATTAAAAACAAAAAAGAAAACTCTGTTTTTCTTCATTTTAACGGAAGTTACCATTCGGATAATTACGAAGGAATTTATTGGTATCTAAAAAAATACAACCCAGAAATTAAAATTGTAACAATAGCAACAGTTACTCAAAACAGCATTTCGGAATTAGAAAAAGAACAAATCAACAAAGCCGATTTTGTAATTGTAGTCGATCAGGATGTGACAAAAACGTATTAATTGCTTTTTTAGATTGTTTTTTTTAGATTTAAAACACTGATAATCAGTATTTAATTACGGTATTTTAAAATCATTATAAATAATATCGAAAAGGTTGTAGTTCAATACTATTTGGTTTATTTTTGTATAGTTTTTTACAAAAAATATAACATTCAAATTCTTATGGCAAACTCTACATTATTAAAGTCATCAATAGCAAAGAAGGTAGCCATGGCGCTTTCGGGACTTTTCTTAATTTTGTTTTTAGCACAGCATTTTTTCATTAATAGTACATCGGTTTTTAGCCCAGATACTTTCAATGCAATTTCTCATTTTATGGGAAACAATCCTTTAGTACAATTTGTAATTCAACCACTTTTGATAGTTGGAGTTGTTTTTCACTTTTGTATGGGGATTTATTTAGATTTCAAAAACAAAAGTTCAAGACCAGTAAAATATGCAAAATATAACGGAGCTGCAAACGCTTCGTGGGCTTCAAGGAATATGATTATTACCGGATTGGTTGTTTTAGCGTTTATTGGATTGCACTTTTATGATTTTTGGTTTCCGGAAATGGTCTATAAATATGTAGATGCAAATCCGCTTGAAGCAACAAGATATTACCCGGAATTGTTACATAAATTCGAGAGTTTACCAAGAACAATTATTTACTGTGTGGCATTTTTATTGTTATCATTACACTTGTGGCACGGATTTAATTCTTCGTTTCAATCTGTCGGGTTTAACAATAAATACTCAAAATCGTTACATAAATTAGGATATGCGTTTGCAATCGTAGTGCCTTTTGGTTTCATTTTTATTGCATTATTTCATCATTTTAATAATTAATCATTATGGCATTAGATTCAAAAATTCCAAGTGGAGCCATTTCGGACAAATGGACCAATTATAAAGATCATATTAATCTGGTAAACCCAGCCAACAAGCGTAATTTAGATATTATTGTTGTAGGAACTGGACTTGCTGGAGGA
>JAYVZI010000053.1:0-20470 GCA_043783485.1 Bacteroidota bacterium
ATTACGTTGGGTTCCTCGTTGTCTTTTTTAAGCCATAATGAAATAAATACCAAAGGATTTACTTTTGAAGGTTTGAGAACTAGTGGAATAAAACCCAAATCGGATTTGATAAAAACTGCTTTTTTATACCTAAACGCTCCTTATTTATGGGGAGGAAAAACGCCTTTTGGGATTGATTGTTCGGGGTTTACACAAATGGTTTACAAACTAAATGGTTACAAATTGCTCCGCGATGCCTCACAGCAAGCTGGTCAAGGCGAAGCGCTAAGTTTTATAGAGGAAAGCGAACCTGGAGATTTAGCTTTTTTTGATAACGAAGCCGGAAATATTATTCATGTTGGAATCATCATGAACGACAACTACATTATCCATGCAAGCGGAAAAGTCAGAATTGACAGATTGGATCATTTAGGAATTTATAATGCAGAACTCAATCGGCATACACATAAACTTCGAGTGATAAAGAAAATTATTTAATTTTTTAGCAAAAAAAACCTATTCGAATGAATAGGTTTTTTTTGGTTTTATAAAAAATTATTCCAATTTAGCTTTTAATGCTTTTGCTTTATCTGTCATTTCTAAAGCTCTGTAAACACTAAGTAGAGTTGCAGAAATTGCTTTGTCATTGGCGTTTAGATCATAAGCTTTTTCTAAATAAGGTAGAGCTGCATTATATATTTTATATTGCTCTGCACGGATTACGGTAAATCTTTTATTGTCTTTATCAGATGAAGTTAGTTTTTTTAATTCAGCTACATATTTAGCGTCTTCACTTAGTTTTAGTTCAGCTAAATTAGCATATGCATCAAAATATTTTGGATTAATTTCAATAGCACGTTTAAAATATTTTTCGGCATCTACCGCTTGATTGGAGCGAGAGGAAATAATCCCCAAGTTATATAACAAAACCGCATCATTTGGACTTTTTTCTAAAGCTTCGTTTATAGTTTTTTTATAACTTTCTAAATCTTTTAAGTCATAATACAAATCTGCTTGAGTTGTGATTAAAGAAATATCGTCTGGGTTTTCGACTCTTGCTTCTTTTATGGCTTCGATTGCGGCTTTTTTATCTCCTTTATCAGCAAGTATTAAAGCTATATTTCGTATAATTTCTGGTTTTTTTGAAGTTGCTTTTTCATCTCTAGGATTGGTATGAATTTTTGTTTTCACACTATTATCTCTGTTTTTTTTGGCTTCAGCATCATTACCAAAATATTCCTCTTTATCGGTAACAATACTTTTTGCAAAATAACTTGTAGATTCTCCAGTAAAATTTTTAGCTTTCAATTCTTGATAATATTCTAATGCAGTATCAAAAAGACTTGCATATCTTGCGTCGTTAGCAGCATAATACAATTTTTCTAAATCTGTTTTGTCTAAATCATAAGCAGCTTTTATATGTTTAGAAGAATTTGCATAATTTTTTGCATTTTCTTCTATAACCGCAGCAGCTATTAATTTTTCTTTTATTCCTGCAATTGCAACTTTGGATTGATCGGAATATTTAGTTTTCCCAGATGCTTTTTCTGTTTCCAAAACATTCAAATACGCTTTTGCAGCTTCTGCTTGATTGTTATCTGCATCTACTTTTTTGGTTACTAAATCTACTAAAGCATTTCCTTTTACAAAGAAAAATTGTGCTTTTTCGGCTGGAGTTGCATTAGCAATTAATGACTCTGCACCAAGTAAAATTGATTTAGCTTCTGCTGAATTTCCTGCTTTCATTGCTTTCTCGGCTGCTTTTATTTGATCTTTTTGAGCAAAAGTTATTACAGAAAATAATAATGCTGATGCAAATATGATGTGTTTACTTTTCATATTTTTTTGTTTTTAATTTATTTTTTATACTTTAATTATTTATGCTTCGTCTTCTGAGTCGTCATCGTTAGTATCATCATCCTCGGTTTCATCATCAGAATCATCTTCATCGTCGTCATCTTCATCTGAAGTACCGTCATCTTCAAGAACTTCTAGAATAGGTTTTACTCTTTCGATAACAGATTCTATTATGTTTCCTTCTTCGTCTAATTCAACTTCTTCGACATCATCTTTCATTACCTTAGTAACTGCTGCGATTGAATCGTTTCCTTTTAGGTTAATTAATTTTACTCCTTGAGTAGCTCTACCCATAACACGTAAATCCTCAACAGCCATACGAATTGTCAATCCAGATTTGTTGATAATCATTAAATCATCATTATCTGTAACGGCATTTATTGAGATTAATTGTCCTGTTTTTTCGGTAATATTTAATGTTTTTACCCCTTTTCCTCCACGATTTGTAATTCTGTATTCGTCTAATGATGAGCGTTTTCCGTATCCGTTTTCGGCAACTACAAGAATTTCGCTGTTCATATCGTTTACAGCAACTAGACCAATAACTTCATCCGTTTCGTCTTTCAATCTAATTCCACGAACTCCAGATGCTGTTCTACCCATTGGTCGAGTTTTGGTTTCTTCAAATCGTAATAATTTTCCGGATTTAACGGCAATTACTATTTGAGAATTTCCATCGGTTAATTCTGCTCCTAACAATTCATCACCTTCTTTGATGGTTATTGCAGCAACACCATTTACACGTGGTTTAGAATATTTGTCTAATGATGTTTTCTTAACTTGGCCTTGTTTCGTTACCATAATTAGGTTATGGCTCATTGTATATTCCTTATCTTTAAGGTCTTGCGTACAGATAAATGCTTTTACTTTATCGTCAGATTCTATGTTAATAAGATTTTGTAACGCACGTCCTTTTGCGGTTTTGGAACCTTCTGGAATTTCGTAAACACGCATCCAGAAACATTTTCCTTTTTGGGTAAAGAACATCATATATTGATGATTTGTCGCCACAAACATGTGCTCTAAGAAATCGGCATCACGTGTTCCTGCTGATTTTTGACCTACTCCTCCTCTATTTTGAGTTTTGTATTCTGTAAGATTTGTACGTTTAATGTAACCCGCATGCGAAATTGTAATTACTACATTCTCATCTGCAATAAGGTCTTCGATACTTACATCTCCACCTGAATATTCGATTAAAGATCTACGTTCGTCACCATATTTATCACGAATTTCGATTAATTCTTCTTTTATTAATGCGGTTCTTAGATCTACATTTGCAAGTAAAGCTTTCAAATGATCTATTATTTTCATCAACTCTTCGTACTCTGCACGAAGTTTTTCTTGCTCTAATCCTGTTAATTGACGCAAACGCATTTCGACAATGGCACGAGATTGAATATCGGATAATTTAAATCTTTCGATTAATTTTTCGCGAGCTTCTTCGGTATTTTTAGAACCTCTAATTAATGCTATTACTTCGTCAATATTGTCTGATGCAATGATTAATCCTTCTAATATGTGGGCTCTTTCTTCTGCTTTTCGTAATTCGAAATTGGTTCTACGAACTACAACATCATGACGGTGCTCGATAAAATAATGAATCATATCTTTTAGATTCAGCATTTGCGGGCGACCTTTTACTAGCGCAATATTATTTACCGAAAACGACGATTGCAATTGTGTATACTTATATAAGGTATTAAGAACCACATTTGGTGTTGCATCTCTTTTTAAGATATATACAATTCGCATTCCGTTTCTGTCCGATTCATCACGAATATTGGCAATTCCTTCTATTTTTTTATCGTTTACTAAATCGGCGGTACGCTTAATCATATCGGCTTTATTAACCTGATATGGGATTTCGGAAACAATAATAGATTCGCGACCATCTACTTCTTCAAAACCTACTTTGGCACGCATTACAATACGCCCACGACCTGTTTTGAATGCTTCGCGAACGCCTTCGTATCCATAAATTGTTCCTCCTGTTGGGAAATCGGGTGCTTTGATGTATTCCATCAATCCTTCGATCTCGATATCATTATTATCAAGGTAAGCCAATGTTCCATTAATAACCTCTGTAAGATTGTGAGGTGGCATATTGGTAGCCATACCTACTGCAATTCCTGTTGCTCCGTTTATTAATAAGGTAGGAACTCGGGTTGGCATTACGGTTGGTTCGTAAAGTGTATCGTCAAAATTGAGTTTGAAATCAACGGTTTCTTTTTCGATATCGGCCATAATTTCTTCCGAAATTTTGCGCATTCTAGCTTCGGTGTATCGCATTGCTGCAGGACTATCGCCGTCTACAGATCCAAAATTACCTTGACCATCTACTAATAGGTATCGTAAAGACCATTCTTGCGCCATACGAACCATTGCATCATATACAGATGTATCTCCGTGTGGGTGATACTTTCCTAATACTTCTCCAACAATTCTGGCAGATTTTTTGTGGGCTTTGTTAGAAAAAACTCCTAAATCATACATTCCATAAAGAACGCGTCGATGTACTGGTTTTAAACCATCACGCACATCTGGAAGTGCTCTAGATACAATAACCGACATCGAATAATCGATGTAAGCTGTTTTCATTTCGTCCTCTATGTTTATAGGAATTAACTTTTCTCCGTCAGACATAATATATACTTAAATTAAAATTTATTTTGAATTAAAAAATCCTGCTAATATAAACTTTCTCAAATATTTTTCATGCATAAACTGTTAGAATTTTAGCTGATTTATTAACAAATTTACATTGTGTTTTGGTTAATAAATAATCTCACATTTAACTTTTGTTTTCAGATTATTTTTTGTCAATTAGCTGTCAGTTCATTTAGTCAGGAATGATTTTTGCATTTGCATTAATAAATTACTAAATTTACAATATCAATATACAAATATATGGATGATAATTTTTCACCAAGGGTAAAAGACGTTATAACCTACAGCAAAGAAGAAGCCTTGCGATTGGGTCACGATTTTATAGGAACCGAACACCTAATGCTAGGAATATTAAGGGATGGTAACGGTACAGCTATTTCTATTTTGCATAATTTATCTATAGATTTAGATTATTTACGTAGAAAGGTTGAAATACTAAGTCCAGCAATTCCGGGTATCGAGATAAACATCGATAAGAAAAATCTGCACCTAACTCGTCAAGCAGAACGTGCGTTAAAAACTACTTTTCTAGAAGCAAAAGTGTTTCAAAGCACCTCAATCAGCACTGCGCACTTACTATTGTGTATTCTGAGAAACGAAAACGATCCAACAACCAAGCTATTAAATAAACTCAATATAGATTACGATATAGCCAAAGAACAATATCTTAACATGACACCAATAGAAGACGATTTTTCTAAAAACTTCCCAAAAGCAGAATCTTACAACGAGGATTCGGGACAAGATGACAGTCTAAAAGGAGATAATTTTAATAATCCTGCCAATAAATCCAACAAAAAATCTAAAACGCCAGTTCTAGACAATTTTGGTAGAGATTTAACAGAAATGGCCGAGGAAGGAAAACTAGATCCAGTTGTGGGTCGCGAAAAAGAAATTGAGCGTGTTTCTCAAATCTTAAGCCGTCGCAAAAAAAATAATCCTTTATTAATAGGTGAACCAGGTGTAGGAAAATCTGCCATTGCCGAAGGATTGGCTTTACGTATTATTCAAAAGAAAGTTTCTAGAATTTTATTTAATAAACGAGTAGTTACGCTAGATTTGGCTAGTCTTGTTGCAGGTACAAAATACCGAGGACAATTCGAAGAGCGAATGAAAGCAGTAATGAATGAGTTGGAAAAAAACGATGATATTATTCTGTTTATAGACGAAATTCATACAATAGTTGGAGCTGGTGGGGCAACAGGCTCCTTAGACGCATCTAATATGTTCAAACCAGCTTTGGCTCGTGGCGAAATTCAATGTATTGGAGCAACAACTCTGGACGAATATAGACAATATATTGAGAAAGATGGAGCACTTGAACGTCGTTTTCAGAAAGTAATTGTAGAGCCAACTTCGGTGGAGGAAACCATTACAATTTTGAATAATATCAAAGATAAATACGAAGATCATCATAATGTAACCTATTCCGACGAAGCGATCGAAGCTTGCGTAAAATTGACCGACAGATACATGTCCGAAAGGTTTTTGCCAGACAAAGCAATCGATGCATTAGACGAAGCCGGTTCTAGAGTTCACATTACAAATATTGATGTTCCTAAACAAATTTTAGAACTAGAACGACAGTTAGAAGAAGTTCGCGAAAACAAAAATTCGGTTGTAAAAAAACAAAAATACGAAGAAGCAGCTAGGCTTCGAGATGATGAAAAACGACTAGAAAAAGATCTTGCAATAGCCCAAGAACAATGGGAAGAAGATGCAAAAAATAATCGTGTTTTAGTAACCGAAGATAATGTTGCCGATGTAGTATCGATGATGACAGGAATTCCTGTAAATCGCGTGGCACAAACCGAAAGTAATAAGTTAGCTAAATTGCCAGAACTTATTCAAAATAAGGTCATTGGACAAAACGAAGCAGTTCTTAAAATTGCTCGTTCTATTCAAAGGAATCGTGCAGGTTTGAAGGATCCAAACCGACCAATTGGTTCGTTTATTTTCTTAGGGCAAACAGGAGTTGGAAAAACACAATTGGCTAAAGTTTTGGCTAAAGAATTATTCGATTCTGAAGATGCACTAATACGAATCGACATGAGCGAGTATATGGAGAAATTCTCTATTTCTCGTCTTGTAGGTGCACCTCCGGGATATGTTGGTTACGAGGAAGGTGGACAATTAACCGAAAAAGTACGCAGAAAACCTTATTGCGTGGTTCTTTTAGACGAAATTGAAAAAGCACATCCAGATGTTTTTAATATGTTATTACAAGTGCTCGACGATGGTTTTATGACCGATAGTTTGGGACGAAAAATTGATTTTAAGAATACTATCATAATAATGACATCCAATATTGGAGCCAGACAACTCAAGGATTTTGGTCAAGGAGTTGGTTTTGGAACCGCTACTAGAGTTGCAAATGCCGAGGATAATTCTAAAAGTATTATCGAAAGTGCTTTGAAAAAAACTTTCGCACCAGAATTCTTAAACCGAATTGACGATGTAATTGTATTTAATGCGCTCGAAAAAGAAGATATTAATTCGATTATAGAAATCGAATTATCAAAACTTTACAAACGTGTAAAAGAATTAGGTTACAGCCTAAACCTTTCTGATAAAGCAAAAGCATTTGTTGCCGAAAAAGGTTTTGACAGACAATTTGGTGCGCGACCATTAAAAAGAGCCATTCAAAAATATGTAGAAGATGCCTTAGCCGAAGAAATTATTACCTCTAAAATAAGCATTGGCGACGAAATTTTTATGGATATCGAAGCTGAAGCAACTGAATTAACAGTTACAGTTCACAAGAAAACCGAGGAACCTACAAATTAATAATTTAACATTATCATTACAAACCCGTTACGTTTTTATAACTAACGGGTTTTTTATTTTTTGTTAAAATCTAATTTAATTTCCAAAACAAATATTTACATTTGGTTTATATAATCATATTTAAAAAATGCTACAAAACAAAGTCATATTAGGTTCCGAAGAATGGTGCTCATTTCCAGAATTAGGAATTCCAACCATAAAAGCCCGTGTAGATTCAGGTGCAAAAACATCTGCGTTACATGCCATAAATATTGCTCCTTTTATCAAAAATGATCAAAATTGGGTCAAATTTGATATCAATCCAATTCAAAATAACCTCAAAACCGTTATTCATTGCGAAGCGCCATTAGTAGATAAACGAATTGTAAAAAGCTCCTCTGGATTTAGAGAACAACGCTACGTTATTCAATCCAATCTAAAAATTGGAGACGATTCTTGGACTATAGAAATGACGCTTACCAACCGAGATTCCATGGGTTTCCGAATGTTATTGGGTCGCGAAGCCATGTCTGGAAGAGTTCTTGTGGATCCAGAACAAAAATATTTGTTAGGACAACCAACAGCCGATAATCTAAAAACTTTTTATCAAAATTCCGAAGAAGCCAAAAAAGGTTTACGAATTGGAGTTCTTGCAAGTAACCCAGAATTGTACAGCAACAAACGAATTATGGAAGCTGGGGCAATCCGAGGTCACGAAATGCATTTTCTCAATATAAAGGAATGTTACATGAAACTCGATGCTACAAATCCCGAAATTCATTATCGTGGGGGGCGCGTTTTAGACAATTTTGATGCGATAATTCCACGAATTCGTCCAAGTATTACCTTTTACGGATGTGCATTAACCCGTCAATTTGAAGCTCTGAAAGTTTTTTGTTTAAATTCCGCATCTGCAATTACGCAATCTCGCGACAAATTATACTCTTTACAATTATTACTAAATCACGGAGTAAATATTCCTACAACAGGTTTTGCAAACTCGCCACTAGATACCGACGATTTAATAAAAATGGTTGGTGGATCTCCACTTATTGTAAAATTGCTTGAAGGAACTCAAGGAAAAGGAGTTGTTTTGGCCGAAACCAAAAAAGCTGCTGAATCAGTTATAAACGCTTTCAAAAGTTTGAATGTAAATATATTAGTTCAAGAATTTATCAAAGAAGCCAACGGAAAAGATTTACGTCTTTTTGTTATCGACGGAAAAGTGGTTGCAGCAATTCAGCGCGAAGCATTACCCGGCGAGTTTAGAGCAAATATTCATTTAGGAGGATCTGCATCGGTTATAAAACCAACTTCCGACGAAAAGAAAATTGCCATAAAAGCTGCCAAAGCCATGGATCTAAAAGTTGCAGGAGTAGATATTATTCGTTCCTCGAAAGGACCACTTTTATTAGAAGTAAATTCTTCGCCAGGTCTAGAAGGTATTGAAGGTGCTACAAATAAAGATATTGCCGGAGAAATGATTTTGGCAATCGAAAAACATTTCAAAAACAAATGAATTCCTATTTAGACATTATTTTTCGTAGCGCAGCCGTTTATCTTTTCATGGTAATAGCTTTGCGCCTATTTGGCAAAAAAGAATTATCACAGCTCAATACTGCGGATGTGATTTTAATTTTGTTAATAAGTAATTCTGTGCAAAACGCTATGGTCGGGACAAATTCCAGTCTTCTGGGAGGTTTTGCTGCAGCCAGCGTATTATTTATTATCAATTATATTCTAAAAAAATTGATGTATAAATATAAAAAGTTCAGTGATTTTATGCTCGAAAAACCCGAAATACTAATTCATAACGGGACATTAGATTTCAAAAATTTAGGAAAACTAAATATTACAAACAACGAATTGAAGGAAGCCATGCGCGAACATGGTGTAGAAAAATTTGCAGATGTAAAACTCGCAATGCTAGAAATCGATGGCAACATTAGCATTATTTCTGGCCAAGATAATCTAAGACAAACCCATTACAAAAGAAGAAAAAATCATAAAAACTTGGTTGGTGGGAATTAATAATCCAATTCCTCAATCATAAAACTCTCCAAAAAAGCAACCGATTTTTCGATGTCGTAATGCAAAATTCTGTCATTTTTTATTAACGGAACTTCTTCACGATAGGATTTCAAGAACATTTCTATAAAATCGCTCGATTGCAAAGGACGACGATATGCTATTGCTTGCGATGCATTCATTAATTCGATAGCCAAAATTCGCTCTAAATTGTCCATTACTCGCAACGCTTTTGTAGCCGCATTTGCACCCATACTCACATGATCCTCTTGCCCATTGCTGGAAACTATACTATCTACACTAGCTGGAGTTGCCAATTGTTTGTTCTGACTCGCAATGCTTGCAGCGGTATATTGCGGAATCATTAAACCCGAATTTAAACCTGGATTATCGATCAAAAACGCTGGTAAACCTCGCAAACCAGATATTAATTGATAGGTTCTTCTTTCGGAAATACTTCCTAGTTCTGCCAAGGCAATTGCTACAAAATCTAATGCCAAAGCCAATGGTTGCCCATGAAAATTTCCTCCAGAAATGATTTGATCGCTTTCTATAAAAATATTTGGATTATCGGTAACCGAGTTTATTTCGGTCTTAAAAACTTTTTTCACATAATCAATTGCATCTTTACTTGCACCGTGTACCTGAGGAATACAACGGAAAGAATACGGATCTTGAACATGAATTTTGGGCTGGTCAATGATTTGACTTCCTTCTAAAAATTCGTTTACACGATTTGCTGTTACGATTTGCCCTTTGTGAGGACGAATAAAATGGATTAATTCGTTGAAAGGTTCTTGTCGTCCGTCAAATCCTTCTAACGAAATAGTTGCAATTAAATCCGCTAAATAGCTAAATTTTATGGCTTTCATCAAAATATGCGCCCCGTAAGCACTCATAAATTGTGTACCGTTCAGTAACGCCAAACCTTCTTTAGATTTTAAAACTATAGGATTCCAACCAAATTTTTTCAAAACATCGGATGAATGTATTTTTTTTCCTTCAAAAAACACTTCGCCTTCTCCCAAAAGAGGTAATGATAAATGTGCTAATGGTGCCAAATCCCCGCTTGCTCCCAAGGATCCTTGGGTATATATTACAGGTAAAATATCATTGTTATAAAACGCAATTAATCGTTCTACAGTTACAAGTTGAACTCCAGAATGACCATAACTCAAAGATTGTATTTTGAGCAACAACATTAGTTTTACAATATCTTGAGGAACCTCCTCCCCTGTTCCGCAAGCATGGGATTTTACAAGGTTTTCTTGAAGTTGAGATAAATTTTCGTTAGATATTTTGATGTTACAAAGCGACCCAAAACCAGTATTTATTCCGTAAATTGGCGCTTCGTTCGATGCCATTTTTTTATCTAAATATTCTCGACATTTCTCGATATTTATTTTTGCTTCTTCCGATAAAGATAAAGGTTTGTGGTAAGAAATGATTTCATTCAAAGTTTCTAAACTCAAAACTTCCGAAGATATATAATGTGTATTGTCCATTTTTATTTTTTGAAAGTTCAAAATTGATTAATTCCATTTTAAAAAGCAAGTTTTGTTGATAGTTTTAAGTTTTTTAATTATTAATTCCACAAAATTATGATAGTAAATTTCATAAATTATCAATAAATTAGCAACCTGAAATTATATAAATAACAACAATGAAAAATACTGCGCTAACGCACATACACGAAAGTTTGGGAGCAAAAATGCTTCCGTTTGCTGGTTACAATATGCCTATTTTATATGAAGGTGTAAATGCTGAACACGAAACGGTGCGCAATGCTGTTGGGGTTTTTGATGTTTCGCACATGGGAGAATTTTTGCTAACTGGCGAAAATGCTTTGAATTTAATTCAGAAAGTAACATCAAATGATGCATCAACTTTAGTAAACGGAAAAGCACAATATTCTTGCTTGCCTAACAATGATGGCGGAATTGTAGATGATTTATTGGTTTATAAAATAAAAGATAACGAGTATTTACTAGTCGTAAACGCATCGAATATTGATAAAGATTGGGATTGGATTTCCTCAAAAAATGATTTGGGAGTTGTCATGAAAAATCTTTCCGACGATTATTCGTTACTAGCAATACAAGGTCCAAAAGCGGTCGAAGCTATGCAATCATTAACCTCTATCGACTTATCTGCAATTCCTTATTACCATTTTGAAGTAGCCGATTTTTGTGGATTTCCTCATGTAATTATTTCTGCAACAGGTTACACAGGTTCTGGCGGATTCGAAATTTATTGTAAAAATAGTGAAGTAGAAACCATTTGGAACAAAGTTTTTGAGGCTGGAAAATCATTCGGAATAAAACCAATTGGATTAGCCGCTCGCGATACATTGCGATTAGAAATGGGCTTTTGTCTTTACGGAAATGATATAAACGACACAACATCGCCACTAGAAGCTGGTTTGGGTTGGATTACAAAATTTAATAAAGATTTTACAAATTCCGAAAATTTAAAACTTCAAAAAGAAGCTGGAGTTACTAAAAAATTAGTTGCTTTCGAAATGCAAGAACGTTCCGTGCCGCGCCACGACTACGAAATTGTTGATAAATCTGGAAATGTTATCGGAATTGTAACATCTGGAACTATGTCGCCAAGCATGAATGTTGGAATTGGAATGGGTTATGTAACTACCGAAAACAGTAAATTAGACAGCGATATTTTTATCCGAATTCGTAAAAATGATGTGTTGGCCAAAGTAGTAAAATTACCGTTTTACAAAAAATAAATCAATTGCAATTGGAATCAAATTGATTTTTGAAGTTGAATTTTGTAATTGAAATTGAAAAAATTACTTTTGCATAAAAAATTTTTGAATGTCGAATGTTGATTAACGAATGTTGATTTTAGAAGTTTAAAAAAGAAAAAAGAAATGGGAAGAGCTTTCGAATTTAGAAAAGGAAGAAAAATGAAGCGTTGGTCGGCAATGGCCAAAGCATTTACCAGAATTGGTAAGGATATTGTTATGGCGGTTAAAGAAGGTGGACCAAATCCTGAAGCAAATTCAAGATTAAGAGCTGTGATACAAAACTCGAAGGCTGTAAATATGCCTAAAGAAAATGTGGAACGAGCTATAAAAAAAGCTACCGATAAAGACACTGCAAACTATAAAGAAATACTTTTTGAGGGTTATGCACCGCACGGAATTGCAATTTTAATTGAAACTGCTTCCGATAACAATAACAGAACTGTAGCAAACATTAGAAGTTATTTTAATAAATGTAACGGAACTATGGGAACACAAGGATCAGTCGAATTTATGTTTGATCATACTTGTAATTTCCGAATTCCTGCAAACGGAATGGATCCTGAAGAATTAGAATTAGAATTGATCGATTTTGGAGCCGAAGAAGTTTTTGAGGACGAAGATGGAATCTTAATTTACGCCCCTTTCGGAAGTTTTGGAACCATTCAAAAAGAACTTGAAACTAGAGGTTTAGAGATTTTATCTTCTGGTTTTGAGCGTATTCCTCAAATAACCAAAGAATTAACAGAAGCTCAAGTTGCCGATGTTGAAAAACTTATCGAAAAAATGGAGGAAGATGATGATGTGATGAATGTTTATCATACCATGCAAGAATAAAAATTCTAAGATTTAAGTCATAAAAAAACTCCAAATTACTTTGGAGTTTTTTTTATATTCGAAAGTAAATATTACTTTATAAATTCTATTTTTTGAACTTCTTCGGCATTAATACTATCAAAAAATCCTTGCTCATTCATCCAATCATCGCTATAAATTTTACTCATATAACGTGAACCGTGATCTGGCAAAATTGCAATAATATTACTGTCTTTATCAAATTCGCCATCGGCAGCATATTGTCTTATAGCCTGAATTACAGCTCCAGAAGTATATCCTAGAAACAAACCTTCTTTTCTTGTTAATTCTCTAGCGGCATGTGCACTTTCCTCGTCAGTAACTTTCATGAACTGATCTATTACATCAAAATCGGTTGCTGTTGGAATTAGGTTTTTACCTAAACCTTCAATTCGATATGGATAAATCTCATCATTATCGAATTCTTTAGTTTCATGGTATTTTTTTAAAACAGAACCAAATGCATCAACTCCAAGGATTCGGATGTTTGGATTTTTTTCTTTCAAAAATTTTGCAATTCCGGAAATCGTTCCGCCAGTTCCGCTACAAGCTACAAGATGTGTAATTAATCCGCTTGTTTGCTCCCAAATTTCTGGACCAGTTGTTTTGTAATGCGCATCAACATTTAACTGATTAAAATATTGATTGATATAAACCGAACCTTTAGTTTCCTCATGCAATCGTTTTGCAACACTGTAATAGGAACGCTCGTCATCCGCAGAAACATTGGCTGGACAAACGTAAACCTTTGCCCCCATGCTTCTTAACATATCTATTTTATCAACAGAAGATTTATTACTTACTGCCAAAATACAGTTGTAACCCTTTACAATACTAACCATTGCTAAACTAAATCCTGTATTTCCAGATGTAGTTTCTATAATCGTATCACCCGGCGATAATATGCCTTGCTTTTCGGCTTCTTCTATAATGTACAAAGCTATTCGGTCTTTGGAGGAATGTCCAGGATTAAATGCTTCGACCTTAGCATAGAAATTTCCTTCTAAATCTTCGGTAACTTTATTGAGTTTAATAAGTGGTGTTTTACCTATTAATTCCAATACATTATTGTAAGCTTTTATTTTTTCTTTCATATAAAAAATTTAGTCAAGGCAATATTAAATTATTTTGACAACATTTTAACTTTGCAAATTTAATAAAAATTTTTAAACTATTTTCTTATTCCTTCTAAATCTAGTAAAAAAGCAAATTCTTTTGCCAATTCTTTTAGTGCTTCGAACCTTCCAGATGCGCCACCATGACCAGCATCCATATTTGTGTCTAAATAAAGTTCATTATTATCAGTTTTTAATGTACGTAATTTCGCAACCCATTTTGCAGGTTCCCAATATTGTACCTGCGAATCGTGCAATCCTGTCGAAATGTACATGTTTGGATAATTTTGAGATTTTACGTTGTCATAGGGCGAATAGGATAACATGTAATCATAAAATTCTTTTTTGTTTGGATTTCCCCATTCGTCATATTCGCCAGTGGTTAGTGGGATAGAATCGTCTAACATTGTGGTAATTACATCTACAAAAGCAACTTGAGCAATGATTCCTTTGTACAATTCTGGATTCATATTGGCAACTGCTCCCATTAGTAATCCGCCAGCCGATCCGCCTTCTGCATATAAATGTTGGGCTGATGTATATTTTTCTGAAATCAAAAATTTAGAACAATCTATAAAATCTGTAAACGTATTTTTCTTGGTTAATAATTTTCCTGTTTCGTACCAATTTCTTCCTAAATCCTCTCCTCCACGAATGTGTGCAATTGCAAAAATAAACCCTCGGTCGAGCAAAGATAATCTTGTTGATGAAAAATTACAATCCATTGAATATCCGTAACTTCCGTAAGCATATTGCAATAATGGGTTTAATCCATTTTTTTGTAAATCCTTTCGGTAAATTAACGAAATTGGAACTCTAATTCCGTCATGAGCAGTTGCCCAAACGCGTTCTTCTTTATAATTATCTTTATCAAATTTTCCGCCCAAAACTTGTTGTTCTTTCTTGATTTCTTTGATTTTGGTTTTCATATTAAAATCAATAACCGAACTTGGTGTTGCTAATGATTGATAGGAATATCGTAAAATATCGGTATCAAAATCTACGTTAGATCCAGTAAATGCGGAGTACGTTTCGGAATCGAAAGGTAAATAATATGCTCCTTCTCCACTCCACGGCATGATTTTCATTTTTATCAATCCATTTGTGCGTTCTTCGACAACTAGAAATTCTTTGAAAATTTCGATATCTTCTAACAAAACGTCTTCTCGATGCACAATAACTTCTGTCCAGTTGGTTTTGGAAGTCTTGTTTTCGTTGGTTTTCATTAGTTTAAAATTCTCAGCTTTATCGGCATTTGTCAAAATATAAAAACTATCGCCATAATGATTAATGCTGTATTCTAGACCGCGAACTCGTTTTTGAAACATTCTAAAATTTCCATCAGGATTATCGGCTTCCAGAATTTGATATTCGGTTGTTAGCGTGCTTCCGCACTCGATTGCAAGATATTTTCGGGATTTAGATTTTGCAATTTCTACAGAAAAAGTTTCGTCTTTTTCGAAGTAAATAAGTTCGTCATCAGTTTGTTTTGAACCTAATTTATGTTTGAAAATTTTATCGGATCGCAACGTTTTTTCATCTTGATTGGAATAAAAAATGGTATGATTATCATTTGCCCAAACTGCTGATCCTGTTACGTTTTCTATCAAATCAGGTAGAATTTCGTTGGTTTCGAGATTTTTTATTTGAATGGTATAAATTCTGCGACCAACAATATCGAAACTAAAAATCGCCATTTTGTTGTTTGGCGAAATACTTAAACCTCCGAGTTGAAAAAATGGTTTATCCTTGGCGAGCATGTTACAATCAAAAAGGATTTCTTCTTTTGCCGAAAGGCTTCCTTTTTTTCGGGAATAAATAGGATAATCTTGGCCTTTTTCGAAACGAGTAATGTAGAAATATTCGTTGTAAAAATAAGGAACCGATTCGTCATCTTCCTTTATTCTGGCTTTCATTTCCTCGAATAATTCCTTCTGAAAATCCTTTGTATGCAAAGTCATTTTATTGTAATATTCGTTTTCATTATTCAAATAATCAATAACTTCTGGGTTTTCGCGATTGTTGAGCCAGTAGTAATTATCGATCCTAATATCGTTATGTTTTTTTAGTTTTTTTGGAATTATTTTTGCAATTGGCGGAAGTAAATTTTTAAGCATTTTGTGGTTTATTTGAAATACAAAAATAGATTAAAAAACTTTTTTAATAACAGATTCACAGATTTTAATTATTTTTACAAAAAAAAATAGATATAAAATGGATTTAATGGGAATGATGGGTAAAATGCAAGAAACCCAACGCAAAATAGAAGCAACAAAATTACGTTTAGACTCCGTTTTAGTAAATGAACAGAGTTCGGACGGATTGCTTAAAGTTACAATAACTGCAAATTCGACAGTAAAAAGTATTTCGGTTGATGAAGAATTATTGAAAGATAAAGAACAACTCGAAGATTATTTGATTTTAGTTTTCAATAAAGCACTTGCAAAAGCTGCAAACGTTAATCAAACCGAACTCGATGCTGTTGCAAAAGTAGATATGCCAATGATTCCCGGAATGGAAGATTTGTTTAAATAGGGGAATAATCTTTGCTTACATGCAGAATTTAAAAAAGGTTTGTTTTACAAAACAAACCTTTTTTTTTGAAAAAAATAACAGATTAGGAATAATAGACCAACAAAATTCATAACTGTGTAATTTGATTTTACTTCATTTTTTACAATTTATAAAATTTATATTGTGAGATTTAGTTTTTTATAAATTTTTGTTGATAGTTTTTATCATCTATAAATAACTGAATAATATACATTCCTTTCGAAAGATTTTGAATGTTTATATTATTTGAATTTTCATTGTTTTCTAAAACAACATTGCCTAGCATATCAATGATTTTAAAATTGAATTCATTAGTATCTATTGGAGTTTCAATATTTAAAAAATTGGCTGTTGGATTTGGAAATATTTTAAAACTTGAATTTTCAAAAACAGCATCATTAATTCCCAAACTAGTCGGGCAATTTATCGAAACTGGTGTTAATGCACTCAGGGAAGATGTTCCATTTCCAAGTTGTCCGTTTGAACCTGAACCCCAAGAATTTAAGGATCCGTCTTGTCGCAGTGCCAAACTAAATCCTGACGATGCAGAAATGATGTTTCCCCAATTTGTTGCAGTTCCCATTTGTTTTGGAATTGAGGTGTAAACTAACGATGCAGAACCTAGCTCTCCATAAGTATTGCGACCCCAAGTCCATAAAGTACCATCTGTTTTCTTGACCATACTGTGATAAAAACCTGCTGAAAGAACTCCTTGCCAATTGGTGTCGGTGGTTATTTGAGTTGGAAAATGAATGTCTATTGCATTACCGCTTCCCAGTTGATAGTCGCCATTGTACCCCCAAGCCCAGAGTGTTCCTGTAGTTTTTTTTGCTAAACTATGAAAATATCCTGTTACAACCGTTTGCCAATTTACATCAGTACCAATTTGAGTAGGTATATTCTTAGGATTAACAGTATTGTCTCCCAATTGACCAAACTGATTTGATCCCCACCCCATTAGTCGGCTTCCACCAGTTACAAACTCTAGTGCTAAAGTGTGATAAGCACCAACAGAAACAGATTTCCAAGAAGTAGAAACCCCAATTTGTTGAGGCACATTTACATTTACATTGTTGCTATCTCCAAGTTGTCCAAATTCGTTGTACCCCCAAGTCCAAAGTGTTTTAGAAAAACTTCCTTTGAGCGCTACACAAAAAGAATAGCCACAATCTAATGTATCCCAAGTGTTATCCGTTCCTACTTGTGTGGGAGTTATTGAATTTGTAAAATTACCATTGCCAAGTTGTCCTCTTACATTATTGCCCCAACTCCATAAGGTTCCGTCTTTTTGTATTCCAACCGTAAAATCCTCGCCACAAGAAACTATTTTCCAGTTATTGGAAGTTCCAATTTGAGTTGGAATATATTTTTGAATTAGCGTTCCATCACCGAGTTGTCCTGTGTCGTTTTTGCCCCAAGCCCATAATGTTCCGTCGGATTTTATTCCCACAGCGTGAAACAATCCACTCGAAATTGTATTCCAACATTGCGAATTGGCTTGAATTGTAAAAAATATTAAAAATAACGTCATGTATTTAGTAATCAGTTTCATTATGTTTAGATTTAGATGTTAAATACAAATTTTTATTGTGTGTGAAAATCAAAATGTGTATAAAAGTTTTCAGTTTTAGCTGTATAAATCTGATTATTTAATAATAAACAATTTCGTTTTGCAGTACAGTATTTATAAATCGTTTATTAATTAATCCTTGAGCATCATATTCATAATTATAAGTATCAACTTGAGTATTTGTGGTCGAAAAAACTGCTGTTAAAGTTTTAATAGGATGCTGTGATTCTTCTTCTATATCAAAAAGATATCCTTTGTTTTTGTTGCCAAAAGTGTTGGTTTTATCGCTATAATAAGTATAATAAATTTTCCAATTGTCTGTGTTGTAAGAAAATGTTTCTTCGGTATGTTCCAAATCATTCCCAGTATAAAAAAAAGTCTTTGTCGATGTTTTTGTATCTAAACTATTACTATTAACCAAGGTTGCCAATTGTTTGTTAGCATTATAATTGTAAACAGTCTGATAATTTCCTGTAGAGGGAAATGTGCGTAACGATTTTATTTTTAGACCATCGGCATTCAAGTCATATGTATATGTAGATTGTTGCACATTGGATTGATAATATTTGTAAGTAACGGTGTTATTGCTGTAAATATATTCGTCTTTGTAACCATCGCTCGAAATACGAGTCAAAATTCGCCCTTGTGCATCATAAGTATGCGTATATAATGCATTACCAATAGTAAATGTTTTTATTTTTGGAACGACAACAATAGGTTCTGGTTGAGAAGTTGTTGGCGAATCATCTTTACTACACGAAACTAAAACTAGCATGCATAATAAGTAAAAAGGAAATAATGCAAATGCTGAAATTCGGATTGTATTTTTCATATTTATAAAAATTTATTTGTTAATTGTTTTACAAATCTCTAAACAATTGGAATATTAATTTATACCGTAAAAGTGTGAATTTTAGATTTTTGATCACATTTTATAATCTAAATCGTTCCAAACTCCATCATACCAGTGCTTAGGAGTAAGTTTTTTGAAATTGGCTTTCATTTTTTTTAAGGAAATTTTATTTGATATTTCAGGAACCTCTATATTCAGAGTAGAATTAGAATATAACATAGATTTTTGAACTGAATGCCCAAAATGAAAACTGTGCGGAAAATTGAGATGAAGTTTCATAATCGTAAATTTAATTGGTTAATAGTTTTACAAATCTCGAAATTACATTGCAACTTTTACTAACCTAAAAACGTGATTTTTAGACAATTGTAAAAAAAGCATCAAAATACCATTAAAAGAATAATGAATTTATAAAAAGGCACATTTTATCCCATAAAAGAGTGATTTTGAAGGAAATAATTGGATTTTTGAATATTTAGTTGAAACTTTACTTAAATTTTTAGTAAAAACTAATAAAAGTTTGAGTTATGAAAAAATTACTATTTTACTTTTTGGTTTTTCTTTATTTTAATGGATACAGTCAAAAAGTAGTTGCTACCGAAAAGGAATTTGAGATATTGAGGAAAAATATTGATGAACAAGAGTTGGATTTGGAAAATTCTGGTACAGTATCTTTAAAAAAATTATTTAAAATTGCGAATACTCTTAAATCGCAACAATTATTAGCAAATTCATATTCAACAATGGCAATTTTAAAAAGTAAGTTGTCCTTGCCAGACGAAGCCCTATTGGCCAATCAAAAATCTATTTCGATTAATAAAAAATTAAATAATAAAACTGAAATTGTAAAAAACTACAATAATTTTGGGCAATTATTTTTCCGAAAAGCAAACTATGTAGATGCAACAAAATATTATTTGAAAGCACTAGAAATAGGTAATGAATTGAAATTAAATAAAAATTTACAAAATAGTTACAGAGGATTAGCTGATATAAATCGTGCACAAAACAAACATACAGATGCCTTAAATTATGCAAAAAAAGCTATCAACATTGAAAAAATATACCCCGATGAAATGGATCGTGCACATAATTCATTTTGTATTGCCACATGCTACGCATCAATGAACAAAGTTCTTCTTGCAGAAAAATATTTTGCAATTGCATCTCAAATTTATGATAAAAATTACAAACTTTTCAGTTTAGCTCATGTATTAGTACAGCGGTCTGATATTTATTACGAAATTGATCCTTTAAAGTCAATTAAAATACGATTAGAAGCTCAGAAAATTTTAGATCAAGTAGCTCCAAACAGAATAACATCTGCATACAATTTAGTTTATCTTGGAGAAGCCTATTTTCATCTGGCTCAAAATGACTCTCTTTTGAATGAAATAAAAAACCCAGAAATCCCAAAAACAAAATCGATTTTGTTGCTTCAAGCCGAAAATTATTACAAA
>JAYVZI010000054.1:0-55572 GCA_043783485.1 Bacteroidota bacterium
TGCTGTTTGTCCCCTTTTCGTTGAATTAAAATTACAGTTCCAAGCAATAAACCAATTGCGCCCGCAAGAATGTGAATGGGTAAAATGATTTTGAATAAGTCCATTTTTTTAGTTTTTTAAATTCAAACAAATTTACTGCAATGCACATTCCTGAGACAATAATTATTACTCAACTGTAATTATTTGATTCCGAATTGTAAATGTATAAGACTACTAAATCTAAAAATTGTAAAAATGGAATACTATTGAACAAAAAGCCAATTTATTTGGCCATTATCAAAAGACGACAAGTTTTCGAAGAATTTTTTTGGAGTAAAACCAGTTAATGATTTAAAATCCTTGATAAGATGAGATTGATCATAAAAAAGTATATCGCAGCTCAAAGCCGTAAGGTTTTCGGTATTTGTTTTACTTATTTTGGATTTTAAAGCCTCACGAAAACGATGAATTTTCTTAAAATCTGATGGAGATTTGCACAAATGATTTTCGAAATGTTTGCTCAAGTTTTGTCTGCTTATATTGTATTTTTTTGCAAGTTCGGTAATCGAAAAATCGTTTTCCTGCAATAAATCATTGATAACATTATTCAGAAAAGGATGCTCAAAACCAATTATTTTAGAAACCCAATATTCCTCGATCATGCTGCATTGTTTTTCTCGATTTTTTTCTCTTAAAATAAGTTGCATCGCGGCTTGATAATCATCAAAAGGAATAAATTTAGCAAAAAAATCATTGGTAAATCCTAGTAAATTTTTATTCAAAAATGCATTCAATCCCAAGGGTTTAAAGTAAAAAGTAATTTCGTTTAGTGCGCCTTTGCAAACTATTTTTATAGGTTTTTTGTAATGACAAATAAGATCTGATGAAAAAATATTATTCTTTTTTTCCTGAACAATTACTTGATTTTCGGAATAAGTAATTTCGGTATTTTCATAAACCGAAATGATATTGTAATTATTTGGAAATGTTAGATATTCCTCGTCTGGATCGTTTTCTTCTTTTGTTAAAAAGTAAAAACCTTCAAGATATTGTTGAAGTATTTGGCTTTTTGGTTTAAAGAATTTTATTTCCAATGAATTATAATAAAGAGTTTCTAAAATTTTAAATTAAAATATCGCTTTCTAAATCAGATTTTTCGATTTTTATATTAAAACCCAATTCTTTTACCAATTGGATTACAAGGTTTTTGTACCAATTTTCGGATTTTGGATGAATGTATATTTTTTCGATAAGCTGCGAAATATCTACATCTATTTTCAATCCATCATTTATTTTGATATTATTAGCTGAAATATCCGAAATAATTCGAACTTCGCCTTCGTATTGAAAGCTTTTTCGCTTGAAAAGAAACGGAAAAAATAAATCGTCAAACGGAATATATTCTTTTTTATAATCTATATAATTTACTTTGCCAATGTATTGTTTGTAAGTTTTTTCAGGTAATAATGCATTTTGTAAACGCCCAATCGTGGATTGAATGGCTAATCCTTCGGAGTTTTGAGTAAAAATCTGCCACATCGCAAAACTCTCATATTCGTTTATATGCCAACTGCTTACAACAACTTTTTCGCGATGATTTTTGTAATATTCTAGAAATTTAGGATTATCGATTGCTAGTTTTCTTATTTCCTCAAAAGTTGGTTCGCTAAAGGTTCCTTCGTATTGATCCTCGAATTTGTCGGAACGCGACATAAAGAGTTTTTGCGACATTAGTAAATCCAAAAATTTAGATAAATCCAAGTATTTCCAAACTATTGTGTTTGGATCTTGAGGAAGTTTTATGTTTGGATTGTTTAGATACATTTTTAAAAAGCTTTTGGAAATCTCATGGAATATTGTCCAACTTGAAAACCAATCAAAACCCAAACTACTATGAATTTCATTAGTTTTTCACCACCAAAATAGTAGTCTAATGCAAACCACAATCCAGTAATTACTAGTATAAATAAGCCAGCAAAATATTCTCTTTTCATTTATTAGATTTTTATTGTTTGGAGATTTAGTTTTTGAATTCCGATCGAAACCAACTAAACCTCAATAGTTTTTATTCAAAACTCTGCATTGTAACCAACTTGTTATAAGTTCCATTCATTGCAATAAGTTCATTATGAGTTCCTTGTTCTACAATTTTGCCTTTTTGCATTACAATTATATTATCTGCTTTTTGGATAGTAGAAAGGCGGTGCGCGATAACAATTGATGTTCTGTTTTGCATCATTTTTTCTAGTGCATCTTGTACTAATTTTTCGCTTTCGGTATCCAATGCCGATGTTGCTTCATCAAGAATCATAATAGGAGGATTTTTTATTACTGCACGAGCAATAGACAATCGTTGTTTTTGTCCCCCAGATAGTTTGTTTCCAGAATCCCCTATATTTGTATAAATGCCTTTTGGTAAGTCTTTTACAAATTCGTAAGCATTGGCAATTTTTAGGGCTTCGATAATTTCATCATCGGTTGCATCTAGTTTTCCTAGTGCTATATTAGCTTTTATTGTATCATTAAAAAGTATTGAATCTTGCGTAACTAATCCCATTAATCCACGAAGTGATTGCAAATTTATATCCTTTATATCAATTCCATCAATAGAAATTTCGCCGTCATTTACATCATAAAAACGGGTTAGCAAATTGGCAATTGTACTTTTTCCGGAACCCGATTGTCCTACAAGAGCAACGGTTTGCCCTTTTTTTACTTCTAAAGTAAAATTCTTTAAAACGGCTTCTTCTTCGTATTTAAAATTGATATTTTTTATGGAAATAGAGGAATTGAACTCCTTTTTTTCGATAGCATCAATGTTGCTAGTAATCGGGTTTGGTTGATCTAAAATTTCCAAAACGCGCTCTGCAGCTGCATTTCCTCTTTTTATGGCATATGACGCTTTAGATATTGATTTTGCTGGGGTTAAAATATTATAAGCCAGTCCCATATAAGCTATAAACGAAGCTCCGTTTAATGTTTTTTCTAACAAAACCATATGTCCTCCATACCAAAGCAATATAGCAATAACCATAATTCCCATAAATTCACTCACTGGCGAAGCTAGATTTTGACGGTTTCCAATACTATTGGATAAATCGAAAAAACGACTAGTTGAACCTTGAAAAATCCCGTTAAAATATTTTTCGGAATTATAGCCTTTAACTACTTTCAATCCACCTAAAGTCTCTTCGATTGTAGACAGAAAAATGCCTTGTTCTACTTGTGCTCTTGTGGATTGTTTTTTTAATCTTTTTCCAATTAACGATATTACATAACCCGAAAGTGGTATAAAAATAAAAACAAATATGGTGAGTTTTACGCTTATAGTAATCATGGCAATAATTGTAAAAACAATTGTTAATGGCTCTTTTACAATAAGTTCTAAAATAGATAAAAATGAGTTTTGAACCTCATTTACATCGCCAGATATTCTCGAAATAGTATCACCTTTTCTTTTTTCGGAAAAAAAAGCAATAGGTAAATCGATGGTTTTTTTATACATGGCGTTTCGCATATCTCTTAAAATCCCATTTCTAAGATAGGTTATAAAAAACATTGCTAAATAATCGCAAAGATTTTTTAGTAAAAATATTGAAATTATTACCGCGACCATTATAGATAGCGTATAATCAATTCCATGGATAGCATTTGTTTTTGTGATAAAAAAGCTTAATGAATTTTCTAAATACAGTTTTGTATTTTCGAAATAATGTTTTGTGTCATCAAAAAAATGATTCGTATTTATGTAACCCTGATAAACAGGTTTTATTATGTTTTTTTTGGTCTGATTAAATAATACTTGCATCATTGGAATCAATGACATAAAGGAAAGTGTTCCAAAAAGGGCATATAAAACATTAAAAAAAATATTTAAATAAGCATACTTTTTATAAGGAACTAGGAAAGGAAATATTTTTCTGATGTTTTCCATTAATTAATTTTCAAATCTGTTAAGATATTTTTTATTTTATTGTCTAAAAAAGCTTCTGTTTTTGAGGCATTTACAACGTTGTCTAGTTCGGAATTTACACTTATGTAAAACTTAATTTTTGGCTCTGTACCACTTGGTCTTGCTGCGATTTTAGATCCATCTTCGGTGTAATAAATCAGTACATCGGATTTAGGAATATTCATAGTTTCTTCTTCGCCAGTCAAAAGGTTTTTGGCTATCGATGTCTTGTAATCTTCCAGCATTATAACTCTTTCGCCATTTATTTCTTTTACAGGATTTTCGCGCATTTGTACCATCATTTGGTTAATTTCTGCTAAACCTTCAATTCCTTTTTTGGTCATGGAAACCAAATGCTCTTTGTAAAAACCAAAATCTACATATAAATTTTGTAATTCTTTATACACCGAACTGCCATTTGCTTTGGCTTGAGCCGCAATTTCGCAAATTAGTAAGGTTGCTGCAACTGCATCTTTATCACGAACGGCATCGCCAACCATAAATCCAAAACTTTCTTCGCCACCACCAATAAATTCGAGTTCTGGAAAATCTTTTATAAATTTTGCAATCCATTTAAACCCAGTTAAACCAACTTTGCACTCTACATCATAACCCGTAGCCAATTCGAGCATCATTGGTGTAGAAACTATTGTGGATCCAATAAATTGTCGCCCATCAATTTTTCCTTGTTTTTTCCATTGCTCTAACAAAAAGGCAGTCATTAGAACCATGGTTTGGTTTCCGTTCAAAAGTGTCATTTTGCCTTCGTTATTTCTAACCGCAACGCCCAAACGATCGCAATCGGGATCCGTTCCTACAACAATATCCGAGTTTAGTTTTTCGGCTAATGCCAATGCCATTGTTAGCGCTTCTGGCTCTTCTGGATTTGGAGATTTCACAGTCGGAAAATCACCATTTGGTTCGGCTTGCTCAGGAACAATATTCACGTTTTTGTAACCTGCTTTTGCTAAAGTTGCAGGAATAGATTTTATCGAAGTTCCGTGCAATGAGGTAAAAACAATGTTAAGATTGTCTTTTTCAGCAACGGGTGTGTCAAAACTTGCATTGGCAATAGATGAATTAATAAAAGCTTCATCAATTTCGGTATCTATATATTGTATCAAATTTTCGTTAGCCTGAAATTTAATTTCTTCGTATTTCAAATTTTCAATTAATTGGATAATTTCTGCATCTTGAGGAGGAACAATTTGTCCACCATCTTCCCAATATACTTTATAACCATTGTATTCCGGCGGATTATGCGATGCTGTAAGTACAATTCCTGCTTGGCAACCCAAATATTTCAGGGCAAAACTCAACTCAGGAGTTGGTCGCATTTCCGAAAATAAGTAAACCTGAATTCCGTTTGCAGAGAAAACATCTGCAACCACTTTTGCCAAAGTATCACTATTATGACGACAATCGTAAGCAATTGCGACTTTCAAATCCAGATTCGGGAAAACTTTGTGCATGTAATCCGAAATCACTTGCGTATTTTTTCCTAAAGTGTATTTATTAATTCGGTTGGTGCCAACGCCCATAACTCCTCGCATTCCGCCAGTTCCAAACTCTAGATTCTTGTAAAAACTTTCCTCTAATTCCTTTGGCGACGAGGTCATCATGCGTTTTATTTCGTCTTGCGTTTCTTCATCGAAAGTTGGCGTAAGCCATTCGTTTAGAGCGTTTAGAATATTTGGTGCTATGTACATTTTTATTTTTTTTTGAAGCTATTTCCTGCTTTTTGCTACAATCTTTTGTTTTTTGAAAAAAAACAAAAGGATTTTCACGTCAATCAGGGCTATGGGTTTTGTTATAGATTTAAAATATCGGAAACTTTATATCGCTCCTCGTTGTTTTTGGTTCTTAGAATAATTTCTCCAAGAAATCCTGCTAAAAACAATTGTGTTCCTATAATCATTGTTGTTAATGCAATATAAAACCAAGGATTATTAGTTACCAAATCATACGGTAAGTCATGATATAGTTTGTAAAGTTTCATAAAACCAATAAATCCAGCGGAAATAAATCCAATAATAAACATGAGCGATCCTAATGCTCCAAACAAATGCATGGGTCTTTTTCCGAATCTGGATAGAAACCAAATGGTTATTAAATCCAGAAATCCGTTTATAAATCGATCCATGCCAAACTTGGTTTCGCCATATTTTCGGGGTTGATGAATGACTACTTTTTCGCCAATTTTGATAAAGCCAGCATTTTTTGCCAAAACAGGGATATATCTGTGCATTTCGCCCGAAACTTCTATGTTTTTTACAACAATATTTTTGTAAGCTTTTAGTCCACAATTAAAATCATTTAGCTTAACGCCAGACGTTTTTCTGGCCGCCCAATTGAATAATTTAGATGGTAAATTTTTTGCAAAAACCGAATCGTATCTTTTCTTTTTCCAACCCGAAACCAAATCGAAATTTTCATTAATAATCATATTGTACAAACCAGGAATTTCGTTTGGAGAGTCCTGTAAATCGGCATCCATAGTAATAATTACATCGCCTTGTGCTTTTGCAAAACCTGCGTGCAAGGCTTGCGATTTTCCAAAATTTCTTAGGAAACGTAATCCTTTTACAGCAGTATTCTCTTGAGATAATTGCTCGATTATTTGCCAAGATTTATCGGTGCTGCCATCGTCTATAAAAATCACTTCGTAGGAATAATTATTTTCATTCATGACTTTTACAATCCATGAATGCAACTCGGGCAACGATTCTTGTTCGTTGAGTAATGGAATTATTATTGAAATGTTCACTAAACTTCTTGTCTATTTGGTGTTTTAAAAAAAGCGGCAAGGATTAATCCAAAAATTGAAGAAACAACAATGTTAGTCAAAATCCCTTTTAGTTGTTGTACCACAGAAAATTGGTCGGTTTCTTGAATTTGTTTTAAAGCTTTATTAATATCGGCAGTTTTTCCTCCAAATTTTTGCATCATTGCTGACACGCTTTTAAGTGTCAATTCTTTAATTGTTTCTTTTAAAGAAGGATCAATATAATTAAATAAAATAATACTAAAAGTTGTAGAAATAAGAATTCCAACTAAGGCCATTATGAAATAGGTTGTAAAAGCTTCTTTAAAACTATAAATTCCTTTTAATTCTTTTTTTGTTTTAGATAATAAAACACAAGCAAGAACTATCGAAAATGCAATTCCTAATAAACCAACCCACCACGATACAAATAAATTTACATCAATAACATAAATCATAGTTGTCAATAAAATGGAAACAACACCAGATATAATCCCAAAAGTAATCCCGTTCTTTTTTATAATTTCATTCATTTTTTTATTTTTGTTTAAATTAATCTACAAATATAACAATTCCCAATTTATAGAGCTATTAAATTTTTAAAGAAAAAAACCAATCAAATAGTTGATTATTAAAAAATAATTGTAAATTTGCAATCTCAAAATAATAAATAAAAAAGTTATAACGAGTTGATACCTTTTTGAAATACAAAAGCATCAAAACAAATTATAATTATCACAGAAAAATAAAATTTACAATGAAAAAAGGAGTTCACCCAGAAAATTACAGATTAGTTGCCTTCAAAGACATGTCTAACGAAGAGGTTTTTATTACTAAATCTACTGCAGATACAAGAGAAACAATTATACACGAAGGTGTTGAATATCCAGTTGTAAAAATGGAGATTTCTAGAACTTCTCACCCTTTTTACACAGGTAAATCTAAACTTATTGATACTGCAGGACGTATCGACAAGTTCAAAACTAAATACGCTAAACACGCTAAATAATATTTGTTGTGTTCAAATTTATATTAAACCTCTCTTTTCGGGAGGTTTTTTTTATTTTCATCATTGCCGTTTTTACTTTGAAACTTTGTAACTTTGAGACTTTGTAACTTTGAAACGAATAAAATGAACTATATACTTTTTGACGGTACCGTTCGTAACGCACTTTTGCCATTTACATTTACCCGCCCAGTTGCAGATATTCGTATCGGAATTCTTACAATTCGCGAAAAATGGGAAAAATATTTGGGCTCTACCACCACAACTTTAACCGAGGAATATTTGTCAGAAAAATTTCCAATGGTCGAAATGGAAGAAAATGTAATGATAAACGCTTCCTTTTTGCCAAACAATGTTTTGTCGGAAATGGTTTCTAATCTCGAGGTAAATCAAGCTATTTTTCGAGGCGACGAAATCATTGCATTTCATACCACCGAAAATCAAGAAGAAGTAGATTTTGATACTTATGAAATTTTAGAATACAATCAAGAATGTTTAACTGTCGAAAATACTTGGGATATTTTTGCAAAAAACGATGAAGCCATTCGAGAAGATTTCGAACTTCTTACCGAAGATCGAAAATCCCAGCCAATTCCCAAATCAGTAAACGTTATTGCGCCCGAAAATGTTTTTATAGAGGAAGGAGCAAAGCTTGAATTTGTAACTCTAAATGCTTCTACTGGACCAATTTATATTGGAAAAAACTCAGAAATAATGGAAGGTTCAGTAATTCGTGGACCATTTGCATTGTGCGAATCGGGTAGGGTTAAGCTAGCATCCAAAGTTTATGGCGCTACAACTGTTGGGCCGCATTCTGTAATCGGTGGCGAGGTAAATAATTCTGTACTTTTTGGATATTCTAACAAAGGTCATGATGGTTTTTTAGGAAACGCAGTGCTTGGCGAATGGTGCAATATTGGAGCCGACAGCAATAATTCGAATCTAAAAAACAACTATGAGGAAGTAAAATTGTGGAGTTACGAAACCGAAAATTTCGCCAAAACAGGACTTCAATTTTGCGGATTAATGATGGGCGATCATAGTAAATGCGGAATAAATACAATGTTTAATACAGGAACCGTTGTTGGTGTTTCGACAAATATTTTTGGATCAGGATTTCCTAGAAACTTTGTGCCTAGTTTTTCTTGGGGCGGAGCAGCAGGATTTACTACTTACTTGACGAGCAAAGCATTTCAGACTGCAAAAATTGTTATGGCAAGACGAAATGTTGAATTTACCGAGCAAGACGCAAAAATTATGGAACACGTTTTTGAGGAAACTAAAAAATGGAGAAAAGACTAAAATATGTTTGGAATTTTATTTTTATATTTAATAGGTAAATACTTTTACAAATTAGCAGAAGAAAACAGTCAAAACAAATGGTTGTATGCTGTTTTAGGGATTGTTATATATTATTTTGGAGTTTTTTTAGGTGGATTTATTTTAGGTTTTATTTTTTTGATAGCGGATTTCGACTTCGATTGGGATAATAATACGCTTAATAATCTTATTGCAATTCCTTTTGGATTTACAGCCGATTATTTGTTCTACAGTATTCTAAAAAAGCGCTGGCTAACAAAAATTGAAATAAAGGACGAAATCCAAGATATTGGTAAAGAAGTTGATTAATTTTCTTCAATATATTTTTTGAAATTATTTAAAATGGCTTGCCAACCACTTTGTTGTAATTCAATAGCATTTTCAGTTTCTGGATCAAATTTTTGAGTCACTAAAACCGAATTTTTTTGTTTTTCGAATGTTGTAATTACTTTTCGGTTGTCTGCCAATACGTATTCAATGATTTGAAAATCAATAATTTTTGTATATTTTCCTTCAAAATTAAATCCAAACGAACCGTCTTTGGCTTCCATTCTATAATTGAAAACTTTGCCAATTTGTAATTCATTTTCCGCTTTTGGACAATGCCAATCTGGTGATGCAAAATACCAATTCTGAATGTGATTCGGATTATTCCAAAAATCCCAAATTTTTTCTAAAGTTGTATTAATATTTGTAGAAACGGTTATCATAACATCGAATTTTAAACAAATATAAATAATTTTTCTATTCTAAATTATAGTTCGTAAATTTGCAATCTCAATTTTTTGACAACGATTTCATTAATTGAGAATAGATATGATAAACAAACCCGAGCGTAAGCGAACTGGCGAAGCAAAAAAAGTAGCATTCTACACTTTAGGATGCAAATTAAATTTTTCGGAAACCTCTACAATTGCCAGAAATTTTACCGAAGAAGGTTTTGAAAGAGTTGATTTTGAAGAAGTTGCAGATATTTATGTAATCAATACTTGTTCGGTTACCGAAAATGCCGATAAACAATTTAAGCAAGTTGTACGAAAAGCAATGAAACTTAATGATAAAGCTTTTGTTGCCGCCGTTGGTTGTTTTGCGCAACTAAAACCCGAAGAATTAGCTGCTGTAGATGGAGTTGATTTGGTTTTAGGAGCTACTGAAAAATTCAAAATCACCGATTATTTAAACGATTTATCCAAAAACGATTTTGGCGAAGTACATTCTTGCGAAATTTCCGAAGCCGATTTTTATGTAGGAAGTTATTCCATTGGTGATAGAACACGAGCATTTTTGAAGGTTCAAGACGGTTGCGATTACAAGTGTACGTATTGCACTATTCCGTTGGCTCGAGGAATTTCTAGATCGGATGCTTTAGAAAATGTTCTGAAAAATGCCAAAGAAATATCTGATCAAAACATCAAAGAAATTGTCTTAACTGGCGTAAATATTGGTGATTATGGCAAAGGCGAGTTCGGAAACAAAAAACACGAACATACATTTCTGGAATTGGTTCAAGAATTAGATAAAATTGAAGGCATCGAAAGATTACGAATTTCATCGATAGAACCCAATTTATTGAAAAATGAAACGATAGAATTTGTCTCCAAAAGCAGAACATTCGTACCACATTTTCACATTCCTTTACAATCTGGAAGCAACGAAATTTTGAAATTAATGAAACGCCGTTATCAAAAAGAAATTTATGTAGAACGTGTTAATAAAATCCGAGAAGTAATGCCTCACGCTTGTATTGGCGTTGATGTAATTGTTGGTTTTCCTGGCGAAACAGATGAATTTTTCTTGGAAACGTATAATTTTTTGAATGAACTAGATATTTCGTATTTGCACGTTTTTACATATTCCGAACGTGATAATACCGAAGCAGCAATGATGGAAAACGTAATTCCTGCAAATGTTCGAGCCAAAAGAAGCAAAATGTTACGCGGATTATCTGTCAAAAAGCGTCGTGCTTTTTATGAATCTCAAATTGGTACAAACCGAACTGTTTTATTCGAATCCGAAAATAAAGAAGGATACATTCACGGATTTACCGAAAATTATGTAAAAGTAAAAACACCTTGGAACCCAGAATTAGTAAATACTTTGCAAGAAATAAATCTTACTAAAATTGATGATGACGGAAGTGTGAGAATGGAATTTCTTTTAGTCGAAAACTAAAAATATAAAAAAAGCCTGATAATATTCGAAAATGTATCAGGCTTTTTTATTGAAAATATTACCATTAAATCTTAATTCCTGGTGGTAATAAATCGGAATAGGTTTTATTTTTTCTGAAAAAAAGAGCAATTTTAGGTAAAATTGGAACCACTTTTAGTTTGCGTTCGTAAGCGATTTCCATAATGTTTTTTAGCAAATCATTTATAAAATCGTCATCCTCGAATTTCTCTGGAACATTTATTTTTGTCAAGAAAATTTTTTTCTCTTGAAATGAATATTCTACCGAAATCAATTTTTCATCTACTAATGTTTCGAATTGTCTAGAAAAAGTATTGTCCTTGATTTCCATAATTGTTTGCGACTCCAAAATTAGTTGTGGGTCATTGGAACTTCTACCAAAAGTATTTTTGTAAGACTTTTAGATTCGTTTGTTTTTATGTCAAATGCTTCACTATCAGTAATTCCCATTGCATCTCGTTGGCTTAGGATTTCGTTATTGATTTCGATTTCGCCTTCAATCAAAAAAACATAAACACCATTTCCGGGAATATTCACTTTGTAATTTATAGATTTTCCACTTTCGAAAACGCCTAAACTAAAAAAAGTTTGTTGATGAACCCAAAGCGCATTTCCGTCATTCTTATCTCGTGGCGAAACTACATTTACAAAGGTATTGATTTTACTCTCTAAATCGAATGATTTTTGGTCATATCTTGGTGTAACGTTCTCTTTTTCAGGGAAAACCCATAGTTGTAATGTTTTTGCTTGGTTGTGCGTACTTGCATTCATTTCCGAATGTTCAATGCCAGTTCCTGCACTCATTACTTGCACTTCGCCAAATCCAATTACGCCTTCGTTTCCCATACTGTCGCGATGTTTTAGACCGCCTTCGAGAGGAATCGTAATAATCTCCATGTTTTCATGCGGATGCGTCCCAAAGCCCATTCCTGCTGCAATTGTATCGTCGTTAAGAACGCGAAGCATCCCGAATTGTACTTTTTTTGGATTGAAATAATTTCCGAATGAAAACGAAAAATTGGCTTTTAACCAACCAAAATCGGCAGTTCCTCTTTCGGTAGATTTGTATATTTGTGTTGTCATAATTTAATATTAATTTTAATATCGGAATTAAGTTAATTGCAATAAAACCTTTATTTTTATACAAATTTCGGTAATATTAAATAAGAAAACTATTTTTTAAATTACAAATATTCAAATGACTAAAATTCCTGTTTATTTTATGCCTGGTTTGGCAGCAAGTTCTACTATTTTTGAAAGGATAAAATTACCCGAAGATCAATTCGAGATGTTTTATCTGGATTGGTTTTTACCTAATAAAAACGAAAGTCTCAAATCCTATGCAAAACGAATGTCTAAATTTGTAAAACATGAAAAAGCCATTTTAATTGGCGTTTCCTTTGGCGGAATTTTGGTTCAGGAAATGGCCCAATTTTTAAATCTGAAGAAACTAATTATTATTTCGAGTGTAAAATCTAATGCAGAATTACCACAACGGATGAAAATTGCAAAAACCACAAAAGCCTATAAATTAATTCCAACAAGTTTATTTACAAACGTGGAAGCATTAACCAAATATGCTTTTGGAACTATGATAAAAGAGCGCTTAAAATTATATAAAAAATACCTTACAATGAGCGACAAATCCTATTTGGATTGGGCAATAGAGCAAGTAGTTTGTTGGGAACGAACTGTAATAGATCCAAAAGTAATACATATTCATGGCGATAACGACAGCGTATTTCCTGCCAATAATATTAAGGATTTTGTAAATGTAAAATCAGGAACGCACATTATGATTATTAATAGATTCAAATGGTTTAACGAAAATTTGCCTAAAATAATTTTAGAACAAGAACTATAATTTCGGTTTGGTTTTTGTAGGTTTACAAACAACAAAAAAGAAAGTGATTATGAAAACGATTAAAAAAACAGGACTGATTTTGGCGGTAATAATTGCAAGCGGATTTCTGATTCATGCAACTTCTAAATCCGACAATAACATATATAAAGGAACTGCGGATTATTTTCCCGAAAAAGTAGATTTTGCTGGCGAAAATGCTCCGTTAAATATTACAGACGTAAAAGAACGATTTGATAGAGAGCTTGTTGTAAACGCAAACCTTCACGGATCTACGATTTTGATACTTAAAAGAGCCAATAGAGTTTTTCCTATTATTGAGCCTATTTTGAAAAAAAATGGAGTACCAGATGATTTTAAATATTTGGCGGTTATAGAAAGTGCTTTGATAAATGCTGTTTCGCCTTCTGGAGCAAAAGGAATTTGGCAATTTATGCCAGTAACAGCAAAAGAGCGGGGAATGGAAGTAAATGTAAACATTGATGAACGTTATCATCTCGAAAAATCTACAGAGGCAGCTTGCAGATATTTGATTGATGCAAAAAACAAACTCGGATCTTGGACCTTGGCTGCAGCATCCTATAATGGAGGAATGACTGGAGTTACCAATCAAATTCAAATTCAAAAAGTGTCTAATTACTACGATTTATTGCTTAATGACGAAACTTCGAGATATGTTTTTAGAATATTAGCGCTTAAGGAAATTATGAAGAATCCAACATTGTACGGATTTAATGCGCAACAAGAAAAGCTTTATGAAAATATTCCAACCAAGAAACTCGAAATAGATAGTACGATAACGGATTTAGCAGATTTTGCAATCAAACAAGGAATTAATTACAAGATATTAAAACTTCATAATCCTTGGTTACGCGAAAACAAATTAGATAATAAGTTAAAGAAAATGTATCAAATAGAAATTCCTTTAAGCGGATATTAATACTCAAAAAAAAAAGCAGATGATTTATTTCATCTGCTTTTTTTTGAATTAAAAATTCCCTAAATAATTATTATTTTTTAAAACAAAATAAATTTTAAAAATTAAATTTAATTATTTAGGGAGAAATATCTTTTAGTTAGCCACTAAAGTAGAGTTTGGTTTTCTTTTGTTTAGTATAGAACTGTTTATGTCTCTTTTTAAATTTTCGTAGCTAAAAGTAACGGCTTGATCCATTGTGTTTTTTGGTTTATATTCACTAGAAACACGTTTTATGCTTACTACGTTTTTATTTTCGTCTAGAAAATAAGTTGTAGGAAATCCTAATGTATGTTTTAGAGTAGCAACGATTCTGGAAACATTATTAGTAGTTTCATCGGCATAACATACTTTTATAGCGCTATCAAACTGGCTAGCCACTTTTTTCACGTTTGCTTCTTTATCCCAAAATAAAACTATAAATTGTACATTGTTCAATTCATTTGCAATTTTGTTTAATGCTGTAATTTCTCCTTTATTAATAACACACCAAGTAGCATAAGTTACCATATATACTGGTTTGTTTATTTTACTTAACTGAACGTCTTTAGATCTCAAACTTTTAATTGTAAAATCATCAAATTGAGTTCCTACTAATTTTGTGTCTACAAAATCTTCGAACAATCTTTGTCCTTCAGCCAAATCTCTTTTTTCGAAAGCATTATTACAAGCTGCATTGTATGATTTAAGATTAGTTTTCATAGCATCAGAAAAAGATACTGTTGCAACTTCTTGAGCAAATGAAAACCCAAAAGTAAAAACTATTATAGCGAGAGTGAGTAAAGATTTTTTCATAACATTTAATTTATACTTCAAAAGTAGTCTTGTAATGCACCACAAAAAAAAATACTCGTTAAATTGTCAAAAAACTCGATTAAGAACACCTTTTACAAAAAAACCACCTGTTTTTGGCAGGTGGCTTGATATTTTTTTTGTTTTTAATCCCAATAAATAAGGAGTTTTTTAGATCTTTTTCATCTGGTCTTTCATCATTTTTATCTGATCTTTTAGCATGCCTTGTTTGTCTAATTTTTTTACTTCGGCCATCAGATTTGTAGCTTCAATTTTGCGTCTTCGAGTAAGTGCAACTCCGGCCAAATTTAGTTTTGCAACTGCCAAATCCATATCCATAGACAAACCAAGTTCAATTGCTTTCTTAAAATATTTTTCGGCCTGCGTCAAATTGGTTTGCGAAAGCATAATTCCGTGCAAATAATTCCAATAACCTTGTTGTTTTCTAACCAGAGCAGTTTCGGGATTTTTTATTTTAGACAACCAATTCTGTGCGCCCGGAAAATCTTGTTTTCTTAATTTTAGGAAAGCAAGTAGTATAAATTCATTCTTAAAGTATAGAAAAATTGGTATTCCAGACAACAAAATAAGAAAAATTCCATTCCCAGTATTTCCGCCTTGAGTAAATAGATAAATGGCAAAAGCAACCATTAATCCTGCAATAATTAGTTTGATATTTCTGTGAAACATAAAGTCGTTTTTATATGAAATGCAAATATACTAAAATCATTTGAAAAATAATTATAAAACTACTTGCCAGAAAAAAAAACCTTTGTATATTTGCACTCGATTAAAAAAGGATTTAATCCACAATTATTAAAAATCAGATTTAAATATACACAAAATGAGCAAAAGAACGTTCCAACCATCGAAAAGAAAAAGAAGAAACAAACACGGATTCATGGACAGAATGGCTTCTGCAAACGGACGTAAAGTATTAGCACGTCGTCGTGCAAAAGGGCGTCACAAACTGACAGTATCTTCTGAGCCAAGACACAAAAAATAATGATTAGCAATAATCAATATAAAGCCGTTACTATTTTTAGTAACGGCTTTTTTTATAGCTTGTTCATAAATAATAATAATTTTTAGGAGCTATTTCCCGCTATCCGTTGCAATCTTTTATAATTTTGTCCCCTTCGGCAAGCTCAGGATGACAAAATTATAAAAGGATTTCCACTGCTATCGGGGCTAGTAAAACAAATCAAAATTCAACATTCAAAATTTTTAAATTATGAATAACGAATGTTGAACAACGAAATTTGAAATAAACAACTAACTACAAAACCTTTAAAGCATAAAGGCAACTTTAAACTTTAAACTTTAAACAACATAAAATGCCAAAAGACAACTCCATAAAATCGGTTTTAATCATAGGTTCAGGACCAATCGTAATAGGGCAAGCCTGCGAATTTGATTATGCAGGTTCGCAATCCGCACGATCCATTCGCGAAGAAGGAATTGAAGTAATACTCATTAATTCCAATCCAGCAACAATAATGACCGACCCAACCATGGCGGATCACGTTTATTTGTTGCCCTTGACCACCAAATCGATTATTCAAATTCTCAAAGAACATCCACAAATAGATTCGGTTTTGCCAACAATGGGCGGACAAACTGCATTAAATCTTTGTTTGGAAGCCGACGAAAAAGGAATCTGGAAAGATTTTAATGTCAAAATGATTGGTGTCGATGTTAACGCCATTAATATTACAGAGGATAGAGAACAATTCAAACAACTTTTAAAGAAAATAAATGTGCCTTCTGCACCTGCAGAAATCTGTACTTCAATGCTTCGAGGAAAAGAAATTGCCCAAGAATTTGGTTTTCCGTTAGTCATTCGACCATCATTTACTTTAGGTGGAACTGGTGCAGCAATTGTTTATAAAAAAGAAGATTTTGCCGAAAAATTAACTTATGGTCTAGAAATGTCGCCAATTCACGAAGTCTTGATTGATAAGGCTTTAATGGGTTGGAAAGAATACGAATTAGAATTATTGCGAGATAAAAACGATAATGTAGTCATCATTTGTTCCATCGAAAATATGGATCCAATGGGAATTCATACTGGGGATTCTATAACGGTTGCGCCTGCAATGACATTATCAGACACGACTTTCCAGAAAATGCGCGATTATGCCATTTTAATGATGCGATCTATCGGGAATTTTGCTGGGGGTTGCAACGTGCAATTTGCGGTTTCGCCCGATGAAAAAGAAGATATTGTCGCTATCGAAATCAATCCTAGAGTTTCTAGAAGTTCTGCATTAGCATCAAAAGCAACGGGTTATCCAATTGCGAAAATTGCTTCTAAATTGGCTTTGGGTTATAATTTGGACGAATTACCTAACCAAATCACAAAATCTACATCGGCACTTTTTGAACCAACTTTAGATTATGTAATTGTGAAAATTCCGCGTTGGAATTTCGATAAATTCGAGGGAGCAGATAGAACTTTAGGATTGCAAATGAAATCTGTTGGAGAAGTTATGGGAATTGGTCGTTCGTTTCAAGAAGCGTTACACAAAGCCACACAATCATTAGAAATTAAAAGAAACGGACTAGGAGCAGACGGAAAAGGTTATAAAAACTACGAACAAATTATCGAAAAACTCACTTACGCAAGTTGGGACAGGGTTTTTGTGATTTATGATGCCATTGCAATGGGAATTCCGCTTTCTCGAATTCACGAAATAACAAAAATCGATATGTGGTTCTTGAAACAATATGAAGAATTATATACTTTAGAAAAAGAAATTTCTAAATTCAAAATCGATACTTTGCCGAAAGACTTGTTACTCGAATCCAAACAAAAAGGTTTTGCAGACAGACAAATTGCTCACATGATGGGTTGCTTGGAAAGTCAAGTTTATAAACTTCGTGAAGAGCAAAATATTAATAGAGTTTATAAATTGGTCGATACTTGCGCTGCCGAATTCAAAGCATTAACACCTTATTATTACTCCACTTTCGAAGCTGAAATCGAAAAATCAAACGGAGAAAGATATGTTCATAACGAAAGTATAGTTACCAACCAAAAGAAAGTAGTAGTTCTGGGTTCTGGTCCAAATAGAATTGGACAAGGCATCGAGTTTGACTATTCGTGCGTTCATGGCGTTTTGGCTGCGAAAGAATGTGGTTATGAAACAATCATGATAAATTGTAATCCAGAAACGGTTTCGACCGATTTTGACACCGCCGATAAATTGTATTTCGAACCTGTTTTTTGGGAACATATTTACGATATTATTCGTCACGAAAAACCCGAAGGTGTCATCGTGCAATTGGGTGGTCAAACCGCATTGAAATTGGCAGAAAAATTATCAAAATATGGAATAAAAATTCTAGGAACTTCCTTTGATGCTTTAGATTTGGCCGAAGACAGAGGTCGATTTTCTGAATTATTAACTGAACTTAAAATTCCTTTTCCACAATTCGGAATTGCCGAAAATGCAGATCAAGCAAGTGCTTTGGCAGATGTTCTAGATTTTCCGTTATTGGTTAGACCATCGTATGTTTTGGGTGGACAAGGAATGAAAATTGTCATCAACAAGCAAGAGCTAGAAGAACACGTTATCGATTTATTGAAAAATATTCCAGGAAACAAATTGCTATTAGATCATTATCTTGATGGCGCAATCGAAGCCGAAGCCGATGCTATTTGCGATGGCGAAAATGTGTATATCATTGGTATAATGGAACATATCGAACCTTGCGGAATCCATTCTGGAGATTCAAATGCAACTTTGCCACCATTCAATTTAGGCGAATTTGTAATGCAACAAATAAAAGATCATACCAAAAAAATTGCATTAGCTTTGAGAACTGTTGGATTAATCAACATTCAATTTGCGATAAAAGACGATACGGTTTATATTATTGAAGCCAACCCAAGAGCGTCAAGAACGGTTCCGTTTATTGCAAAAGCATACGGCGAACCTTATGTAAATTACGCTACAAAAATAATGTTGGGCGAAAATAAAGTTACAGATTTTACCTTCAATCCACAACTAAAAGGTTATGCCATAAAGCAACCCGTTTTCTCGTTTAGTAAATTTCAAAATGTGAATAAAGCATTAGGTCCAGAAATGAAATCTACTGGCGAAAGTATTTTGTTTATTGATGACTTAAAAGATGATCAGTTTTATGAGTTGTATTCGAGACGGAAAATGTATTTGAGTAAGTAGAAATTTATATTTTATTTAAATTTTAAAATCTAAACTTCAATTTTGTCGATAATTTTGTGACTTGAACTATGAATTTGGTTTTTATCAAATAAAAATGATATTTTTATCAAAATTTTATGGATTATGCCAAAAAACTACATTCTAAATAGGAATGATTTTTCGAAGTTATTGTTGTTAATTTTATTGATTTTCTCTTCTTCGGTAAGCGCTCAAACATTTACAGATAGTAATCTTCCGATTGTAATTATCAACACAGATACAGATTCTAATACTAGTTTACCAGCCGAAATTCTTGATACTCCTAGGGTTTTAGGATCCATGAAAATCATCAAACATGCCGACGGAACTAGGAATTATGTTACGGATGCTAATACTGCTGCATTCCTGAATTACAATGGCAGAATAAGCATTGAAATTCGTGGTTCTTCCTCGCAATTGCCTCCTAAAAAACCATATGCATTAACAACTTTGCTGGCTAATAATACTTCAAATAATAATGTTTCAATATTAGGAATGCCCGTAGAAAATGATTGGATTTTGAATTCGATATCATATGATAAATCACTTATTAGAGATTATTTGTGTTACAATCTTTCCAGACAAATGGGAAATTATGCCTCGAGAACCCAATATTGCGAAGTTGTTGTGAATGGAGATTATAAAGGTTTATATATTTTACAAGAAAAAATAAAAGCCGATTCAGGACGAGTAGATATCCTGAAAATTGCCACTACAGATAATACAACTCCCAACATTACTGGTGGTTACATAACAAAATGTGACAAAACTACTGGTGGAGATCCTGTAGCTTGGCTTATGCAAGGTGTAAATTTTATTCACGAATTGCCAAAACCTATTAATGTAACGATTCAGCAAGATGCTTATATTCATAATGAATTTGATAAATTAGCAGCAAATACATACAATCAAAGTTTATCAGATGGATATACTTCCTTGTTAGATGTTCCAAGTTTTGTTGATTTTATGTTGGTAAATGAACTCAGTTCCAATGCAGATGTGTATCAATTTAGCACTTTTTTTCATAAGGATAGAAATGCTAAGTTACGAGCTGGCCCTATTTGGGATATGAATATTACTTTTGGAAGTGATTTTAGCGTTGGCGGAAATAGCCAGTTTGATCAATGGCAGTTTAGTAATGGTAATAGAGTAGGAGCTGATTTTTGGTTGGAATTGTCCGATAATGGTACGTTTTGGTGCTATTTTGCAAAAAGATGGAACGAGTTAATACAGCCTGGACAACCCATGAACGAGGTAGTTTTGAATGCTTTTTTGGATAATACCATAATTTATATAAGCGAAGCTTTAGCCAGAGAAGAAGTTCGTTGGGGAGCAACAACTCCAAATCAAGCTACGGATTTGCTTAATGTGAAAAGCTGGCTAACGCAAAGAATTGCTTGGATGAGCTCTCAACTTAACAATTTTTCTGCTTGTTCCAACGTTGTAACTCCGCCATTGGTGATTACAAAAATTAATTATAATCCAAAAACTTCTACCTCATTTCCTGTTAGTAATGATCAGGAATTTATAGAAATCGAAAACACAAGTTCGGATGTTGTAAATCTTTCTGGGATTTATTTTAGAGAATTAGGTTTCAATTATCAGTTTCCTTATAATGCTACTCTTTCTGGGAATTCGAGTTTATTTCTGGCGGCAAATGCATCGGTTTTTCAGACTCAAAACGGATTTGCTCCATTTGGACAATTCACTCGAAATCTATCTAATAAATCTCAAAAAATTGTACTTGCAGATAATTTTGGAAATGTGATTGATACGGTCGAGTATTTTGATTTAGCTCCATGGCCAACAGCTCCAGACGGAAACGGAAGTTACTTGCAATTAGTGAGTACAAGTTTAGATAACAATTTGGCTGCTAGTTGGATAGCAAGTAATGTTACTTTGTCTACAAACAATTCGAATTATAATTTGGGTATTACTGTTTATCCAAATCCTACAAATTCCGATTTTAGAATTAATGCTTTTGCAAATATCGAAAAAATTGAAATATATGATATTACTGGAAATTTGATAAATACTACTATTGTAAATGCAAATAATTTTCAAACTAATATTAGCAGTTTTGCTAAAGGATTGTATTTACTGAAAATTTACACCGAAAACGGAACTCAAACCGAAAAATTAATAAAACAGTAGTCTAATAATCTCCTTTTTTCTTATATCTCGGATCATCTCTTTTGATGAATTCGGTTTTGCGTTTTGTAGGTTCAAGTTTTGGTAAACTCGCTTCCTCGGTTTTGCTTGATGGTTCGATGAGTTGGTTGAGTTCTTTTATTTCGAAATCGGTTAAATCTCGGTAACGACCAACGGGCAAATCCAGCGATATATTAATGATTCGAATGCGTTTTAGAGCCGTAACTTCGTAACCCAAATACTCGCACATTCTACGAATTTGACGGTTTAATCCTTGAGTTAATATAATTTTGAAGTTGTATTTGCTAATTTGCTCGACTTTGCATTTTCGGGTTATGGTTTCCAGAATCGGAACTCCATTTGCCATTCTTTCTATAAATCTATCGGTTATGGGTTTGTTTACCGTTACTGTATATTCTTTTTCGTGATTGTTTCGGGCGCGAAGTATTTTGTTTACAATATCGCCATCGTTTGTCATGAAAATTAATCCTTCGCTGGCTTTGTCTAATCGTCCAATTGGGAAAATTCTTTTGGGGTAATTTATGTAATCTACAATGTTGTTACGAACATCGAGATTTGTAGTACATTCTATGCCAATTGGTTTGTAAAAGGCTAGATATACTGGTTTTTCGTGATTTTCGCGAATGAGTTTTCCGTCTATTCGAACCTCGTCTGTTGGGGAAACTTTTGTGCCTAATTCGGGCACAACTCCGTTGATGGTTACTCGACCTTCTTCGATGAATTTATCTGCTTCGCGGCGGGAACAATATCCTGTTTCGCCAATAAATTTGTTGAGTCGTTTGAGGTTTTCTTCCATCTTGCAAAGGTAATACTTAATTGTTTAGTTGAAGTTTTGTTGGTTTTTTATTTTTTTGTGCCGTAAATAAATTCTCGAAACAGTTGATTTTTAGCCCCGATAGCAGTGTAAATCCTGGCATTTTTTGGAATGCCAGATTGAAACGTAGAGCGGGAATTGCCAATGTAGATAAGTCCCGAGCGTTTATGCTTCGAATAAAAATTGTTCTATTTTTTTGTATAAATATTTGCTATGAAGGCTGTGTCCTAGCCCTGAGGTTTGTATAAATGTGGCGTTTTTCCAGTGGGTTGCAATTTTTTTTCCTTCGTTTATAGATACTACTTCGTCCTTGGTGTCGTGAACAATTAAGGCTTTTGTTGCAATATGTGCGCCAAATTTTTTGCCTGAAAAATCATCGACTTTTAGTTTGAATTTTTCAGAAAAAGTGTTTTCTAAATGAAATTGTACCGTGGATGTTAGGCTCAACATGTTGCAATAATTGATAATTAGGTTTTTTAGATCCGATGGTGATCCGAGTAAAACCATTTTTTCGATGTTTGGATTTTGGTTTAAATATTGGTAATAAATGCATGCTGCGCCGCCAATGGAATGCCCAATTAGGATTTTTGGGTTGTATTTTTTGACTAATTCTTGGATTACTTCGGCGTATTTTGGGACTGTAAATTCCTTTCCGGAGGATAATCCGTGAGCTGGCGCATCGATGGCGATGATTGTTTTTCCTGATTTTTTGAGATACGGCAGGATTTTTTTCCAGCGTGATGCGTTACTTTCCCAGCCGTGAACGAGCAGGATTATGTCTTGATTTCCTTTCCAGATATAGGTTTGGAAAGTGTTATCGTTGAAATGAAATGTTTCGTGTTGCGGTTCCTTGAGTGTTTTTGGTAATTTTTCCTTAGATAATTTTCCTGTTCTTGGTTCGCTAAACAATTCGTAAGCGAGTTTTGAGGCTTTTTGGGGCGAGAAAATGCACAACACGTTTATGTATTGTCCGACTGTTTTGGTGAGGAGATAATATTTTATTTTTTTGAAAGTCAAAAGAAATTTTTATTGTTGTTAAGGTATAAAAAAACCCCGAATTTTCGGGGTTTTTAGTAATTTTATTTTTTTAGAATTTAGAAAATAATTTTTCCATTTTCTCTTTTTCTTCGTCTGCTAATGCGGAGTCTACTAAAATACGACCAGAATGTTCGTCGGTAATTACTTTTTTTCTTGCAGCAATTTCTACTTGCGTTTGTGGTGGAATTGTAAAAAAGGAACCAGCCGATGCGCCACGCTCTATAGATACTACTGCTAATCCGTTACGAACGCTAGATCTAATACGTTTGTAAGCTGTTAGTAATCTGTCGTCTATTTGTTTTTCGTATTCTGCAGATTTTTCGGTAAGGAAAGCTTCTTCTTTTTGAGTTTCCGACATGATATCGCTCAATTCTGCTTTTTTGTGTTTCAAGTGAGTCGATTTTTGCTCTAATTTTTCTTTAGAATCTCCAATTACTTGTTTTTTGTGTTCCATTGTAGCTTTCATTTCCTTGATTTGCTTTTCGGCAAGTTGTATTTCAAGTTCTTGAAACTCTACTTCTTTTGTCAAAGAGTTAAATTCTCTATTGTTGCGAACCGTTTCTTGTTGTTTCGCATATTTTTTCATAGATTCTTGGTGACCTTCGATAGCGTTTTTCTTAGCTTTGATTTGGTCTTCCATGTGCTCTAAATCACTTTTCAATTTCTCTGCGCGAGAACTTAAACCAGCAACTTCATCTTCAAGATCTTCTACCTCTAACGGAAGTTCTCCTCTTACATTTCTGATTTCGTCGATTCTTGTATCAATTAATTGTAAATCATACAATGCTCTTAATTTTTCTTCAACGCTTAATTCTTTTGTATTGGCCATAATATTTATAAGTACTTAACAGGATTCGTATTTTCTTCTGATAAAATGATTGCAAAATTAAGAATTTTTTTCCGAAGAAACTCAACAATATAATTTTTTGTATAGCGTTCGCTTTCAAAATGTCCAATATCTGCCAAAAGTAACTGATTTTCAGCTTCATAGAACTGATGATATTTGAGATCTGCTGTCAAAAAAGCATCGGCTCCAGCCAAAATTGCATTTTTTATGGCAAAACTTCCTGATCCGCCAAGCACTGCAACTTTTTTTATGGATTTATTCCTGAATTGAGAATGGCGGATTCCGTTGGCTTGCATTTTTTGTTTTACAAATTCTAAAAATTCTTTTTCGGGCATTTCGGTTTCGAGTTCACCAATCATTCCGAGTCCAATATTTTGATGGAAATTTTGCAAATCATAAATTTCGTAAGCAATTTCTTCGTATATGTGATTGTCAAAAAGTGCTTTTAGGATTTTGGTTTCTAAATATTTTTCGAAAGTGACTTCGATTTTTATTTCATTGGTTTTTGTCAATTCGCCTTTTGTGCCAACAACTGGATTGCTTTTTTGGTTTCCTTGATAGGTTGAAAAACCTTCGGAATTAAAACTGCAATTTTCATAATTTCCAATGGTTCCTGCGCCAACATTTAGCATTGCAATCCTTACTTTTTCTGCATTTTCGGGAATTGTATAAGTAACTAATTTTTTGATGAAATTTTGCTTTGGAATAAGAATTTTAGTGTTTTTTAGACCTAAATTATCACAAAATATTTTGTTCACGCCATCCTGATGATTGTCTAAAGCGGTGTGAACGGCATAAATTGCAATATCATTTTTTATGGCTTTTAGAACCGCTCGTTCCACGTAGCTTTTTCCTGTAATTTTTTTTAATCCCGAAAAAATTATGGGATGAAAACAAACAATAATATTACAATTTTTGGCAATAGCCTCATCAATAACGTTTTCGAGCGCATCATGGCAAACCAAAATTCCTGTTGCATCATCATCGGGATTTCCTAAAAGTAATCCAACATTGTCGAAATCTTCGGCGTAAGCCAGCGGAGCCATTTGTTTGAGTACGGATATGATGTTTTTTACTTTCATCTAAATTATTTTTACTTTTACAAATAAACGAATAAACAAATAAACAGATATACTTTTGAAATAATATTATACTTTCGCAGCATGAATTTTCTCAGAAAAATACTTTTCCCTTTTGCTATTTTGTATGGTTTGATCATGCAATTTCGAAATTTTCTTTTTGATATCGGAATTCTAAAGTCCTATAGTTTCGATTTACCTATTATAGTAGTAGGAAATTTGAGTGTTGGTGGAACGGGTAAAACGCCACAAATAGAGTATTTAATTCGTTTATTATCAGATAAATATAAAGTTGCAACGCTAAGCAGAGGTTACAAACGACAATCCAAAGGATTTTTGTTAGCAAACGAAAATTCCGATGCAAAAACTCTTGGTGACGAGCCATTTCAGTTTTATAAAAAGTTCGAAAATATTCAAGTCGCTGTTGATGCCAATCGAAAAAATGGAATAGAACAATTGCTTTTGCAGGAAAATAAACCAGAAATTATTTTGTTAGACGACGCTTTTCAGCACCGAAAAGTAAAAGCAGGTTTTTATATTTTATTAACCACTTACAACGATTTGTTTTGTGATGATTTTATTTTACCAACAGGAAACTTGCGTGAAAGTAGGAGCGGAGCCAAAAGGGCGAATATTATAATTGTCACAAAATGTCCAGAAAATATCTCTGACGAGGAACAAAAAATAATAAAATCGATGTTGAAACTTTCGTTGAGCCAAGAAGTATTTTTTACTTGTATAGATTACGATGATCAGGTTTTTTCGGATATTAATTCTTTAAATGTCATAGAAATTAAACCAAAACAAAAACTACTTTTAGCAGGAATTGCAAATCCAAAACCGTTTTTTGATTTTTTGAAAAATGAAAATGATTCAGTTTTATCATTTCCAGATCATCATAATTTTTCTGAAAATGATATTTTGAATATTAAAGAAAAAGCTAAAGACAAGATTATTATTACTACCGAAAAAGATTATGTTCGTCTGAAAAATTACATTTCGGAGGAACAATTATATTATTTACCAATCAAAGTTTTATTTGTTTTAAACAAAGAAATTTTTGATAAAAACATTTTAGATTATGTGGAACAAAGTTCAAGAAACTAGCAAATATATTAAAGAAAAAACCAATTTTACGCCAGAATACGGCGTGATTTTAGGATCTGGATTAGGCGGATTTACAAACGATATTCAAATTGAATTTACTTTGCCTTATAACGAAATTCCAAATTTTCCTGTTTCGACTGTCGAAGGGCATAAAGGCGCTTTAGTATTCGGAACAATTGGCGACAAAAAAGTAGTTGCAATGCAAGGTCGTTTTCATTTTTATGAAGGCTATGACATGAAGGAAGTTACATTTCCTGTTCGTGTGATGAAGCAAATTGGAGTTACAAAGTTGGTGGTTTCTAACGCATCTGGCGGTGTAAATCCAAACTATAAAGTGGGATCGATTGTAATTATTAACGACCATATAAATATGATGCCTGAACATCCTTTGAGAGGAAAAAACGACGAACGTTTTGGACCAAGATTTGTAAATATGAGCGAACCTTACAGCCGAAAAATGATTGCAAAAGCCAAAGAAATTGCTGCTTCGCTTGATGTAAACGTTCAAGATGGAGTTTATCTTGGCTTGCAAGGACCAACTTTCGAGACTTTATCGGAATATAAAATGGTAAAATCCCTTGGTGCAGATTGTGTGGGAATGAGCACCGTTCCTGAGGTTATTGTTGCTAGACATATGGATTTAGAAACTTTTGGAATTTCTGTTATTACCGATATGGGAAATGAGGAAAGCATTGAAACAATTACGCATGCCGAGGTTCTTGAAGCGGCTCAAAAAGCCGAACCGTTTGTTAGAAATCTTATCAAAAACCTGATTTTGAATTACTAATTACTGTACATATTTGGAGATCATTGCGTAAAAATTTTCGGGATCAAATGGTTTTGTAATTACGTCATTCATTCCAAAAGAAAGTAACATTTCACGATTTTCACTCAACGAAATTGCAGTAAGTGCAATAATTGGTGTTTTGGTATCAAATACTCTAACTTGCTCTGTTGCAATAGTTCCGTTTATGCCCGGTAGGTGAACATCCATTAGAACTAAGTCATATTTGTTAGCTCTAATTTCATTAACAGCATCTTCGCCATTATCTATTATTGTGCAAATGATTTCCTTGTTTTCGAGCATTTTTTTGGTAATCATTTGATTGATTTTATTGTCTTCAACCAAAAGGATTTTCTTTTTTATGAGCTTTTCGGAGTCATAAACAAGTTTTGGTTTTTTGACCACAAATTGGTTGTTTATTTTAATTTTTAGATCAAAATAAAACTTGGTTCCTTTTCCTATTTGACTCTCTAATTCTATTTTTCCGCCAAGAATCTCTACAAGGTTTTTTACAATGGCAAGACCAAGTCCGGTTCCTCCATATTTTCGGTTTATTTCTACGGATCCTTGCTCAAAACTCTCAAAAACGGAACTTAATTTGTCTTCTGGAATTCCAATTCCGTCATCGGTAACTTCAAAATGAATTTGAGTAAAATCGAGTTCTAAGTAAACTAGTTTTGCAATAACTTTTACGCTTCCGTTTTTTGTAAATTTTAAGGAATTGTTTATTAAGTTTATAAAAATTTGTGACAATTTAGTTGGGTCTCCAATCAAATTATCAGGAATATTTTCATCTACCTCGATCGTAAATTTATTTTTATTATTATTAGCTATTTCTTTTAGCGAATGCTTAATATTTCCTAATAATTTTTTAAGGTTGAAATTAATTTTTTCCGAACCAATTGCACTGGATTCAATACGGTTAATTTCTAGAATTTCGTTTATAAAAGTAGATAAATAATTCCCAGAAAACTTTAGAGATTCTAGATAATCCAGTTGGGATTCCTTTGGGCTTTCCTCGAGTAATAAATGTGTAATTCCGTTTATTGCATTCAGCGGCGTTCGGAGTTCGTGGCTTACTGTAGATAGGAATTCGTTCCTGGCTTTAGATGCTTTTTCGGCATTATTTTTCGCGATTAGTAATTCGCTATTTTTTTCTTTTAATAGGAAATTGGTTTGCTTCCTGATGATATTATTTTTGTATAATGACAAGCTTAATAATGATAATATCGATATTAATGCAATGGCAAGAATACTAATTAATTTAGAAAATTTATTAGAGTTTTGTTTGTCTTTATATTGGTTTTCTATTCTTTCTATATCTCTTAATTTTTCTATTTCCTTGAATTTATCGTAATCGTTTTCGGCAATTTTTACGTTGTTTAAAACTAGAATTGTATCTTCAATTTTTAAATGTTCCTTTAAGCAAATAAAAGCATTGTTGTTGTCTAACATTTTTTCATAAACCAAACTTAATGATTTTAAGATATTAGATTTTTGCTCTAAATTTTTGCTTTCACCGTTCAACTTTAATGCTCTTGTAAGATAATTTAAAGCAAGATTTATTCTTTTTCTACCAATTTCAATGGTTCCAATTTGATATAAAGCTTCGGCTTTTGTTTTGAACAAATCATCAGAATCGTCTTTTGCTGCAATTTTTTTGAACAATGTAAGTGCAAGTTCATTTTGGCCTTTAGATTTGTAAACAATACCGTTTTGAAGATTTAATAACTCAATGGCTTCGGGCAAATTTATTCTGGTATAAATGCTTTCTGCTCTCTTAAAATTGATTTCGGCTTTAGCAATATTTTCCTTTTCCATATAGCACAATCCAGTCATGAAGTAAACGTTTGCTTGGGCAGCAGATGGATATCTAATATCAAAAAGTCCAATACTTTTTTCTAAAAGTGAGAGTGCATCGTTGTATTTTTTTAATTTAAAGTAAACAGAACTCATTGCCGACATGGCGTTTATTCTTGCTACATCATCCTTTAAAGCCTCGGCTTTATAAATCGCTTTTTGCGCAAATATCAAAGCGTCTTTGTAGTTATTTATGCTGGAATTAAAATTGGCATTTTGAATGTAAAAACTAACACTATCGACCTGTTTTTTGGGCTGATTTTGCGAATATAAATTCAGATGAATTAGAAAAAATAATAAATATATAAATCTCATTTATTTAGTGTAATTTTTTTAATATGTCCTAAAACTACATTATTTTTTTGATATTAACATAATTAAATCAATTATTCTAGATGAATAACCAATTTCGTTGTCGTACCAACCAACTATTTTTACCATTTTATCAATAACCGATGTGAGTTGCGCATCAAAAACGCATGAGTTTCTATTTCCAATAATATCTACCGAAACAATAGGGTCTTCGGTATAATCCAAAATTCCTTTTAGGGTTGTTTGAGATGCAATTCGGAATGCGTTATTTATTTCTTGGATAGAAACTTCTTTTTTTACATTTACAGTAATGTCTGTCAATGAGCCGTCTGGAACAGGAACTCTAATGCCGCAACCTCCGATTTTTCCTTCTAGTTCTGGAAAAATTTTTGTTAATGCTTTTGCAGCTCCTGTTGAAGTTGGAACAATGCTTTGGCTTGCTCCTCGGGCACGTCTCAAATCTTTATGTGGCTGATCATGAAGGCTTTGGTCGGTTGTGTAGGAGTGAACCGTTGTAATGTAGGCTTGCTCGATTCCGCAAAGTTCATTTATGATTTTCATCATCGGAGCCGCATTATTGGTGGTGCAACTTGCGTTGGAAATAATGGTTTCCGACCCGTCTAAAATATTTTCATTGACTCCAAGAACTACCGTTTTTATTGCATCGACCTCGGATGGTGCTGAGAGAATTACTTTTTTTGCACCAGCTATAATATGCGCATTTATTTCATCAAAGGTTTTGTATTTCCCTGTCGATTCTATTACAATATCTATATTATTTGACTTCCAATCCAGATTAGAAATGCTTTTTTCGTGAAAAAACAAATAGGGTTTTCCGTTTACAATTATCGAATTTTCATCAAAAGAAACATCAAAAGGCAAAACGCCATGAATACTGTCGTATTTTGTGAGGTGCGACATGGTTTTGTTGTCCGCAATATCATTTATGGCAATGACCTCGATTTGTGGATGGTTGAGAAGTAATCTGAACAAATTTCGCCCAATTCGACCAAAACCATTTATGGCAATTCTTATTTTTTTATCCATTTAAAATTGAAATATCTACAAAATATGTTTTGCTGCTTTGTATGATGAACGTACTAAAGGACCACTTTCTACGTGTTTGAAACCAAGCTCAAGACCTATTTTTTCGTATTTTGCAAACTGATCTGGCGTGATGAATTCCTTTACGGGCAAGTGTTTTTTGCTGGGTTGCAAATATTGACCAATAGTTACTACATCCACATTTGCATTGCGTAAATCGTGCAAAGTTTGGATTACTTCCTCTTCGGTTTCGCCCAATCCGAGCATAATTCCAGATTTGGTACGATTAATTCCTTTTTCTTTTAAATATCGCAAAACTTCCATACTTCGATCGTATTTTGCTTGAATGCGGACTTCGCGCGTTAGTCGTCTAACGGTTTCTATATTATGCGAAACCACCTCTGGGTTTGCTTCTACAATTCGGTCTATATTTCTTTCAATTCCTTGAAAATCACCGATTAATGTTTCCAGAGTTGTTGTAGGATTCATTCTGCGAATGGCTTTCACGGTTTCGATCCAAATAATTGATCCTCCGTCTTTTAAATCATCGCGATCTACACTTGTAACAACAGCATGTTTGATATTCATGAGTTTTATAGATCGGGCCACTTTTTCGGGTTCATCCCAATCTACAGTTTCTGGGCGCCCTGTTTTTACACCACAAAAACCACAAGAACGGGTACAAATATTTCCTAAGATCATAAAGGTTGCAGTTCCTTCGCTCCAACATTCGCCCATATTCGGACAACTTCCCGAGGTGCAAATGGTGTTGAGTTTGTACTTATCGACAAGTCCACGAAGTTCGGTGTATTTTTGACCAATTGGCAATTTTACTTTGAGCCATTTTGGTTTTCCTATTGCTGGTAATGCGTTGTCTAAAACAGTTTCCATAATTGTGTTTTGAAACCACAAATATAAGGAATATTGGTTTAGAAATTGGAGTTTTGGATTTAGGTTTTTTAGGTTTTTTTTAATTTTAAAACAAAAAAAGCAACACTATAAAATGTTGCTTAATTAATTTTTATTTTACAATGATTATTCCATTTTTACGGCAATTGGCAAATTATAGGAAGTTCTTACAAATTCTCCGTTAAGAACTCCTGGTTTCCATTTGGTTTTTAAGGAAGATAATACTCTAATGGCTTCGATAGCTAAACCGTAACCTGGATCTTTTAGGACTTTTATGTTGCTCATCGATCCGTCTTTTTCGACAATAAACGATACGTAAACATTGACAGTTTTTTCGATATCGATTTCTGGTTTTTCGAATTTTTTACCAACATATTCGTAAAACACTTTTATTCCTCCAGGAAATTCTGGTTGCTTGTCTAGTATTGCCGCAACAACTGGATTATTATCTTTTGGTTTTTCGATATTGATGATTGTGCCTTTACTTTCTCCACCAGTAGATGAAATTACAGCTCCAGTTTGATTCCCAGAATTATTATCTGGAGTAGTTTTTTTATTTAAATCTACATTTTTATTAAAATCATCTGGATGTTCATTTGCTTTTACAATTTTAGGATTTATTAAATCTTCTTTTTTGATTTCTTTAATATTTTCTCTTTTTATTATAGGTGTAATTTTTGGAATAACGTTAGTTGGAGGAAAAATATTAGAAACTACAACAACCGTTGGGATTTCCGGAATTGGATTTACAATTGGTTTTGTATTAAAAGAACTCATCAACATTGCCAAACCAGAAACGGTTACAATAAAAGACAGTCCAAATAAAAAAGCTAAAATAGATGTTTTGGGATTTTCCTGACGCAATTTATAGGCGCCGTACTCTTGGTTTTTTCCTTCAAAAACAAGATCAATCCACTTTTTGTCAAAGATACTTTCATTTTTCATAATTTAAAAATTTAATAGGTTAAGTATCGATGTTACATAAGCAGGATTTTGGTTACAAGATTTAACCATATAACTGCAATTGCATATATAATATTGTGTAAAATTTAAGAAATTTTTTGTAATCCGAAAATTATCGTTTATTCTCGATGATTTCTGCCAATAATTTTTTGGCGCGAAGCAATTTGATTTTTACATTATTCAAAGGTTCCTTAAGTTGATCAGAAATTTCCTGATAACTCAATTCCTGAAAGTATCTAAGATGGATAACTTCTTGATAATGAGGTTTTAATTCCTTTATGAACTGAAGCAATTGCGATAAATTTTGCTCTGTAATTAGCTCGTCTTCCGCCGATGGAGTTGTATCGGCAACATTATAGGCTTGTTGGTCTTCGTTATCCGTGATTTCTACAAAATGACTTGATTTTTTTTTGCGAAGCATGTCAATATGAACATTTTTTGCAATAGCAATAAGCCAAGTATTAAACTGATATTCAGAATTATAAGTTGTTATTTTATCAAAGGCTTTAGAAAAAGTTTCGATAGTAATATCCTCGGCATCGGTCTCATTTTCGGTACGTTTGAGCATAAATCCGTACACTTCATTCCAATAGAAATCTAACAAAAAAGTAAAACTTACTTGATCTCCTTTTTTGGCTTTTTCTATATTTTTGTTTATTTCCAATGTACGGGTTTTGAAAAAATATTGGTTACAAACAAACGCAATTGTATTACAATTAGTATAATTTCGATTATTGGAAACCAATACATTACGTCCTTTTCTTTTAATTTTCCTGCCGAAAATCCAATAGAAATCCACGAAAATAAATATCTAAATCCTATAATGCTCAAAACGGCAATCCATTGGTATTGAATCGCTAACAAAACAATTGCCAAAACAAAAAACGATAACTGCGAAAAGTAAAAAATCCCTAATTGAATTTTATCGAAAGATTTGTAATAATTTGCGGTGGCAACGTGTCGTCGTTTTTGGTTTATCCAAGCGCTAAAACTTGTTTTTGGTTTAGAATAAGTAAAACTTTCGGGACAATAACTCATAGCAGTATTTGAATTTTTTGCAGCTTGATTAATAAACAAATCATCATCGCCAGAACGGATTTTCATGTGATTTATAAAACCGTTTACCTTAAAAAACTCGTCTTTTTTATAGGCTAAATTCCGACCAACACCCATATAAGGATGACCCATTTTTGCCCAAGAAAAATACTGTACTGCGGTGAGTAAAGTTTCGTATCTAATGATTTTATTTAGGAATGAACCTTCGATTTTTTCGTAAGCTCCGTAACCCAAAACTATGGTTTTATGAAGTGTAAATTGGGCACTCATATTGGTAATCCAATCTTTCGAATTTGGATAACAATCGGCATCGGTAAATAGTAAATATTCGTTTTTGGCGGCTTTTATTCCCAGTGTTAATGCAAATTTTTTGTTTCCCCAAAAAGCTTCGTTATTTTCTACTTTAACCAATTTTACATTAGTATATTTTTTTTCAAATTCTTCAAAAACATCTAAAGTATTGTCGCTCGAAGCATCGTCTATTAATACAATTTCGAAATCTGGATAGTTTTGCTCGGCAAGAATTGGTATAAATTTTATAACGTTTTCCTCTTCGTTTTTGGCACAAACAATTACCGAAATTGGGATTCTTTTGGCATTACTTGTTTTAGATTTTGAGAAAGAAAATTTACCAAAAACAACAACGTAATACAAAAATTGAATAATTACAATGGCAATAAAAACAGAAAATAAAGTTAGTAACATAATTGGTTTTTGAGCTTTGAAAACGAGTGCAAATGTACAAAAATCAATTAGGAATTTGGGATTATAAACATGTAATTTTAAAAGAAATTAGCGCGGACATTTTTTCATTTCGTTTGCGATGCTAGCCGATTGGTTTTTATTGGTTTTTTCGAGTTCGGAAATAATATTTTTGTAATTTTTGTCATCTCGATTTTGAGAGATTTTTTTCACGGCTTCGATAGTTTTAATTTCAATTTCAAATGCTACAATTCCTCGAGTTTGCATCATTGTTTTCTTGGAATAATCTTCGATTTTGGTTGGGTTTTCGACTTCGGATTCGTATTTATCTACTAGTCTTTTTAAGGAATTGATCATATCTTGTCCTTCAATAATTTTTATATTTCCATAAATATGAACAGCCAAATAGTTCCAAGTTGGTACATTTTCGTGATCGTACCACGAAGGCGAAATATAGGAATGTGCGCCCGAAAAAACGGCTAAAATCCGATGATCATTTTCGAAATTTTTCCACTGAGGATTTTCTTTTGCAATATGCCCATATAAATATTGTTTTCCGTTTTCTTTGGTCTCGAGTTCCAATGGAATATGGGTTGCAGAAATATCTCCGTTTTTTTGATTGATTAAAATTCCGAAACTATTTTTTTGAAGAAAATCGATTATTTCTTCTTGATTTTCGTTTTTATAAATCTCTGGAATATACATTTTTATTGATTTTAAGAATCTAAATCACATTTACTTCGGCTTCAATAGCAATTCCAAACCTATCGAAAACAGTTTTTTGAATGTCTTTCGAAACATTCAAAATTTCTTGGCCTGTTGCATTTCCATAATTTACTAAAACCAAAGCTTGATTTTTGTGAATTCCCGCATCGCCAAAGCGTTTTCCTTTAAAACCTGCTTGCTCAATGAGCCATCCTGCTGGAACTTTTACTTCGGTTTCTGAAATTTCGTAGTATTTCATTTCCGGAAATTTTCTATGAATAGGTTGAAAATCTGTCTTTAATATTATCGGGTTTTTAAAAAAACTTCCGCTGTTTCCTAACTCTTTCGGATCTGGTAATTTGCTTTTTCGGATAGCAATTACGGCATTAGAAACATCTATTAAACTCGGATTTTTAATATTTTTATTATCTAATTCCGATTGAATATCTCCGTATGAAATATTTATTTTATGATTTTTTTTAGACAATTTAAAAACTACCGAAGTAATAATGTATTGATTTTTTAGCTCATTTTTGAAAACACTTTCTCGATATCCAAAATTGCATTCTTGAAGATTGAAATTTTTAATCTCTTGATTTTCAATATTAATGGCTGCACAGGAAACAAATGTATCCTTGATTTCGGTCCCATAAGCTCCAATATTTTGTACTGGAGTTGTGCCTACATTTCCCGGAATTAATGACATATTTTCGAGTCCGCCAAAATCCTGATGAATGGTCCAAAGCACAAATTCGTGCCAGTTTTCGCCAGCTTGACTTTCTACAAATACAAAGTTTTCATCTTGATTAATGATTTTTTTTCCTTTCAAATCAATATGAATTACCAGAGCATCAATATCTTGCGTGAGTAGCATGTTGCTTCCACCACCAAGAATAAATTTTTGTTTGTTGCTGTTTTCTTGTAAAACATTTTTCAATTCATTTACAGAATGAACTGCTACAAATTGTTTTGCCTTGGCTTCGATTCCAAAAGTATTGTAATTTTTTAAAGAAAAATTTTCTAGGATTTGCATTTTTTATATTTTGGGCTTAATCTTCGGTTTCTAAAGCGCGATTCAAAAATTCATTTAATGGTTTAAGAGCGATTAATTTCTCAGTCATTTTTTTGCCAAAATCTTTATCAGAAAAAAGTTTGTCATCTACTTTTTGCGAAGCGGTAAAACTTTTTAGTTTCAAAAACTCAATAGCTTCATGAGTTGGATCATAACCTTTTGGGGCTTTTTTGAGTACATTATTTTCCTCTCGGCTTAATGCTGAAAATCCAGATTTGAATTCTTTATTGGCAACAATTTCCTCTAAATCTTCATGAAAAAAAGCAATTTCTTTTCGGATTTTTTTAAGTTCATCGGTTTCTGGACACCAAACTCCGCCAGCAATAAAACTAGCGCCTTTTTCGTAATGAATGTAATATCCTGGACTGTTTTTTCGGTTTCTGTTTGTGCTCAACCAAATTCCCATATTGGTTTTGTAGGGCGATTTATCTTTGGAAAAACGAATGTCACGATTGATCCTGAAAGTGCAATTTTTTATTTCTAAAAGTTCTAAACTTGCGTCTAACGGTTTCATTTGTTCCAATAAATTTGCAATTAGTGCATGATAATCCTTCTTGAAACTTTCGTATCTTTTCTTGTTGGCATGCATCCATTCGGTATTATTATTGGCTTTTAGATCATCTATAAACTGGAGTGCTTCTGTCATATTACAATTGTTTTTTTAGATCTTCTTCGCTAATAAATCCAGAATGTTTCCATATAATATCATTATTTTTATAGAGCAAAAAAACTGGAAGTTCATCTACTTTCAATTCCTTCATAATGGTTTTGTTTTCATCTGCATTAAGACGAATTATGGTAACTTTATCTGCCATTTCGGATTGCATTTTCAATATAAAAGGTTTCATTTTTATACAAGGTTCACACCATTCGGCATAAAAACTAACTAAAACTTTTTTGTCGGTTTTGAGCAATTCTGCATATTCTTGGGGGCAAATTCCGATGATTTTATCCGATGGTTTGTCTAATCCCGCAGAATTCCATTTTAGGATTCCGCCATCAAGATTGTATACTCGAGTAAAACCTAATTCATGAAGTTTTTCCGATGCTTTTGCGCTTCGTCCGCCACTCATACAATACACAAAAACGGGTTTGGATTTGTCGTAAGTGCTTGCTTTTCCTGCAAAATCTTCGCCGTTCCAATTTACATTATTGGCCTTGTCAATATGCTCATTTGCGAATTCTTCTGGCGATCGAACATCTAGAATTTGAGGGTTTTGAGTTGTTTTTATTTTCTCTGCAAAAGTTGTTGCAGTAACAGTTTCGAAGTTTTTATTATTTTGCCCATTGCAACTTTCAAAAAGAAAGCAAATGAAAAATAAGTAGAAGATATTCGGTTTCATTTTAAATTATTTTAAAGCTAAATTACAAATTTAATAAACATTACAAGTTAAATATTTTATAACTCTGATGCGTAGATTTTACAATAGTTTCTGTTCTTTCGGGATGTGTATCGGAAATAAAAATTTGACCAAAATCATCGTTATTTACCATCGAAACAATTTTTTGAACTCGAAATTCATCTAATTTATCAAAAATATCATCTAGAAGTAAAATTGGATTATCGCCAAATTGCTTTTTTACAAACTCGAATTGTGCCAATTTCAAAGCAATCAAAAATGATTTTTGCTGCCCTTGCGAACCAAATTTTTTGATAGGATAATGATCAATTTCGAACAATAAATCATCTTTATGAATTCCTACCGAAGTGTAATGCAAAATCCTATCTTTAGTGATGTTTTGCTCTAAAAGCGTTTTCAAATTATCCGAAAATAAATGACTTTCGTACTTGATTTGAACCGTTTCTTCGGATGCAGAAATGGTTTGATGATGTTTATTAAAAATGGGCAAAAATTCCTCTAAAAACTGTTTTCTTTTATCAAATATTGTCTGACCAATTACATCCAATTGATCATTGTATATATATAAGGTATCGGTTTCGAAAACTTGATTGAGGGCAAAATATTTCAAAAGCGCATTTCGCTGACTTATAATCTTTTGATATTGAATAAGTTGCTGTAAATAGGTTTTGTCCAATTGCGAAATCACATTGTCTATAAATTTTCTTCGGGTTTCGCTACCTTCCACGATCAAATCGTTGTCGGCCGGGGAAATAATTACAAGCGGAATAAAACCAATATGATCGGAAAATTTCTCGTAGGGTTTGCTGTTTCGTTTTAAGATTTTTTTGCTTCCTTTTTTTAAGCTGCAAACAATTTGTTCCAATCTTTCTTCTTTTTCGAAAGTGCCGTCAATCACAAAAAATTCTTGGCCATGTTTGATATTTTGAACAGCAAGCGGATTAAAATAGCTTTTTCCTGAGGACAAATGATATATTGCATCCAAAATATTGGTTTTTCCAATGCCGTTTTTACCTACAAAACAATTTATTTTGTTGTCAAAATCAAAATCGGCTTCCGAAAAATTTTTATAATTAAATAAAGAAAGGTTTTTTAAATACATCTAAAATCTTGATAATATTGATGTTAGTCAATATAAATAGGGTTTTGTTTTGGACTGCAAATTATCGAAAATTATCGATAAAATGGATTAAAAATATATTTCGGTTTCAAAAAAGGAGATAATTTTTCTATTTTGAATATTAAATCGTTTTTTTTGTGTAAATTTCAATAAAAATTTTATTTTTGCACCTCACTAATTTAAAATAAATGGCAACTTACAATAAAAGAGGTTATAAAACTCCGAAAGAAAAAGAAGAAAAAGTAGAAAATAACTTTATTGACGAAACAGTAAATATTGACGAAAAAGACAGCACAACAGCTGGTGTTTTTTCTAAATTAGATGAAAGCGCTTCAAAAACAGAGGATTGGGTTGCGAAAAATCAAAAATACATCCTTGCAATTTTAGGAGCAGCAGTTTTATTAACAGTAGCCTATTTGTTATACAACAGATTTATTGTGGAGCCAAAACAAGACAAAGCTGCAAACGATATGTTTCAAGCGCAACAATATTTTAAACTTGCAACAGACGGAACCGAAATAAAAAAAGTAGATTCATTGTACAAATTGTCATTAAATGGTGGAGAAGGACAATTTGGTTTTATCCGTTTGGCTGACGAATATTCAGGAACAGATTCTGGAAATTTAGCTAATTATTATGCAGGAATTGCGTTACTAAATACAGGAAAATATGCAGATGCAGTTACTTATTTAGAAAAATTTAGTTCAGATGACATGATGCTACAAGCCCTTGCAAAAGGGGCAATTGGAGATGCATACGCAGAACAAAACAAGATGAAAGAAGCTTTGGATTATTATGTAAAAGCTTCAGAAACAAATAAAAATGATTTAACAACTCCAAGATTTTTGATGAAAGCAGGTCAAACAGCATTAACTTTAGGTCAAAAATCGGATGCTTTGAAATATTTTACTGAAATAAAAGAAAAATATGCTGCATCGCAAGAAGCAGGAACTGTTGATGGATTTATAGGAATGGCACAATAATTAAAAACTGCGAATTAAAATTTAGATTCGTAATTTTAGATTCGTAATTTTTGATTCGTAATTTTTAATTAAAAAAAATGGCTACAGCAAATAAAAATTTATCAGAATACGATAAAAATACAATCCCAAACGCGAAAGATTTTCGGTTTGGGATTGTTGTTTCTGAGTGGAACGATCACATTACCGAAGGTCTGTATTCTGGAGCAATTGCTGCATTGACAGATTGTGGCGCATTACATAAAAACATTATTCGTTGGAATGTTCCTGGAAGTTTTGAGCTCGTTTACGGTGCAAAAAAAATGATAGAAACTCAAAAACCAGATGTTGTTATTACAATTGGTAGCGTTATAAAAGGCGAAACGCAGCATTTCGATTTTGTATGCGATGGAGTAACACAAGGCATTAAGGATTTGAATGTAAAGTACGATGTGTCGGTAATTTTTTGTGTATTGACCGATAATAACGAGCAACAATCTATTGATAGAAGCGGAGGAATTCATGGAAACAAAGGAACCGAAGCTGCTATTGCGGCAATAAAAATGGCTTTTTTGAGACAACAAGCTAATTTAGGTTTTCACCAAAACGAAAAATTAATAAGTGCAAACCAATTGCAAATAGAAGGTTTGCCTTTGAAAATTGAAGAGTAAATTGTTTTAAAATTTATAAATTACCTATACAGAAATGTGTAGGTTTTTCTATTTATTTAAGAAACCTTTAGTAACAAAACATAAAACTTTACTTAAATTTGTAATCAAGGTTTTAAAACAATTTCTAATAATCCAAAAATCTAAAAACCAATAGTGTCAAGCATCATTCAATTACTTCCCGATCACGTAGCCAACCAAATTGCAGCTGGCGAAGTAGTGCAACGCCCCGCATCGGTAGTAAAAGAGCTTTTGGAAAATGCTGTAGATGCTAAAGCTTCCGATATTAAATTAATTATAAAAGACGCAGGAAAATCCCTTGTTCAAGTCATCGATAATGGTTTAGGAATGAGTGTTACCGATGCGCGTTTGTGTTTTGAACGCCACGCAACCTCTAAAATCCGTCAAGCCGAAGATTTATTTTCCTTGCATACCAAAGGTTTTCGCGGCGAGGCATTAGCATCAATAGCTGCTATTGCTCATGTTGAAATGAAAACCAAGCAAGACCAAGAGGAATTAGGAACGCATATTATTATAGAAGGTAGTAAATTTGTCTCGCAAGATGTTGCTGTTTTGCCAAAAGGAACTTCGTTTGCGGTTAAAAACCTTTTTTTTAATATTCCTGCGCGTCGCAATTTCCTGAAATCCGATATTGTAGAATACCGCCATATTGTTGATGAATTTCATCGTGTAGCATTGGCACATCCTAATATTCATTTCACTTTTTATCATAATGGAAGCGAGATGTTTAATTTGCCACAATCTAATTTTAGACAACGAATTGTAAATATTTTTGCTGGAAAAACCAACGAAAAATTGGTTCCCGTTACCGAGGAAACCGAAATTGTAAACATTCAAGGATTTGTTTGCAAACCAGAATTTACTAAAAAAAGCCGTGGAGAACAATTCTTTTTTGTGAATGATCGTTTTATAAAAAGTGGTTATTTACACCATGCAGTTATGGCAGCTTACGAAGGTTTATTGCCAATTGGCGCACAACCAAGCTATTTTTTGTACTTAAATGTTCCCCCAAATACAATTGATATTAATATTCATCCGACTAAAACGGAAATAAAATTTGATGACGAAAGTGCCATGTATTCCATTTTGCGGTCATCAATAAAACATAGTTTAGGACAATTTAATGTGGCACCGGTTTTAGATTTTGATCGCGATGCCAATTTAGACACGCCTTATCATTACAAAAATCTTGAGGGAACAACTCCTACAATTCAGGTTGATGGAAATTACAATCCGTTTTTGGACGATAAACCCAACAAGCATTTTACCAATTTTAGAAAACCAGAATCAACCGCAAATTGGGAAAGTTTGTACGTGGGACTTGAACAGGAAACACAAGAAGTTGAAACCATAACTTTCGAAAATGATGCCATAACTTCTTCTTTATTTAATGATGATGAAGTGGAGCAAGCGGTTCGGAAAACGTATCAGATTCACAAAAAATATATTGTAAATCCCATAAAATCAGGAATGGTAATTGTGGATCAGCAACGTGCACATCAGCGGATTTTATATGAGGAATTTTTAACAAATATGACTGTCAGACAAGCCTCAAGCCAACAATTATTATTTCCTTTACATTTGCATTTTTCGTCTTCGGAAATGGAATTAATATCAGAATTGCAACTTTCGTTAAAAAATACCGGCTTTGTTTTTGAGGAAACCAATCACGATAATATTGTCATTTCTGGAGTTCCTATAAATGTAACCGAAAGCGAAATTTCGATTGTTTTGGAACAATTATTGAGCGATTTGCAGGACGGAATTCCAGAAACAAGCTTCAGTCAAAACGATACAATTGCTAAATCTATGGCAAAAAGCTTATCCATAAAAACCGGAAATTACTTAACCGAAAAAGAACAAGAAAATTTAGTAAACGGGCTTTTTGCTTGCAAAGAACCCAATGTTTCACCTTTTCAAAAACCAACTTTCATTACTATGCGTGTGGAAGATTTAGACAAAAAATTTGCCTTATGATGAATATGACCGACACCGTAAAACACTTATTGATTGTAAATGTTTTGTTTTATGTAGCAGCCAATTATTTTTTCCCTTGGATGAATCAATTTTTTCCCTTGTATTCCTTTGCTAGTCCTAATTTTCATTGGTATCAAATGCTAACTCATATGTTTATGCATGGTGGAGTAACTCATATTGCATTTAATATGTTTGCATTATACTCGTTTGGTAGTGCTTTAGAGCATTTTTGGGGAGGAAAAAAATTCTTGTTTTTCTATATTTCATGTGGATTGGGAGCAGCTTTAGCAAATAATTTGGTCAATCAATATTTCCTAAATGACATTTTTAGCAAAGCTGTTGGAGCCTCTGGCGCTATTTATGGACTTTTTGTGGCTTTTGCGTTTATGTTTCCAAATGCGGAATTGGCGCTAATGTTTATTCCGGTACCAGTTAAAGCTAAATATTTTATTCCAGGAATCATAGCTTTAGATGTTTTTTTAGGGCTAAAAGGAAGTTCTTTATTTGGAGCTGGAGGAACTGGAATTGCCCATTTTGCTCACGTTGGTGGTGCTTTAACTGGATTTATAATGATGTGGTTTTGGAAAAAAAATCAGTTTGACAAAAACCGTTGGGATGTATAAATTGATCACCAAAATCTAAAAAATAAATAATGAGTAAAATAATAGACGATTTAAAATTGCAATACAAAATTGGTGGAATATCCCAAAAACTCATTTATTGGAATGTGGCTATTTTTGCAATTCCGTATATTATTTTTGGCCTTTTAGGGTTATTTAATATCCATATTAATTTTCTTAATTATGTAAGTTTGTCTTCCAATCCAGCAGATTTGTTGTGGAAACCTTGGTCTATAATTACGTATGGTTTTTTTCATTCGGATATTTTTCATATTTTTTTTAATTTGATGGTGCTTAATTTTTCGAGTAGATTGTTCTTAACTTATTTTACCCAGAAACAGTTTTTGAGCTTGTATTTTTCGGGAATTATATTTTCGGGAATAATTTATATCTTGTGCTATTATTTATTTCCTTCGTTGGCAAATCTTCACGTTACGTTAATTGGTGCTTCGGGAGCAATTATGGCGGTGCTTTTTGCGGCTGTAACCTATGCGCCATTTACGGAAGTAAGATTATTTTTGATAGGAAATGTAAAGCTTTGGCATATTGCATTTGCATTGATAATTATAGATTTGGTGCAGCTCCCGCTGGAAAATACAGGTGGACATTTAGCACATTTGGGTGGTGCTTTATTTGGATTTTTTTATGCTAAACAAATGATTCGCGGAACCGATTTAGGGTTATTGGTCACCAAAATATTAGATTTTTTTGTAAATTTATTTTCAAAATCAGAAAGAGTACCATTCAAGAAAGTGCATAAAAATTATAGTAAACCAGTTGCAAAACCAGTTTCTAAAATCATTACAAAAGACAAATCGCAGCAGCAAATAGACGATATTTTAGATAAAATTAGCAAATCTGGTTACGATAGTCTTTCGAGTTTGGAAAAAGAATTTTTGTTTAAAGCTGGAAAATAATCGAATTAAAATTAAAAAATGAAAAACCTTTCATGGTTCAATAAAGCAATATTTTTTTTCAATATAGTTCTCACTGTATTGACTTTTCTTGCTTATGTTTTACCGTTTTTGGCACCAAAAATTTTCACTTTTTTATCGGTTTTGACCCTAGTTTTACCACTTTTTTTAATTCTGAATGCATTGTTTTTTGTTTATTGGGCAATTCAATTCAAAAAGCAAATGATTTTGTCCGGATTGGTTTTATTAATAGGAATCACATTTATCAATAAATTCTATAAATTTTCCGAAGTGAACTTGCCACAAAGCGAAAACGATTTTACGGTAATGAGTTACAATGTCCGATTGTTTAACCTTTTTCATTGGATAGATGATACAAATGTTGCACAAAATATTAGGACTTTTATCAACGATCAAAATCCCGATATTGTCTGTATTCAGGAATATTCCCGAGCGGCAAACGTAAATTTACGGATTTATAAATACAATTATATTTTGATGTTGGGAAACCAAATAAAAACGGGTCAAGCTATTTTTTCTAAATTTCCGATTGTAGAAAGTGGAAATATTGTCTTTCCAAATTCTAATAATAATGCCATTTTTGCGGATATAAAAAAAGGAAAAGATACCATTAGAGTTTATAATATTCATTTGCAATCCATTAAAATTTCGCCAGATGTAAACGATATTAACGAAGGTAAAAAAGATATTGATCAACAAAAGTCTTTGCAAATTTTAAAGCGAATAAGTTCAGCATTCAAGGCGCAACAAGTTCAAGCAGAATTAATTATGGAGCATAAAAACAAATGCTTATATCCTATTATGGTTTGTGGGGATATGAATAATAGTGCGTTTTCGTATGTGTATAGAAGTATTCGTGGAGATCTAAAAGACAGTTTTGAAGAAGCGGGATCTGGTTTTGGGCAAACCTATAACTTTAAATATTACCCAGCCCGAATAGACTATATTTTTGCCGATAAAAAAATGAAAATCAAGAGTTTTACCAATTTTTCTGATTTCAAAAACTCAGATCATTTTCCTGTTATGAGCCGATTTGAGATGGAGTAATGGGATTTACAATTTTTGCTCTTTCAAATAATCTAAAGCAAATTTTCCTTCATTAAAAATTAAATCCAAAACACTAAGATTATTTATAAATCCATGTTTTTCTCCAAAAACTTGTGTGTAACTTTCGAAAGATGAAGTATCTTTTTTCCCGTTTGCAAGATTTCTAAAATCATGATAATCTGGAGTTTCATGAAAATATTCCGAAGTTTTTTGGTAATTACTTTTTAATTTCAAGCATTTGAATAAAATTTCGATAGTTTCGAAATTTAAGTCCATCAAAAAAGTATGTTTTTTTGTAAAAATGGGTTGAATAGCATCTTCAAAAAACTCAAAAAAAGGCGAAGTTCGGTAAGCAGCTTCAAGGGATTTGAAATGTTGTTTTTGCCAATTTACGTTGGTTTCAATTTTTACATCTTTGGTTTTTTGATGTAAATCTAAAGTGTGTTTTATAGGAATATTTAGCATCTGAATGCCGTTTGGACTATAAATATAAGTTCTGTTTCGGTTGGTTTGCTTCTGAAAATTATCCTCAATTTCGAACACGATTCCCTCCGATTGCACTATTGCTGCAAAATTGCTAATAGATGGAAAATAGGTTGGGTGTAAAAGCGCGTTCATTTGTGTATTGGTGAATTCGGTTATCTGTGAATTTGGTTATTTGTTGTTTTAAATATCAAATAATTAATTGAACAAATAACCAAACTTCCTTATGCATTTTTTTCTTTTCTTTTTTTCCAGAAATGTTCTCCAATAAAATAAGCAATTAGTAAACCTAGAAATATTTTGAGATATGATTGAGGTTGTCCTTCGCCGCTAACGGTTGTAAACATTCGGCTCCAACGAATTTTTTTGAAACCTTTTTCGTTTGGATCTAAACTCAACCAAATAAAAACTGGTTTTCCAACAATGTGATTTTCTGGAGTGTAACCAAAATATCTGGCATCTAGCGAGTTGTGGCGGTTGTCTCCCATCATCCAAAAATAATCTTGTTTGAAAGTATATTTTGTTGTTTTTTGATCATTGATATAAATGTCGTTTCCAACTACTTTTAGATTATTTCCTTCGTATTCCGAAATTATTTTTTTGTATAAAGGCAACGATTTTTGATCTAAATTTACCGTCTTTCCTGCTTGTGGAATGTATATTGGACCAAAGTTATCGTTGTTCCAATTATTAGTTACAGATGGTTTACCGTCCTGAAAATCTGGAAAAACCCCATCTTCCGCACCTTTGTGAATAATTCGTGTTACCGATGTAATTCCTGGTACATTTTTTAGTTTTTCGACTGCTTCAAAACTCATTGCAGCAATAAATAAAGTATCTCGAGCCTCGGTTTTAAAGCCTGCACCATCGGTTACATTTAAATCTTTCAATAAAAATTCGAAATCTATTGGTGTTTTTTGGTCGTAAGTTACATTATAGGAATACTGCGGTTTTGCTCTTTCTGGCAAGATTAATTCTTTCCCGTTTATAAAAACAATCCCGTTTTTTATAGACAAACTATCACCGGGAATCCCCACGCAACGTTTTACATAATTGGTTTTTTTATCAACTGGTTTATCATAACGTTTGTCGGCTGGCTTGTACATATTAAATAAGGTATCGGCGGGCCAGTTGAAAACTACAATATCATTATTATGAATTTTTTGAAAACCTGGCAAACGCATGTAAGGATATTGCGGCCAACTCAAATAAGATTTCTTGTTCAGTAACGGCATGGTGTCATGAACCATCGGAAAAGCAATTGCGGTCATTTGCGGTCTTGCGCCATAATGAAATTTGCTCACAAACAAGAAATCGCCAACCAATAAAGATTTCTCTAAAGAGGCAGTCGGAATCTGGAAAGGTTGCATGACATAAGTATGAACAATTGTTGCTACGACCAATGCGAAAATTACCGAACTCACAGTATCTGCGACTACATTTTTTGGTTTTAGACTTCGGTCGGTAATGTAATTTAGTTTCTGAGTATAATTTACGTAATAAATATAAAAACCCAATGTTGCAACTCCCAAGAATGTATCTAAGGTTGTGTTTTTTCCAAAACTTCGTAAAGTTTCGACCCAAATAACAGCAAACATCATCAAATTTACAACTGGTACAAAAAGTAAAATCGTCCACCAAGTTGGTCGATTTATAATTTTCATTAAAACAATGGCATTATATATAGGAATTCCTGCTTCCCAAGCTTTTCTTCCTGCGGCAACATACAGTTTCCAGGTTCCTAAAAAGTGAATTATTTGAACGATTAAAAAAAACACAAACCATTGATATCCAGTCATTTTATTTTATATTTTATATTTCTTTAAAAGAAATAGATTTTTATTATTGAATTTGTAAAACGTCTTTCATTGTAAAAACACCTTTTTTATCATGAATAAATTCGGCTGCAATTACAGATCCAAGAGCAAAACCTTCGCGGTTATGAGCTACATGTTTTATTTCTAAAAAATCCACATCGGAATTGTAAAAAACAGAATGCGTTCCGGGAACGTTTTCTATTCTTTTTGCATCTATATGAATTTGGTCGAATGTTGGACTTTCCAATGTCCAATTATTATAATTACTGTTTTCTATAATTCCGTTTGCTAATGAAATCGCGGTTCCGCTTGGCGAATCGAGTTTTTGAGTATGATGAATTTCTTCTATCGATACATTATATTGATTGAATTTTGACATGATTTTTGCCAAATGATTATTCAATTCAAAAAAAATATTTACTCCTAAACTAAAATTTGATCCATAAATAAACGATCCATTTTTTTCTTCACAAAGTGCCACCATTTTATCATAATTGGCCAACCAACCTGTTGTTCCTGATACTATTGGTATATTAGTAGTCAAACATTCGGAAATGTTACAAACTGCAACATCTGGAATACTAAAATCTATGGCAACATCAGCAATTTCAAGACCATCATAAGTATTAGAGCTGGTTTTTCGGAGTACAATTTCGTGTCCTCTATCTAAAGCTATTTTTTCGATAACTTTCCCCATTTTTCCGTATCCTAATAAGGCTATTTTCATCTAAAATTGATAATTGATAGTTAGTGCTACATTTTTTTGATAATTCAAATCATTTTGCTGAATATCAGGACGAAAAGATAGATTATCATTTACATTAAATTGTCTTAAATGTGCATCAACATTGGCATCGACAATATTTAATATATAAATTCCCGCTATAAAAAAAACGGATAAGTCTCTGTTTCGTTGATAAAATTTTTGTCCAGTTATTAATCTACTATTGTCCAGATAACTCAAATCATCGCCAGTTAAACCCTGCAATCTTCGTTTGTAAGCATCGCGAAACTGATGGTATCGTTTATTGTTAAAGGAGTAGGCATAAACTGCTGTTCCCATTGCGCCATAAACCAGCGGAATTTTCCAGTATTTTTTGTTGTATGCTTGCCCTAAACCTGGTAAAATTGCCGAAAAAAAAGCTGCTTTTGCTGGTGCTAACGGATTTATTTCGTTATGTTTTGTGGTGTCTTTTGCAATAAGCAAATCTCCTTTTTGGTTTTGTGCAAAAAGAGTTAGATTCCCGAAAACGAAAACAAAAAATAATATGTAAATCGATTGACGCATTATTTTTTTATAAGCGTTAAAATCCTATCAAAATCTTCTTTGGAGTGAAACGGAATTGTAATTTTTCCTTTTCCATTTCCTGCAACTTTTACATCAATTTTTGCACCAAAATATTCGGTAATAGATTTATTTTGTTCCTCAGAAATTTCAAACGAAGTTGTTTTTGGTTTTACAGTTTTTGGTTTCAGACTTTCCTGATAGTTTTTAACCAAAGTTTCTGTTTCACGAACCGAAAGATTTTGCAAAACAATTTTCTGATAAATATCCGTCTGAACATCTTGATCATCAATGTTTATAATCGCTCGACCATGTCCCATACTAATAAATCCGTCACGAATTCCGGTCTGAATAATCGGATCCAACTTTAATAATCGTAAATAATTGGCAATTGTAGATCGTTTTTTTCCTACGCGGTCGCTCATTTGCTCTTGCGTGAGCTGAATTTCGTCTATCAATCGTTGGTAAGACATGGCGATTTCTATAGGATCTAAATCATGACGTTGGATATTTTCAACCAAAGCCATTGTTAGCGACTCGTGATCGTTTGCAATCCGAATATAAGCAGGAACGGTTGTTAATCCTGAAATTTTCGAAGCTCTAAGTCTTCGTTCTCCAGATATAAGTTGGTATTTATTAAAATCTAGTTTTCTAACTGTAATTGGCTGAATTACACCTAGTTCACGAATAGAAGTTGCCAGTTCTTGCAAAGAATCTTCATTGAAATTACTTCTGGGCTGAAAAGGATTTATTTCAATCAAATCCAAGTCAAGCTCGATAATATTTCCTACAACTTTATCCGCATTTTTATCATTGATAGACTGAATATCGTTTTCAGGATCCTTCAATAATGCCGATAAACCTCTACCCAATGCTTGTTTTTTTACTGCTTGTGCCATAAAAAATATTACTTGTTTTTATTTATAATTTCCTCTGCTAAACTTAGGTAATTTGTTGCTCCTTTGCTAGTTGCATCAAAATTAATAATACTTTCGCCAAAACTTGGAGCCTCGCTAAGTTTTACATTTCGTTGTATTATGGTGTTAAAAACCATATCGTTAAAGTGTTTTTGAACTTCCTCAACCACTTGGTTTGATAATCGCAATCGGGAGTCGAACATGGTTAGTAATAACCCTTCTATGTCCAAATCGGGATTGTGTATTTTTTGCACACTTTTTATGGTGTTTAATAATTTCCCTAAACCTTCTAGAGCAAAATATTCGCACTGAATAGGAATCACTACCGAGTCGGCAGCAGTTAGTGCATTAAGAGTCAATAAACCCAATGATGGCGCGCAATCTATGATTATATAATCGTATTTTTCCTTGATAGTTTCTAAGGCTTTTTTGAGCATATATTCCCTATTTTCCTTGTCTACCAACTCAATTTCGATAGCAACAAGATCAATATGAGCAGGAATAATATCCACATTTGGCGACGACGATTTCATGATTGCATCCTCAGGAATATTGCTATGTTCTATGATTTGGTAGGTTCCAATTTCCACAGTTTCTACATCAATTCCTAATCCCGAACTCGCATTTGCCTGCGGATCAGCATCAATAAGCAGCACTTTTTTTTCTAAAACGCCTAACGAAGCGGCAAGGTTTATAGACGTTGTTGTTTTTCCAACTCCGCCTTTTTGATTAGCAATCGCTATGATTTTGCCCATTTGTTTTTCTGAATTTTTGAACGGTAAAAATACAATTATTTATGGTTTATAAAAATCTATTTTGTTAAGAAACGTTAATTCTATTAACAACTTTTTTTATTAATTTAATTTTCATAAGCCAATCCAGCTATCCATTGCAATCTTTTGCTTTTTGATTGCTTCGAAATCTCGCAATAATCAAAAAAGCAAAAGGATTTCCATTACTATCTGGGCTAAAAAAAAGAGAACCTTATGAGTTCTCTTTTTCAATATTAAAATATAATTATTTACTTTTTTTAGCTTTAATCATGGCTTCCAACTGATCCCAAAGTTCTTCTGGAATCGCATCCAATTGGTTGAATTGACCAGCACCTTTAAGCCATTCGCCACCATCAATAACAACGACTTCTCCGTTTATATAAGCCGAAAAATCCGAAACTAAGTAAGCGGCTAAATTAGCCAATTCTTGATGTTCGCCATTTCGCATTAACGGAACACGTTTTGAGGTATCGAACTTTTGAGCCAAATCGCCCGGCAAAAGTCTGTCCCAAGCGCCTTTGGTAGGAAATGGTCCAGGAGCAATTGCGTTAGATCGGATTCCGTATTTAGCCCATTCTACAGCTAAACTCCTTGTCATTGCTAGTACGCCAGCTTTTGCAGTAGCACTAGGAACCACATAAGCCGATCCGGTAAAGGCGTAAGTTGTAACTATATTTAATATTGTTGATGTGGTTTGTTTGGTCTCAATCCAGTGTTTTCCAAAAGCCAGTGTGCAGTTTTTAGAACCTTTTAACACAATGTCTATAACGGTATCGAAAGCATTGGCGGAAAGGCGCTCGGTTGGTGAAATAAAATTTCCAGCGGCATTGTTAAGTAAAACATCTACTTTCCCGAAAGCTTTTAGGACTTCAGCCAGCATGTTTTCTACTTCCTCATAATGGCGCACGTCGCATTGCACAGGCAAACATGTTCCCCCAGTTTCGGTTTCGAGCTCGGCTGCTGTGTTTTTTAGTTTCTCTAAATCACGTGATGTTATAGCAACTTTTGCTCCTAATTCTAGGAAATATTTGGTCATGGCTTTGCCTAATCCGCTGCCACCGCCCGTTACTACTATTACTTTACCCTCGAGTGCGTTATCGCGAAGCATTTTTGCTGAAAAATTCATAGGTTTTTTTATTTTTTGTAAATATAAAAAATTATTTGTTATGCATGCATATTATTTTACCCAATCAAAACCTCTAATATCTTAATCGCAGCCTCACTAATTTTTGTTCCAGGACCAAAAACGGCAACGGCTCCAGCATCAAACAAAAACTGGTAATCTTGTGCAGGAATCACTCCACCAACAATAACCATAATGTCTTGGCGCCCGTATTTTTTGAGTTCTTCGATAACTTGTGGAACCAATGTTTTGTGTCCAGCGGCCAATGAGGAAACGCCTAAAATGTGTACGTCATTTTCCACGGCTTGTTTCGCCGCTTCGGCAGGTGTTTGAAATAACGGGCCAATATCCACATCAAAACCTACATCGGCATAACCCGTTGCTACTACTTTGGCACCACGATCATGACCATCTTGCCCCATTTTGGCAATCATAATTCGTGGTCGCCGTCCTTCTTTTTTGGCAAATTCGTCAGCCAATTGTTTGGCTTTTTCGAAACTTTTGTCGTCTTTTATTTCTTTACTATACACGCCACTAAAGGATTTAATTTGTGCTTTGTAACGTCCAAAAACCGTTTCTAGTGCATCGGAAATTTCACCAAGCGTGGTTCGGTTTCTTGCTGCTTCGACCGCTATCTCTAGTAAATTTCCTTCGCCAGTTTTAGCACAATTTATTAATTTTTTGAGTGAATTCTGAACTTTTTCGTTGTCACGAGATGCTTTGATTTTATCTAATTGTTCCAATTGTTGCTTGCGAACCATCTGATTATCGACATCAAGAATGTGCAACGGATCTTCTTTTTCTAATCTGTATTTGTTTACTCCAACAATAATATCTTGGGTCGAATCTATTCTGGCTTGTTTTCGAGCTGCGGCTTCCTCAATACGTAATTTTGGAATTCCAGCTTCGATTGCTTTAGTCATTCCGCCCAATTCCTCAACTTCTTGGATTAATGCCCAAGCTTTTTCGGCGATTTCGTTGGTCAGACTTTCTACATAAAAACTTCCTGCCCAAGGATCGACCGTTTTGGTGATTTTGGTTTCTTCCTGCAAAAATATTTGTGTATTTCTTGCTATTCGAGCCGAAAAATCGGTTGGTAAAGCAATGGCTTCGTCCAGAGCATTGGTGTGTAAAGATTGCGTTCCGCCCAATGCTGCTGCTAAACCTTCGATGGTTGTTCGAGCCACATTATTAAAAGGATCTTGTTCTGTCAAACTCCAACCCGATGTTTGGCAATGCGTTCTGAGTGCTAATGATTTATCGTCTTTTGGATTGAATTGTTTAACCAATTTTGCCCAAATCATTCTGGCAGCTCGCATTTTTGCAATTTCCATAAAATGATTCATTCCAATGGCCCAGAAAAAAGACAATCTTGGAGCAAACTCATCTATTTTCATTCCAGTAGAAAGTCCAGTTCTGATGTATTCTAAACCATCAGCTAAAGTATATGCCAGTTCAATATCGGCGGTAGCTCCAGCTTCTTGCATGTGATATCCAGAAATAGAAATCGAATTGAATTTTGGCATTTTTTTGCTGGTGAATTCAAATATATCAGCAATAATTTTCATGGATGGAGTAGGCGGATATATATAGGTATTCCGAACCATAAACTCCTTGAGAATGTCGTTTTGAATCGTTCCCGAAAGCAATTCTGGTGCTACACCTTGCTCTTCGGCAGCGACAATATAAAAAGCCATAATGGGTAAAACCGCACCATTCATAGTCATAGAAACAGACATTTCGTCGAGCGGAATTTGGTCGAATAATACTTTCATATCTTCGACAGAATCTATGGCAACGCCTGCTTTTCCTACATCGCCCACTACGCGTTCGTGATCCGAATCGTAGCCACGATGTGTAGGCAAATCGAATGCTATTGACAATCCTTTTTGCCCAGCAGCAAGATTTCTACGATAAAACGCATTGCTTTCTTCGGCTGTCGAAAATCCTGCATATTGGCGAATGGTCCATGGTCTGCGTACATACATTGTCGCATACGGACCTCGCAAATTTGGTGCGAATCCTGATCCAAAATCAAGATGTTCGAGGTTTTCGATGTCTTGTTTTGAGTACGTTTTTTTTAAGTCAATTTGTTCTGCGGTTTGAAAATTTTGATTAACGCTATTTTCAATTTTCAACTTTTGACTTTCTACTATTTTTATATGTTGGAGGTTTTTTCTTTTCATTTTTATTCTGTTTCCAATCGTTCTTGCTCCATTTTTTCTGCCAAACGTTTTTCGATAATTGGTTTAATTAATGTTTTTCGGGGTTTGATTTTAACGAATGGAAACAACTCTAAATCGTGTTTCATTTTATCGTTTTTGTTTGGATATTTGTTGGTTCCAAGCAAAATTTCTTTACCAGAATCGAATAAATCTTGCTCTGAAACAGCACTTTCTTGAATTTTTCTTTTAATAATTCCATCATTTAATTGTTTCAAGAAACTACCATTTTCTTCAATGTCTTTGAATAAAATTAATGCTTTTTCAGCTAATTGCTGCGTTAAACTTTCGATGTAATAACTTCCGTCCGATGGATTATTAACTTTGTCAAAATACGATTCGTTTTTGAGAATTAGCAATTGATTACGGGCAATCCTATCTCCAAATTCATTGTCCTTGTGGTACAAACTGTCATATGGCAAATTGGCAATTGCATTGGCACCACCCAAAACTGCTGACATACATTCGGTTGTGGTTCTTAGTAAATTGGTATTGTAATCGTAAATTGTTTTGTTACGTTTGGTTGGTGAAACTAGCAAATGGCAATCTAAATCGTGGTTGTATTCTTGAGCAACCGCTATGAAAACCAATCGTAAAGCACGCAATTTGGCAATTTCGAAAAAATAATTGGTTCCAACCGAAACCTGAAAAACGATTGGTTGATTTATGTTGTCAATTCTGTTAAAATATTCGTTGGCTTGCGCCACTGCATAAGCAATTTGTTGCACCATATTGGCACCAGCATTTTGATACAAACCGCTATCAATACTAATTAAAGATATATTGTGGGTTTGATTAGCAATTAAATTTAAGCTTTCGAAATTAGTTTTTTCTGAAGTTTCGAACCAGTTTCCGTCTTTGGCTAAATGACCAATCGGATCAAGATTGCAATAAATATTGAATGATTTATGTTTTGCAATTGCATCGATTTTTTTGATAAAATCGAGATTCAAAAATTTTAGATTAAAGTAAACCGAAATATTTTCGAGATTTATAGCATTTAATAATTTTTCGACATCAATTTTTTCGTCTTCGATGGTGAAACGCAAACTTTCTGCGCCTCGTGAAATACTGTCGTTGGCTCTAAAAATAGATTTTTCTAGATCATGAACAAATATATTTTGGCAAATTTTGAATTCGCTCGATTTTGTTTCGATATTAAAATTTGAAACGGCTTCGTCCTTGTGGTAAAATGGTTTTACTTGAATATCTTCAGGCGAATTCCAGATTAGTGTTTCGTTATAATCCGCACCTTTTAGTTCAAACTGGATTTGTTGTTTCCATTGTTTGGACGAAACAGGATTCCATTCCTTTCCGAAATCGAGTAAATTGCTGGGTTGAACTGAATTTTGAGAATTTGTATTTTCCATTTTATTTATCAAAAATCTATTTTATTTATTTTCTTTTTTCAAAGTATCGCCTTCAAATTCGACTATATATATGTCTTCGCTGTCTTTTTTCATGTAATATTTTTCGCGAGCAAATTTTTCTATTTGATCTGGATCTTTGAGCTGCTTGATGCTTTTTAGATCGTTAGAAATTTCGTCTTTGTAATAGTTTTTTTGACGTTCGAGTTCATCGATTTGTTGGTTTAAAATGCGATGATCGAGATAGGAATAGTTGTCTAGAAACAAAAGCCATGTAAAAAAAAATAGTAATGAAATTACATATTTATTGCTTATGAATTTGAACCAAGGTTTATTTTTGAGAGACTTAAACATTTGGGTTTTTTTTATTTTTATAAATGGCTCAATGGTTACCAATTGCCCTAGCCCTGATGGAAGGGAAAATCCTTTTTTATAAATTACAACGGGTTTTTATCCGTTGTAATTTATGAAAAAGATTTGGAATGAGAGCAGGAAATAGCTCCTAAAAAAATTTGCTCTAATGGAATCAAATTTACAATTTTTTTATAGAATTCGTTGATTTATTACGGCTCTTACGACATCGATGGCTACGGTGTTGAATTTGTCGTTTGGGATAATGATGTCTGCAAAGGCTTTTGTGGGTTCGATAAATTGCTGATGCATTGGTTTTAGGGTGCTTTGGTAGCGATTTAGAACTTCTTCCATGTCGCGTCCGCGTTCTGCAATGTCACGTTTTAATCTTCTAATTAATCGTTCGTCGGAGTCGGCATGGACAAATATTTTGATGTCGAAAAGGTCGCGAAGCTCTGGATTTGTTAGGATTAGAATTCCTTCGACAATCATTACTTTTCGGGGATGTGTGGATACGGTGTCGTCTGTACGGTTGTGTGTTACAAAGGAATATACGGGTTGATCGATGGTTTTTCCGGCTTTTAGTTCCTTGAGGTGTGCTACCAGAAGTTCGAAATCGATGGCTCTTGGATGATCGAAATTTATTTTGGTTCGCTCCTCGTAACTTAGGTTTACGGTTTGCTTGTAGTATGAGTCTTGTGCGATAATTCCGACTTCGGTATCTGGTAATTCGTTCATGATTTGATGAACTACGGTTGTTTTTCCTGATCCTGTTCCGCCTGCAATTCCTATGATTAGCATAATTTTTTGTGTTGTTGTTGGTGCAAATTTAATTAAATTTTTGAGAAAAATAGAGTATAAATTAATTGTGTTTTTATTTCGAACAAACATTTGTATTTGTCAAAAAATGCATTACATTTGCATCCGCTTTCGGGGTGTAGCGTAGCTCGGTTATCGCGCCTGCTTTGGGAGCAGGAGGCCGCAGGTTCGAATCCTGCCACCCCGACAAAAGTC
>JAYVZI010000055.1:0-20342 GCA_043783485.1 Bacteroidota bacterium
CGATGAAGATCGTGTGGCACTAATGACAATTCACTTGGCAAAAGGACTTGAATTTCCGCATGTTTTTGTAGTAGGAATGGAGGAAGATTTGTTTCCAAGCGCCATGAGTATGAGTACCCGAAGCGAACTCGAGGAGGAACGCCGATTGTTTTACGTAGCCATAACTCGTGCCGAACATCAAGCGTATTTGACTTATGCGCAATCACGTTACCGATGGGGAAAACTTACTGATAGCGAGCCATCACGTTTTATCGAAGAAATTGATAGTCAGTATCTTGAATATCAAACTCCTGCCGAAAATAATTACCGCTATAAACCAATGATAGATAGCGATATTTTTGGTGATGTAGATAAATCTAAATTGCGTTTGGCAAAGCCAATAACTGGAACTCCACCAAAATACATTACGGATAACGAACCCAAATCCGATATAAACATTCGTAAACTGAAACCCGTTTCGAGCAATCCATCTTCAGGAAGTGCAAATTTGTTTGACAATAAATTAATTTCAGGAAATGTAGTTATGCATGAACGTTTTGGAAAAGGCGAAGTTATTAATCTTGAAGGAGCAGGAGCAGATAAAAAAGCCGAAATTAGGTTTGAAGTTGGCGGAATAAAAAAATTATTGTTGCGTTTTGCAAAGTTGGATGTGATTGGGTAAAAAAAATGTTCAAAGTATAAGGTTTAAAGTTATGTATTCCTACAAACTTTAAACTTTAAACCAAAATAAACTTGAAACAAAATATTATGAGTCAATTTGTAAAAATATATCCAGATAATCCAAACGAAGCAGCTATCAAAAAAGTTGTTGATGTGCTAAAAAATGGAGGATTAGTAATTTATCCAACGGATACCGTTTATGGTTTGGGTTGCGATATTACAAACACAAAAGCGCTCGAAAAAATTGCAAAAATTAAAGGAATTAAACTCGAAAAAGCCAATTTTTCCTTTATTTGTAATGATTTGAGTAATATTTCCGATTATGTAAAGCAAATAGATACTGCAACCTTTAAAATTTTGAAGCGCGCTTTACCTGGACCTTATACTTTTATTTTGCCAGGAAATACAAATCTTCCAAAGGAATTCAAAAAGAAAACTACAGTAGGAATTCGTGTTCCAGACAATAATATTGCTTTAGAAATTGTAAAAATGCTCGGAAATCCAATTGTTTCGACTTCCATTCGTGATGAAGACGAAGTTTTAGAGTATTCTACAGATCCAGAATTAATTTTCGAAAAATGGCAAAACCAAGTAGATTTGGTAATTGATGGTGGTTATGGAGACAATGTAGGATCTACAATTATTGATTTATCTGGTTTTGAACCAGTTGTAATTCGTGAAGGAAAAGGCAGTTTAGATATTTTGTAAAAAATTAAATATAAGTTAAATAACAATAATTTGAATAATTTTTTCTAATTTAGCTTAATAAATTAACAATTCGTTTACATAGATATGTTATTCTTGATAAATGTTTAATTGGTTATTAAAATATTAAGGATACACAAAAGCAGGCCGAAAGACCTGCTTTTTTTGTTTAAATAAATAAAGTTTCAGGAAATTACTTTACCTGTTTTTTCATTTCTTTTTCAATCATATCGTAAAACTCGTCAATTTTTGGTAAAACTACAATACGAGTTCGTCTGTTTTTTGCTCTATTTTCTGCCGAATTATTATCAACCAATGGAATAAATTGTCCGCGTCCAGCAGCTATCAATTGTGCAGGATTAACTTTCAACTCCTTAGTCAAAACTCTAATAATAGCTGTAGATCTCTTTACGCTCAAATCCCAATTATCTATCAAAATCGCATTTCCTGTAAACGGAACATTATCGGTATGACCTTCGACCATGCACTCAAAAGTTGGTTTGTCGTTTACTACTTTGGCAACTTTTGCTAATACTTCTTTAGCTCTTTCGCTTACAATATAACTTCCACTTTTAAACAATAGTTTATCGGCAATAGATATAAAAACAACACCTTTTTCTACATTAATTTCTATATCTGGATCGGTCATACCAACAGAGCTTTTTAGGCTTGTAACCAATGCCAAAGTAACACTATCTTTCTTAGTCAATGCATCTTGCATTCTAGAAATTTTCATGTCTTTTTCCTTGATGGTTTCTAACGCTTTTTCGATATTTTGAGCTCCTTTTGTAGATAAAACTGTCATATCTTTCGATGCGCTAATTAATCCTTCGTTCGATGTTTTCAAATTTTCGTTTTGTTCTCTCAAAGCAGCTAAACTTGCATTAAGTCCCGCTTTATCTTCGTTGCAAAGATTTAGTTTTACAGTAGCAGAGTTCAATAAATCCTGAATTTCTTTGTTTTTTGCTTCTAGGCTAACAAATTTTTTCTTGGAAACACAAGAAGTCAAAAGCATAAAAACAGATAAACAGATTACAATTTTTTTCATAAATTTTAATTTAGTTTTGATTACAAATTTACAATAATTTAAGCTAGGGATAAAATATCGTAGATAAACTATTGTTAAAATAATTTACCAAAAACGGTGCCATTCTTAATAAAATAGGTAAAAACAATACTTTTTGTTTTATAATATTTTTTGGATTGAAAATCAGAACGTTTTTTATAATTGCATAAAAATAAACCATAAAAGGAAAAATGAGCTTTCAAAATCGCTGTGAAATGAGCAAATTTTCCTTTAAAAATAAATTGAAACCCTGCAATTCCGTCTAAGACCATTCTAATAAATAAAATTTGAAATAAACTCGATTTCGGAAGATTTTTAGTAAGCATTAGTAACGAATTTCTAAAATTTAGAAAAGTTTTTTGAGGATTTCCTTGCTCAAGAGTTGCTCCCCCAACATGATAAACAACTGATTTTGAGTTGTATTCTATTTTATAACCTTTATTAAAAATCCTCCAACATAAATCTATTTCTTCTTGATGAGCAAAAAACTCCGAATCAAAACCATTCATTTCATTGTAAATGGAACTTCTAATAAAAAAACAAGCACCAGAAGCCCAAAAAATGGCACAATCATCATCGTATTGATGAGTATCTTTTTCTAAAGTTTCAAAAATTCGTCCGCGACAAAACGGATATCCATATTTATCAATAAATCCTCCCGCTGCTCCGGCATATTCAAAATATTCTTTATTTTTATAATCTAATATTTTAGGCTGAATTACAGCAACTTGTGGTTTATTATTGAAAGTATTAATTATAGGATTTAACCAGTTTTCGGTAACTTCAATATCGGAGTTTATTAATGCAAAAATATCAGCACTTACATGTTTTAAGGCTTGATTATAACCTTCAGCAAAACCAAAATTTTCATTATTTTCAATAATTTTTATTGATGGAAAATGAGTTTTCAAAAACAAAACGGAATCATCTGTCGAGGCATTATCCACAACATAAATAGTTGCTTGCTCAGAATATTTTATAACCGATGGCAAAAATTGTTCGAGCAATTTTTGACCATTCCAATTCAGGATTACAACTGCAATTTCCATTTAAAGTGAATATTTTGGTAGGTTTTTTAGGAAAAAATATTTTTCGTTTTCAAAATCCATTTTGCAAAAGTAATGATTAAGTCCGTTTGTAAGCATCAAATAATTAGATTTCAGAGTCATATTATAACGTGCAATTTGATCAAAAACCGTTTGCGAAATTTTTATATCCGTCGATTTACATTCGACTAAAATATTTATCGAGCCATCATTGTTAAAAACCACAACATCATAACGTTTAGTTAATCCATTGATTTTTAATGCTTTTTCGACATTTATCAATGATTTTGGATAGTTGCATTCTTCTAATAAATACCGAACAACGTTTTGTCGAACCCATTCTTCGGGCGTAAGAATGATAAATTTTTTCCTGATTTCATCAAAAATAGATACTTTATTTTCACTATTTTTGAATCGAAATTGATAATTTGGAAAATTGAGTGGTTGCATAAAGCAAAAGTATTATCAAATTTACGAATAACCAAATAAACATTTTTGTGGACGAAATTATAAAAATTGTAAACGATATAAAATCTGGAAATATAAAACCCATTTATTTTTTGATGGGAGAAGAACCTTATTATATTGACAAATTATCCGATTATATCGAAAAAAATGTTTTGTCCGAGGAGGAAAAAGGTTTCAATCAAACGGTGCTTTATGGTCGCGATGTAACTATAGATGACATAGTTTCGGCTGCAAAAAGATATCCAATGATGGCCGAAAGACAAGTAATTATTGTAAAGGAAGCGCAAGATTTATCCAGAACGATTGAAAATATCGAAAAATATGCCGAAAATCCAATGCCAACAACGGTTTTGGTTTTTTGTTACAAGTACAAAACATTAGATAAACGCAAAAAAGCACTTAAACTTCTTGCAAAAAATGGGTTGGTTTACGAATCCAAAAAAATGTACGAAAACCAAGTAGGGCAATGGATTACAAGGATTTTAAAACCAAAAGGCTACGAAATCGAACCAAAAGCAAACGCAATGCTAGTCGAATTTCTGGGAAATGATTTAAGTAAAATTAACAATGAACTCGAAAAACTACAAATAATTCTACCAAAAGGAAGTACAATTTCTGCCAAAAACATTGAAGAAAACATTGGATTTAGTAAAGATTTTAATGTTTTTGAATTACAAAATGCTTTAGGCTCTAAAAACCAACTCAAAGCATACCAAATTGCTCAATATTTTGCAGATAATCCAAAAGACAATCCAATGGTTGTTACAACAAGTTTGGTTTTTTCATTTTTTATAAAATTGCTAAAATACCACGGATTAAAGGATAAAAACCCAAAAACGGTTGCGCCAATTCTTGGAGTAAGTCCATTTTTTATGAAGGATTACGATACCGCATTACGAAATTATCCCATGAAAAAAGTAAGCCAGATTATAGGAACTTTGCGGGATATTGATGTAAAAAGTAAAGGAGTAGGAGCCAACGCAATGCCAACCCACGATTTATTGAAAGAAATGTTAGTAAAGGTTTTTAACTAAATTTCTAATTTCCTTATAAATTCACGATATTTGCATCTCAAAACATAAAAATTATGGCAACAAATAAAAATACCGTACTTGGTTGGGCAACTTTACTAATGATTTTGATGGGATTAATACTCATAGGGCTAGGAGCTTATCGCTATGCCGATGTGGCTGGTTGGGGATTTGTAACGGTAGGAATTGGTTTTTTTGCCATTGCTTGGGTTTTCAATTCCTTAAAAGGTCGCTTGTAAAAACCTAAACTTTAATAATATAAACTTTCTAAACTAAAAAAATGTCTGACGATAAAAAAGTAATATTCTCAATGCAAAAATTGAGTAAAACATACCCTGGTGCTGATAAACCAGTGCTAAAAAATATTTATTTAAGTTTTTTTTACGGTGCTAAAATTGGAATTCTGGGTCTAAATGGTTCTGGAAAATCATCATTATTAAAAATTATAGCTGGAGTAGATAAAAATTATCAAGGAGATGTGGTTTTTCAACCTGGTTACACTGTAGGATATTTAGAACAAGAACCAATTCTTGATGATAGTAAAACAGTAATCGAAATTGTTCGCGAAGGAGTTGCTGATACGATGAAAGTTCTTGAGGAATACAATCAAATAAACGATTTATTTGGACTTCCTGAAAATTATGAAGATGCCGATAAAATGGACAAATTGATGGATCGTCAAGCGGCTTTACAAGACAAAATCGATGCACTTGGCGCTTGGGAAATAGATACAAAACTCGAAATCGCCATGGATGCACTTCGAACTCCCGAGGGCGATACACCAATCAAAAATCTTTCTGGTGGAGAACGTCGTCGTGTGGCTTTATGCCGATTATTATTGCAACAACCAGACGTTTTATTGCTAGATGAACCTACGAATCACTTGGATGCAGAGTCGGTTTTATGGCTCGAACAACATTTGGCACAATATGCAGGAACCGTAATAGCTGTTACTCACGACCGTTATTTCTTGGATAATGTTGCAGGTTGGATTCTAGAATTAGATCGTGGCGAAGGCATTCCTTGGAAAGGAAATTATTCGTCATGGTTAGACCAAAAATCATCCAGAATGGCTGGAGAAGAAAAAGTGGCTTCAAAACGAAGAAAAACTTTAGAGCGCGAGTTAGAATGGGTTCGTCAAGGAGCTAAAGGTCGTCAAACAAAACAAAAAGCACGTTTGCAAAACTATGATAAATTGCTAAACGAAGACCAAAAACAATTAGACGAAAATCTAGAAATTTATATCCCAAATGGGCCACGTTTAGGAACCAATGTAATCGAAGCCAAAAATGTTGCCAAAGCATTTGGAGATAAATTACTGTACGATAATCTGAATTTTACTTTGCCACAAGCAGGAATTGTTGGAATAATTGGGCCAAATGGTGCCGGAAAATCTACCATTTTCAGAATGATAATGGGTGAACAAGAAACCGATTCTGGAACTTTTGTAATGGGCGAAACTGTAAAAGTAGCTTATGTAGATCAAGCACATTCTAATATTAATCCAGACAAATCTATTTGGGAAAATTTTGCCGATGGTCAGGAAATGATTATGATGGGAGGAAAACAAGTTAATTCTAGAGCCTATTTATCAAGATTTAATTTTGGTGGAGGTGAACAAAACAAGAAAGTTTCTACACTTTCTGGAGGAGAAAGAAATCGTTTGCATTTGGCAATGACTTTAAAAGAAGAAGGAAACGTACTTTTATTAGATGAGCCAACCAATGATTTGGATGTTAATACTTTAAGAGCATTAGAGGAAGGATTAGAAAATTTTGCAGGTTGTGCCGTAGTAATTTCGCATGACCGTTGGTTTTTAGACCGAATTTGTACCCACATTTTAGCCTTTGAAGGCAATTCCGAAGTATATTATTTCGAAGGTGGATTCTCCGAATATGAAGAAAATAAGAAAAAACGTTTGGGTGGAGATTTAACCCCAAAACGATTGAAATACAGAAAATTAATTAGAAATTAATTTATAAAATCCCGTTTTTAACGGGATTTTTTTTTTGAAATAAATTTGTATATTTGGATTCCTAAAACCTACTTATGCCGAAGTTTAAAATCGTTTATTTATTATTGTTTTTTATTTCTTTTCAAAACATTAGTTATTCCCAATTAAAAGTAATGTCGAGTAAAGATATTTCTAAGTTATTGGATAAAGCAAGCGAATATTATTCAAATGCCAATTTTATAAAATCATTAACAACCTCCAAATTAGCATTAAAATTTGCAACCGATACTAATGATGAATTGTTAATTGCTAAATCGTATCGATTAATCGGAAAAAACTTTTACCAACTTGCCGAAATAGATAAATCAATATATTTTTATGAAAAAGCATTATTACATGCCAATAAAACCGATAGTGATACCCTAAAAATTTTTATTTATAATAATTTAGGAAATGCATACAGTTTTGAAAAAAACGAATTAAAAAAAGGACTAACCTACTACGAGAAATCACTGGAAATTAGCAACCAAATAAATGACACTACCGAAATTATTCTCACAAAATTAAATATTGCTTGGGCTGATTTTGAAAGTCAAAAATTTGAAGAAGGATTTCCTTACTTAGAATTTGTAAATAAATACAATGATAAATATGGTGAGGAAGGAAACTTCAACTCGATTTGCATGCTAAACGGAATGTATTACGCTCATAAAGGTCAGAACAAAATTGCAGATTCCTATTTTCAAAAAGGATTAAAAAAAAATAAAGATTTTGCTTTGACAGATGATGCAATGTTTCTGACAGAACAATATTCTAAATTTTTATATAAAATAGGAGATTACAAAAATGCCTTTAAATACAATAAACTTTCCGAAGAAATTAATGACAAATATTACAATAAAGACAAATTAAAACAAGCCAGTTCCGCAGGAATGAATATTGAATTAGATGAATATAAAAATGAAATAAAAAAAATAATAACCGAAAAAGATACCCAATTTCAAATTCTAAAAAAATCGCGTGTAATATCCATATTATCAATAATAATCATTTCAGTTTTATTACTATTACTATATGCATTGCTTAAAAATTTTAACCTAAAAAAGAAAAACAATACCGAACTAACAAATGCCAATCAACAGCTAAAAATAGCAAAGGAAAGAGCCGAAGAAACCTCAAAACTAAAAACACAATTTGTAGCAACAATAAGTCATGAATTGCGAACACCACTTTATGGCGTTATCGGAATTACGGATATAATTATAGACGAGCACAAAAATATTATAGATACTGAACACCTCAATTCCTTAAAATTTTCTGCAAGATATTTACTGGAATTAGTAAACGATATTTTGCAACTTAACAAAATGGAGGACAACAAAATTGTACTTAACAAAGTAAATTTTAACCTTTATGATGAAATAAATACCATAAAAAACGCTTTACAATACATTGCAGAAATCAACAAAAATAAGTTCCGAACCGAAATTGATGCGCAAATTCCAAAATTACTAATTGGTGACGAACTCCGATTGTCGCAAATATTGATGAATTTGATTAGTAATGCACTCAAATTTACAAAAAATGGCGAAGTAATTGTTTCCGCCAATCTAGTAAATGTAATTGGAAATAAAAATTATATAAAATTTCAAGTAATCGATAACGGTTTTGGAATTGCAAAAGAACATCAAGAAAAAATCTTTGATAAATTTGTTCAAATCCAACGCAAAGATGATGATTATCAGGGAACTGGACTTGGATTAGCAATCGTAAAACGATTAGTAGATTTATTTGGAAGCGAAATTTACATTGATAGCAAAGAAAATATTGGATCAACCTTTACTTTTACAATAAGTTTCGAAGCCAGTAATTCATCCGAAGTTATCGAAAAACCGAAGGATAATTTATTTTTAAATACCGTTTTAAATATTCTTGTTGTCGAGGATAATAAAATAAACCAAATGGTTACCAAAAAAATTATCGAAAAAAACAATCACAATTGTGTAATGGTTTCTGGTGGATTTGAAGCAATTGATGCAGTTTCGAAACAAAATTTCGATGTAATCCTTATGGATATAAATATGCCCGAAATAAATGGTTATGAAACATCTATAAAAATGAGAGAAAACGGTATCACAACTCCAATTATTGCGCTAACGGCCTTCGATAAAAACGAAGTTACCGATCAAGCAACTGCCGCAGGAATAAACGATGTTTTGATAAAACCTTTCGAAACCCAAAAACTATTCGAAATAATATATCAACTTTTGCATAAAACAAAAAACGCTGATTAATACCAGCGTTTTTTATTTTGTTTTGATGCATCGGATTTTCTCGATTTATGCGCTCCGCCACTACGATTAGAGTTTTTTTGCGAAGACGAAGGAGCTGTTTCTGGAGCTCCAGATTGCCATGTATAAGGATGATCCGAAACTGTTTTTACATCTACTTTTATCAATTTCTGAATGTCTTTCCAATATTGATGCTCATCTTTACTACAAAAAGAAATTGCAATTCCCCCATTTCCAGCGCGACCCGTACGACCAATTCGGTGCACATAAGTTTCTGGAATATTTGGTAAATCGAAATTTATTACAAACGGCAACTGATCAATATCAATCCCACGAGCGGCAATATCTGTGGCAACAAGAACGCCAACTTCTTTCTTTTTGAAAGCATCCAGCACACGTTGTCTGGCATTTTGTGATTTATCTCCATGAATGGCTTCGGCAGCAATATCATGTTTTCGCAAAGCTTTTACAACATTATCGGCTCCATGTTTTGTTCTCGAAAAAACCAAAACATCGGACAGATTTTCATTTTTAATTAAATGATATAATAAATTCCTTTTTTCGGTTTTATCAACAAAATAAACGCGTTGTTCTACATTTTCGGCTGTCGATGAAACGGGCGAAACAGTTACAGTTGCAGGATCTCGTAAAAACATTTCGGCAAGTTCGCGAATTGCTATTGGCATTGTTGCCGAGAAAAATAAAGTTTGTCTGTTTTTTGGGGTTAGTTTCACGATTTTTTTTACATCATTTACAAAACCCATATCAAGCATTTGATCTGCTTCGTCTAAAACCAAAGTGTGCAAATGATCCAAATCGATATAACCTTGTTTGTGCAAATCCAATAATCTTCCTGGAGTTGCAACCAAAATATCGATTCCTTTTCTCAAAGTATCTACTTGTGGCACTTGCGAAACCCCTCCAAAAATGGTTAGTTGCGTTAGATTTGTGTATTTTCCGTAAGTATCAAAACTTTGTCCGATTTGGACCGCTAATTCTCTTGTTGGAGTAATTATTAATGCGCGAATTTCTTTTGCTTTTTTAGATGAACCTACAATTCGGTGCAACTGATGTATGATTGGAATTGCAAAAGCAGCTGTTTTTCCTGTTCCAGTTTGTGCGCAACCAATTAAGTCTTGTCCTGCTAAAACTATAGGAATGGATTGTTCTTGTATTGGAGTTGCCTCTAAATAACCTTCTTCAAAAACGGCTTTTTGTATACTTTTGGAAAGTGATAAATCTTCGAATAACATATTTTTTGTATTAAGAATTTAGTTTTAGTCACTAAATTTCTGTGCAAAGATAGGTTTTATTAATTTAGATAGGTTTCGGATTTAGAAATGAACTTTTATTTTTGCAATTTTATCATCATCATTTGTATTCGCTTTCATAAAATCCGTAACCAGATAACCTATTAACTTCCCTATCAAATGATGATTTTTTTCTTCGCATAAATCTGGAGCACCTTCGCAAATGTGCAAATAAGAAGCATTTTTGTGTCGTGCAAAATAACTAATAAATTGACGTAATTCTTCTACCGAAAAACCACTCAAAGTCATGGCGCTACTAGCAATATTTGGAATTGCATCAAGATCTATCTCAATTCCAAAACAATCATTATTTATAAAATCATTGGCAACAGAAAGCTCTTTTTCGAAACTTTTTTGTTTTCTAATATTAATTTCATCGTATGTATTAAAGCGTACGCGATCCTCAATTTTTTTCAGAATATCCAACACATTTTTCGAAGTATAATTTTCATGTAAACCAAAAATAAAATATTTTTTTAGGAAACCTTCTTCGAAGGCGTACGAAAATCCGTTTCCGCTATGTCTTCCTTCAAGAATTCTGAAATCCGAATGGGCATCAAAATTAATAACATTTATAGGTTTCCCTTTTCCAAGCGCAGTTCCTTTTATGTTTCCGTAGGAATTATTGTGTCCGCCACCAATAATTATAGGGATTTTTCCAGATTTTACAATTATTGATACAATATGTGATACTTCTTTATCAATAATACCTACTAATTCGTTTAGTTTTTTGCGATCGTTTGTAACATGAAAATCAAGATTTTCTACAATACTCATTTCATATGCTACATTGAGTTTTCCTAAAATAAGCAAATTACTTCCTTTGCAAAACCTATTATGCTGAATATTTGCAATACTTTTTATAGCGCTTTCCCATGCCGATGCAGTTCCTGGACGACCAAAATTGGCACGTACTCCTATGTCTTCTGGGATTCCAAAAAGTACATATTTCGCATCGCAATCATTTAGGAAAATACTCGGATCAATGCCTTTGGGAATGGTTTGCATTTTTTCGCCAAATTTTATTTCACCACTACGATGGTTTGTGATTTTGGCTAAATCCGAAATCGAAAAAGGAATTAATTTCTCCATAAATGTTTTCTATAATTCAAAAATAATACAAAAAAATATAAATTTTAGGATTGTAATTAATATTTATACTTTAATCTGTTTTTTTTCGTTTATTAAATTTAATCTACTAATTTTGAAAAAAACTAAATAATGGAAAATCAAAAAAACAATTCGAATTTAAAAGCAGCTACAATAGCACTAGCTTTGCTGCTTATAGGGAGTTTGGCTTACATTTACAAATTAAGTTCTGATATAAAAACAACTCAGGAAAGTTTTGTAAAAGTTACTGACGAAAAAGGTAAAGTTTTAGATCAATTAGCAACACTTAAAGCTACTTATGACGAAGCAATTGCCGAAAACACATCAATTTCCGATGAATTAATATCCGAAAGAGATAAAGTTGTTAAACTAATGGATGATGTAAAAAAATCCAAAGGAGATGTTGCAGCCTTGTCTCAATACAAACAAAAATTTCTTGGACTTCAAACAAAAATGAATTCCTTAATGGTTCAAGTAGATGATTTAACCAAGAAAAATGGAGTATTAACTACGCAACGCGACAGCACGGTTACGGTTCTTGGAGAATCTAAAAAATACAACGAAATGCTAGTTGGTCAAAACGAAGAATTAGCAAAAACAGTTGAAAAAGGATCTAAATTATCTATTGTAAACCTACAAACATCGGCTTACAAAATGAGAAGTTCGGGCAAACAAATCGCTACCGAAAAAGCTACAAGAGCCGATGTGTTGAAAATTAGCTTTACAATTGCCGAAAATTCTATTGCAAAATCTGGAGATAAAACCTATTACGTTCAAGTTATTGACAGCAAAAATAATGTTGTTGGCGAAAAGAAAACAGTTACTTTTGATGACAAAACATTAACATATAGTTTTGAAACAAGTGTAAAATACGAAAATAAATCCGTTAATGTAACTCAAGATTTAATGGGTAAAGATTTTGAAAAAGGAAGTTATTTTGTAAATGTTTTTGATAAAAGCGAATTGGTTAGCAAAACTAGTTTTACTCTTAAATAGTAAATAATATTTAAAACGATAAAGGTTCTCAATTTGAGAACCTTTTTTATGCAATAATTTTGCCTTCTATAATTACCTCTTCAATCAAATTACTTCCAAAAGCATACGGTAATTGATAATAGGATGAAATGGGTTTTGTAATAATTAAATTTGCCTTTTTTCCGATAGTAATACTTCCGTGAGTATCTGAAATTCCCATCGCAAAAGCTCCATTTATAGTAGCTGCATTTATAGCTTCTTCGGGAGTCATTTTCATTTTGATGCAAGCCGTTGCTACTACAAAATTCATATTTCCGGATGGAGTAGAGCCTGGATTAAAATCGGTGGCAAGTGCAATTGGCAATCCAGCAGCAATCATTTCGCGGGCTGGAGCGTAAGGAATACTCAAAAAATAGGAGCATGAAGGCAAAGCAACCGGCATTGTTTCACTATTTTTTAAAGCTTCGATATCTTCGGGAGTCATGATTTCGAGATGATCTATGGATAAAGCGTTGTGTTTTAACCCTACTTGAACCCCTCCAATAGAGTTAAATTGATTGACATGAATTTTTGGTTTTAAACCGTATTTTGCTCCAGCTTCTAGAATTTTATCCGTTTCCTCAACAGAAAAATAACCTGTTTCGCAAAAAACATCAATAAATTCGGCTAAATTTTCGTTTGCAATTTTCGGGATCATTTCATTGATAATCAAATCGATATACCCAGAATGATTTTCTTTATATTCCAAAGGAAAAGCGTGCGCTCCAAGAAAAGTTGCTTTGATGGTAATTGGATAATTTTCGGCCAGTTTTTTGATAACTCGTAGCATTTTCATTTCTGCATTTACCGTAAGGCCATAACCAGACTTAATTTCGACTGCTCCAGTTCCAAGTTTCATTACTTCCTCGAGACGAATTTTAGATTGATTGTAAATTTCCTCCTCGGAGGTTTCGCTAAGTTTTTTTGCAGAGTTTAGGATTCCGCCACCGCGATTTGCAATTTCCTCGTAGGATAATCCATTTATTCTGTCTACAAATTCCTGCTCGCGATTTCCTGCATATACTATATGTGTATGGCTGTCGCACCAAGCGGGCAAAATCATTTTATCATCTACATCAATTGTATGTTCGAAATTATCGTTAGGAAGATCTTTCATTTCGCCAAAATCATCAATAATATCATTTTCTATAATCAGATATGCATTTTTTAAAGTTGGCAAAACAGCCATTTCTGAGCCCGAAACCTTAAGGATAGATTGCTCACGAATCTGAATTAATTCTTTGATATTGATGATTAATGTTTTCATTTGAAAGTTTTTGTAAATGTAATTTCATTTTTTTAGAAATTTATAAAAATCTAAATAATATCAAATAAACATTAGTATTTATGGAATTTTTAAGTACAAAGGAAAGATTTGATGTAAAAATATTACAAATTTAATACGATATATGTTTTTTTATTATTAAATTTAACGTCTTAATTTTATTAACAATCATAAAAAACAAACTATGTCAAATTTATTAGATTCATTAAAAAGTTACATTACTCCAGAATTAATTTCGAAAGCAAGTGGAATGCTTGGGGAATCAGATAGTGGAGTTGCAAAAGCGGTATCGGCTGCACTACCAACATTATTGAGTGGGCTGGTTCACAAATCTGGAGATTCCTCTGCAATGAGCGGAGTTATGGATTTGGTTACTCAAAACGCATCACATTCGGATGGAGTAATGTCTAATTTAACTGGATTATTATCAGGAAATTCGGCAGCATCAGGAATAGGATCAAGTTTAATTTCTATGCTTTTTGGCAATAAAGTTTCTGGCGTTACGGATATGTTAGCAAACGTGGCTGGAGTAAAAGGTTCGTCGGTTTCCGCATTATTAGGAATGGCAGCACCAATGTTATTAAGTCATTTAGGAAAATCTGGAACATCATTATCTGGATTAACGAGCATGTTATCCTCTCAAAAAGATTCCATTTTAGCGGCAGCTCCAGCAGGATTATCATCTGCGGCAGGATTTTCTAATCATTTTAGCTCTAATGATCGAAATGAAGTAGAAAGTTCTACTTCCGATTCGGGAATTGGTTTTCCAAAATGGTTGTTGCCTTTATTATTAATAGGTGCAGCACTTGCGGCATTATACTTCTTTTCTAAAAGTTGTAATAAAACCCCAGAAATTCCAATCGTTGATGCAGTTGTTGCAGATTCGTTAGCAAATGAAGCAACAAATGTTTTAGATACTGCAACTACAAAAGTGGTAGATGGTACAGCTGCTTTGGGTAATTTCTTTAAATTTAAATTGCCAAACGGAACCGAACTAAATGCTCCTGAAAAAGGAATAGAAAATCAAGTTGTAACTTGGATGTCTGATAAAACCAAAATGGTTGATAAAACCACTTGGTTCAATTTTGATAGATTATTGTTCGAAACGGGAAAATCTACCTTAAAACCAGAATCTCAGGAACAACTCAAAAACATGTCGGAAATCATGAAAGCTTTCCCAACCATGGAAGTAAAATTGGGCGGATATACCGATAATATAGGAAATGCAGCTGCAAACCTAAAACTTTCTGGCGATAGAGCAAAATCTGTAATGGCCGAATTAGTAAAAAGCGGAGTTGCAGCCTCTAGAGTTGCGGCAGAAGGTTATGGAGATCAATTCCCAGTAGCATCAAACGATACAGAAGAAGGAAAAGCACAAAACAGAAGAATTGCTGTAAGAGTTACCAAAAAATAAAATTTTTAATTATTAATTTTAAAAAACTGTCAAGGAAATTTTCTTGACAGTTTTTTTTGTTTTAAAAAAATTAATAAAGAAAGTTTTTGTAATATTACTTTTGAAAATAAAAAATATCAGTTTTGAGAAAAATAAAATATAAAAAAGGCAAAAAAGTTCAGCCTTCTCTACTCGAATATACCGGAGTACATAAGACAAATGATTCGGAAATGCAATTATTTTCCTATGATGATTTAGAGTTAATCGAGTTTAAAGATTTTTATTTAAATGAAATAAGCGAAAGCGTAAATCTCAACAAAGTAAATTGGGTAAATCTTCATGGGCTTAACAACATTAGTCTTGTAAAGGGTTTAGGCGATTATTTGAATATTGATAATTTTATTTTGAGTGATATTTTAAACACCACAAAACGAACAAAATTAGAGGAATACCACAACATTTTGTTTTTTAATATCAAATCGCTTTTGCCCATTGAAAATTCCGAAAAAATTGATGTTGAGCAAATAAGTTTTGTGTTAAAAAGCGGATTATTAGTTTCTTTTCAGGAAAAAAGAAGCGATTTTTTTTCGCACATTCGCGAGCGCATCCGAACCCATTCGGGCATTGTAAGAGAAAAAAAAGCAGATTATTTGCTTTATTTACTTTTAGATGCAATTATGGAAAATTTTTATATAACAATAGAAAATGAGGAAGATAAAGTCGAGGATTTAATCAATTTATCTAAAACAAGTGCCAGTCAAATTATTTTAGAACAAATAGAAAAGCATCGCGATAATTTCAATTTCTTTAAAAGATCCATAATACCGCTTCGAGATTCATTATATTCTATAAAAAGCATGAAAGATGATAATGTTTTTAATGCTATCGAAAAAGAAAATTATAGTTTTTTTGATCGATTGCATCAAAAATGTCTCGAACTTTTAGAGCAAATCGAATACGATATGACCACTTTAGACAGTGCTTCGAATTTTTATTTTTCGACACAAAATCATAAAATGAACGAAGTTATGAAAACCCTTACTGTAGTTTCGGTTTTCTTTATGCCACTAACCTTTATTGTGGGAGTTTACGGAATGAATTTCGATAACATGCCCGAATTACACTGGAAATACGGTTATTTTGTAATTATTGGAGCAATGTTTTTATTGCTTTTAGGAATGGGATATTATTTTAAAAAGAAAAAATGGTATTGATTATTATTACAATACTTCATCCTCAATAACATCCTTTTTCAAAATATTTTTTAGAAAAATAAAGCCAACAATTCCAGCAATTAAGGAAGAAACCAGTATCATAATTTTTGAATTATCGATATGATTTTCGTCGGAATAGGCGAGGAGCGTAACAAATATGGACATTGTAAATCCAATTCCACCCAAAAATCCAACTCCAATAATGGCTTTCCAATTGATGTCTTCTGGCAAATTACAAATTTTCAATTTGACGGATAAATACGTAAAAAGTGTTATTCCCAAAGGTTTTCCTATCAATAATCCCAACGCAATTCCGAGTGTGTAATTGTGCGATAAAGCATAATGCCAATTGGTATTGAAAATTATTGCAGTATTTGCCAATGCAAAAATAGGAAGGATAAAAAAAGCTACAGGTTTGTGTAACCAATCTTGCAAAATATAGGAAGTCGATTTTTCTTTCCCATGACTAAACGGAATAGCAAAAGCCACCAAAACTCCAGTAATTGTAGCATGAATCCCAGAATTAAGCATAAAATACCACATGACTACACCGCCAATCAGATAGGGAATAAGGTTGTAAACTTTCAATCTATTAAAAACCAAAAGAAGGGCAAAAATGCTCATGGCGATAATTAAATTCATCCAAATAATTGTTTTGGTATAAAAAATGGCAATTACCAAAATAGCTCCCAAATCATCTATAACCGCAAGAGCCGTCAGGAAAACTTTGAGAGAAGTAGGCACTTTATTTCCCAAAAGCGATAAAACGCCCAAGGCAAAAGCAATGTCGGTTGCCATAGGAATTCCTGCTCCAGATTGGGTTGCTGTTCCAAAATTGAGTAGCAAAAATAATCCTGCGGGCAAAAGCATTCCGCCCAAAGCTCCCGAAATTGGTAATAATGCGCTTTTTAGATTTGATAATTCGCCTATGTAAATTTCACGTTCTAATTCTAATCCAATTAAAAGAAAAAATACAGCCATTAATCCGTCATTTATCCAATGCGAAAAGGAATGATGCGCAACTTCGGTATTCCAAAACCCAATATAATTGGCTCCAAAAGAAGTATTTGCTAAAAATAAAGAAATTAGTGTGCAAAAAATTAATGTTAATCCACCTGCTTTTTCGCTTTGAAAAAAATCTTTGAAGAGTCGGGTTGTTTTCATAATTTTAATTTCGTAAATTTTTAAATAAAAAAAATCACGAATCACGAATGTAAAGAATTCGTAATTCGTGATTTATAGTTTACAATTATTTCAAACTTCCAACCATTTCCTCGGGTTTTACCCAAGCATCAAAATCATCGGGCGTAACGTAACCCAAACGAACGGCTTCTTCCTTGAGCGTTGTACCGTTTTTGTGTGCCGTTTGAGCAATTTCAGCAGATTTATAATAACCAATTTTTGTGTTTAATGCCGTTACAAGCATTAATGAATTATCTACCAATTCTTTAATTCGTTTGTAGTTTGGTTCAATTCCAGATGCACAATGCTCATCGAACGAAAGGCAAGCGTCGCCCAATAATCTTGCTGATTGAAGGAAATTTGCAGCCATAACTGGTTTAAAAACATTTAGCTCATAATGACCTTGCATACCGCCAACTGTAATAGCCACATCATTTCCAATTACTTGTGCGCAAACCATAGTTAGGGCTTCGCATTGGGTTGGATTTACTTTTCCTGGCATGATTGAGGAACCTGGCTCGTTTTCGGGAATAATGATTTCGCCAATTCCTGAGCGCGGTCCAGAGGCAAGCATTCGTACATCGTTTGCAATTTTATTTAAGGAAACTGCCAATTGTTTTAGAGCTCCATGCGTTTCTACAATGGCATCATGACTTGCTAAAGCCTCGAATTTGTTGGGTGCAGTAACAAATGGATGTCCTGTAAATTTTGCAATGTATTCGGCTACTTTTACATCATAACCATCGGGAGTGTTAAGTCCAGTTCCTACAGCTGTTCCTCCTAGTGCGACTTCTGATAAGTGAGATAAAGTATTTTTTACGGCTTTCAGTCCATAATTAAGTTGTGCTACGTAACCCGAAATTTCTTGACCAAGTGTAAGTGGAGTTGCATCCATAAGATGGGTTCGTCCAATTTTTACGACAGTATTAAATTCGATTGCTTTTGCCAGTAATGTATCACGAAGTTTTTCGACTCCAGGAATAGTGGTTTCCACAACGGCTTTATAAGCTGCAATATGCATTCCTGTTGGAAAAGTATCGTTGGAGGATTGTGATTTATTAACATCATCATTGGCTTTTACAACGGGTTCGCCTTCGCCAATTTTGAAACCTGCAAGAACTTGTGCGCGATTGGCAACTACTTCGTTCACATTCATATTACTTTGGGTTCCAGAACCTGTTTGCCAAATTACGAGCGGAAATTGATCGCTCAATTTTCCGTCTAGGATTTCCTCGCAAACTTGAGCTATTGCATCTCTTTTTTGTGTTGATAAAACGCCAAGATCACAATTGGCATAAGCGGCAGCTTTTTTGAGATAAGCAAATCCTTCGATAATTTCGGTTGGCATGGATGCCGATGGTCCAATTTTGAAATTATTTCGAGAGCGTTCGGTTTGCGCTCCCCAATATTTATCGGCTGGGACTTGCACTTCGCCCATTGTATCTTTTTCTATTCTGTATTCCATTTTTTGTTTATTTGATAATTTTGTTTGAATGTTTGGTTTTTTTAGCCCCGATAGCAGTGGAAATCCTTTTTTGGTTTGCGGCGACAGCAAGTAAACCAGAAAAGATTGGAACGTATAGCGGGAAACAGCTCCAAAATTAAGAATTTATGAAGTTTTAAAAAAATATTTAGAAGTATTTATTGGTTACTGAAAATATATAATTACTTTTGTATCAGAAACAAAATAATCCAACGATATGTTTGAATTTTCACAGTATTTAGGTTTTTTACTTTTTTTAACCATTTTGACGATAGGTTTTTGGTTAATGTTTTTTTTGGTAGGCTTTGTTCAGTATTGGTTATTCGGTGCTATTCGTGAGTTTATTAAAGAAAAAAGAGCAGAAAAAGCAGCAAAACAAGCTTAACATTTTTAGGCTTTTAACAAAAAAAGGAACTCAATAGAGTTCCTTTTTTTGTTTGTATTATCCTTGAAAATCCTCGCCGCCATTTTCGTTTCGGGTTGGTTTTTCGCGTTCAGTTTTCTTTTTATTAAACCTGTAAGTAAATGATAGGTTGATTTGTCGTTCGCGACGTTGCATTTCGCTATAAGAATTTAGGGTTGCTAAATCGAATTGTCTTTTCATTTTTGCTGAATTAAAAATATCGCTAACATTTAATGCTATTGTTGCTTTGTCTTTAAAAACATCTTTGCTTAGCGCAGTGTTTGCTGTAAAAACTCCAATACTTTTTCCTTGCGCTGTGTTTTGCGGACCATTATAGGTTGCGCTGGTTTGCCAATCGATTTTGTATGGCAAAGTTATTTTTGATGACAGTTTTGTAAACCAACTTGAGGCGGATTTGTTTACAGTTTCGGTTACCACTTGGTTTGATCCAATTAAAGTATAGCTGTAATCGCCTGAAATTTTGCTCTGAAAAAAGTTGAAATTACTATTTATTTTCCACCATTTGAAAGGCGTATAGTTTATTGTAAATTCAAAACCAAGACGTTTTTCTGAGTCTAAATTTACTGGTGTCGATAAATATACTGGAGTTCTAACATCGGCTCCGCCAACTACTAATATTACGTTTCCGTTTGTGTCTAAAACATCGGTTCCATCAACAGGAGTTGTAACTATTTGACCGTTTAATCTGCGTACAAATTGAAAAACA
>JAYVZI010000056.1:0-55529 GCA_043783485.1 Bacteroidota bacterium
TAATTGTTGGCGGTTTTCAAGCCTATAAAACAGCGGATTTATTGGTTCAAAACAATGTATCTGTATTGCTAAAAAGAGTTCATGAATTGCCTGAAAATGATGATCAAGATGTAGATTTGCCTTACAAAATGGCAAAATTATTAACTGATAAAGGTGTTCTTGTTGGTTTAGAAAACAGTGGAGATATGGAACGTATGAATACCAGAAACTTGCCATTTCTTGCCGGAACTTGTGCTGCTTATGGGCTGGATAAAGAAGTTGCTTTGCAATTAATAACCTATAATACAGCAAAAATTCTAGGAATTGACGATATTTGTGGAACTTTAGAACAAGGAAAAGATGCCACATTATTTATTTCCGAAGGCGATGCACTGGATATGAGAACTAACAAGCTTACTCAGGCATTTATTCAAGGAAGAATGATTAATTTAGAAACGCATCAAAGTGATTTGAACAAAAAATTTAAAGCAAAATACAATCAAAATTAATACATCATGGGAATATTCAACGCGATTTTAGGAAATGCTTCGGAAGTAAATATTGATAATGTTTCTAAGGAATTCGAGCCTATTTTGATAGATGGAGAAATTATCGAAAAAGCTTATAAACTAATTCGCGATATGTTTATTTTTACTAACAAAAGATTAATTTTAGTAGAAAAACAATTGGTAGGAACTAAGGTTGATTATTTGTCGATTCCCTATTTTAATATTAGAAAATTCTCGAAAGAAAGTGCTGGGATTTTAGATCTTGATGCCAATCTAAAAATTTGGATCAAAGGCGAAGATATACCAATAACCAAACAATTTGGAAAAAACGGAGATAATATTAACGAAGTTTATCAGTTATTGAGTAAACAAATTTTAAGCTAAAAAAATCCCAATCTAAGTTAGATTGGGATTTTTTTATATAAACACATTCCTTTATTTAGCCAATTTCTTTAGATGGTTTTTTAGAATTTAAATTTATCAACAATTCCGAAAATTAACTATTGTAAACGGCTTCAATAAAACTGTAATCTATAAATTTACAAAATGTATGCACTTGTAGATTGTAATAATTTTTATGCTTCTTGCGAACGCGTTTTTCAACCAAAATTCAACGGGAAACCTGTTGCCATTTTGTCGAATAACGACGGTTGTGTGATTTCTAGAAGCAACGAAGCTAAAGCACTTGGTATAAAAATGGGTGCACCAGCATTTCAAATAAAAGACTTAATTAGAACGGGAAATGTTCAAATTTTTTCGTCCAATTATGCACTTTATGGCGATTTAAGCAATCGAGTTATGGGCGTTTTGAGTCAGTTCACGCCAAATCTTGAGGTTTATAGTATAGACGAAGCTTTTTTGAATTTTGACGGAATGAACGTCCAAGATTACCACTATTATGGAATTCAAATGAAAACCAGAATCCAGAAATGGGTCGGAATACCAGTTTGTATTGGCTTTGCCCAAACCAAAGCATTATCGAAGGTTGCCAACAAAATTGCCAAAAAATATCAAGATAAAACTTCGGGCGTTTATGTTATAGATTCTGAAGAAAAACGAATAAAAGCCTTGAAATGGACAAAAATTGAAGATGTTTGGGGAATTGGCCACCGAATGGAAAAGAAAGTAAAATTGAGGAATATTTTCACTGCATACGATTTTACGTTACCACAACACGAAGCTTGGATTAAAAAAGAAATGGGCATTATCGGCATGCGATTGAAATATGAATTAGAAGGAAAATCGGTTTTGAATTTGGAACCCATTGTTGAGCAAAAAAAAAGCATTGCCACAACCAGAAGTTTTCCAAAACAAATTTCAGAATTTGACGATTTGCGCGAAAGAATTACAACATTTGCAAGTGTTTGTGCCGAAAAATTACGAAAACAAAAATCGAGTTGCCACACGATAATCGTTATGCTGGTTATTGATAAACATAGCGTTCAAACCTCGAAATATTATTTTAATATGGCGGTAACTTTGCCATTTGCATCCAATTCGACTTTTACAATATCCAATACTGCGATTGATATGTTGAAGCAATTGCATAAAGGAAACGAACATCTTAAATTCAAAAAAGCGGGCGTAATCGTAACTTCGTTGGTCGATGAAGATAAAAAACAGTTTCAATTATTTGATGAAGAAAACCCAAAACATCTAATTTTGATGCAGACAATTGATAAATTGAATAAAAAAATTGGTGATAAAAAAGTAAAATTGGCGACACAAAACCTAAATTTGACATGGAATATGAAACAAAACCACTTGTCAAAAAAATACACTACTAATTTTAAAGATATTCTTGAAATAAAATGCCTGTAAACAAAAATCAAAAACTTATTTTTTTTGTCCCAAATTTGGAAAGTGAATTGCGAATTCCGTATATAAAAGATGGTGTTTCGGCAGGATTTCCGTCGCCTGCAGCCGATTTTATGGAAACCAATATCGATTTGAATAAAGAATTGAGCGACAATCCATTGGCTACATTTTACATAAAAGTCAAAGGCAATTCGATGATCGATGCTGGCATTAACGACAAAGATGTTTTGGTTGTTGATAGAAGTTTGGAACCGCAAAACAACAAAATTGCTATTTGTTTTATCGATGGAGAATTTACGGTAAAACGCATCAAACTCGAAAAAGATTGTTTGTATTTAATGCCCGAAAACTCAAATTACAAACCCATAAAAGTAACAGAAGAAAACCAACTAGTTATTTGGGGTATTGTTACTTATGTAATTAAAAATGTATAAAAAAGCCCCAATAATTTTCATCATAGGGGTCTTAAATTTTTAAATATTTTATAATTTCTAAAAACTTTAGAAATTAAGTTTATAAGATAACCCTATTGTGTATTTTCGGGTTAAACCATCTGGTTTTGCATCACGAACTACAAATGGCGCAGCCAACGAGGTTTCTAAACTACTGTTTTTGTTGAGTTTGTAATTTGCAATTAAATTCCCGTTCAAAGTTGCTCCGTCAGATCCAATTATGTTTTCGCGTTTACCAAAAACATTTTCAAAACTATCTTGTCCAAAGTGATAAATTAGCAATAAATTAGGTTTAAATGTAAACTTATCATCGTTAGTTTTGATCGTGTAAGTAGCTCGTAGTAAACCATCTGACTTTCTGCGAAATAAATTTGTAGAAGGAAATAATGTGGTTCCAGAAAAACTACTTTCGTACGAATTTTTATTAACATTTACTACCGGAATTTGAAAAGCTGCATTAAAATCCCATTTTTTATAATTTACATTTATACCGCCTAATAAATCAAAAGTTCCTAAACTTGACTGGTAAACCATTGGAATTGAGTAACCATTTATCTTGTTATTAGCACTCGTAAAAGGGGCTTTTATACCAAACAAAAGAGCTGTCTTTCTAACTTCGGATTTAGATTTTAGTTTGTAACTTCCTGTAATATAAGCATCTCCTATGTTACCTCGGGTTCCAAAACTTCCTTTTGCTGTTGCTGCGGTAACCTTGAAACTCATAGAAAAATTGGCATTAAAATCCCGTGAATAAGTTACATATTGGGAAAAAACAGTCACATCCTGCTCGGCTCCAGCATAAACAGTTTCGAATTCGATACTGCTTTTTTTAGCAATATCATGATCTTCTAAACTTTTATTAATGCTACAAAAACCAGCATCGCTACAACCTTGAGAAAAGGAATTTGTCATAAAGAATGATAACAATAATAGCGCAAAATATTTTATATTTTTCATATAAATTGATTATTTAGACGTTAATAAAGCCGATCCAAACAGAACATTATATTGCTGACAATAAATGATTACGTATTTGTATTGAGTCAAATCTACCCCCGATGGAATTGCATAAACCGATGAAGATGAGGAGCTTCCTAAGCTTACAAAATCGTTTGTTTTGTTATCTGTTTTAGATAAAAACACTTTCAAATCTGGTCCAGCAGCTACGTAATTTTCAAATCTAAGTTTGTAATTCACCCCTTCGAGATAAATATTTGCAGATCCTGATACACTTTCGTTTGGTGCAGAGGTAAACATTCCTGAGTATTTTAGGACCGCAGATGTAGCTAATACACCACCGTTTCCTGCACTTGAGCTAGTTAATGCCCCTTCTTTTTCGCATGATGCAAAAGCAAAAATGCTTACTAAAATTAAAACTAATTTTTTCATGATAATTAAATTTTGATGTTAATAATTTATTTTTTGAAATTTGAAATCCCTGTTTTTAGCCAGTTTTCATAATTAGAAATATCTGGGTTATAACTTGTAGTTGGACGTTCTTTATTTAGATTATTTCCTTCTAAATCTGTCAAAACATATAATGGTTGGGTGTTGGTTTTATATTTTGTAATCATAAAATCGGTCCACTTATCTCCTATTGTTTCAATATCAGAACCTGTAGTTTTTGATGTAAATTGTTCGTTTTTTGGTAAATCTCTCTTATCATCTACATAGAGCGAAATAAGTACCACATCGTTATTCAAAATTTTTAAAATCTGCTCATCCGCCCAAACATTATTTTCCATTTTGCGACAATTTACGCACGCGTACCCAGTAAAATCTAGCATTATGGGTTTATTTACAGATTTTGCATAAGCTAAACCTTGGTCGTAATCATTAAAAACTGTAATGCCATGAGGGCCACTAATAGCTCCTTTTGGCAATGCAATATTGGCTGTTTTGGTTGCAATTCCTCCCACTCCAAACGGGCTTTCGCTATATTCCATAGGTGGTGGAAATGCGTTGATTAATTTTAATGGTGCTCCCCAAAGTCCAGGAATTAAATAAATTGTGAATGATAAAACAAATAATCCCATAAACAATCTTCCTACGGAGATAAAAGGCAACGGGCTATCGTGTGGCATTGTAATTTTCCCTAATAAATAGAGCGCTAATGCACCAAATATTGCTATCCAAATGGCCAAGAAAACTTCTCGCTCTAAGAAATGCAATTGCAAAACTAAGTCTGCATTAGACAAAAATTTGAATGCTAAAGCCAATTCTAAAAAGCCTAAAAAAACCTTAACAGTATTGAGCCAGCCACCAGATTTTGGCAAAGAATTTAACCAACCTGGAAACATTGCAAATAACATAAATGGCAATGCTAAAGCCAATGAAAATCCTAACATTCCAACAATTGGTCCAATTCCGCCTCTAGATGCAGCCTCAAATAAAAGTGTGCCAACAATTGGTCCTGTGCATGAAAATGAAACAATTGCCAATGCCAATGCCATGAATAAAATACCTATAATCCCTCCACGATCGGCTTGTTTATCAACTTTATTTGCCCAAGAATTTGGTAACATTATTTCGAAAGCACCTAAGAATGATGCTGCAAAAAACACCAGTAAAAAAAAGAAAATAATATTAAAATATACATTTGTTGCTAGTGCATTTAGTGCATCCGCGCCAAAAATTGCAGTTACTACTGAACCAAGTAAAACATAAATAATAATTATTGAAACTCCATAAATTAAAGAATTTTTTATTCCTTGAGACTTAGTTTTGCTTTGTTTTGTAAAAAAACTAACGGTCATGGGAATTAAAGGAAAAACACATGGGGTTAATAAAGCTGCAAATCCAGATAAAAAAGCCAATAAGAATATTGACCATAATCCTTTATTAGGTTTTGTTTCATTTGCAACTTCTTTTTTAACTAATGATGCCGATATTGGTAAAGTTGATTTTTTTTCGATTATTGGAACAATATTTTCAATTTCCGTTTTTGAAGAATCTTTTTTTTTATCAATAGCTTCGACTTTTAAAGATGCAATAGGAATATCAAAAGTGAATTTTTTCTTATCATTAATGCAAACATCTTTACAAACCTGATAATCAACGGTTACTAAAATTTTAGTGAATTTTGGGTTTAACAACTTGATTTTCTGAGTTATTTCAAGCTTTTTTTCAAAGAATACTTCATCAACTTCAAAAACATCATTAAACTGGCGTTTGGTTTTACTTTCTTTAGCTTTTCCTACCAATTCGAAATTTCCTTTTTTATTTTCGAAATCCAATGTAATTGCAAGCGGTCCACCATCGGGCGTAAATTGCGAATACACGTGCCAACCATTGTCAATATTAGCATCAAAAATCAAATTAAATTCGGTTTCTGAGATTTTTTCGGTTCTAGAAGTCCATTTTACTGGAGTTAAAACTTGCGAATTTACATTTGCAAAAGCAAAAAAAGTGATTAAAAAAACTAAAAATTTCTTCATTATTGGATTGTTATTTGTAATTTATTTTTTGTTGTATTTTCTATTTTAAATCGTTCATCTTGTCGCATTCCTATTATCCAAACTGTTTGATTATCAGATGTTAAAATCCAAATATTTTCTTTTTCTAAAATTGATAATTTTTCATCTTTAAAAAATTTACTTACTTTTTTGGACTTTCCATTCATTCCAAAAGGCAGGAAAATATCTCCTTCATTCCATTTCCTAATTTCTAAAGGAAATAACAATTTATCTTCATCTACAAATATACTTCTATTTGAAACTTCCGAAATGTCGGCTACTTTGCAAAACGATAATTTTAAGGGAACTTTAACTTCTACTTGATTTTTCTCTACCCAAAATTTTTGCTCCAATTCATTTACGAAATTTATTGGCGATAGGATTAAAAAATCTCTATTTTTTATTAATTTATACTCTTCCGAAAAAATTTGTTTTCCCGTTTGTCCATACACTAAATCGTAAATATCATTCCAGGCTGTAAATCCAAATTCCTGCAACCATTCATATAAATACGATTTATAATTAGGTAAAGTTTTTAATTTTAATAAATCAAAATGAATATTATTTTCCTTTTCGATAGCAATTTGCTGATAAATCATAATAGTGGCGTCCTCGACCATTGATTGCGATTCTTGCAGATAATTTTGGGTTTTCTGAAAAGATTCTAGAAAATTAGGATTCAAATCCTTTAGTAAAGGAACCAAATGATGACGGATTTTATTTCTCAAATATTTATCCGAGGTATTGCTGGAATCTTCGCGCCATTTGATTTTATTTTGCACAGCATAATCCTCGATTTCTTGACGAGAAAAAATTAAAAGCGGTCTAATAATCTTATCGTTTTGAGTTGGAATTCCAACCAAACCATCCAAACCCGTTCCTCGAGAAAGGTTGATTATAAAGGTTTCTAGATTATCATCGGCATGATGTGCCGTTAAAATAAAATCGTAGTTTTCAAGATCCAAAAGTTCATAAAACCAATCATAACGTAGATTTCGTGCAGCAACTTGAGTTGATAATTTGTAATCTTTGGCAAAATTTTCGGTATCGAATTGAGTTACAAATATTGGAATATTATGTTGTTTTGCATAATCCTGAATAAAATTTTGATCCCCAAAACTTTCTAACCCACGAAGTTGAAAGTTGCAATGAGCAATTCCAATTTCTTGTTTTAATTCTTGAAATAAATGCAACAAAACCATGCTGTCCAAACCGCCACTTGTAGCAATAATTAGTTTTTTATTGTCTAAAAAAGGAAAATTTTGATAAATATGGTTTTGTAGTTTTTCGAGCATTAACTTTAGGTTTTCGAAATCTTTTTGATTTCATTTTGAATTTCCTCTGTTGGTTTTGAAACCTTAATATTGGAGATAATTTGCTTTGTAACTGGATCAATAAAAGTAATAATTCCAGTAGTTTTCAATTTTAATTTTTCTAAGCCCAAACCAGTCAATAATTCTAAGGATTTAATCTTGGTTTCTTTGTTTGTCAAATCATTTACAATAAATTCTACTTGTGTTTTATCAATGTTTGCAGCGACTTCGGATAAAATTCTTGGATCATTTTTTACACAAGTCGGACACCAATTTGCTCTAGAAAGTACAGCAATTACCTTGGGTTGCGATTGAGAAAAAACAGTATTTGAAATAAAAATCATTGCAAAAGCAAGCAGGATTAATTTTAATTTTTTCATGATATTTTTAGATTTAATTATTGTTATTTTCTTTAGATAACTAAACAAAAGTATTCATTTTTACAAGCATCAAAGTTAATTATTTACTAAAACTTGTAACATTGCGGCTGCTTTAAGCATACATTCCTCGTATTCATGTTCTGGAATTGATAACGATGTTATGGCGCTTCCTACCGAAAATGAAACGTATTTTTGCACTTGATTGTACAAAATACTGCGAATGACAACATTAAAATCGAATTCTCCATTTGGAGTAAAATACCCAACAGATCCGCTATATAAACCTCGTTTTGTTTCTTCGAAATCCTCGATGATTTGCATTGCCGAAATTTTTGGTGCCCCAGTCATACTTCCCATCGGAAAAGTAGTTTTTAAGGCATCTATAACCGAAAATTCTGGATTTAATTTAGATGAAATGGTTGTAATCATTTGATGTACTTGCAGGAACGAATATACTTTACATAACTCATCGACCTGAACCGAACCTTTTTGTGCGGTTCGGGATAAATCATTACGAACCAAATCAGTAATCATTATGTTTTCCGAGCGTTCTTTGGGGTTTTGAGACAATTCGAGTTTCGATTTTTGGTCTTCAATTTCATTACTAAATCGTTTTGAAGTTCCTTTTATGGGCTGCGAAATTAGGTTTTCATTATTTTTTTTCAAATACCGTTCTGGCGATGCCGAAAGTAAAAAATGCTTGTTATTTTTGAAAAAAACTGAAAATGGCGCTTTCGAAATTTCGTTCAGTTTGAAATATTTTTCTAATGGATTTATAATTGCGTTTTTGGCAAAAAATTCCATACAAAAATTGGCTTCGTAAATATCGCCACGATGAATATGTTCTAAAATTTTCGAAACTTTGGTAATATAATTTTCTTTAGAAATTTTCTGTTGAATTTCAGTCTGATTTTGACTTTCTAATTCTGACTTTCGGCTTTCGGTTATTTCTGTAAAATCATCCTCGACCTCATCATCACACATATTGAGATAACAAATTTGCAATTCATTTTCTTTTAATAAAAACAACTTTTTAGGCTGAAAAAAAAATAAATCCGGAAAATTTAATCCATCGGAATTCATGGATTTTAGATCCTCTATATTGTTTTTTAAGTCATAGGATAAATAGCCAAAAAGCCAATCTTTAGTGATTTGTTGGTATTGTTTTAGATCTTCAAAAGCGTTGTGATAATCGGTTTTTATGGATGTAAAAGCATCAACTGCAAGTACACAATCATAACTAGAATATTGGTCTGGATAATTATTAGAATCAAAAAAAACCACTTCACGAAATTGTTGTGCCCAAGTTAAAATTTGCGTTTTAAACTCGTCAGGATTGATTAAGATTTTATGAATTGATGTTCTCAAAAAATGGGTTTATAATAGAGTTCCAAAATTACGATAAAAATAATCCAAGATTAAAATTAAATGCAAAAATCTTGGCACGATTTTTATTGTTTTGTAAAATATACTTTAACCTTAAAATTCATATTAATTATTGATTGAAAATTACGCTATTAAAAATTTCCTTAAAAAAAGTAATCTCAATTTAATATTAATATTTAAAAATGAATTTTATGAAAACAGTTCAAAAATTTAGTTTGTCTTTGCTTGTTGTGGGCATTGCAATTTCTTGTAAACAATCTGAAAACTCCTCGTCAGAAAATGTTGCTACTGAAAATCTAAACTCTTTAGAAGCAAAAAGTGCTGCTTCATCAACCGCAGCTGTGGAACCCAAGAAAACAAATCGGAAATTTATTCGAACGGCTGATATTAAATTCAAAGTGAAAAATGTTCCTCAATCTACTTATGCCATTGAAAATGCTACAAATAAATTTGGTGGATTTGTAACATATACCAATTTGCAGAGCAACATTTCTGATAAAGATGAAGTGAAAATTTCGCAAGATAGTTCGATAGTTACCACCAAATTTACGGTCGAAAATAACATAACTATTCGAGTACCAAATACTCAAATGGATACAATTGTTAAAACTATAGCCAAGCAAATTGATTTTCTAGATTACAGAGTCATAAAAGCAGATGATGTTTCTTTGCAACTATTATCCAATGAATTAGCACAAAATAGAAAATCAAATCACGAAAATCGTTTGGCAAATGCAATAGATAAAAAAGGCAAAAAATTGAACGACATTGTTACCGCCGAAAGCAATTTAGAAACCAAAAAAGAGGAAAATGACAACTCGAAAATCGAAAATTTATCGCTCAACGATCAGGTAAATTTTAGCACTTTGACATTACAATTGTACCAAGGTGAAACAATAAAGCAAGAAAAAGTAGCTCATGTAATTGTTTTACGACAAAATATTGGTTCACAACTTTTAGACAGTTTAGCAGCTGGCTGGCATTTTCTGGAGGCAATTATTGTATTTGTAATACAACTTTGGAGCATTATTTTGATTGGCTTTATAGGTTGGTTTTGGTATAAAAAATTTATTAAAAAGGCTAATTTGATTTAAAAAAGTAAAAACCCGATAGAATTAATTTTTTATCGGGTTTATTAATTTTTATTTAATGGGACCATAAAAACAAAATCATTGTTAATACACCATTATAATGGGAATCCAAAAATCTAAACATTTTTATGATTAAGCCCTAACGTATCCAAAAGCTACATTCAAGGGCTTTGGGTTTTATAAAGATGACCCGCTCAAAAATGTCAAAAAAATATATTGTCCTAGAGAATAAAAACCACAAAAAAACTTTACAATATATTTTTCCTAAATTCAATACAATTTCAGATATTTGTAAGGAAATAAATTCAAATGTCAAAAAAAATACTCAGAAAAGATAAAACTTGCCTCAATTGCCGTTATGTAGTTGAAAATAAATTTTGCCCCAATTGTGGTCAAGAAAATTCCGATACCCGAAAAACGTTTCATCACCTATTTCTTCATTTTTTTGAAGATCTAACACATTACGAAAATGCTTTTTGGAAAACCATAAAAAACCTGATTCTAAAACCAGCAAACTTAACAAAAGAGTATCTTTCGGGCAAGCGCCTCTCCTACTTAGCGCCCGTTAGATTGTATATTTTTATTAGTTTTTTGACTTTTTTTATAATTTCTATTTTTCCTAATAAATTAATAGATCTCGAAAAAATAAATTCCGATAATAAAAAAAACAATACCGAGTATTACGACTACAATTCCGAGAAAAAAAACTGGGAAAAACCAGATTCTACCTCTAAAAATGCATTGGAGCAAGAGCGTGAATTGCAAAAAATTTTAAACTCGGACTTAATATCTAAATCTGCAAAAGACACTTTAGCCAAAATAATCGAGGATTCTAAACATAAAAAATTTAAAAAAGCCGATTTTAATTTCGGATACAATACCCAAAAAGAATTAGATTCTGCACGAGCCGCCGGAAAAGTAAATTCAACAACTTATTGGTTCATCAAAAAAACAATTCAAGTAAGAAACAATAATACTAACGAGGAAATTATAGAAAAAGCAAAGGAATCCGCCTATCACAATTTTCCGAAAGTATTGCTCATTTACATGCCATTTTTCGCCTTGTTCTTGTGGATTTTTCATAACAAAAAAAGATGGTATTATTTTGATCATGGCATATTTACCTTGCATTACTTTTCGTTTTTGTTGCTTTTTTATCTAGTCATTTTTGTTACCACTCGATCATTAGAAATGATTGGAGATTATTCAATAATCCTATTCATTAATAAAATCATAAAATTTGTTGGATTTATCTGGATGTTTTACTACTTTTTTCCAGCACATCATAGGTTTTATGGCGAAACAAGATGGATGTCATTCATAAAAAGTTATTTTTTGTTTTTTATAAACATGTTTTTCATATTAATATTACTAATTTTATTTTTCCTTTACACATTAATCAATATCCATTAACAACCATGAAAAAAATCATTTTATTAAGTCTAATTTTTGCATTTACTATTAGTTGCAAAACCGCAAAACCAGCCTTTGTTGGCGATGCTATTGCAAAACAAGCAGAACCCACTAAATACCTTACTGCAATAACGCCCGAGGATCTAAAAACCTATCTAACTGTTGTAGCGTCGGACGAAATGGAAGGACGCGATACAGGAACAAAAGGTCAGAAAAAAGCAGGAGCATATTTAATAGAACAATATATACAAAACGGAATTTCGTTCCCAAAAGGAGCCACTAATTATTACCAAAAAGTGCCAGCCGAATTCATGAACAAAGGCGGTTATGGCGAAAAACTTGGCGATTCCGAAAACATTTGGGCCTTTATAGAAGGATCCGAAAAACCAAACGAAATCCTAGTAATATCGGCACATTACGACCATATTGGAGTAAAAGATGGCGAAGTTTACAACGGAGCAGACGATGACGGATCAGGAACAGTAGCCGTACTAGAAATCGCAAAAGCATTCCAAAAAGCCAAAAACGAAGGTCACGGACCCAAACGCTCCATCCTATTCCTACATGTAACTGGCGAGGAACACGGACTTTACGGATCAAGTTATTACTCCAAAAACCCATTGTTTCCGTTAGCAAACACAATAACCGACATCAATATCGACATGATAGGACGTCGCGACGAATTTCACCCAAACTCCAACGATTATGTTTACCTAATTGGATCTGATTATCTTTCAACCGACCTGTATAAAATTTGCGAAGACGCTAATACAAAATACGTAAACACACAAATAGACTACAAATTCAACGACAAAAAAGACCCAAATCGCTACTATTACCGTTCCGATCACTACAACTTTGCCAAAAACGGAATCCCAGCCGTATTCCTCTTCAATGGTGTACACGACGATTACCACCAAGCCACGGACGAAGTTTCTAAAATAGAGTTCGATGCCCTAGCCAAAAGAGCCAAACTAGCATTTGCAATAGCCTGGGAACTCGCCAATCGCGACAACCGACCAGTTGTAGATCGTGATGATGCAAAATAAATAATATTAGGGCGTGACCTTGCTTCCACTCGCGTTGCAGCAAGGTCGGGCTTTTCGCTATATCTTTTGTTCCGCTAGCGCTCCACAAAAGGATGCCGCTGCAATCCCTCACGCAAAACCAAGATAAATTTGGAAAAAACTCAATAATCATAAAAATGAAAATTGAAAAAGCAACCCCAAAAGATTATGAAATACTAACTCAAATCACCAAAAAATCAAAAGCATATTGGGGTTATTCCGAGGAACAAATCGAAAAATGGAATGATAATTTGACCATTTCGCAAAATTATATCCAGACCAATACGGTTTTTAAACTCACAAATAAAAACACAATCATTGGTTATTATTCCTATATCAACAAACAAGAAAACATCGTAAAACTTGATAATTTATTTATTTTGCCAGATTATATAGGTAAAGGTTTTGGGAAATATTTAATCCAAGATTTTTTAATTAGAATGCGCGACAATAATTGCAAAAAAATAACTCTTGACTCTGAACCCAATGCCGAAAAGTTTTATCAAAAAATGGGTTTCAAAAAAATTGGTCAATTCGAAACCTCAATAAAAAATAGGTTTATGCCAATCATGGAAATGGATTTATAATTTATCATCTCTTTAATCTGTGGCAAAAAATCAATTACAAACACCAAAACACAACATACAAAAAAAGCTTCGAATTACTTCGAAGCTTTTGCGTTTTTTTGGGTGGCTGACCGGGTTCGAACCGGCGACCCTCGGCACCACAAACCAATACTCTAACCAGCTGAGCTACAACCACCATTTTTAACGAGTGCAAATGTATTGCAAAAGTTTTATTTTACAAAGGAAAAATCAAAAAAATTATATCAAATCTCCTAAACTATTGACAGCCACGTATCTTTCTGCGGTAAAACCTTCTGCACTTTCGGTTCCAATAAGCCTTCCAAAGTCTTTTGAACGATAATGTATGCTTTCCAAGAAGTTTTCTGTAGCAATTGGAGTTTCTGGTTCACTGGAATTCGGATCGTAAAACTGGGAACTATACGCCAATATTGAGGCTACTTTTATATCCAAAAAACCTGTAATATCAACCACAAAATCAGGTTCAATATTTTTCCATTGTATGTAATGATACACTAATTTTGGTCGCCAATGTTCTTGTTTTTTTCCATCAATTTCGGTTTCAATTTTCAATAATCCAGACAGAAAACAAGCGTCCGAAACCAATTTACTTCCTTTTCCGTGGTCAATATGTCTATCATCAATAGCATTGCAAAGCACAATTTCTGGTCGGTATTTTCTAACCATTTTTATAATTTCCAATTGATGGCTTTCGTCATTTACAAAAAAACCATCACGCATATTCAAGTTTTCTCTAACCGAAACTCCTAAAATTTCTGCGGCTTTTTTGGCTTCTTGATCCCTAATTTCCTTAGATCCACGGGTTCCTAATTCGCCTCTTGTCAAATCTACAATTCCCACTTTTTTGCCCAACGAAATTTCCTTGGCAATTGTTCCGCTGCAACTAATTTCAACGTCATCTGGATGCGCTCCAAAAGCTAATATATCTAATTTCATAATTTTTTTTCGATTGAAATATTTATTTAAAAATCCAAACAATTTTTCATTGTCATGGATTTATTTACTGTTTCGTCCCATTCTTTTTCGGGGTTGCTGTCCTTGGTTATTCCGCAGCCAGCGTATATGTGAGCCTCGTTTTCTTTCACTTTCATGCAACGCAAATTTACAAATAAATCGGTTTTGTTATCCGTATTTAATTCTCCTAAAAACCCCGAATAAAATTCACGATCATAATTTTCGTTTTCTATAATAAATTTTTTAGTTTCCGATCGAGGCAATCCGCAAACGGCTGGCGTTGGGTGCAAAATCCCGATAATATTTTTTAGATTAAAATCCTTATTCAAATTTCCTGAAATAGTAGATTTTATGTGCAATAAATTTCCTGCACGAGTTGTAAAAGGTTCCGAAACTTGTACTGAATTGGATAATTTTCTTAAATTTTCCGAAATAAAATCTGTAACAATTTGCTGTTCTTCTTTTTCTTTTTCCTTCCAAGTAACATCAGTCGTATCAACAAATTTTTGAGTTCCCGCTAAGGAAACCGTATCGAAATGATTGTCCGAAACCTGCAATAATTGCTCTGGAGTGGCACCAAACCAAAGTCCTATTTTTGGATGAAAAAAGCAGTATCGCAAGGCTGATTTATAATTTCCAAACAATTTATTTATGACTGAAACCAAATCAAAATTAGCCGTTTCAAGAATTTCTTTTCTGGACAAAACTACTTTTTCGAACTTGTTTTCATTAATCAAATTTATTCCTTTTGCAACCAAATTTTCGAAATCTGTTTTTTCTTTTTCATCAACAAAAACAGTTGTATTCTGTATCAAATTTACAGAGATATCAATAATTTCAGAAACTATAATTTCGGATTTATTTTCTGGAATTATTATGTTTTTATTTCCATCAAAAGAACAAAAAATAAAACCATTTTCCTGAAAATCAGAAATATAATTTAAAGAATCATCTTCTTGAAAAAATCCTGTAATAATATCTTGATTTGGTTTTCGATAAACCACAAAAGGCAAATTTTGCTTAAAATGATTTGTCAATTTATCAATGATAGTTTTCATTATTGGTTTACTATTTTTCGCTTTGGCAAAACCATATTAGTCAATTTGCAGAGCGAAATCAAATTGTCATTTTCGTCTGTAATTTTTATTTCCCAAAGATGAATACTGCTTCCTTTATGAATGATTCTGGCGGTTCCGTACACAATTCCTGATCTTTTTGCTTTTACATGATTTGCAGATATTTCGATGCCGCGAACTTCGCTTAATTCGTGATTTACATAAAGCATAGATGCTGCGCTACCAACACTTTCGGCCAATGCAACGCTTGCTCCGCCATGCAATAATCCCATTGGTTGATGCACGTTTGGGTTTACAGGCATTTTTGCAACCAGAAAATCTTCGCCTGCATCAATATATTCAATTTCTAGGGTTTGCATCAATGTGTTTTTCGAAATTTCGTTACACAAAGACAATATTTTTTCTTTATCGAAAGCCATTTTTTATTTTTTATGTAAATTTAAGTTATTTTAGAGAAAAGAAAATAGATTTTAGAAAATAGACTAAAAAAATAAATTTTGCGTTCCTAAATTATATGCAAATTATGTATTGTTTAATTCGTCCTTTTTTTACTATTTTTACAAAAATTCATCTCAATGAACAAATCTATTTATATACTTTTTATTGGAATTCTAATTTTGTTCTCGTCATGCAGAAAGGATTTTGATACTGTTCCAAGCTCAGGAAATCTTGAATTTTCTAAAAATAAAGTTTATTTAGACACTGTTTTTACAAACATTGGCTCTAGCACTTACTCACTAAAAGTCTACAATAGAAGCAACAAAGATGTTTCTATTCCTGTGGTTCAACTCGCAAAAGGACTGAATTCTAAATACCGAATGATGGTTGATGGAATGACCGGAAACGGAAAAATATTTAATAATGTAGAGCTTTTAGCCAAAGATAGTTTGTACATTTTTATAGAAACAACGGCAAATATTGCCGATACCGAACCCGATTTTACTTACAACGATAAAATTTTATTTGATCTAGGAAGCAACCAACAAAGCGTGGATTTGGCAACGCTAATTCAGGATGCAAATTTTATTTTCCCAAACAGAGCGCTTGCTACAGATCCAAAGGAAATCCTAAATGTAATTGGTCTTCAGGGTCTCGAAGGACATACATTAACAGACAGCGAGTTGCATTGGACAAACGAAAAACCATACGTAATATATGGTTATGCGGCTGTTCCTGCAGGGAAAACTTTGATAATAGACAAAGGAACTCGGGTTTATTTTCATGCCGAATCTGGGTTGATTATAGATGATACGGCAACTTTAAACATTAATGGCGAAGTAAATATTTTTGATGCTGATGGCAAAATAATTACCCAAAACGAAGTTACTTTTGAGGGTGACAGACTCGAGCCCGACTTCGAGGATGTTCCCGGACAATGGGGAACGGTACTTATTTTTTCTGGCGCTAGTAACAATATAAATCATTTAACGCTTAAAAACGCAACAGTTGGACTTTTTATGCAACGTAATGTAGTGGCTACAACTCCAAATTTAGATATTACTAATTCTCAGTTTTATGGTTGCTCTAGTTTTGGAATTCTTGCTAGAAACAGCACAATTATAGGGAAAAATTTAGTTATAAACTCTGCTGGGCAAGCCAACTTGTATTGCTCGCAAGGCGGAAATTATGATTTTACACATTGTACTTTCAATAATAATTGGTCGAGTTCTAAGCAAGTTTCGGTTTTTTTAGATGATTATGTTACCGATAATAATGGCGTTTTTGTTAGTAGTTTTCCTTTAAATTCAAATTTCAAGAATTGTACAATATATGGTTCTAATAATGTGGAATTGCTGTTGGATAAAAAAGGAACCGTTTTTAATGCCAATTTTGATCATTGTTTGGTGAAATTTAAAGATGAAAATACAACATTAGTATCCAATCCTTTATATGATTTAATCCGAAACCAACAAAACGGAAATATCAAAAACCAAGATCCAAAATTCAAAAATATCAAAAAAAATCAATTAAACATTCTAACAGGTTCGGCTGCTATAAACAAAGGAAATCCCATTTATTCCACATTTTCGGATATTTTAGAAAAAAGCCGAGCGAGCTCATCGGATATTGGTTCTTATCAATTCTAATTTTTATTGATGTATTCTTTCTATTTTTACTTTAAATCTATTTATTGTTAATAAATTGATGATAAGTTGTTGTTTTTTTGAGTTTTAAATAAAAAACTCCTAGTATTTTTATATCACAAAAAACTAACTACAAAACAACAAAATGAAAACAAAATTATTATTACTAGCATTGCTATTTTCGGCATTCGGTTTTTCTCAAATTCCATCAGGTTATTACAGCACTGCAACAGGAACAGGTTTCACTCTAAAAACCCAATTATACAATAAAATAAAAGCCCATACTGATAACGGCTACAACGGTTTATGGACCACTTACGGAACCGCCGATAGAGACAATCAGTACGAAAACGACAACTCAATTATGGATATTTACTCGGAAAATCCAACTGGCGTTGATCCTTACAAATACAGCTACGGAACCAGTCAATGTGGTACTTATAGCACCGAAGGAAATTGTTACAACCGCGAACATATTATCCCACAATCTGTATTTAACTCCGCCTCTCCAATGGTTGCTGATGCACATTTTATTCCACCAACTGACGGAAAAGTAAATGGAGTGCGCTCCAACTATCCGCACGGAAATGTCGCAAATGCCTCTTTCACTTCCCGAAATGGATCAAAATTAGGAACTAGTGCAGTCTCAGGATATACAGGAACGGTTTTCGAACCTATAAACGAATTTAAGGGTGATGTGGCACGAATGTATTTCTATTTTGCTACTCGTTATGAAAATACGGTTTCAACTTATTCATACGCTATGTTTAACGGAACCAGCAATCAAGTTTTTACAACCGCTTTTTTGAATATGCTATTAACATGGAATGCTAATGATCCTGTAAGTGCAAGAGAAATTGCTCGTAATAATGCTATTTATGTTCGCCAGGGAAACCGTAATCCATACATTGATCACCCAGAATATGTAAATATTGTTTGGGGTGGAGCACCAAATACAGGCGGAGATACTCAATCACCAACAGCTCCAACAAACTTATCTTCATCTGCAAAAACAACTACTTCTGTAACGCTCAATTGGTTGGCTTCAACAGATAATACAGGAGTTACTGGTTATAATGTTTATGCGAATAATGTTTTAAAAACTACAATAACAGGTTTATCAACAACAATAACTGGGCTTACTACTTCGACTGCTTATACTTTTAATGTAACCGCAAAAGATGCTGCAGGAAATACATCTACAGCTAGTAATAATCTTTCTGTAACAACTTCCGGGTCCGGAGCAACCGATTTAATGTTTTCGGAATATGTTGAAGGTTCCTCTAATAATAAAGTATTAGAAATATCCAATGCAACTGGAACTTCGGCAACATTATCTGCATATAGTATTAAGAAACAAAGCAATGGTGCTGGTGCTTGGAGTACAGGAATTACATTATCTGGAACTTTGAATAGTGGATCAAAATTTGTTATTGTAAATAGCTTAATTGCATCCACTTGTTACTCAACTGCAACCGCAAATTTATCAACATCGGCTTCCGAAATGACTTTTAATGGCAATGATGCAATTGGATTATTCAAAAATGGTGTTTTAATAGATATTATTGGAACATTTAATGGCGGAACTGCAAATTTTTCAATAGATGAAACCCTCAGACGAAAATCTACAATACTTTCTCCTACTATAACTTTCAATAAATCAACACAATGGGATGTTTTTGCACTTGATACGTGTAACGGAATAGGAAATAAATCCGCAACCCAAATTGATGTAAATCTAAATCCCGAAATTACTATTTATCCAAATCCTTCAAATGGAAATTTCGAAATAAATTTAGGAAATACTTCCAAAAATACTTCATTAGAAATATACTCATTATTAGGTCAAAAAGTTTTTGGGAAAGAAAATATAAATACCGAAACTGTTTTAATATCCGATTTTCAAAAAGGCATTTATTTGGTCAAAGTAACTCAAAATTCAAAGTCAGTTATCAAAAAAATAATAATTAACTAATCTAAAAAAAGCGGCAAAATTGTCGCTTTTTTTTGTTCTTATTTTGATTTGAAAGTATTAAATTTGCACAACTACAAAACACAACAACATGATTTCTTTCTTCGGAAACAAAACCAACACCATTTTTGCGGTGCAAACGCAAGAAGTATTATCGGCTGAAACCATTTCTAAACTTAATTGGCTTTTTGCAGATGCAAATCAAATAGAAAAATCCGTTCTCAACAATATTGGAACGGATTTTTTTATTGGTCCACGCGCCACAATGATAACTCCTTGGAGCACAAATGCTGTAGAAATTACTCAAAACATGGGAATTTCTGGAATTATCAGAATCGAGGAATTTATTCAAGTTAAAGAAACTTTTATCGATTTTGATCCAATGCTTTCGCAAAAATATTCGGAATTAAATCAAGATATTTTTACAATAAATGTAAAACCAGAAGCAATTCTAGAAATTGATAATATTGCAGAATACAACCAAAAAGAAGGTTTAGCATTAAGCCAAGATGAAGTTGCTTATTTAGAAAAATTATCCATAAAATTAAATCGAAAACTAACCGATTCGGAAGTTTTTGGATTCTCTCAAGTCAATTCAGAACATTGCCGACATAAAATTTTCAACGGAACATTTGTAATAGACGGAATCGAAAAAGAATCGTCATTATTCAAAATGATTAAAAAAACATCTTCCGAAAATCCAAACGATATTGTTTCGGCTTATAAAGATAATGTTGCGTTTGTAAAAGGACCAAAAGTGCAACAATTTGCTCCAAAATCTGCCGACAAACCCGATTTTTATGAAGTAAAAGAATTCGATTCGGTCATTTCATTAAAAGCAGAAACCCACAATTTCCCAACAACGGTAGAACCTTTTAATGGAGCAGCTACAGGTTCAGGCGGAGAAATTCGTGATCGATTGGCTGGCGGACAAGGTTGCTTACCATTGGCTGGAACAGCGGTTTATATGACATCATATTCTCGTTTACTAGGAGAAAATTCGGATAGAAATTGGGAAAAATCTTTTCCAGAACGCAAATGGTTGTACCAAACTCCAATGGATATTTTGATAAAAGCTTCCAACGGTGCATCGGATTTTGGAAATAAATTTGGGCAACCACTAATTACAGGTTCTATTTTAACTTTCGAACATGATGAACACTTAAACGCTTCGACAAGCTCAGCGCAAGCAAGAAAATTAGGCTTCGACAAAGTCATTATGCAAGCGGGCGGAATTGGTTACGGTAAACTCGATCAAGCGATAAAAAAGAAACCTTCAGCAGGCGATAAAATCGTGATTCTGGGTGGCGATAATTACAGAATCGGAATGGGTGGCGCAGCAGTTTCATCAGCCGATACTGGTGCTTTTGGTTCAGGAATCGAGTTAAATGCCATTCAAAGGTCTAATCCTGAAATGCAAAAACGGGCTGCAAATGCCATTCGTGCATTCGTCGAAAGCGATATAAATCCTATAGTTTCTATTCACGATCATGGTGCTGGTGGACATTTGAATTGCCTTTCGGAATTGGTTGAAGAAACTGGCGGATTGATAAACCTAGACAAATTACCTGTTGGCGACCCAACATTATCTGCCAAAGAAATCATCGGGAACGAAAGCCAAGAACGTATGGGATTGGTTATTGGCAAAGAAAATATTGATTTATTACAAAAAATTGCAGATCGCGAACGTTCTCCAATGTATCAAGTTGGCGAAGTTACTAATAATCATAGGTTTACATTTGAAAGTGAGAATACTGGAGAAAAACCAATGGATTTTGCTCTGGAAGATATGTTTGGAAGTTCGCCAAAAGTAATCATGAACGACAAAACCATTCAAAGAAATTATTCAGATATTGACACTAATATAGAAATTTCGACTAATGAATTCGGATTTACCGTTATTCCAGCATTAGAAAAAATGTTGCGACTCGAAGCCGTTGCTTGTAAAGATTGGCTAACCAATAAAGTAGATCGTTGCGTTGGCGGAAAAGTTGCCAAACAACAATGCGTTGGACCTTTGCAATTGCCATTGAATAATGTTGGCGTTATGGCGCTCGATTTTCAAGGTAAAGAAGGCGTTGCAACATCTATAGGACATGCTCCTATTTCGGCATTGATTAATCCAAAATCGGGAAGCCGAAATGCGATTGCCGAAGCATTATCGAATATTATTTTTGCACCCATAAAAGACGGAATAAAAGGAATTTCGCTTTCAGCCAATTGGATGTGGGCGTGTAAAAATGAAGGCGAAGATGCACGATTGTATGAAGCCGTTCAAGCCTGCTCGGAATTTGCTATCGAATTGGGAATTAATATTCCTACAGGAAAAGACTCGCTTTCGATGAAACAAAAATATCCAAACGATGAAGTTATTGCTCCTGGAACCGTGATTATTTCGGCTGGTGGAAATTGTACAGATATTACAAAAGTTGTAGAGCCAGTTCTCCAAAAAAATGGCGATTCGATTTATTATATTAATTTATCTCAGGATCAGTATAAATTAGGAGGAAGTTCGTTTGCACAAATTCAGAATAAAATTGGTAACGATACACCTACAATTAAAGATGCTAATTTCTTTAAACATGCTTTTAATACCATTCAAGAATTGATTTTAGACAATCAAATTTTGGCGGGTCACGATATTGGAAGCGGCGGATTGATAACTACATTGTTAGAAATGTGTTTCGCAGATAATAATCTAGGTGCAAAACTTTCATTTAATGATTTTAAAGAAAATGATTTAGTGAAAATTTTGTTTTCTGAAAATATTGGAGTTGTTTTTCAAGCGAAAAATGATGTGGTTTTTGAAAATAAATTGAAAGAAAATAATATAGAATTTTATAAACTTGGAAACCCATCCCCAACCCTTCCCAAAGGGAAGGGTGCCGAACTTCAAATTAGTTCAAGTAAATTTGGAACTTTAAAATTTGACATTAAAAATCTTAGAGAAATTTGGTTTGAAACCTCTTTCCTACTCGACCAAAAACAAACCAAAAACGGAAAATCATTAGAGCGTTACGAGAATTTTGCAAATCATGCTTTAAACTATAGTTTTCCAAAACAATTTTCGGGTATCCCATCCCCAAACCTTCCCAAAGGGAAGGGAGCAAAACCAAAAGCAGCAATTATTCGCGAAAAAGGAAGTAATTCCGAGCGAGAAATGGCAAATGCAATGTATTTAGCGGGTTTTGATGTTAAAGATGTACACATGACCGACTTAATTTCTGGTCGGGAAACTTTAGAAGATATTCAGTTTATTGGAGCCGTTGGTGGATTTTCGAATTCGGATGTTTTAGGTTCTGCAAAAGGTTGGGCGGGAGCTTTCAAATACAACGAAAAAGCAAATACTGCATTAAAGAATTTCTTTAAACGCGAAGATACTTTATCAGTCGGAATCTGTAATGGATGTCAATTATTTATGGAATTGGAAGTTATAAATCCAGAACATGAAATTCATGGAAAATTGTTGCACAACGACAGTCAAAAACACGAAAGTATTTTTACATCGGTTACGGTTCAAAAAAATAATTCGGTGATGTTGTCTAGTTTAGAAGGTGCCACTTTAGGCGTTTGGGTTTCACATGGCGAAGGAAAATTCAATTTACCAATGCCCGAAGAAAACTATAATATAGTCTCAAAATATGGTTACGAAACCTATCCAGCCAACCCAAACGGTTCGGATTATAACACTGCAATGTTGTGCGACAAAACGGGTCGTCATTTGGTAATGATGCCGCATATTGAGCGTTCCACTTTCCCTTGGAATTGGGCATATTACCCAAAAGATAGAAATGATGAAGTTTCGCCTTGGTTAGAAGCATTTGTAAATGCTAGATTGTGGATTGAGAAACTTTAATTCTAATTTGAAGTTTAGTTTTTGATAAACATAATTTCTAATCATTAGTTATTTCAATTAATTAATTGTTTATTTACAAAAAATCATACCATGTTAAAAACTAAACTTTTATATCTTTTTCTAATACTAACATTAATAGTTTGCAACAGCATTAATGCTCAAAAAATAGACGAGATTAGTATATTAACAAAAAAAGCAACCCAAAATGATGCAAAAGCACAATTGGAGTTAGGTGCCATTTATCAACTTGGTGGTTCTGTCGAAAAAGATGAGAAAAAATCATTTTATTGGACAAAACGAAGTGCCGAAAACGGAAATCTAGAGGCTAAAACTAACTTAGGATTATTATATGAAAGCGGCATAGGAGTCGAAAAAGATCATGCAAAATCAATATATTGGATAACTGATGCAGCAAAAAAAAATTATCCTGTTGCACAATATTTATTAGGAACCTATTATAAAGGTAATTTAAACCTTGAAAATATGGAAGCAAGCTTAGAATGGATAAAAAAATCTGCTGCAAACAATTATGAACCTGCCAAAAAATATTTGTTGCAGTACAATAAAGAAGTTGAGGAACAATCAAAAAAACGAATAGAAAATAAAAATAAAACAGCAGATTGTGATTTACGATCTAAAGAAATAAATGCCGAAGAAATACGTATTAAAGAACTTATTAAAAAAGTCAGTTCAGCAGAAAGCTTATACAAAAAAAACAACTCTAAACTAACTGATCTTGTTAATTATCTAAATGATTTACCCTACAAATCTTGCAAAACATACGATGATGCTTACGAAGATTATACTGTTTTAAAAAATACTACAGAAGAATCGGTAACTGAATATGAAAATTTATATTTTACTTACAGTAAAGCAATAGATAATTATGATTATAAATTAGAACTTTACAAAAAAGAATGTGCTAAATATTAAAATAAAAACATTTTATTCAAAACGTGCTTTTAAAGTTAATAAATCTCAAAAATAAATTACTTTTCTTCAGCCAATTGTTTCCTACTTTTGTAAGCTTTTAGATATTCTCCTTTTGGTTTCCCATCATCGAAAGAACTCCATTTTACAATAGTTCTAACACCACTTCTGGCTTGCTCATTTGTAAAATTTTCATACTCAATTCTATAAATTGCCGAGTACATTTCTGCACGACCAATTCCGTGATAACAATGAATCAGAACTGGATAATTGTCCTTATTATCCATGATTTTAAAAAAAACATCAAGGTTTTTTTGTGCGGGAACTTGATCTGAACCGTTATTGAAATAATTTACACCAGCAATTTTAGAAACTGCCTCTTTCTCGGCAGTTAATTCGGCTGGGATTTCTGGATTATTAACTAAATCTTGAGTTCCTGGAAATCGCAAATCTACAATCGATTTTATTTTGTATTTTTTTACATAATCTGCAATTTCGTTTGGCGGAATTACTCCCGATTTGTAAACTTTTCCTTCTGTAATGGTTTCAAAATTATGGTTAATATTCATGTCATAAACATATTTCCCAACCAAAATTAAGACTATTCCAAGTATCGAAAAACCTATTATTTTTTTATTATTTTTCATTTTTTTTAATTCTAAATATTTAATGCAAATTTAATTTAAATAAACCTTATTTAGCATATAATTTTTTGTTAATAACGCGATCCATATAATCCTGGATAAATGCTTTGCATTGCAATTCTATATCATTCATTTCTGAATTTCTTGATTTTATTAAATTAGTAACCAAGCCTTTATCATTTTTATCATAAAAACCAATTGCATTTTTTTCATCAAAAATACAAATGTAATTTCCTTTCAAAAACTGAGTAATTTCTCCAGTAGAATTAATTGCAAAAGGTGCAACGGATTTTTTATCAAACAAGCTTCGACCCCAACTTCTAAAAGGTTTTTGGTAACCAATCATATCCAAAATTGTCGGATAAATATCTATTTGTTGGGCTAGATCTTCATCGATTCCAACATATTTGCTATTGGGCTTGTAAATAATTATTGGAACTGTAAATCGATTTATTGGTTTATTAAATTCGTCATAAAAAACCTGATTTCCATGATCTGCAACCAATACAAAAATGGTATTGTTAAACCAACTAGATTTTTTGGCTTCATTAAAAAATCGTTTCAAAGCAAAATCGGAATATTCTACACATTTATGCATTGGGATTCCGCCTTCATGAAACGTATTTTTATATTTTTCGGGAATAATATATGGTTCGTGTGAGGAAACTGTAAAAACCGATGCGAAAAATGGTGTTTTCTTTTTATCTAAAGTTTTTTTCATGAATTGCAAAAAGGGTTCGTCCCAAATTCCCCAAAAACCATCAAATTGTGAGTCGTCGTTAAACTCTGTTCGTCCATAATAATTGTCTATTCCGAGAATGTTTCCAAATCCTAAAAACCCCATCGATCCGTTTGCTGCGCCATGAAAAAAAGAAGTGTTATAACCTTCGCTTTCCAGTGTCGAAACCAGCGATTCTATTTTTTGTTTTGGATATGGCGATGATGTAAATGCATCTTTAAACGCCGGAATTCCTGACAAAATCGATGACATTCCGTGAATAGATTGTCGCCCATTTGCATACGCATTTGTAAAAATCATACTGTGTTGTGCCAACGAATCTAGAAATGGTGCATGACTTTTATAATTCGGAATATTGGCTTTTTTGTTGAGCGCTCCTATATATTCTCGTCCATAACTTTCTAAAATTAGGACTACAACATTGGGTTTGGTTGGCGGATTATTATGGTATTGTTTTATGGGTTGAATTTTATCGAGAATAACTTTTGGAGTTACATCTGGATAATTTTTTATAGTAAAACCATTGCTAAATAAAGTTCTAATAATGGCAAATGGAGTATTGAGAACTATGTCCGAATGCACAATTTTATTAACATGACGACTTGCGTCTAGTAGGTTTATTGGTCGGGTAGATTTTTTGAAATCTCCACCACGAATCCCTCCTATTATTAATAATGAAATAAATAAAAATCCAATTATAGAAAATCCAAAATAGTGTATTTTTTTCTCAGGAAATGTGATTTTAATGTTTACCTTTTTATACAAATAAATCCAAATTGCCGAAAACAAAATAAATAAAACCAATACATGCCAATAATCAATAATGAAACTAAAAAATAAAGTCACTAGATTGGTTTCGTGTTTTACAACATCCATAACTGCCGATGTGGTTCTTGCAAGACTATATTTGTAATAAATAAAATCGATGAAATTGGTTGAATAAGCCAATAAATTTGTCGAAAAATAAAGGTAAAACAAGAATTTCTGATAGTTTTTACTAGAATTTATCCAAAATGGCAAAATCGAGAAAACTATAAAAAACAAATTTACATATAAAATTGCTGTCGTATCAAACGCCAAACCATAATAACAAAGCGAAAGAAAATCCGAAACCGAATCTACTTTTAACAAATCAATATTATAAAAATAAAAAAGAACTCGAACAATAAAATAAAATAAATAAGCTAATAAAATTCTATAAAACAGAACTTTATATTCGTCTAAACGCAAAGATTTGTGCATCAATTAAAATTAAAAATTAATAAAAATCAGAAAACAAAATTACATCTTTCGAAACAATTAAATTTAAAATTAAATAAATATTGTGAATGAAATTATATTTAATTAATTTCGTTAAAACAAACTTGCCTAAAATGACCAATATCACTCGCCTTTTCGATTTTGCCTACTATCAATTAAAGGAATATAATCTTCATGATGCCCTAGTAACCAAGCAAAATGGAACATGGATAAAAACTTCTACAAAGGAATTTGTCGATAACTCAAATACTATTTCTCGCGCATTATTGCGAATGGATATTCAAAAAGACGATAAAATTGCTGTAATTTCCTCTAATAACAGAACCGAATGGCATATTATGGACGTTGGGATTCTTCAAATTGGAGCTCAAAATGTACCAATTTATCCAACAATTTCCGAGGATGATTACGAATATATTTTAAATCATTGTGAAGCAAAATATTGTTTTGTTTCTGATATCGAAGTTTTACAAAAAGTAAATTTAATAAAACAAAATGTTCCAAATCTAAAAGGAGTTTACTCATTTAATGAAATTGAAGGTTGCAAAAATTGGTCCGATTTACTCGAATTAGGAAAAGACCAAAGCAACCAAGATGTTGTAGAAGATAGAAAAAATCACGTAAAAACATCCGATTTAGCAACCATAATTTATACCTCTGGCACAACAGGAAGACCAAAAGGCGTAATGCTTTCGCACAATAATATAGTTTCTAACGTGTTAGACTCAGCAAGCCGAATCCCGTTTGAATATGGAAGCAGCAGAGCACTAAGCTTTTTGCCTATTTGCCATATTTATGAGCGAATGATAACCTACATATATCAATATTGTGGTTGCTCTATATATTTTGGAGAATCTATCGAAAAAATTAGCGAAAACATCAGGGAAGTTCAACCAAATGTAATGACTGGTGTTCCTAGATTAATAGAAAAAGTGTACGAAAAAATCATTGCAAAAGGTTCTGAACTTACAGGAATAAAGAAAAAATTGTTTTTCTGGGCAATAGATCTTGGGCTAAGATACGAACCTTACAGAGCAAATGGCTGGTGGTACGAAACTCAACTAAAAATTGCGAGAAAACTTATTTTTAGCAAATGGAAAGAAGGTTTGGGTGGTAATCTGGATTTAATTACTACAGGAAGCGCAGCTTGCCAACCCCGATTGGTTCGAATATTTGCTGCCGCCGAGATTTACATCATGGAAGGATACGGATTGACCGAAACTTCTCCCGTAATTTCCGTAAACGATATGAGAAATGAAGGGTTAAGAGTGGGAACCGTAGGAAAAGTAATAGCAAATGTCGAGGTGAAAATTGCTGCCGATGGCGAAATTCTTTGCAAAGGACCAAACGTAATGATGGGATATTACAAGGACGAGGTTTTAACTAAAGAAACCATAATAGACGGGTATTTTCACACAGGCGACATAGGAGAAATAGATAAAGATGGTTTCCTAAAAATTACCGACCGCAAAAAAGAAATGTTTAAAACCTCTGGCGGAAAATATGTAGCCCCACAATTGCTAGAAAACGCCATGAAACAATCCCGTTTTATTGAGCAAATAATGGTTATTGGCGATGGTCAAAAAATGCCTGCAGCCTTTATACAACCCAATTTCGAATTTGTAAAAGAATGGGCAACCATGCACAATGTACCCATCGGAAAATCAAACGAAGATATTAGCAACAATCCAAAAGTGCAAGAACGAATTTTACAAGAAGTTTATGAAATCAACAAAAAATTTGGAAACTGGGAACAAATAAAACGAATTGAACTCACCCCAGATGTTTGGTCTATAGAAAACGGGCATCTTACTCCAACTATGAAACTCAAACGAAAAGCAGTAATGGAAATGTACAAAGATTTGTTTGTCAAAATTTATGGTGAGTAATTTGATGTTTTTTTAATATTAAAATTCTGCAAAAAAACGTACAAATTCCGAAATGCAACCTGAAAAAAAATACTTAAATAATAAAAATATGAAAAATTTACTCCTATATACATTAGCCATTTTTTTACTCATCGGATGCAAACAAAATCCAGAAAATAAAGCGAAAGAAAATTATCTTGATTTTTCCAAAAGAGACGATCAGTTTACTGGCGGCATAAAAATGATTCCAATATCAACTCCAGCAGGAAACTTCAAAGTTTGGACAAAAACCGTAGGGAACAACCCAACTATAAAAGTATTATTACTTCACGGAGGACCCGGATTAACGCACGAATGTTTCGAAAGTTTCGATGGCTATTTTCCACAACAAAGCATCGAATACATTTATTACGACCAATTGGGTTCGTATTATTCTGACCAACCTAACGATAATAAACTCTGGAAAAACGAGCGTTTTGTAGAGGAAGTTGAGCAAGTCCGAAAAGCATTAAAACTCGATGATACCAATTTTTACCTACTAGGACAATCTTGGGGAGGAATTCTCGCCATGGAGTATGCGCTCAAATACCAAAAAAACCTCAAAGGACTAATCATTTCAAACATGATGGCAAGCGCGCCCGAATATAACAAATATGCGCAGGACGTTTTAGGACCCAAAATGGATCCCGCAATTCTAAAACAAATTCAAGACATCGAAAAAAATAACGATTTCAAAAATCCAAAATACTCGGAATTACTTTTCAAATATTACTACACCGAACATATTCTCAGAAAACCACAAGCCGAATGGCCAGAATCCATCAATCGAGCATTCAAACATCTCAACCCAAACGTATATGTTTTCATGCAAGGCGAAAGCGAGTTTGGCATCACAGGAAAAGCAACTCTTAAGGATTGGGATATTAAAAATAAACTAAAAACACTAACAATTCCAACCCTTGCCATTGGAGCAAAATACGATACCATGAATCCAGAACACATGAAATGGATTTCTCAAGAAGTACAAAACGGACGGTTTTTGTTTTGCCCAAACGGAAGTCATTTATCCCAATACGACGACCAAAATCATTATTTTCCAGGAATAATAAAATTCCTACATGATGTAGATTCCGGAAATTTCAAAAAATCATAAACAACAAATCCTCTTTTTTTAGAGGATTTATTTTTTGGAGCAAAACATTTATATCCACTTCCACAGTCGTCCCGCTATACGCTAAATCTTTTGTCTGCCAAAAAGGCAAGCCAAAAGGATGCCGCTTCTATCGGGGCTAAAAAACAACAATATTTTTCCTTAACAACAATCCAAAAAGTCAAACATTAAAAAAAAAATTAAAAAAATAAAATTTATTATGCACGCATAGTATATTTTTTACTACATTTGAATTATCAATTCATAAAATGAAAGACAAAACAATAGATTATATCCTAAGAGCAACATGGCAAGCCGTGTCCCGAATGTACAACGAGGAAGCCTCAAAATATGATGGCTCGATGGCAATAGGATTTGCATTATTAAGTATTGATAGAGAAGAAGGTACACCATCAACCAGAATCGCATCAAGAATGGGAATGGAAGCTACCTCCTTAACTAGAACCTTAAAAACACTAGAAGAAAAAGGATTAATTATTCGCAAACCAAATCCAAAAGACGGCCGCGGTGTTCTGGTTTACTTAACCGAATTTGGAAAAGAAAAAAGAGCCCAATCCAAAGAAACAGTTCTCAAATTTAATGAAACCATAAAAAATAATGTTTCTCCAGAAAAATTACAAAACTTTATGGAAGTTTCCGAAACCATAAACGAACTCATTCAAGACAAAAACATATTCAATCAACACGAAAAACAAGAAAATGAAGCGTATTATTAAAAAAGTAGCAGTCATTGGATCCGGAATTATGGGTTCAGGAATTGCGTGTCATTTTGCAAACATCGGAGTCGAAGTTTTGCTCCTAGACATCATTCCAAACGCATTAACCGACATCGAAATCAAAAAAGGATTGACACTCGACAGTAAAATAGTTCGCAACCGTTTGGTAAACGAACATTTGGCAAACGCACTCAAGTCAAAACCCTCTCCTATTTATAATGCGAAATTTGCAAATCGCATAACTACAGGTAATACAACAGATGATATGACAAAAATTGCCAATGTCGATTGGATTATCGAAGTGGTAGTAGAGCGTTTGGATATCAAGAAATTGGTTTTTGAGCAAGTAGAAAAATATCGCAAACCAGGAACTCTTATCACATCAAATACTTCTGGAATCCCGATTCATTTTATGAGCGAAGGCCGAAGCGAAGATTTCCAGAAACACTTCTGCGGAACTCACTTTTTTAATCCAGCGCGTTACCTAAAATTATTCGAAATTATTCCTGGTCCACAAACATCATCAGAAGTTTTAGATTTCTTGACTATTTATGGCGAAAAATTCCTAGGAAAAACATCAGTAGTTGCCAAAGATACTCCTGCATTTATAGGAAACAGAGTCGGTATTTACGGCATTCAATCGTTATTTCATTTAGTAAAAGAAATGGGATTGACTATTGAAGAAGTAGATAAATTGACTGGACCAGTTATTGGTCGCCCAAAATCGGCTACTTTCCGAACTGTAGATGTAGTTGGGCTAGATACTTTGGTACACGTTGCCAACGGAATTTACGAAAATTGTCCAACAGATGAGCAACACGAATTGTTCAAACTACCAGATTTCGTCAATAAAATGATGGAAAACAAATGGTTAGGAAGCAAAACCAATCAAGGTTTTTACAAAAAAGTCGATAAGGATATTTTATCTTTAGATTTAGATACTCTTGAATATCGTGCTGCCAAAAAAGCATCATTTGCAACTTTAGAACTCACAAAAACTATAGATAAACCTATCGATCGTTTCAAGGTTTTAGTAAAAGGAAAAGACAAAGCAGGCGAATTTTATCGCAAATCTTTCTCAGGAATGTTTGCTTATGTTTCAAACAGAATTCCTGAAATTTCTGACGAATTATACAAAATCGATGATGCTATGAAAGCAGGTTTTGGTTGGGAAAATGGTCCTTTCGAAATTTGGGACGCCATTGGTGTCGAAAAAGGAATCGAAATCATGAAAGCCGAAGGACTTGCACCTGCATCTTGGGTTACCGATATGTTGGCTGCTGGAAACACTAGTTTTTATTCTGTAAAAGAAGGGGCCACTTATTTTTATAATATTCCAACAAAATCGCAAACCAAAGTTCCTGGTCAAGATTCATTTATTATTCTAAACAACATTCGCGAAAGCAAAAAAGTTTGGAGCAACAGCGGTGCAATCATCCAAGATTTAGGCGACGGAATTCTGAATTTAGAATTTCAATCTAAAATGAATACTATTGGTGGCGATGTTCTTTCTGCAATTAACAAAGCAATCGACTTAGCAGAAACACAATATCAAGGTTTGGTTATCGGAAACCAAGCAGCTAATTTCTCGGTTGGTGCTAATATCGGAATGATTTTCATGATGGCGGTAGAGCAAGAATATGACGAATTGAATATGGCAATCAAAATGTTTCAAGACACCATGATGCGTGTTCGTTATTCTGGAATTCCAGTAGTAGTTGCACCTCACGGAATGACTTTTGGTGGTGGTTGCGAAATGAGTTTGCACGCAGACAAAGTTGTTGCTGCTGCAGAAACGTATATGGGATTGGTAGAATTTGGTGTTGGTGTGATTCCAGGTGGTGGTGGTTCGAAAGAATTGGCATTGCGTGCCTCCGATTTATTCCGCAAAAATGATGTCGAATTGAATGTTTTACAAGAATATTTTATGACAATTGCAATGGCAAAAGTTTCGACTTCGGCTCATGAAGCTTTTGATTTAGGATTATTGCAACACGGAAAAGATGTTGTTGTCGTAAACAAAGACCGTCAAATTGCAGAGGCAAAAAAACATGCATTGCTTATGGCTGAAGCTGGTTATACACAACCAATCCGCAGAACTGATGTAAAAGTCTTAGGTAAACAAGCACTTGGAATGTTCTTAGTAGGAACAAATCAAATGGTTGCTGGAAAATATATCTCAGAACACGATCTAAAAATTGCAAACAAGCTAGCTTATGTTATGGCTGGAGGTGATTTGTCAGAAGCGACAATGGTTTCTGAACAATATTTATTAGACATTGAACGTGAGGCCTTTTTATCACTTTGTACAGAAAGAAAAACATTGGAGAGAATTCAGTTTATGCTAACAAAAGGGAAACCACTACGTAATTAAAAACCAAGATACAAGAACCAAGAAGAAAGATTTTAATCTACAAAATCTTGCCTCTTGCCTCTTGCCTCTATTATCTTAAATAAAATGAAAACAGCATATATAGTAAAAGCATACCGAACAGCCGTTGGAAAAGCACCAAAAGGATTATTCCGTTTCAAACGCCCTGATGAATTAGCAGCAGAAACCATCGAATTTATGATGAACGAATTGCCAAATTTCGACAAAACTCGTATTGACGATGTAATGGTTGGAAACGCAATGCCAGAAGCCGAACAAGGGTTGAACGTTGGTCGATTAATTTCTTTAATGGGATTAAAAGTCGATGATGTTCCGGGTGTAACAGTAAATAGATATTGCGCTTCGGGATTAGAAACTATCGGAATGGCTACTGCCAAAATTCAATCAGGAATGGCACATTGCATTATTGCTGGAGGAGCCGAAAGCATGAGTTTTATCCCTATGGGTGGCTACAAACCAACACCAGATTATGCTGTGGCAAAAGCAGGAAACGAAGATTATTATTGGGGAATGGGTTTGACATCGGAAGCGGTGGCGAAACAATTCAATATTTCTCGTGCTGATCAAGATGAATTTGCATTTAATTCACATAATAAAGCATTAAAAGCACAAGCCGACGGAAAGTTCGATTCTCAAATTGTTCCAATTAATGTTGAGCAAACTTTCATCAATGAAAATGGCAAAAAAGCAACAAAATCATACATTGTAAAAAAAGATGAAGGACCAAGATTCGGAACTTCATTAGAAGGTTTGGCGGCTTTGCGTCCAGTTTTTGCAGCCGATGGTTCTGTAACTGCAGGGAATTCATCGCAAATGAGTGATGGAGCAGCTTTTGTATTAGTAATGAGTGAAGAAATGGTAAAAGAATTAAACTTGGAACCTATTGCACGTTTGGTAAACTTCGCATCTGCAGGAGTTGAACCAAGAATAATGGGAATTGGTCCTGTAAAAGCAATCCCAAAAGTATTAAAACAAGCAGGATTGACTTTAAAAGATATCGATTTAATTGAATTGAACGAAGCATTTGCTTCTCAAGCATTGGCAGTAACTCGTGAATTAGGTTTAAATCCTGATATTATCAATGTAAATGGTGGTGCAATTGCACTCGGACATCCATTAGGTTGTACTGGAGCAAAATTATCTGTACAATTATTCGAAGAAATGAGATTAAGAAAAGCAAAATACGGAATAGTGAGTATGTGTGTGGGTACTGGTCAGGGAACGGCTGGGGTTTATGAGTTTTTGAAATAGAGAATAGAGTAAAGAAGCAAGAGACAAGATGAAAGAAGTAGGAAGCAAGAAACAAGACTTCATGGATTTTAATATTTGATTTTACAAAAAATAAAGTGAAATAATAATTTATAACTCTGAAAATAAGATAATATATCAAGTAAAGTTTATATGAAAATCTTGATTCTTCGCTCTTAATTCTAAAAATAATAAATATGAGACATAATTTTAAGAATTTGAAAATTTGGATTTTAGCAATGGATATTACAAATGATATTTATAAACTAACTTCTAATTTTCCAAAATCTGAAATTTATGGATTAGTCAGTCAAATGAACAGATGCTCCGTTTCAATGCCTTCAAATATTGCAGAAGGTTCAAACAGAGGAAATAAACATTTTCAACATTATTTGAATATAAGTTTAGGTTCATCATTCGAGTTACAAACACAACTTTTGATTTCTTGTCAAAATGACTATTTATCAAAAGAAAAAACAGTAGAAATAGAAAACAAAATAATTGAATTTCAAAAGATGACTACAGGATTCATCAGTAAGTTAGATACTCAAAATCTTGCTTCTTGATTCTTGCATCTAAAAATCTTAAAATAAAAAAATAATGGAAGACATAACCCGCGGAGGACAATTCCTCGTTAAAGAAACAAAATCAGAAAACATTTTTACCGTTGATGATTTCACCGAAGAGCAAATAATGATGCGTGATTCTGTAAAAGAATTCGCAGATAAAGAATTGTGGGCACACAAAGACAAATTTGAGAAAAAAGACTATGCTTATACCGAAGCCTGTATGAAAAAAGCAGGAGAAATGGGACTTCTAGGAGTTGCTGTTCCTGAAGAATACGGCGGATTAGGAATGGGATTTGTATCGACAATGTTGGTTTGCGATTACATTTCTGGTGCAACAGGTTCGTTTTCAACGGCTTTTGGAGCGCATACTGGAATTGGAACTATGCCAATTACATTATACGGAAACGAAGAACAAAAGAAAAAATATGTTCCTAAATTGGCTTCTGGTGAATGGTTTGGTGCATATTGTTTGACAGAACCAGGTGCAGGATCTGATGCTAATTCCGGAAAAACAAAAGCAGTTTTGTCTGAAGATGGGAAATATTACAGCATTACAGGTCAAAAAATGTGGATCTCGAATGCTGGATTTTGTTCAGTATTTATAGTATTTGCAAGAATTGGCAACGATAAAAACATTACTGGTTTTATTGTAGAAAATGATGCTTCAAACGGAATCACAATGAACGAAGAAGAGCATAAACTCGGAATCCGTGCATCATCTACAAGACAAGTTTTCTTTAATGAAACTAAAGTTCCCGTCGAAAATATGCTTTCTGAAAGAGAAAACGGTTTCAAAATTGCAATGAATTCATTAAATGTTGGACGTATTAAACTGGCTGGTGCATGTTTAGATGCGCAACGTCGTGTGATTTCAAATGCTGTAAAATATTCTAATGATAGAGTTCAGTTTAATGTTTCGATTTCAACTTTTGGAGCAATTCGTTCTAAACTAGCTGAAATGGCAACTAATTGTTATGCTGGGGAAAGCGCCTCATACCGTGCAGCAAAAAATATTGAAGATAGAGTAAATGCTCGTGTTGCCGAAGGAAATTCGCACCAAGAAGCAGAATTAAAAGGTGTAGAAGAATTTGCAATCGAATGTTCTATCCTAAAAGTTGCCGTTTCTGAAGATGTTCAAAATTGTGCCGACGAAGGAATTCAGATTCTTGGCGGAATGGGATTTTCAGAAGATACACCAATGGAATCTGCTTGGCGTGATGCTCGTATTGCTCGAATTTACGAAGGTACAAACGAAATCAACAGAATGCTTTCAGTTGGAATGTTAATCAAAAAAGCAATGAAAGGTCATGTAGATTTGCTTGGACCTGCATCTAAAGTTCAAGAAGAATTAATGGGAATTCCATCGTTTGAAACGCCAGATTTTTCTGTTTTATTTGCTGAAGAAAAATCGATAATTGCCAATTTGAAAAAAGCATTTTTGATGGTTGCTGGTGGAGCTGTTCAAAAATTTGGTCCCGATTTAGATTCTCATCAAATGTTATTAATGGCTGCTGCCGATATGCTTATCGAGATTTATATGGCAGAAAGCACGATTTTAAGAACCGAAAAATTAGTAAATTCAAAAGGCGAAGACAAAGCGGTTGAACAAATTGCAATGGCAAAATTATACTTATACCACGCTGTTGATATTTGCGCACAAAAAGGTAAAGAAAGCATTATTTCATTTGCCGAAGGCGACGAACAACGCATGATGCTTATGGGTTTACGCCGTTTTACAAAATATGTAAACATGCCAAATGTAGTAGGTTTAAGAGAAACTATTACAAGCAAATTGGTGGCAGAGAATGAATATTGTTTTTAAGTTTATTTATTTGTTGATAGAAAAAGCCATTTTGATTTATTTCGAAATGGTTTTTTCTTTTTTTAAAGCCATTCAAATTCAAAAAATCATTAACTTTATAAAAAAATATCATGAAAAAAATAATCTTTTTAATCCTACTTCTTTTTGCAATAATTATTGGTTGCAAATCATCTATCGGATCATTAGTAGATAATAAAATAACCGTTGTTTTAGAACCAAAAAGCAACTCTAAAGTAACCGGAATTGCAACATTTGTAGAGAAAAGTGGCGTTGTGGTTTTTGTTGCAAAACTCTCAGGACTTAACCCTGGAATTCACGCCATTCATATTCACGAAAAAGCAGATTGCTCGGCTGCAGATGGAAGCTCGGCTGGCGGACATTGGAATCCAACATTCAAAAAACACGGAAAATGGGGATCCGAGGAATATCATAAAGGCGATATTGGAAACTTTACAGCCGATGAAAATGGGAATGGATCAATAACTCTTACAACATCGGATTGGTGTATTGGCTGTGGCGATGTTTACAAAGATATTCTAGGTAAAGGTTTAATTGTGCATCAAGGAGCTGACGATTTTACTACTCAACCAACAGGAAATGCTGGTGCTAGAGTAGCTTGTTCTGCAATTATTAAGTAAGTTTTATAATTTAAATTGGACAAAAAGGAACTTCATTACTTCAAAAACACAAAGGAATGGCGCGATTGGTTGCACGAAAATCATAATATTTCTAATGGAATTTGTTTGCTTTTTTATAAAGTTTCGAGCCAAACAGAAAGCATGCGTTGGGAAGAAGCCGTTCAAGTTGCCATTTGTTATGGCTGGATAGATTCGACTGTAAAAAATATAGATGTCGAACGTCGAAAACAAGTATTTACACCTCGAAAAGACAAAAGTGTTTGGAGTAAACTCAACAAAACTTATATCGAAAAACTTATTTTAGATAATTTAATGCACGAAAGTGGACTCAAGAAAATTGAAATTGCCAAACAAAACGGAACTTGGGAATCCCTCGATGCAGTTGAAAATCTTGAAATTCCAAATGATTTAGCTCATGCATTTAAAGAAAATGAAATAGCTTTCGAAAATTATCAAAACTTTTCTCCATCCTACCGAAAAAGTTATTTGTACTGGCTCAACCAAGCAAAAAGAGAAACAACTCGATTGGTTAGGGTCTCCGAAATTATAAATCTTTGTAGTAAGAACACAAAATCAAGAGGCAATTACTAGCAAAATCTACTATATTGCAGCACAAAATTTTCACAACTTCCATAAAAAAACATAGCTTTGTGTTCTAAAACTAAATCATGATAAACCCATCTACAAATGGTTGGATAGAAAAATTTTTCTTGTTGCAAAAAACCAACTTGCAAACCATTGATGATAGCGATTTGTTTTACTTAAAAATAAGGAAAACAGGATTTATTTTTGGACATATTACTACTTTTGATACAGAAATTACCATAGAAAATAAGGGTTGGCTCAAAAATGAAATCTCAAAAGTTGCTTTACTAAATACTTTATTTCAGATGTTTTGTTTGACAACAAAAGACCAAAATCCAGAAAATTTTGTAAATAAAACAGTGGCCTTTTACAATGAAATGAATCCTCAAAGTTTCAATTTATTTAAAAAAATATTACCCAAAAATTCTGTAAATCAAAATCTTGAAGAAATAATAAATGAGCGTGTCAAGACAAACGAAAGCGTAATTAACAAAAATTTTTCTCATCTAATCACAAATGCACTACTTTTTGTAGATGTTTTGGCGTTTCATCAATATTTAATCCAAGATTCGATTCCCGAAAAATATCTTCAAAAAATCGAGGAAACCATCATGAGTATTGTGTCACTTTCGTTGAAAACCAAAAATAAAAAATCGCAACATGATGATTTATTAATAAAACTTTTTGAGGCTTCGGTTCGGTACAGTAAATTTTCGAAAGTTGGAATTCAAAATCTCGAAAGTCTAAAACTAGATTACTTTGACTATATTTTAGAAAAAAAATATTTTATAGATCTTGCAGGTTTAGCATTATTCAGCGATGGAATTTTAGAAAATAACGAAGTTTATTTTTTACATAAATTAGCCGAAACATTAGGAGTTTCAGATGATTTTGTAACCGAAAGCATATCGGAAACAAATGATTTTATTACAAAAAATAAAAAGCAAATTCCGTATTTTAATTATTCCAATCCTGTAAAAAGTTTTTACGATCAAACTACTCAAAACGTAGTTACATTAATCATTCGGAACAAAAAAAGATTGGCCAAGGAAATCTCCCAAAGCAAGGAATTAATGATCTTGTTAGCCATATCTACCAGACGAGATTTGGATGAAAAAGAAAAGAAAAAAGTAAAAAATCAGCTGCTTGATATTTGCAAAACAGTACCATCATTAACGATTTTTTTAATTCCAGGTGGTAGTTTATTGCTGCCCATTCTTATCAAATTTATTCCGCAATTACTCCCATCAGCATTTAATGAAAATCTTGATGAAAACGAATAAAAGATAAAAAAAACCTTAAACTTTAATAAATTAAATTTATAGTTTTTATATTTGCATAATTAATTACTATAACAATGACAATCACACAACTAAAATATGTTCTTGCAGTTGCTGAACACAAAAACTTTACACTTGCTGCCGAAAAATGCTTTGTAACTCAACCAACACTGAGCATGCAAATTCAAAAAATAGAGGACGAATTAAGTATTCTAATATTTGATAGAAGCAAAAAACCTATTCAGCTTACCGATATTGGAAAAAAAATTGTATCGCAAGCCAAAAATATTGTTAATGAAGCAGATCGAATTCAGGATATCGTAGAGCAACAAAATGGGTTTATAGGTGGCGAATTTAGATTGGGAATAATTCCAACCATTATGCCAACTCTATTGCCTATGTTTTTGAATAATTTTATCAAAAAATATCCCAAAGTAAAATTGATTATCGAGGAATTAAATACCGATGAAATTATAGCTAAGCTAAACAATGGAAATCTTGATGCAGCAATTGCCTCAACACCATTAATGGAAGAAAAAATAAAAGAAATTGTTCTTTATTTTGAGCCTTTTGTGGCTTATATTCCAGAAAATCATCAAAATTACAGCAAAAACGAAATCGAAGTTTCTGATCTAAATATTGATGAAGTTTTGCTCCTCCAAGACGGACATTGTTTTCGAGATGGGATTCTAAATTTGTGCAAAAATGTGAGTAAAACAGAGGTAAATCATTTTCAAATTCAGAGCGGAAGTTTCGAAACTTTAATAAAACTTGCCGATGAAGGTTTAGGAATTACACTTCTGCCCTATTTGCATACTTTAGATTTAAATGAAAAAAATCAAGCAAAACTAAAACAATTCAAAGATCCTAAACCAGCTCGAGAGGTAAGTTTAATTTATCCAAAAAGCGAATTAAAAATTCAAATTATTGATGCTCTAAGAAGCACGATCGCTGGAGTTGTAAAAGGTGCAATTGTTTTTCAGAATGTACAAATTGTGAGTCCACTTGCAAACAAAGCATAAAAAAGGAGCTAAATTAGCTCCTTTTTCACAATCAATTAATTATCAACAAACAATCTTTTAGTTCGGGTTTTTGTATTGTAAAATTATCCAACCATTTTTTTAGTTGTTCTAGCTCGTAAGGCAATAATGCTTTTATTGCTTTTTTGAGTTCTTTTAGGAACAACATTGGGTCAAAACTTACTTTCTCTAGCATCGATTTTGTATAATCGTATATCATTCTTGGCATAGTAAATTAGATTTGAAGATTAAATGTTTTACTTTTTTTTCTTACTCAAATATAAATAATTAAATCGACAAAAAACAAATAAATCCGACGAAATACATGTTTTTTAAATGTTTTAAATCAATTTTTAAGATATTACTTACAATATAAACGATTTAGACATAAAAAAAGGAACCATTTAAGTTCCTTTTAGTTTTATTTAATTTATGTAAATTAGACATTGCCTTAGTTCTGGTTTTTCCTTAGTAAAACTCAGTAACCAATCTGTAAGTTGCTCTATTTCGTAAGGTAACAATAGTTTTATTGCTTTTTCTAATTCCTTGCAAAAAAGTTTTGGATCAAAACTAACTCTTTCAAGCACCGATTTTGTGTAATTGAACATCGTTATGGACATAGTAATTTGGTAGTTTGGTTATTTGTAAAACAACATAAGTAAATTTACATAAAAAATAAAACCAATATACATATTAACTAAATTATAACGTTTTTAAGAAATTGAAATCAAGCTTTTTTGGCTCTAAACATTTCTCGCTTTCCGGGCGCGCCAGGCAATTTTTCGACCGTAAATCCAACTTCGATCATGCTTCGTTTTATAACGCCACGTGCCGCATAAGTTACTAAAACGCCATTTTTTTTCAGAGAATTATACATTTTTCTAAAAATTTCGGTGCTCCATAACTCGGGTTGAACTCTGTAACCAAAGGCATCAAAATAAATTAAATCAAATTTATTTTCGTCAGTAATTTCATCAAAAAATTGTTTTCTTTTGGTTAATTTAAAATTCAAATCAATCTCGTTTTTTGATTCCCAATCGGTTTTGTGCATTTTCTCGAAAAAAGCACGATTGTTTTCTGCATTTAATTCCGATACATAATTCATTTGCAAAACCTCTTCGGCAGATATTGGATAAGCCTCTACTCCAACATAATCAATAGTTTGCGAAAGTTTTTTAGACTCTAAAAAAGTTATAAAAGCATTTAATCCTGTTCCAAAACCAATTTCTAAAATTGAAATACTTTGATTTGGAAATAATTCCAATCCGTTTTTTATAAAAACATGATACGCCTCCTGAATTGCTCCGTGTTTAGAGTGGTAACATTCGTCCCATTCTGGTAAATGAATGGTTGTAGAACCATCTTGGGTTTGGATTATTTCTCTTTTCAAAATTATTTTATATACAGTTTTTTTATTTTAGGAATTGGTCCTCCACATTTGTTTTCATGACAAGTAATACAGGCATTTACACCATCATTAAAATGTTGTTTTGCATTAATTGTATCCACGTAAATAAGCTTTTGGGATTGAATGTACAAATCGGCATTTTTTTTAAAAAAGTCATCATTATCATTCTCATCGGTCATTTTAGCAGAATGAATTTTCATGAAATATTCCGGAAATTTCCCTATTGATTCACCAGCAATAATTCGTTGTTTTAATCTTGAATTTTCGACATTCATTTGTTCCATAAGCAATGCCATTTCGGACATTTTATACATATCGAACTTTTTTTCTTTTGTACAATTCTCCTCTAATTTGTTTGCGTTTTCTTTTTTATTGCAATCAATGCAAAGAAGAAAACCAAATAATAGAAACAAGTTTATTTTCATTTATTGTTTTATTAAAACGCCATTCGCCATGAATGAATAATTAGTTTTTGGAACAAGAATACTATCTATTGCAGCCTGAGATTTTCCAGCATCTTTTGCATAATGCTTCAATTCCGCCACCGTTTCTACGCTTATAAATGCTTTTCCGCTCACAATTGCTTGGCTTCCAGAAGCATTTTTGGGCATAAAAAATCCATAATCTTTAAATTTTACAAAGGCTTCGTTTTTATCATTTAAATCCATATTCATCCAACATCCTTTTTTTTGGCAAACACTTTTTATATTAGATCTAAATTTTACATCAATCGTGTCACCTTCCTTCAAAGCCGCATATTTCTTGAACATATAATCTTTAGAGAGAACATTTTCCGATGAAATACTGTCGCCAAAAGAAGCAAACTTTTCGTTACCAATTACTTTTCCTATCCCAATGTTTTCTTTTTTGCAACTAGAAATTACAATTCCAAAGGCTAATACTATAAAAATATTTTTCATAATTCGGATTTTTAAAATTATTAATATTTACAAAAATAGATACTTTGCAGGAACAACAAAACATAATATTCATTTTTTTAAAGTTTATTGAGATATTCTTAAAATTTTAAGTTTAAAATAATAGATACTAAAAAAATGGGAAATATTTTACCTCAATTACCCAAAAAACATTCCTTTTTTATTATTTTTGTACAATAATTTTATAATTCAAAATTTAATTTGAAATTTTACAGTTAAATGTCTAATTATAAGATGTTTAAATTAAATTTTTCTAAAAAAAATATAAACTAAATGAGTTTAAATCCCACTGTCGAAATCGATATAGTAAAAGTTGCCCATTCAAAAATTGATACAATAGATTTCGAAAATCTTTCGTTTGGAACCACTTTTACAGATCATATGTTTATTTGTGATTTTAAAGAAGGAAAATGGCAAACCCCAAAAATTACTCCTTACGAGCCGTTTTTGCTAGATCCATCTGCAAAAGTTTTTCATTACGGACAAGCTATTTTTGAGGGAATGAAAGCTTATAAAGATGATCAAGATCAAGTTTGGTTGTTTCGTCCTGAACAAAATATGGAACGTTTTAACAAATCGGCAATGAGAATGGCAATGCCAGAAGTTCCTGAGGATGTTTTTATGGGTGGATTAAACCAATTAATAGATTTAGAAAGAAATTGGGTCAGAAAAGGACTAGGTAACACATTGTATATCAGACCATTTATGATTGCTGTAGGAACTGGAGTTATTGCAGCGCCATCCTCACAATACCGATTTATGATTATACTTTCGCCTGCGAGATCTTATTATTCTGGTGAGGTAAAAGTAATAATTGCAGAACATTTTAGTCGTGCTGCAAACGGAGGAATTGGAGCTGCAAAAGCTGCTGGAAATTATTCGGCACAATTTTACCCAACAAAATTAGCCAACGAAAAAGGTTTTCAACAAATCATTTGGACAGACGATGCAACGCACACCAAACTTGAGGAAGCCGGAACTATGAATGTGTTTTTTAGAATAAATGACACCTTATATACAGCTCCAACCAGCGAGAGAATTCTTGACGGAATTACCCGAAAAAGCTTGATTGCAATTGCGGAAAGAGACGGAATAAAAGTAGATGTAAGATCGGTTTTGGTTGATGAATTAGTTGAAGCTGCAAAAAACGGAAGCCTAAAAGAAGTTTTTGGGGCAGGAACCGCAGCAGTTGTTAATCCAATTGTTGGTTTTTCATACCAAGATGTGTACTACGAATTGCCAAAAATAGAAAACTCGATAGCATTGCAACTTAAAGATAAATTAACAAATATTCAGTACAACTTAGCCGAAGATACTTTTGGCTGGACTGTAAAAGTTTAAATTTGTTACCATAAAAAAAAGCGATTTTCTAATTGAAAATCGCTTTTTTTTGTTTAATATTTTTGATTTATTTCAAAATTGATGAAAAATCAGGTCGAAAATAATTTGGTCCTTTTAGCACTTTCCCGTCTTCGCGATAAATAGGTTTTCCGTTTTCATCAAGTTTACTCATATTACTGCGTTGAATTTCATCAAAAACAGCTTCGATTTTATCTTGTAATCCATGCTCGATAATTGTTCCGCAAAGAATGTACATCATATCGCCAAGTGCATCGGCAATTTCTATCAAGTCATTGTTTTGAACGGCTTCGAGATATTCCTCGTTTTCCTCTTTCATCAAATTGTATCGGAGTAAATTTTTGTTTTCGCCCAAATCTGCTTTTGGATTTGAACTATAACCAATTTCGAAAGCCGTATGAAACTCTTTTACAGAAGTGATTTGCTTTTGCATAAAATTTTATTTTTAAAGTATGAATATGTTAAGATTTTTCCGAATTTTTAAATAAATATATTATTTCATACAAAATACTAACTTTTGATAACAATTGTTTATTTTTGTTGCAAATATAAAAAATTATGTTCAGTTCTGGTCAGTGGGTTTTTGCAGGTTTCTTTGTTCTCGCGTTTGTTATAGCCATGATTTACGCCTACTCGAAAGATAAAACTTTGCATAATAATTTTTACAAAGGAAATTACAAAATTCTATTGGGTTTTTTATTATTTATAGCTTTTTTGTTTTTTATTAAATTTTACTTTAAGCATTAATTTTTTTATAATTTATAAAATAGTTTATGAAAATTCTAAAATATATATTCCTTCTAATTTTATTGTGTTTTGTTGCATTATCAGTTTTTGTTGCAACACAAAAATCGGATTACGAAATTGTTAGAACCAAAATTATAAAATCACCAAAATCCACAATTTACAATTACGTTCTTGATTATAAAAACTGGGAACAATTTGGTTCATGGAAACAAGATGATCCAAATATGAAATTTATTTATCCAGCAATTACTAGCGGAAAAGGAAGTTCCTATTCTTGGAAAGGAAAAGATGGAGACGGAAATATGAAAACTATTTTTACAAAAGAAAACGAAAGCATTTCTCAGAAAATGGAATTTAATGGTTCGCCATCAGAAGTTTTTTGGAGTTTTAAAGATACTCTTGGGAAAACAAAAGTTACATGGAGAAACAAAGGAAAAATGGATTTTCCTACCAAAATTTACAGCACATTTGTTGGCGGAATAGACAAATTAGTTGGTAGCATGTACGAACGAAGTTTAGATAATTTAGACAAAACCCTGGACTTCGAAATCAATACTTATAAAATTACAGTAAACGGCGAAGTTCAAAAAACAGTTGGTTTTTACTTAAAAAAAACCATAAATAGCTTAGATGTAAACCTTGCTAAAAACATTAAGATTTTGATTCCAAATTTATCAAAATTCATGTCGGAAAATAAAATTATTGCAAACGGAAAACCTTTTATAATCTACAACTCATCGGATTTGATAAAAAAAACAACTGTATTTTCTGTTGGATTTCCTATTAAAGACGAAATTTTTACCAGCTCAGAAAGCGAGAATATGAGCGGAAACTTACTTCCGTTTCAGGCAATAAAAACTACTTTAGTTGGAGATTCATCTCATGAAAAAGAAGCTTTACGTAAAACTTATGATTTTATTTCAAAAAATAATTTAACAGTCGAAAAACTTGATTTTTATTATGTTTTTTATACAAAAAGTAATTCTGAAGTAAAAAATCCATCTAAATGGGTTACAGAAATTTTTGTTCCTTTAAGACCAAAATATGTTGCTCCAAAAACTTACAAACCAGTTGTAAAAGAAGAAGTTGCAGCTCCCGAAAAAATTCCTACCGAATTTTCGACTCCTTAAAAATATTTTTTTTTAAACCTCATTAAACCTTTTGGATTTTTTTTATTCTTAACCATAAATAGTTGCTTTGCAAGAAGAAAAGGAATTTATCCAAGAATTGTTAAACCCAAAAACGCAGAACGAAGCGTTTAGAAAATTGGTGCAACAATATCAACGACCTTTATATTCACATATTCGAAATATAGTTTTGAACCACGATGATGCCGATGATGTTTTGCAAAACACTTTTGTAAAAGTTTTTCAGTATCTCGGAAAATTTAAAGGCGAAAGCAAATTATTTTCTTGGATTTATCGAATCGCAACCAACGAAGCTATTACGTTTTTGAACAATAAAGCCAAACGAAACGGAACAACAAGCGAGGAAATGCAAACCAAAATTGTAAATAATCTTCAATCCGAAGACTATTTTGATGGAAACGAAATACAAATAAAACTGCAAAAAGCCATTGCAAGTTTGCCCGAAAAACAACAGTTAGTCTTCAAAATGAAATATTATGAAGAAATAAAATACGAAAAAATGTCCGAAATTTTAGGAACATCCGTTGGCGCGCTAAAAGCATCGTACCATCATGCAACAAAAAAAATCGAAGCATTTATGATTAAAGATTAAACCTTTACAAATTATTGAAGTCTTATAGATATGAAATCGCCATTAACAAAGAGTTTGTTTCAAACAAACACAAATGATTTAAAAAGCGATACCATATGTTACAGATAAAAAATAAAAATTAAACATATGAAAACTTTTAATATAGAAAACGAACCAAAGATAAAATCAGGATTTACGACTCCAGATGACTATTTCGACAAATTTTCGGAACGATTGATGCAAAATCTTCCTGAAAAAGAAGTAAAAGTAATTTCGATTTTTGCCAAAACAAAAACTTGGATTTATGCAGCCGCCGCAATATTGGTTTTAGGAATAAGTATTCCTGTTGCTAATCAATTTTTTAATCATTCCTCAGAAATTGATGATGCAACGATGGAAAACTATATAGCAAATAATTCTACAATTTCCGAAAATGATTTTGTAACGCTCCTTGACGAAAAAGACATTCAGAAAATGAGTATTGATCTAAAAATTGAAGACGAAGCTATTGAAAACGAACTATATAACAACAATAATCTTGAACAAGATCTTATAAATTAAATAAAATGAAAATAAAAAAACTACTTCCGTTTGCACTACTTTTAATTACTTTTTGTGGTTTTTCGCAAGAACGTCTAAAAGAAAAAAGAGATCAAATAAAAGCATTAAAAGTGGCGTTTATTACAAACGAATTAGCATTAACTGCTGATGAAGCAACAAAGTTTTGGCCTGTTTATAATACTTTTGAAGCCAAGCAAAACGAGATTAGAACTCAGAAAATAAAATCCTATAAAGACCGAATGGATAATGGAAATTTGGACAAGTTATCCGAAAAGGAAGCCTCTGCCCTACTTTTGCAAATGGAAAATACAGAGGATGAATTGACACAACTTCGTAAAAAATTTGTATCAAATTTAAAGAACGTAATTCCGTCTATAAAAATCATAAAACTAAAAAGAGCCGAAGATAATTTTAACAAAAAATTACTTCAACAATATAGAGATAAAAGGAGAGATTAATTATTTATTGGTTGGTTGAAAAAACGCTCGATTGTTTCGAGCGTTTTTTTTATTAATTAAAATCTAGTTTTACAATTTTGTTTCTACCTGCTGCAATTGCTGAATTTTTGTTTATAAACCGAATGGTAAACAAATCCTTATCATCGGAAAGTTTTAGCCAATTTTCGCCTTTGTCATTAGAGCAATAAATCCCAGATGCGCCAACGCAAACCAATTGATTTCCGTTACTGTTTGGAACATATTGTATGCAAGATGCGTAACCAAAACCTTGGTTTTCGGCAATGAGTTTCCATGTTTTTCCGCCATTAATAGTTGTGGCTTTGTTGCCGAAATTTTGGTTAAGTTTTTCGTAATTTCCTCCAGCAATTATTCCGTTTTTATCATTGTAAAAATCGGCTGTAAAAATTCCAGTCATTGCTTCGCCTTGAACAATTGGTGTTTCGAAAACTTGCCAAGAATTTCCTTTGTCTGGGGAATAAAAAACTCTTGATTTTTTTCCTCCAGAAACTATCCAAGTTTTATTATTTTTGACAATAATATTTGTGTTGCTTGCAGCAAAAGCGGCTTCGCCATCTGCAATTTTAGGCAAATTATCGCAGCTTAATTTTTTCCAAGAATTGCCTCCATCTCGAGTAATTATAACCGAAAGACAATTGCTTGTTGGATCTCCAATTGCAATTCCCTCCTGATTGTTCCAAAACTGCATACTGTCGTAAAAAACCTTTGGATCAGTTTCTTGATACACTATTTTTTGCTCATTGGTTTTTTTAGAAAAACGAAATAAAACCGCTGGATTTCCAACATTTACTATAAAAATATAATCCAATGTTTGAGCAATACTTCTAAACTCCATTTTTAGAATATCTTTTGTAATATTTTGTTCGGATTTGACTTTAGATCTCAAATCATAACTCCCAAATCGGTTTTTATCGGCCGCGTACCAGACTTTATTTTTATCAACTAAAATTGCCCGAATACTTATTTTATCCTGAAAAAGAGTATCGATTTTTACAGTCGTAAAATTATTTTGAGTTGAATTAAAATTGCTTTCTTTAGATGATTTACATGAAAAAACAACTGCTAGTAATAATAAAATATAGATTTTTAATTTCATTTTAAATATTTTTTGAATAAAGCTAAAGTACAATTTATAGTAAAAGAAAAATACAATTAGGAATTAAAATTAATTCTTGGCACAGTAATTGGACAACTCATAAAATATTAATCAAAAAATACCATTATCATGAAAACAAAAATATTTACACTCGCGTTATTTGCTTTTACAAATGTGTTTTTTGCACAGGACAGAACAACCGTAAACGCAACAAGTTCGGATGTGAGCGATAATCTTGATTTGAGAGCAGTTGCATCGGTTTTTGGAGAATCAAGAAATCTTGAGGATTTTGAAAGAAAATTGAATGATCCAAAACTTCAATTATCTAATCTGGATTTAAATAATGACAGTCAAGTAGATTATCTTAGAGTTATCGAATCTGTGGAAGGAAGAACCCACTTGATAGTTATACAGGCAGTTTTGGACCGCGATGTTTATCAAGATGTTGCAACTGTAGAAGTCGAAAAAGACAAATACAATAAGGTACAAGTTCAAGTTGTTGGAGACGTTTATATGTACGGAAGAAATTATATTTATGAGCCCGTTTATGTTAGCACGCCAATTTTTTATGATTATTTTTGGGGAGTGAGCTATCGTCCTTACTGTTCCTCATGGTATTGGGATTACTATCCATCGTACTATTATGCTTGGAATCCTTTCCCACTTTTTAGATACAGACACAATATTGGTTTTTGTATAAATTTGAACTTTCAATACAATTATGTAAATTATAGAAGATGCCAAAATGCGTATTCTAATTACTATTCTAACCGAAATAATGGTTATGGTTACGAAAGACAAAATCCAAATCGTTCATTCGAACAAAGAAACAGAAACGTAAGCAACCGATACGAATTGGATCAAACAAGACCAAGAACAAGAGATGTAGCCTACAATAATACAAGAACTGGATCAACCAGAAGTGAATCTCCAAGAGGAAATGGTGCTACAAGATCCGATTCTCCAAGAGCAAATTCTGATTACGGAAACGGATCAACCAGAAGCGAATCCCCAAGAGGAAATGGTGCTACAAGATCTGAATCTCCAAGAGCAAATTCTGAATACGGAAATGGTGGATCTACAAGAAGTGAATCTCCGAGAGGAAACGGTTCTACAAGATCGGAATCTCCAAGAGGAAATTCAGATTACGGAAATGGTGGATCTACAAGAAGCGAATCTCCAAGAGGAAATGGTTCTACAAGATCCGATTCTCCAAGAGCAAATACAAATTCTGGAAGTTCCTCAAGAAGCGAATCTCCAAGAGGTGGTTCTGAAAACAGAGGCTCTAGAAGATAAAATTTTTAAATAAATAATGAAAACACCGTAACTATTGCGGTGTTTTTTTGTTTAAAATTTTTCGAATTAAAAAAATATTAAAGTTTTGATAATCCATTTATATTAAAATACTAAATTTGCCCTTTCAAAATAAATTTTAAATGAGTTCTTCACATCACAACCTCCATACAAAATGGACAATTGGCGGATTATTAGTTAGTTTAGGGATTATTTATGGCGATATTGGAACCTCTCCAATGTATGTAATGAAAGCCATAATTGGACTTAATTTTGCAATAAATAAAGATTTGGTTCTTGGCGGATTGTCCTGTGTTTTCTGGACATTAACCTTACAAACAACATTAAAATACGTAATTTTAACACTTGGAGCCGATAATCATGGCGAAGGTGGAATATTTGCACTTTATGCATTAGTCAAAAAAACCAAAATAAAATGGCTCATAGTTCCTGCCATAATTGGTGGTAGCGCATTACTTGCGGACGGAATTATTACACCTCCAATTTCGGTAACATCAGCCGTTGAGGGAGTTAAAATATTTTATCCTCATTTAACGGTTCACGATATAATGGGAATTGTAATAGGAATATTATTCGTTCTTTTTTCTATACAACAATTTGGCACTAAGCTAGTTGGAAAATTTTTCTCTCCAATAATGGCTGTCTGGTTTTCTATGCTAGGGATTTTGGGGGTTATGCAAATTTCCGGAAATTTAGAGGTTCTAAAAGCTATAAACCCTTATTATGCCTACCATTTATTAGTATCTCCTGCAGGAATTAACCCCGAAGGTTTTTATGTTTTAGGATTTGTATTCCTTTGTACAACTGGAGCCGAAGCTTTGTATTCTGATATGGGACACTGCGGACGTAAAAATATTCGAATTAGTTGGATGTTTGTAAAAACCTGTTTGTTATTAAATTATTTTGGACAAGGTGCATTTTTATTAAAACACCAAGGACTAACCTTAACAAGTTTAAATCCAGCAAATCCAAATCCTTTCTTTTTGTCAATGCCTGTATGGTTTCAACCAATAGGAATTGTGGTAGCTACTTTAGCAGCAATTATAGCATCGCAAGCATTAATTAGTGGGTCATTTACATTAATAAACGAGGCCATGCGATTGAATTTTTGGCCAAAAGTAAAAATCAAATATCCTACCGAACTCAAAGGTCAAATGTATATTCCATCAATAAACTGGTTGTTATTTCTGGGTTGCGTTGGTATTGTTTTACATTTTGAAGAAGAGCAATATATGGAACATGCCTATGGATTAGCCATTATACTTTGTATGATAATGACAACTATTTTATTAAATTTTTATTTGATAATGAAAAGAGTAAAATGGTATTTTATTGCCCCATTAATGACGCTTTACGCAGCTATCGAATTAAGTTTTCTTTGGGCAAATATCACAAAATTTGCAGATGGTGGTTATGTAACAGCAATGATCGCATTGTCATTAATAGCATTAATGTCCACTTGGTATTCTGCAAAACAAATTAGCAAAACCTATACAAAAATTGTAAAAATTGCTGATTATAAAAAAGTTCTAGCCGAATTAAGCGTTGATTTATCTATTCCAAAATATGCAACTCATTTGGTTTATATGACAAATGCCAATCGAGCAGACGAAATAGAAGAAAAAGTAATGTATTCTATATTGCAAAAACGTCCAAAAAGAGCGGATATATATTGGTTTGTTCACGTAAATATATTAACAGAACCTTACAAAACCGAATACAAAGTCACCGAAATCATGAAAGACGATTTGTATAGAGTCGATTTTAATTTAGGGTTTAGAGAACCAACAAAAATTAATTTAATGTTCAAAGAAGTAATCAAAAATATGGTTGCCAATGGCGAAGTTGATATAACAAGTCGATACGAATCATTAAGCAAAAATAATATTATTGGTGATTTCAAATTTGTATTGTCCGAAAAATTCTTGTCTAACGATAGTGATTTGTTATGGCACGAAAAAATAATTATGAATGCCTATTTCTTTTTCAAAAAACTAAGTTACTCCGAAGAAAAAGCATTTGGATTGGATAGCAGCTCTGTAAAAATAGAAATGTTTCCGATGGTTTTGCATCCGCCGGAAAAAATATGTTTAACCAGAATTCATAAATAAACATCTAAAAATCATAAAAAAAGTATTCTTAACCAGAATACTTTTTTTGTTTATAGAAATAGTACCTTTGCAAATCAAAATTTAGAAATGAGATTACACAGAAATTTAGTTTACACAACAATAGACGGGCTTAATGCAATTTTTAACGAAAAAGAATATGCCGATAAAGTTGTTGCAAGATCACTCAAAAAAGACAAACGCTGGGGAAGCTCAGACCGCAAATTTGTTGCCGAAACACTATACGAAGTAGTACGTTGGAAACGATTATACTCCGAAATTGCCGAAGTAAAAGAACCTTTTAATCGCGAAGATTTATGGAGAATGTTCTCTGTTTGGGCAGTTTTACGTGGTTATCCAATTCCGGATTGGCAACAATTGGCTGGAACTCCTGAAAGAAAAATAAAAGGACGATTCGATGAATTGTCTAAAACAAGAGCCATAAAAGAATCTATTCCTGATTGGATGGACGAATTGGGCGTAAAAGAATTAGGCGAAAAAGTTTGGGCAACCGAAATTGCTGCACAAAACCAACCTGCAAAAGTTATTTTGAGAGTAAATACACTCAAAACTACAAAAGAGGAATTACGCGCCATTTTGATGGATTTAAACATCGAAACCGAATTTCTAGAAAATCAACCAGATGCATTGGTACTAAAAGAAAGAGCCAATGTTTTTTTGACTGACGCTTTCAAAGCTGGATTTTTCGAAGTTCAGGATGCTAATTCGCAATTAGTAGCCGCTTTTCTTGACGTAAAACCAGGAATGAGAGTTGTTGATACTTGCGCTGGTGCAGGCGGAAAAACCTTGCATTTGGCTTCCTTAATGGAAAACAAAGGGCAACTAATTGCCATGGATTTGTACGAAAGTAAACTCAAACAATTAAAACTTCGTGCCAAACGAAACGGGGCTTTTAATATCGAATATAAAATTATTGACTCTACAAAAGTCATCAAAAAATTAGCCGAAAAAGCTGATCGCGTCTTGATTGATGCACCATGCAGCGGTTTAGGAGTTTTAAAAAGAAATCCAGATGCCAAATGGAAACTACAACCTGAGTTTATTGATAATATTAAAAAAATTCAAGCCGAAGTCCTTGAAAGCTATTCCAGAATTGTAAAACCAGGCGGAAAGCTAGTTTATGCAACTTGCTCTATCTTACCATCTGAAAATCAGGATCAAATAAAACATTTTTTAACAACAGATATTGGTAAAAGTTTTACCTTTGTAAAAGATTCAAAAATATTGGCCTCAGAATCTGGTTTCGACGGATTTTATATGGCATTGCTAGAACGAAAAGCATAATTGATTTAATCCATTTATGTTATTAAATCTTAAAGTTTAATTTATTTAAATTGTTTTTTATTTTAGTTACAATATTTGGCTTATTTTTGTCCTCCCAAATTTTTTAAAATTTACTTATTATGAAAAAAATCTACTCATTTATTACTGTTCTTATTGTATCAATTGGGTTCGCTCAAATTCCACCCGGATATTACAACAACGCTACCGGAACTGGAGCTATTTTGAAAACAAATCTTAAAAAAGTCATTGACAATAGCAATGATGGTTTGGCTTCAGAACATATAGCGACAGATAATGGTTATGCTGGCCTATATGTAACATATCAAACTTCTGATATCGATAGTTTTTACGAAAATGATGGTACCATAATGGATATGTATTCAGAAAGACCAACTCTAGCTGATCCATATAATTATTCAGCAGGAAGCACACAACGTTGTGGAAATTATAGTGTTGAAGGAGATTGTTATAATAGAGAGCACATGATTCCGCAATCTGTTTTTAACTCTAATTCTCCCATGGTGTCAGATGCTCATTTTATAACCCCTACCGATGGTAAAGTAAATGGAGAACGTTCTAACTTTCCTCATGGAAATGTAGCAACAGCCTCTATCACTACTCAAAATGGTGGTAAATTGGGAACTAGTGCCATTCCTGGTTATTCTGGAACCGTTTTTGAACCAATAGATGAATTTAAGGGAGATATAGCTCGTATGTACTTTTATTTCGTAACTCGATATGAAGCCACTGTTGCCGGATATTCTTATGCAGCATTTAGCGGAAACACCTACCCGGCAATCGATCAAGATTTTTTGAGTATGTTAATTACTTGGCATAACAATGACCCTGTTAGTGCATTTGAAATTAATAGGAATAATAAAATTTATGATAGACAAAACAATAGAAACCCTTACATTGACCATCCAGAATATGTTGGCTTAATTTGGGGAGGAGGTTCTTGCCCAGCCGATACTCAGGCTCCTTCAGTAGTAACAAGCCTAACGGTTGGAACAATTACATCAACTACTATTGCTTTAAGCTGGAATGCTAGTACGGACAATACTGGAGTAACAAACTATGATATTTATGTAAATGGAGTAAAATATGCTTCAAGTGGCGGTATTACATCAATTACTTTAAATGGATTAAATCCAACTACTTCTTATTCTATATATGTAGTAGCCAAAGATTGTCAAGGAAACCTGTCTACAGCTTCTAATATTGTAAATCCTACAACTGCAGCCGTTGTTGCTGGTAGTGCTTCAGAAATATTTTTCTCAGAATACGTCGAAGGAACTAGCAATAACAAAGCCTTAGAAATTATCAACATTACAGGGTCGCCAATAGATTTATCTGTTTATACAATTAAAAGACAAACCAACGGCGCAGGAGTTTGGAGCAGTGGATTAGCTTTAACAGGTAATTTAGATGACGGATCTGTTTATTTTATTTCAAACAATTTGTCTGCTGCACCATGTACACCAAGTAGAACAGCAAATCTATCTTCAGGAGCTGGCGAAATGACTTTTAATGGAAATGATCCTATGGGATTATTCAAGAGTGGTACTTTAATAGATATAATTGGTACTTTTGATGGTGGCGCAGGTAACTTTTCGATAGATGAAACTTTAAGACGTAAATCATCCGTTACAACACCTAACACTACGTTTAATAAAGCAACGGAATGGGAGGCGCTACCAACCAACACCTGTAGTGGTCTAGGTGATCCAACATTAAACACACAATATTTTGATTTAATAAATTTCAAAATTTATCCAAATCCATCCAATGGTAAGTTCAATATTGATTTTGAAGATTCTGGAAATTATTCTTTAGAAATATATTCTACAATCGGACAAAAAGTTTATGAATTAAAAGAAAGTAACAAAAAGAGTATTGAAATTCTCGACCTTCAAAAAGGAATTTATTTAGTGAAAGTTACTAAAGATTCTAAATCGATTTTTAAGAAAATTGTTATTAACTAATTAAGAAAAAGGTAAAATCTCCTCAAGGATTTGGTTTCCTAAAACTAACATAGAACTATCAAACAATCATAAAAAAAGTGGTTGTAAACTAATTACTGTTTTTACAATACAAAAAATGCCTTTCAAATTAGACTGCCCCCAAAAAGTTAGACACTATTTGGGGGTATTTTTATGGAAAGAAAAGTCAAGTATGATTACACATTTAAACTTGAATGTGTAAAA
>JAYVZI010000057.1:0-114339 GCA_043783485.1 Bacteroidota bacterium
AACAGCATCTCCTACTGAAGCTTTTAAGGTTTCAATTTCATTTTCACATTCAAATTTTAGCTCGAAGTTATTACTTGTAAAGATAACTTTACCTCTTCTCGAAGTAAACTCAAATTTATATTCTTCGTTTAATCTTTTACTAATAACAAATGCGCTCATCTTTTTTGAATATAACTCGAAAATACAAATTCTAAATGGATTATAATAAAAAAAGCTCCAAACATAGTTTGAAGCTTTTGTACTCGGGACGGGACTTGAACCCGTACGACCATTACAGTCACTGGATTTTAAGTCCAGCGTGTCTACCAATTTCACCACCCAAGCAGTAGTTTTGATGTTTTTTATAAATAATTTTTAGAAAAAATTAAATAAAGCTAAACCACCCAAGCTAAACATTTAAAAAATTTAAGTAAACTTAAATCTAATTTTGGTTTGAGCGAAAAACGGGGCTCGAACCCGCGACCTCGACCTTGGCAAGGTCGCGCTCTACCAACTGAGCTATTTTCGCATTTCATTATTTTGTAAAGAACTGCAATACTTTGTTGGTAATGCGTGTGCAAATTTAATACTTTAATTCAATTTGGCAAGTGTTTTACATAAAAATAATTGTCATTTTTTTTAATCCATTGACAACCCATTATTTAAATCATTAAATAATTATTTTTTAGTGAGCATTCTCTTAATTTCATTCAACTTCATCATGGCCTCGATTGGAGTTAGCGTATTAATATCCAAATTCAAGATTTCTTCCTTAATTTCTTCTAATAAAGGATCATCGAGATTAAAAAAACTCATTTGCATCTCGTCCTTTTCTTGTTTGATGCCTGTTAAAGCATCGGCTCCGTGATTTTTTTCTAATTTTTTAAGTAATTTTTGGGCTTTTAAGATTACTGTTTGCGGCATTCCAGCCATTTTTGCTACATGTATTCCAAAACTATGTGCCGATCCGCCTTTTACCAATTTTCTGATAAACAAAACCGTATCTTTCAATTCTTTTACAGAAACATTATAGTTCTGAATTCTTGGTAACAATTCACTCATTTCATTCAATTCGTGATAATGTGTGGCAAACAATGTTTTGGGTTTGCTTGGGTGTTCGTGCAAAAATTCGGCAATTGCCCAAGCAATTGAAATTCCGTCATAAGTGCTTGTTCCGCGACCAATTTCGTCTAGCAAAACCAAACTTCTATCGGAAATATTATTCAAAATCGAAGCCGTTTCGTTCATTTCGACCATAAAAGTGGATTCTCCCATCGAAATATTGTCGCTAGCTCCTACTCTAGTGAAAATTTTATCTACTATTCCCATTTTCAAACTTTCGGCGGGAACAAAACTTCCCATTTGTGCCAACAAAACTATCAAAGCCGTTTGTCTCAAAATAGCTGATTTACCAGACATATTTGGACCCGTAATCATAATTAATTGCTGGGTTTCTCGATCTAAAAAAACATCGTTGGCTATATATGGCGTACCGACTGGCAATTGTTTTTCGATAACTGGATGGCGACCATTCTTGATATCTAACTCGTAACTTTCGTCTAATTGTGGGCAAACATACTTGTTTTCGATTGCCAATTGCGTGAACGATGTCAAGCAATCTAGTTGCGCAACCAAATTTGCATTTAATTGTACGGGTTTAATATAAGTAGCAATCCAAGCAATTAATTGCTCGAAAAGTTCGGATTCTATTTTCTGAATTTTTTCTTCGGCACCAAGAATTTTGGTTTCATATTCTTTTAATTCTTCTGTAATATATCTTTCGGCATTGACCAATGTTTGCTTTCTGATCCATTCGTTTGGCACTTTATCTTTGTGCATATTTCGAACTTCGATATAATACCCGAAAACATTATTGAAAGAAATTTTTAATGAATTAATTCCTGTTGCTTGAGATTCTCGTTTTTCGATTCCTTCCAAAAATGCTTTCCCAGAAGTTGATATGGCTCGCAAATCGTCTAACTCTTCGTTTATTCCTTTTGCGATTGCATTTCCCTTTGAAATAGCAACTGGCGCATCTTTATTTAAGGTTTTTCCTATTTTTTCTCGCAATAAATCACAACTGTGCAAACTATCGCCAATAATTTTTACGGCTTCTTGCGGACTTTGCAAAACCAATGTTTTGATAGGAATTATAGCATCTAATGATTCTTTTAGGTAAACAACTTCACGCGGCGAAACTTTTCCTGTGGCTATTTTAGAAATCAACCGTTCCAAATCCGAAATTTGTTTTATTTGGGTTTGAATACTTTTGAGAACCGCTTGGTTTTCTTTAAGATAAGTAACAACTTCGTGACGATTTTTTATTTTATTAATGTCTTTGAGAGGTAATGCCAACCAACGTTTGAGCAATCGCGAACCCATTGGAGAGTTGGTTTTATCGATTACATCTAATAAAGTTACCGCATTTGGATTATAAGAATGGTACAACTCAAGATTTCGGATTGTAAATCGGTCCATCCAAACGTAAGCATCTTCGGCAATTCGAGATATTGATGTAATATGTTGGCGTTTATTGTGTTGTGTTTCCGAAAGATAATACAAAATGGCTCCCGAGGCAATAATTCCTTCGTTCAAATCCTCGATTCCAAAACCTTTTAATGAATTGGTTTGAAAATGATTAGTCAAAGTTTCAAGAGCATAATCTTCTTTGAAAACCCAATCTTCCAGATAAAAATTATGGAAATCTTCGCCAAAAGTCTCCTTAAAAGTAACCTTGTTTTCTTTAGGAATCAGCACTTCGCTTGGCTGGAAATTCTGCAATAATTTGTCTATATACTCATCATTACCTTGCGCAGTAAGAAATTCTCCTGTCGAAATATCTAAAAATGAAACGCCAATATTCTTTTTTCCAAAATAAATCGATGCCAAAAAATTATTAGATTTAGATTGCAAAACTTCATCATTCATTGAAACTCCTGGCGTAACTAATTCGGTAACACCACGTTTTACAATGGTTTTAGTCATTTTTGGATCTTCGAGTTGATCGCAAATGGCTACACGAAGTCCCGCCTTGACCAATTTTGGCAAATACGTATTAATAGAATGATGCGGGAAACCGGCCAAAGCAGTTTCGGTTTCGGATCCAGCACCTCGTTTTGTAAGTGTAATCCCAAGAATTTTAGAAGCACGAACTGCATCTTCGCCAAAAGTTTCGTAAAAATCGCCAACTCTAAATAACAAACAAGCATCGGGATATTTCCTTTTGATTTCGTTGTATTGCTTCATTAATGGGGTTTCCTTGACTATTTTTTCTGTAGATGACAAAGTTATTTTCGTTTAATTTTTATAGTTAGCGAATTTAATTATTTATAGTTTTAAAATGTATTTTTTTAAATAATTAATTTTTAAGAAAATTTTATATTCCTATTTTAATTTTTTATTTACATTTGTTAATAATTAAAATTAATATAAAAAATAAAATGAAAAAAATAGTATTATTAGCTGCGTTTCTTTTACTAGGTTCTACAGTTACTTTTGCTCAAGATGTTGCGGTTGCAAAAACTGAGATTAAAAAAGCAAAAAAAGTTAAACTTAAAAAAGTTGATGGTGCAGGAATGGTTTTTGACAAAGAAACTATTGATTACGGTACGGTTGCTGCGGATTCTGACGGGAAAAGAGAATTTGTTTTTACAAACAATGGTAACAAGCCATTAATTATTACCAATACAGCTGGATCATGTGGTTGTACCGTTCCTACAACTCCAAAAGAGCCAATTGCTCCAGGAAAAAAAGGAGTTATCGTAGTAAAATACGCTACTGATAGAGCTGGTCAAGCTTTTGACAAGCAAGTAACTGTTACATCAAACGCTGTAGGACAACCTACAAAAGTTTTGCATATTAAAGGAAATGTTTTGCCAAGACCTGCTGGTGCTGCACCGGTTTCTCCAAAAAGCTAAATTTCTATTTAAAGATAAATGAGCTTCCTATTTTTTTTAGGGAGCTTTTTTTTTGAAAACCAATAACAAGCAATTCATGCGCAAATTAGAAAATAGTGAACTTGACCGAAAAACCATTTCGGATTTTAAAGAAGCAAAAAAAACACCAATTATCATCATCCTAGACGACATTCGAAGCTTGAATAATATTGGATCTGTATTCCGAACGTCGGATGCTTTTTTGATAGAAAAAATATATTTATGCGGAATTACAGCAACACCTCCTAATAAGGAAATTCATAAAACTGCACTCGGCGCAACCGAAACTGTTGTTTGGGAATATCATGAAAATGTTTTGGAGGTTATAGCAAATCTTAAAAAAGATAATGTTTCTGTTTTTGCAATTGAGCAAGTCGAAAGCGCCATTTTTCTTCAAGATTTTGAAGTAGAAAAGGACAAAAAATATGCATTAGTTTTTGGAAACGAAGTTTTTGGCGTAAACCAATCCGCAATCGAAATTTGCAACGGAACTATAGAAATCCCTCAATTGGGAACCAAACATTCGCTAAACATTTCTGTAAGTGCAGGAATTGTGATTTGGGATTTGTTTAGAAAATTTAACTACTAAGTCCTAATTCTATTTCTAATTTCATCTAAAATAAAAACGTAGTCTTCCTGTTTTTTGACAAAATCTCTGTCGGAAACATCTATAATCAAGACATTCAAGTCGGTTTGAGATTTGATATAATCTAAATATCCTTTATTGATTTTATCTAAATATTCGGCTGGAATTTCTTGCTCGTAATTGCGTCCTCTTTTCTTAATATTTTGCAAAAGTCGCTCTGTATTTTGATATAAATAAATATACAAATCGGGCTTAGGCATTTCTTTATAAATAATTTCGAACAAGTTTCTGTACAATCTATATTCGTCTTCGGCAAGAGTTACTTTGGCAAAAATCAATGATTTAAAAATATGATAATCCGCAACAATAAAGTCCTTAAACAAGTCGAATTGTGCCAAATCATCGGATAATTGTTGGTATCGATCCGCCAAAAAAGACATTTCGAGAGGAAAAGCATATCGGTTTTGATCTTTGTAAAATTTTGGCAAAAATGGATTGTCAGCAAATCGTTCTAAAACTGTTTTTGCATTAAAATCTTCGGCTATTTTCGTGGTCAAAGTTGTTTTTCCAGCTCCAATATTTCCTTCGATTGCTATGTAATTAAAGTTTTCAAGTTTTAAATTTGCTAATGGCGATTCTAATTCCGAAACCATTTTACAAATACTTTTGTCCTCGCAAATTGCAATAAGTTCCTTAATATCTTTGTTTAAAACGGGATGTTTCCAATTGGTTTTTAAATCATTTATTGGTAACAAAACAAATAATCTTTCTTGCAAAAGCACATGCGGAACGGTAAGATTTTCGGACTTTATAATTTCCTCGTTACAACTAATAATATCAATATCTATAATTCTAGATTCGTATTCCTTAGTTTGTGTTCGTTTTCGGCCTAAGTCTTTTTCGATTTTTAGGATTTTAGACAAAACTTTGGCGGCCGATTTGCTTGTATGAATTAAAATCGCACAATTATAAAACAAATCACTTTCGAATCCCCAAGAAGGCGTTTCGTACAATTTAGAAACTTTTACAACAGTACCAACCTGATTATGAATGGTTTTTATCGCCAATTGAATGTTTTCCAATAGGTTTCCCTGATTACTTCCTAGCGATAAAACGATTTGATTTTGCGAATTCATATTAAAAGCAAATTAACTAAAAAGAATTTTAGAATAGAAATGAAAACGCGTTTCTGTTGAAAACTATTTCTAACTCTTTTAACTATTAAAAGATAAAACAATGCATTTTATGAAAATTTTACAAATCCCATAAATCATAAAACACTATTTTTGTATAAACGGCAAGATTATTGTAGCTGTTTTCGAATTAAAAAAACCCATTATGTTTAAGAAAATTTTAAAAATAGTCGCAATTTTGATATTCCTTTTAGCGGTTTCGCTTTTTGCAATTCCCTATTTTTTCAAAGACGAAATAAAGGCAAAAATCGCAAAAGCCATAAACGAGAAAGTCGATGCCAAAGTTACATTTGCCGATGCAGATTTGAGTTTATTCAAAAATTTTCCTAATGCAAATGTTACTTTAGATCAATTGGTAATCATAAATAAAGCCCCATTTGCTGGAGATACGTTGGTTTCGTTAGGCGAATTAAATTTAAAAATGTCCATCAAAGAACTTTTTAAAGGCAAAAACGAAGCTATAAATATACAAGGGATATCCTCAAAAAACGGTTTGATAAATATTATTTTCAATAAAGACGGAATTGGAAATTACGATATTGCATTAAAGGATAATAATAAAGATAACGGCAAAAGTAATCCGCTAAATCTAAAAATACAGGAATATAAATTAGAAAATTTTAGGTTTAAATACTTTGACGAAGGTTCTAAAATAAAAATGGTTATTGACAGTCTAGACCATGAAGGAACTGGAGATTTTGCTGCTCAAAAACTAGATTTAGTTACAAAATCGACAGCAAAAATATCGTTAGATATGGATAAAGTAAATTACATGAACAAAGTAAAACTTTCGCTCGACGCGGTTCTTGGTATTGATTTAGAAAAAAGTAAATACAGTTTCAAAGAAAACAAAGCAAAAATTAACGAATTACCATTAGAATTTAATGGATTTATCCAGTTAGTCGAGGCTGGTCAGGATTATGATTTGACCTTTAAAACGCCAACTTCGTCATTCAAAAACTTTTTGGGATTAATTCCTTCGGCTTATGCATCGAGTTTGGATAACGTAAAAACAAGTGGCGATTTTACGGTTGTAGGATTTGCAAAAGGCTTGTATTCAACAACTTCTGTTCCTAAATTTAATGTTGCAATTGCATCGAACAATGCATCGTTTCAATATCCAAATTTACCAAAATCTGTAAAAAATATTATTATAGATACAAAAATCATCAATGAAACTGGGGTTTTAAACGATACTTATGTAAATTTAGACAAACTGTCTTTCTCTATCGATCAAGATGTTTTTAATGCGAAAGCAAACATCAAAAATATCAGTACAAATGCACTTGTAGATGCGGCTTTGAAAGGAACAATAAACCTCGGAAATCTTTCGCAAGCCTATCCTATAAAACTCAAAAAACCTCTTTCTGGAATTTTGAAAGCGGATGTTACAACCAAATTTGATATGCAATCTGTCGAAAAAAGCGAGTATCAAAACATAAATAATGCGGGAACAATGAGTTTATCTGGCTTTAAATACGCCGATGAAAATGGCAAAACCATGAACATTAGCAACGCATTAGTCCAGTTTAATCCGAGTCGCGTAAACCTGCAACAATTTAACGCTACAACAGGAAAAAGCGATATTAGTGTAACTGGAATCCTCGAAAATTTTTATGGCTTTATGTTCAGAAATCAGGAATTAAAAGGGAATTTTAATATGAATTCCAATCAAATTGCAGTTTCGGATTTCATGACAACTTCCGAAAAAACAGCTAACGAGAACAAAAAAGCAGATGCTATGAAAATTCCTGCTTTTCTAAATTGTACGCTCACGGCAAAAGCCAATACGGTACTTTATGACAATTTGATCCTGAAAAATGTTTCGGGGAAGCTAATTGTAAAAGAGGAAAAAGTAACTTTCGAAAACGTAAAAACATCCATTTTTGATGGGATAATTGCTGTAAACGGAAATGTTTCTACTAAGGGAAAAGTTCCAACTTTCGATATGAATTTAGGACTCAATCAAGTGGATATTTCACAATCCTTTAAGCAGTTAGAAATGCTCAAAAAAATTGCTCCAATTGCTGGAATTATTAATGGAAAACTAAATTCGACAATAAAATTAAACGGAAATTTAGACGGGAAAACAATGGCTCCAGACTTAAAAACATTAACAGGAGATTTGATTGGACAAATGCTATCGACAACCATAAATTCCAGTAATTCGACATTATTAACATCATTAACATCGAATATTAAGTTTTTAGATCTAAAAAAATTAAATCTAAATGACATAAAAGCAGCTTTGAGTTTTACAAACGGAAAGGTAAATGTAAAACCATTTGACATCAAATATCAAGATATAAAAGCAACGATTGGTGGATCTCACGGTTTTGATCAGAGTATGAATTACAGTCTAAAATTTGATGTTCCAGCAAAATATTTAGGCTCCGAAGCCAATGCATTACTTGCAAAACTAACTCCAGAGGATGCTGCAAAATTGCAAAACATTCCAATAAATGCAGTTATGACCGGTAATTTTAGCAGCCCAAAAATTACAACCGATATGAAAACCGCGGTTTCTAACCTAACTACGCAATTAGTTAAACAACAAAAAGAAAAGTTGGTAAAAAAAGGGACTTCTACCTTGAGCGATTTGATAAACAAAAACAAAAAACCTGGGGACACCACTAAAACTGTTGTTCCGACAACCAAAGAGGAAGTAAAGGAAAAAGCTAAAGAGGAAGTGAAAGAAAAGGCAAAAGACTTACTAAATGGTTGGCTAAACAAAAAGAAGAAACCATAATTTTTTCCTTAAACAGAAATCGAAACAACAAATCCTTCAAAAGTTCGCACATTAAAAACTGTTCCGTCTTCAAAAATTAAATATTGACCTTTTATGCCCGATAATTTTCCTGAATAATTAGGCGTTTTATCTAGATTTAAGCTCGTTACTTTTTTTGGATATTCTAGAACAGGAAAATGCATTTCGGTAATACTATTGAGATTAATATCGTAAAATTCTTGTGCCTCTTTTGGAATTAAATATTTGAGACTCGCTTTTTCTTTAAATAAATCGGCTGGAGCAACATCATTTTTGAGCATTTTTTGCCAGTTGGTTTTGTCGGCATACAATTTTTTTAGCGCCACTTCCGTAATTCCTGCCAAATATCTATTTGGAACTTCAACTACCGGAATTGCTTGCGTTGCTCCTTGATCTATCCATCGGGTTGGCACTTGCGATCCACGAGTTACTCCTACTTTTACTTCGCTTGACAAAGCCAAATAAACAATATGTGGTTGCAATTGGACCTTTTTTTCGTAAACTAAATCGCGATCTTCGATGTCCAAATGCGCCGTAGAAAGTTCGGGTTTCATAATCCAATCGCCAGCCGAGGCAGATGACATAAAGCAATCATAACAAAATCCTTGACGGAAAATTTTCTTTTTTTTACCGCAATTCAAACATTGATAACCTTGAAACTGAATTTCGATATTTTTACCCAATAACTGATTGACATTTAAGAAATTATTCTCGAAAACCATATAATATTGTATTGGATTTCCGATTTCGGTTTGCATTTTGGTTAAAACTCCTTCGTAAGTCATTTTTTAAAGTTTGTGGTTTAAAGTTTCAAGTTAAACAAATTTTGTTATTTTTGGTAAAGTTATCAATCCTTATTCGTAATTCATAATTCGTAATTTCAAAAAATGCCAATTTCTTTAATAAATTCAATCGCATCATGGTTCCTAAAACAGCGCATTCATCAAATGGAGTTGTTTTTGAAATATCCGAATGAAGTTCAGGAAGAATTGCTTTTTAATTTAGTAAAATCATCAGAAAATACGGTTGTTGGTCAGAAATATGATTTTAATTCTATAAAAACTTACGCAACATTTGCCGAAAGAATTCCAATATCGAGTTACGAAGATTTAGAACCATTAATAGAAAGAACGCGAAAAGGCGAGCAAAATGTATTTTGGGAAACACCTATAAAATGGTTTGCGAAATCCAGCGGAACAACCAATTCAAAAAGCAAATTTATTCCCGTAAGTAACGAAGCCTTAGAGGATTGTCATTACAAGGGAAGCAAAGATTTGTTGTGTTTGTATTTGAATAACAACGAAAATTCCGAAATGTTTACAGGGAAAAGCCTAAGATTGGGAGGAAGTTCTCAGATTTACGAAAACAACAATACTTTTTTTGGAGATTTATCTGCTATTTTAATAGAAAATATGCCAATTTGGGCAGAATTTAGTTCTACTCCAAGCAGCAAAATTTCGTTAATGAGTGAATGGGAAACCAAAATTACGGCTATAATTAAAGAAACAATTAACGAAAACGTAACCAGTTTTGCCGGAGTTCCCTCGTGGATGATGGTTTTGATGAACAAAGTTTTGGAAGAAACTGGCAAAGAAAACCTGATGGAAGTTTGGCCAAATCTCGAGGTTTATTTTCATGGCGGAGTGAGTTTTGATCCTTATCGAGATCAATATCAGAAAATTTTACCTAAAAATAATTTTAAATATTACGAAATTTATAACGCTTCCGAAGGATTTTTTGCCATTCAGGATCTTAATAATTCAAGCGATTTATTATTGATGTTGGATTATGGGATTTTTTACGAATTTATTCCAATGGATACTTTTGGAACTCAAAACCAAACCGCAATTAGATTGGCTGATGTGCAATTATTCAAAAATTACGCAATAGTAATAACCACAAATTCAGGACTTTGGCGTTATTTAATTGGAGATACCGTTCGGTTTACTTCATTAAATCCGTATCGAATTCGAGTTACGGGTCGGACCAAGCATCATATTAATGTTTTTGGCGAAGAATTAATGGTAGAAAATACCGATATGGCCATTGCAAAAGCCTGTCAAATATCCAATTCCGAGGTGAAAGATTATACCGTCGCGCCTGTTTTCATGAAAGATAAAGAAAAAGGCGCTCATGAATGGATGATAGAGTTTAACAAAAAGCCAGATGATATTTTGCAATTTCAAAAAATATTAGACGAAACTTTGCAAACCTTAAATTCCGATTACGAAGCAAAACGTTATAATAACATGACTTTGAATTCATTATCTATAAATGTAGCTCGAGAAAATTTATTTTATGATTGGCTCAAAATAAATGACAAATTGGGCGGACAACACAAAATCCCAAGATTATCCAATCAACGGGATTATTTGGAACAGTTATTGAGCATGAAATAATATAAATTTTTACAAATGAAAAAAGTATTATTCCTGATAATAATAATTTTATTTTCCTCCTGTTCTTCAAACAAAGTTTGTGGCGGAAGTGGCGGAAAACGAGTTGTTGATACTACTAAAAATTCATGCACAAATTGCTAAGTAAAATCATTAAAATTAAATAAACGTTACATAAAAATCATTTTTTGTGCATTTCGTCGATTTTTATAACACTTAATCTATTAAATTCTTCCAAAAACAAACAATCTAATATATTCGCGCTTGAAAAAATTTCAAGACCTATATATTACACAATGAAAAATATTATCCTAGTTTTTATACTTATTTTAATACTTCCTGCATTTGCCCAAGATGCATATACAAACAACGAAAATCTTATAGAATTATCTGCTCCAAAAAACGAAATTTTGGAAAGTAATTTCAGTTTCACGCTAACAAATACCGGAATAAACTCAAAACTTACCGAGGTAGGCTCCACGTTTTTCAAAAATAAATACATTATGTATTCCTCAAGAAAAATTGGAGAAATAGGGGCTGGAAAAGATAAAGTAACAAACGAACCATATTCAAATTTATATTGTTTAGATATCGATAAATACGGAAATCTTTCTAAACCATTATTCTTTTCGAGATTAATTAGATCTAACGGAAACCAAGGTGGAATTACCTTTTCGCCAGACGAAATGGTTATTTATTACACAAAAAGTAATAATGATAATACAAGTAATTATCAATTGTATAAATCTGATTTTGATCCAGTTTGCCGTTGCAAATGGGTAAATGAAGAGCCAGTAATTTTTAACAATGCCACCTACTCTATAGAAAACCCTGTAGTTACTCCCGATGGTAAAAAAATGTATTTTTCATCGAATATGCCAGGAGGTTTTGGTGGTTTCGATTTGTATATTGCAGACCTTAATGAACTTGGAATGCCTGTAAACCCTATTAATTTAGGGAATACAATAAATACTATTGCTAACGAAAGTCATCCGTATATTACCCCAAATATGAAATCGCTTTACTTTTCGTCGAATGGTTTTGCTGGTTTTGGAGGAAAAGATGTCTTTGTATCTAAAATAAAAAAGAACTCCTACTCAACTCCTTTAAATTTAGGAAAAACAATAAATACACCTTCGGACGAAATTGCATTTATATTTGCTACAAAAAGCAAAGGATATGTAACCTCAAACAGATGGAACTCTATTGGTTCATACGATATTTACAAATTTGAAAATGCACTTTTCGAACCTGTTTTAAGCGGAAATGTATTTGAAAGCGTTAGTAAAATCGCAATGCCAAACACGAAAATATCATTAATTGATGAGGAAGGAACTCTAGTTGCAAACCAAACCACTGGCGAAGATGGAGGTTATAAATTTAATGTAGAACCATCGGAAAAATATACAGTTGTAGCAAATAAAGAAGGTTATGAAAACTTCGAATTACCTGTAATTACAGCTAGTATCGGAAACTCAAAATTAGATGTTGCTTTAAATCAAGATAAACCAGTTATTGTTGTAAAAGAAAACAAAACAGTAATTGCTATCGAAAAAATTTATTTCGATTTCGATAAATCATCTATCAAAAGAGAATCTACATTGTCATTGAACAAAATTGTAACTGTTTTGACCGAAAATCCTGAAATGAAAATCAGCATCAACGCGCATACGGACAATAAAGGTTCTGATACTTATAATTTGATTTTATCAGAAAAAAGAGCTCAAGAAACCAAAAAATACTTGATCAAAAACGGTATTAATCCAGATAGACTTAATGCAAAAGGTTTTGGAGAAACCCAATCATTATCCAATTGTAATAGCAATTGCAACGAAGCTCAAAACACTGCTGATCGACGCGTAGAGTTTGTGATACAATAATAAATCTATGACTAATAAACCTCAAGAAACCCTGCATTTGTAGGGTTTTTTTATTTTAAATAAAATCTTAAAAAAAAGCTTGTAACATTTTTTGATTTTTAAAGTCTTATTATTAATCATCCATCAAAATCCGTTTGCCAATGAACAAAATCAAAATTAACTCTTTCTAATCAAAAGAAAAATTACCTTTTTACAAATAATTAAGCCTCAAATTATAATATGAAACTTATTATATTTCTTTAAATATCAAATTTGTAAAAAAATTAATCAACAATCAAAAAACAAAACATATGAAATCAATATTTTCAACAATAATGTTACTCTTCGCCTTTTCATCATTTGCGCAAGAAACTACAAAATCCAGTGCCGCACTCGATACTGTAAAACCTAAAATAAATAAACTAGACGAAGTAAAAGTTTCGTTTCAGAAAAAATACATCAAAGTCGAATCCGATAAAACAACCATTGCGGTAAAGGACAACGCAATGCTCAATAGCGGAAGCAGTCTGGAGGCCGTGAAAAAATTACCCGGAGTAATTACCTCGCCAACTGGTAGCATTACTATGAATGGAAAAAGAGTTTCTATTTACATTGATGGTTCTCCAAGCTCACTTTCGGGGAATGATTTGCAAAATTACTTAAACTCTCTTCCTGCAAATGCCATAGAAAAAGTAGAACTTATTTACAATCCTGGAGCTGCTTACGATGCAAATGCAAGCGGATCGATCATAAATATTGTTACCAGTTCCAAACGATTAAAAGGTATTAATGCTAGTTTTAATATTAATTATAACTTTAATAAATACCAAAAACCAAGTCCACAAATTCTTTTAAACGGAAAAGAAAAAAACTTGAGCTGGCAAACTATGTTGGGCTATAACTACATTGATAGCGAAAACAGATCCAATAATGAGCAAAAATTTACAGCCTTTAATCCCGATAAAATTCTGCTTCAAAAAAACTTAACGGTAAACACAAACCGAAATTTATATTTTAGAGTTGGAACCAATTATAAATTAACCTCTAAATCTAATTTGCTTTTTAATTATAACGGAAATTTCGCAAATGACCGTAGCGCTTTTGATGCAACAACAACTAGCGATAACATTAATTACTCTAATTCTGGAGCTACAAAAACCAAAAACAACAACCACGATTTGAGTTTGCAATTCAAAACCAAGCTAGATACAATTGGCCGAACGCTAGATATTACTGCGTTTAGCAATTTTTATAATAAAAAGCCAATTACAAATTCCGATGCTTTAGATAATTTGACAAATTCTAATTCATTTAATAACACAGCCATAAATTTTGATTTGGTAAACGATTATCTAAAATATGATTTCGCATTTCCTTTCGAAAAAATGAAGTTTTCTATCAATACTGGAGGTAAATTCAATACTTTGAAAGTAACCGATAACGGGAAATATTACACCAATTCTGGGACAAATGCAATCACTTTTGATTACACTGAGAACAATTTGGCCTTTTATGTAGAAGCCAGAAAAAAAATCAAAAAATTTAGTTTCACAGCAGGATTGCGCTATGAAAACTTTGATGTAGAAAGAGTTACGAATACACTTGCTGGTAAAATAAAATTCAAAAACAACAACCTTTTTCCAAATCTAAGTGCGCTTTATGCCGTGAATGATAATGTGAATATTTCGGCTTCCTATTCCCGAAAAATAAGCCAGCCCAATTACAATAATTTAGATCCAAACAACACATCTAACTTTGATCAATACAATACATCTCAAGGAAATTTATTTTTAAATCCTACGTTTTTTGATAATTATGAGTTCAAAATTTCGGCATTTCAATTCGTGAATTTAGGAATGAATCTTACCAGTTCTAAGGATAATAATCTTTTTGTTTTTAGTGCCGATGCCAATGCAACTCAACCCGTAAGCAATCAAACTTTTCAACAATTCGATAAATTTAGCACCTTTTCTGCTTATGCATCGTTTCCAATTCCTTTGGATTATTTCCTAAAAGGAAAAGAAGAATTCAAAAACCGAATGAACGATATGGACAAAATGAATTATATTTTCCTGAATATCAACTACATAAAATCTGATATAAAAGGATATATTTTTCCTTATACCAACAAAGCCATTTGGAATTATGCTGCGCAATCACAAATTATTTTGCCTTGGGGCGTAAAGAATTCGATGACATATTACATTTTGCCAACAGGAAATTGGGAAATTTATAAAATAACAAAACCTATTCAGCAATTTGACATTTCCTTTAATAAGGATTTCATGAACAAAAAACTAAAAGTAGGATTGCATTGTTTTGATGTTTTTAATTCCAATCAAATTAATGCATTAATCGCTGGAGAAAATCTAGAAACTACTTTCAGACAAAAACAAGATTCAAGAACTTTTAGAGTTTCCTTGACTTATAATTTTGGAAATTTAAAACTTCAAAAAGAAAATACCGATATCCAAACCGAAAAAGTAAAAAGTGGTGGCGGATTGGTTAAATAAACTCGTATAAAAATGAAAAAATCCCAAACTCAATTATGAGTTTGGGATTTTTTTTATTTAAATTTCAAAAAATTAAGAAGCTATTTCTAATCTTTTCAAAAGATTTTTTGTCAAAGTATGGTGTGCATATTCTTTATCAATATTCAAGAACTTTTCGTCGGAACTAGGTAATTCGTACATAGCATCCGTAAGTATAGCCTCGCATAATGAGCGCAATCCGCGGGCACCAAGTTTGTATTCTAGAGCTTTATCTACAATAAAATCCAACGCTTCGTCGGTAATTGTAAATTCTACTTCGTCCATCAAAAACAATTTTTGATATTGTTTAATCAATGCATTTTTAGGTTGTGTCAAAATAGCTCTCAAAGTTTCTCGATCTAACGGATCCATGTGAGTTAGCACTGGCAAACGACCAATAATTTCTGGAATTAAACCAAAATCTTTGATATCTTTAGGAATAATATATTGCAATAAATTGTCTTTATCTATATTATCTGCGTTTTTCGAGGTGCTATATCCCATCGCTTGACGGTTTAGCCTTTTGGAAATAATGCGTTCTACTCCATCGAAAGCACCACCAGCAATAAACAAAATATTTTGAGTATTGACCTCAACAAATTTTTGGTCTGGATGTTTTCGTCCTCCTTTTGGTGGAACATTTACAACAGTTCCCTCAAGAAGTTTAAGTAGAGCTTGCTGAACTCCTTCGCCAGAAACATCCCGAGTTATTGATGGATTATCGCTTTTTCGAGCAATTTTATCTATTTCATCTATAAAAACGATTCCGCGTTCGGCTTTTTCGACATCATAATCCGCTGCTTGTAGCAAACGCGTTAGGATACTTTCTACATCTTCTCCAACATATCCTGCTTCTGTAAGAACCGTTGCATCGACAATTGCCAACGGCACATCGAGCATTTTTGCAATGGTTTTTGCAACCAACGTTTTTCCGGTTCCCGTTTGTCCTACCATTATAATGTTCGATTTTTCGATCTCTACATCGTCATTGGTTTCTTGCTGCATTAATCGTTTGTAGTGATTGTAAACTGCAACCGACATTACTTTTTTGGTTTGATCTTGTCCAATTACGTATTGATCCAAAAAGGCACGAATGTCCTTTGGTTTGCGCAAAACTAAATCTGATCCGCTTTTTGAGTTTGGGCTGGATTTAAGTTCTTCGATAATAATTCCGTGTGCTTGCTCAATACATTTATCGCAAATATGCGCATCGATTCCAGCTATTAATAAACTGGTTTCTGGTTTTTTCCTTCCGCAGAACGAGCATTCTAATTTTTCTTTTGCCATTATTTTTTAGTAGCAAAGTTGCAAAGTTGCAAAGTTGCAAAGACAGAAAATTCTGAACCTTTGCAACTTTGTAACTTTGAAACTAAATTTAACTTCTTCTCAACACTTCATCAATCATTCCGTATGCTTTGGCTTCGTCTGCAATCATCCAATAATCGCGTTCGGAATCCTTGTGAACTTTATCGAAAGTTTGTCCTGAATGGTGAGAAATTATATTGTATAATTCGTCTTTTAGTTTTAGCATTTCTCGTAAGTTGATTTCCATATCTGTTGCTACGCCTTGCGCTCCGCCAGATGGTTGGTGAATCATTACTCGTGAATGTGGTAATGCCGAACGTTTTCCTGCTGCTCCTGCACAAAGTAAAACGGCTCCCATAGATGCTGCCATTCCTGTGCAAATTGTTGCTACATCTGGTTTGATGTATTGCATGGTGTCGTAAATTCCTAATCCTGCATAAACGCTTCCGCCTGGCGAGTTTAGATAAATTTGAATGTCTTTGCTAGCATCTGCACTTTCTAAAAACAATAATTGTGCTTGTACGATGTTTGCGATTTGATCGTCTATTCCTGTTCCTAGAAAAATGATTCGGTCCATCATTAATCTAGAAAAAACATCTAGTTGAGAAACGTTGAGTTGGCGTTCTTCGATAATGTATGGCGTCATGTTTGTTGGTGTCATGGCTGCGACTATTTTGTCGTAGTACATTGCGTTTACGCCGTGGTGCTTGGTTGCAAATTTTTGAAATTGCTTCGCCTGTTCGAGCGCAGCTCTCGGGTCTTTTCCGTAGTTCATCTTAAAAATTAATTTTAAATTGTGAATTATAAATTGTGAATTAGCCCAGATAAAAGTGGAAAGCCTTTTGAGGTTGAAAACCAATTTTTTGTTGCCGCAAAAAAGCGACCAAAGGAAGCTCTTTTTGTGGTTACAAAAATGGTTTGAAACGATAAAGCTTGGAACGTATAGCTGGATTGGCTTTTAATAAAAAAGCGTCAAAAAAATAATTTCTGACGCTCAAAGATACTCATTTTTTAGAAATTATTCTCCGTATTGGGCAGCAATAAATTCGTCGTAAGTTACTTCTTTTGTTGTTGGATTTGCTTTTTCGACTAGCAATTGCAACATTTTGTCCTTGGTTACTTGTTCCGACAATCGTCGAACCTCGTCTTGGTTAGACAATACGCGGGCTACAATCCCTTCGACTTCTTGATCTGTTGGGTTTGTTTGTCCGAATTGTGCCATTTGCTGACGGATGTTTTTTGTGGTAAAGCTTTTTAGGTCTTCAAAATTAATTTTGATATCGCTTTGCGCCATGGCTCTTCCTTCGATAAGTTGGAAACGCAATCCGTTTTCGGAGCGATTATATTCTACTTCGGCTTGTGCTGGAGTTAGGTTTTTTTCGCCTGCGGTTTGCAACCATTTTACTAAAAAGTCTTTTGGTAAATCGAATTTTGTGTTTTCGATTAATGCATTTACTACATCGTCGGTTAATTTTTGCTCTGCTTGTTGTGCGAATTGATTTTCGGCATCTTCCTTTATTTTTGCTTTCAATTCGGCTAGAGTTGCTACGTTTCCTGCTCCAAAAAGTTTGTCGAAAAGTTCTTGGTTAAGTTCAGCTGGCTTAGTTTCGTTGATGCTTTCGATGGTGAAATCTACATCTATTTCTAGTCCGTGAACGTCTTCATGACTTACTTTTAGTACGTCCATTAGTTGATGATCGTCTTCGAATAATCCTTTTGTATTTACAGTTACTATATCGCCAACTTTTTTGCCAATAAATTTGTCTGCGGTTTTTTTGTCTTTGAAAATGTCTAAAGCAAAAGTTGTTGCTTCGTTTATTCCGTTAGATTCGTTTGAGAATGTTACTGAAATATCCGAATTTGCCGCTACGATTTCCGATGGAGTTGCTGTTCCAAATTGTTTTTGAATGCGTATAACTTGTCCGTCGATCATTTTTTCATCTGCCGAGATAATGTATTTGGTTACATTGGTTTTTGCATCTAGATCTAAAGTAAAGTTGGGAACCAATCCGATTTCGTATTGAAAAGTTAGGTTTTCTAAGTCCCAATTGAAGATTTCTTTTTGTACTGGTAATGGCGTTCCAAGAAGGTTTAGTCTTTCTGAAGTTATGAATCGCTCTAAGGCTAAATCTACCACTTTTTTTACCTCTTCCTCTTTTATTGATTTTCCGTATTGTTTTTCTACTAAATCCTTTGGCACTGCTCCTTTACGAAATCCTTTTACGGTTGCAAGCGGCATTTTTTCGTTGATGCGTTTTGCTACTTGACCTTTGTAGTCTGTTTGAAATATTGTAATTTCTATAATTTCTGTTACAGCGTTTATTGCTATTCTTCTGATATCCATTTCTCTGTTTTTTATATACTAAAATTGGGTTGCAAAAGTATAAAATTTTTGCAACCCAAACAAGTTTTTAATTGGTAGTTTTTTCTATTTATCTTCTTTGGTCAATCTAAACAAAATAGATTGCGAAATTGACAGAATAATACTAAATAATAATGCCGTCCAGAAACTATCTACATGAAAACCAGATACTAATTTAGAGCATAATAAAATAATTATTGCATTAATTACCAGAAGAAACAATCCTAAAGTTACTAAGGTTATTGGAAATGTAAAAAATACCAAAATTGGTTTTACAATCAGGTTTAAAACTCCTAAAACAAGCGCCACAATTATAGATGTTTTTATTCCGTCTTGCAACTGAACACCGTCCATGAAATGTGCAATTATCATGACTAAAACAGCTGTAATTAAAATTCTGATGAGTAGTTTCATAGTTTTTTTATTTTTGTAAATGTATTAAAATTTTAGAAACTCTAAAGTTTTCTCCAAAAATAGTTTTGGATTTTCGGCATGAAGCCAATGCCCAACATTTGGAATTGTTTCTAATTTTGAATCAGGAAAATGAAGTTTAATTGCCTCTAAATCCTCATCAAGAATATAATTGGAATTTCCGCCGCGAATAAAAAGAGTTGGTTTTGAAAAAATTGCATTTTCTGGCAATGCTTTTCCTATTTCGTCTATTTTTTTATTAAAAACTTCGAGATTAAACCGAAATGCCAATTGCCCAGCTTCCTGCCAAAACAAGCTTTTCATCAAAAATTGACGGGTTCCAAAATCCGGAATATAGCTTGATAAAATTTCTTCGACTTCTGCTCTGCTTGGTTTTTTAGAAAAATCGACAGCGTTTAATCCCGCAAGAATACTTTGATGATGTTGCTCATAAAATTTTGGTCCAATATCTGCAATTATCAATTTTTCGACCATTCCTGAATAAGTTGTAGCAAAAAGCATTGCAACTTTTCCGCCCATAGAATGTCCAATTATATCTATATTATTTAAATTATTGGCTTTGCAATAATCCAAAATATCTTGCGTCATGATTTCGTAACTAAAATCATCGGAATGAAAACTTCGACCATGATTTCTTATATCTAAAGCATGAACCTCAAATCCATATTCTGCATATTGCGTTGCCAATGTTTTCCAATTATCGGACATGCCCAAAAAACCATGCAAAATAAGTAATGGATTGCCTTGACCTTCTATTTTAGAGCGTAACATTTATGATTTCATTTTTTGTAAATACATATTTACCACATTATCTAAACCTAAATAAATAGCTTCAGAAATAAGCGCATGACCAATAGAAACTTCTAGTAAATTTGGAATATTTTCTTTGAAAAACTGAATATTATCCAAACTCAAATCATGTCCAGCATTAATCCCAATTCCGAGTTCATTTGCCAAAATTGCGGCTTTTGTGTAGGGTTCGATTGCGGATTTATTTCCTAACCCATATTCATGCGCAAAAGCTTCGGTGTACAATTCGATTCGGTCTGCTCCAATTATTTTTGCGCCTTGAATCATTTCCAAATCGGGATCTACAAATACCGATGTTCTGATATTATGACGCTTAAATTCCTGAATGATTTCGGTTAAAAAATCTTTGTTTTTGATGGTATTCCAACCTGCATTCGACGTTAAATTATCATTCGCATCCGGAACTAAAGTAACTTGCGTTGGTTTGCATTCCAAAACTAAATCCACAAAAGAGCGCTCCAAAGGATTTCCCTCAATATTGTATTCCGTGTAAACTATCGATTTTAAATCGCGCGCATCTTGATAACGGATATGTCGTTCGTCTGGACGCGGATGAATAGTAATTCCTTGAGCGCCAAATTTCTGGATATCGGAAGCTACTTTTAATAAATCTGGAACATTTCCGCCACGAGCATTTCGTAAAGTGGCAATTTTGTTAATATTTACGCTTAACTTTGTCATTGGAATACTTATTGATATGGTTTTGTTAAATTTGTTATGCAAAAATACAAAGTAAACTTAGGTCTTTCTGCATAATTTTGATTATTTTGCATCGCATTTAATGCCTTTATTTATATGACAGAAATCGCAAACTATATTAGTAATGATTACAAAGCCGTAAAAAGCTATGAAACTATTGCGGAAGTTCAGGAGTTTTTCGAGGAAAATAATTTCTCGCATTTTCCTGTGCTCGAAGATGATGTATATATAGGTAGCATTTCCCGAGAGGAACTTGATGGTTTTGATTTTAGCAAAAAAGTTTCGGATTACAGATATGGTTTAGAAGGTTTTTTTGTTCGAGACAGTAATATTTTCTTTGATGTTTTAGAAGTATTTGCCAGAAACAATGCTACAATTATTCCAGTTTTGGATCAAGACAACAAATATCTTGGTTATTTTGATATTGAAACCATTATAAAATTATTTTATCAAACACCTTTTTTGAAGGAACAAGGCGGAACTATTGTTGTAAAAAAATCGGCATCGCATTATTCTATGAGCCAGATTACTCAAATTGTAGAAAGCAATAATGGTAAACTATTGGGATTGTTTGTTTCGGATTCGGATTTTGAAACGGTTCAAATTACAATGAAGATTAGTTTGGGCGAAATAAACGATATCATTCAGTCCTTTAGACGATACAATTACGAAATAGTTTCCGAACATCAGGAGGACGATTATATAAATATCCTAAAAGAACGCTCGGAATACTTAGAAAAATACCTAAATATATAAAATCAGTTTTGATGATTTATAGATTCTATTATTCTAATCATCATAAAAAAACGAATTCAATAACCAATGAAAATAGCCATTTTTGGACAATATTATCAAAACGACACTCGACCAATTATTCGAGATATTTTCATCTTTTTTAATGCCAATAATGTAGAGTTGGTTATTGAGGAAAATTTCCTGAAAATTCTTTACAAGGAAGAAATCGTAAAAAAAGAATACAAAACCTTTGGCAATTACAAGGAACTCGATAGCAGTTTTGATATGTTGCTCAGCATTGGCGGGGATGGAACCATTTTGCGAGCTGTAACTTATGTTCGGGATTCTGGCATTCCGATTTTGGGAATTAATGCTGGTAGATTGGGATTTTTAGCATCGGTTCAGCAAGAAAATATTTCCGAATTTTTGCAATTGGTTTTAGAAAAAAATTACAAAATTTCGCCAAGAACATTATTAAGTTTGACTTGCTCATCGGAAAACAAAGAAATAGAAGAAATAAATTTTGCCTTAAACGAAGTTACCGTAAGCCGAAAAGACACAACCTCGATGATTACTATAGAAACGGCACTAAACGGCGAATATCTAAATTCCTATTGGGCAGACGGATTAATTATTTCAACCCCAACTGGATCTACAGGATATTCCTTAAGTTGCGGCGGTCCAGTATTAACTCCCGATGTAAAAAGCTTGGTAATTACGCCCATTGCTCCTCACAATCTAAACGCGAGACCACTTGTTATTACAGACGAAACCGAAATAGAACTAAAAGTTTCTGGTAGAGAAAAACAATATCTTGTATCTTTAGATTCTAGAATTGCAACTGTAGAAAACGATACTGTTCTAAAAATAAAAAAAACACCATTCCAAATTAATATGGTCGAAATTCATGAGGAAACTTTCCTGAAAACGCTTCGCAAAAAACTACTTTGGGGAGAAGACAAAAGGAATTAGAACACCAAATTATACTACAATACTACAAATTTGCGTTAATGATATAGGTTTGAATATTTTCAAGAAAAATCAATAATTTTAGATATAATTTCATAAAAACTGATTTCATGTCAAATTAGTGGACAGAATTATTATATTTGCACGCAAATTTAAAAAAACTTATGAAAAACTTTTTTGCCCTAATCTTGTTTTTATTTATTGGTTCTGCAAATGCCCAGATCCATGAAATTGGTGCTTTCCTAGGAGGAAGCAATGTTGTTGGTGATGTTGGAACATCATCATTTATAAATCCGAACGAACCTGCCTTCGGAATTTTATACAAATGGAATAAAACTCCAAGACTCGCTTTCAGGTTTTCCTACATTCAATCTACAGTTGCTGGAGATGACGCAAAATCTACCATAAAAAGTAAAATTGCAAGAAATTTAAGTTTCAAAAACGATATTAAAGAAGCTTCTGTTGGAGTAGAATTTAATTTTTTTGATTTTGACTTAAGTAAGCCAGGACAAAAAACTACTCCTTATGTATATACAGGTGTTAGTTATTTTGGATATTCGCAATTATTTTTTGTCGGAAAACAATTAAAAGAAGATTATTACAGTAGCTCATTGGCAATACCTATGACAGTTGGGGTTAAATCTCAAATTGCAGATCATTTTATTCTTGGATTTGAAGCCGGCGCTCGTTACACGTTTACAGATGATATTGATGGTAGTAATCCAAAAAATCCAAATCTTGCACCAGTGCGTTTTGGGAATTTGAACGATAAAGACTGGTATGTGTTTACAGGAGTAACATTAACATATACTTTTGGCCGTAAACCTTGCTATTGCAACTAAATGAGTTTGATAGAAAAAATAGATAAAGATAATTTACCCAAACATTTAGCCATTATTATGGACGGAAATGGACGCTGGGCAAAGCAACAAGGTTTCTTGAGGGCTTTTGGACATGAAAATGGCACCAAATCCGTTCGAGAAACCGTTGAAGCTAGTGCAAAATTGGGAATTGAAAATCTGACTTTATACGCTTTTTCTACCGAAAACTGGAACAGACCAAAACTAGAAGTAGATCTTTTGATGAATTTGTTAATTACTTCATTAAAAAAAGAACTCAAAACGCTTCTGGACAATAATATAAAGCTAAATTTTATTGGGAATATAGATAAATTACCTTCAAAAGCGCAAAAAGAACTACTGGATGTAATCAAAAAAACAGAAAAAAATACCCGAATGACATTGACTTTGGCGCTAAGTTACAGCTCCAGAGAAGAAATCATAAATGCTGTTAAAAACATTAGCGATAAAGTTAAAAATAATATAATTTCGATAGATACTATTGACGAATCAATTATAAATGAGCATCTTTACACGCAAAACTTACCAGAGGTAGATTTATTAATACGAACCAGCGGTGAACATAGGATTAGTAACTTTTTGTTATGGCAAATAGCCTATGCAGAACTTTATTTTACCGATGTTTTGTGGCCAGATTTTAAAGAAAAAGATTTATATGACGCAATTATTAGCTATCAAAAAAGAGAACGTAGGTTTGGAAAAACAAGTGAACAAATTAAATAAAATTTTAGTGTTACAAAAAAGTATAAAAATAGTTCTCGCAATTATTGTTTTTGGTAGTGTTTTTCAGGCAAAAGCTCAAGATAGAGTTCCTTATGATCAAGGAAAAAAATACATATTAGCAAAAGTAGATGTTACTGGTAAAATAAATTTCAATGCCCAAACAGTTGTAACATTTGCTGGCCTTGAAAAAGGTCAAAGCATCACTATTCCCGGAGAAGAAATTAGTACAGCCATAAAAAAACTAGGAAAACTTGGTTTGTTTAGCGATATCGATTTTTATACAAATAAAATAGTTGGCGACAGTATTTACCTAGAATTAAATATTGTAGAATTACCAAAACTAAGCGATGTAAAATTTGTTGGGATCAAAAAAAATAAAACCGAAGCATTAGTAAAAGACAATGGTTTAACAAAAGGGAAAGTGGTAAACGAAAATCTTATTACAACTACCAAAAATTACTTAGAAAACAAATACAAAAAAGAAGGATATTACAACACCAAAGTAAACATAAACACAATCGCGGACACAACGGTTATCAATCAAGTAAAAATGGTTGTTAATATAGATAAAGGCGATAAGGTAAAAATTAGCAGCATCAATTTTACTGGAAACGATAAGTTTTCTGATAGTAAACTGCGAAACTTTATGAAGGATACCAAACAAAAAAATCCTATCCGACTTCTAAAAAAATCAAAATACATCAAGGAAAAATACAACGAGGATTTAGTAAAAGTTATTGATGCATACAAAGAAAGAGGCTATCGTGATGCAAGAATTGTTAGCGATACTGTAACTTTCGATAAAGAAAAATTAGCCATAAAAATCAAAGTAGAAGAAGGAAACAAATACTATTTTGGAAACATTAAATTCCTTGGAAACACAGTTTATTCCGATCGAGCATTAGGATCTATGCTTGGAATAAAAAAAGGAGATACTTATAACGGGACTTTACTAGCCAAAAGAATTGCAGATAAATCTAAACCAGACGGCGAAGATATTGATAATCTATACAAAAACAACGGTTACTTATTTTCAAACATAAATCCAATCGAAGTAAAAACCGCAAATGACTCTATCGATTTCGAAATTAGAATAACCGAAGGTCCAATTGCTTATTTCAATAAAATATCAGTTGTAGGAAACGATAAAACCAACGACGAGGTTATTTATAGAGAACTTAGAACAAAACCAGGACAAAAATACAGCAAAGACGCATTAATTAGAACCATTAGAGAAATTGGACAACTAGGATTTTTTGATCCAGAAGCTATTAAACCAGATTTCGAAAATGTTGATGCAGCCGCAGGAACAGTAGATATTAAATACAATCTTGTAGAAAAAGGCGCAAGTCAAATCGAACTTCAAGGAGGATATGGCGGAAGCGGATTTATTGGAACATTGGGATTATCCTTCAATAATTTCTCAGTAAGAAACATGTTTAAAAAAGAAGCTTATCATCCTTTACCAATGGGAGATGGACAAAAAGTTGCTTTGAGATTACAAGCCAGTTCTTATTACAGAACATACAGTTTATCTTTTTCTGAACCATGGTTTGGAGGAAAAAAACCAATACAATTTAGCACATCATTATCAAGTAGTAAGCAATTTTTATATTCAGGAGGAACAAAATCAGACAAATCCAGAAGTTTTAATATAACCTCATTATCTGTGGGAATTGCAAAACAATTGACCGTTCCAGATGACTTTTTTGTTATTTCGCATACTCTAGCTTTTCAGTATTATGATTTAAATAATTACAATACAGGATTATTTACATTCGGAAATGGTTCTTCGCGAAATTTGTCTTACACACTAGGATTAAGCAGAAACAGTAAAGGAATTAACCCTATTTTCCCAACTTACGGGTCGGAATTTAGTATTAATGCAAAATTTACACCACCGTTTTCATTGTTTAATCATTTAGATATTAACAAATTAAGAACTCAAGAACCTTACAAATTACGTAACGAAGGAGTTGGTACATACGGAATAGATGGTAATTACATATATCCTGGAGATTATGAAAAAGCTACAACAATTGTTACAGGAAACAGTACACAAACTGGATTAATAAGAGTGAATGATTACACTCAGGCAGATGCAGATGCATCAAAAGTGGATCAAAAACAATTTAATTGGTTAGAATATTACAAAATAAAATTGAAATTTGATTGGTACACACAATTACCAGGGAAAGTTGTTTTGAAAACAATGGGCGAATTTGGTTTCCTAGACAAGTACAGTTCTAAAAGAGATTTAGTACCTTTCGAGAGATTTTATCTTGGTGGAGACGGATTGGCAAATTATGCTTTAGATGGTCGTGAGGTTATTGGACTTCGCGGATATCCAAACCAATCATTATCATCAACAAATGGAGCAACTATTTACAATAAATTCTCAATGGAATTGCGTTATCCATTAACACTAAAATCATCGGCATCTATATACATGCTAACATTTCTTGAGGCTGGATCATCGTATAACTCGTTCAAAGAATACAATCCGTTCCAGTTAAATCGTTCTGCAGGATTTGGATTAAGAGTATTTATGCCAGCATTTGGATTACTAGGAATTGATTTCGGACATGGTTTCGATTCACTTCCAGGAGAAGCAAAAGCACATGGTTGGGAAACCCACTTTATTATTGGACAACAATTCTAGAATGGAACTATTTTTTTCTAATAAAATTTAAAAAATTATGAAAAAACAATTTATCACATTATTTTTAGCCCTATTTACAACAATAGTTGTTCAAGGCCAAGCCAAAGGAACTCGTGTAGGTTATATTGATATGGAGTACATTTTGCAAAATATTCCTGAATATGCAGAGGCAAAAAATCAATTAGAACAAAAGGCCCAGAAATGGAAACAAGAAATTGAAGTTAAAAAAAATGAGGTTACCAAACTAAAAGAATCTTTAGCCTCGGAAAAAGTATTACTAACAAAGGAATTACAAGAGGAAAGAGAAGAAGAAATAAAAATTAAAGAACTCGAAACATTAGATTTTCAACAAAAGCGTTTTGGCCCAAACGGAGATTTAATCATCCAGAAGGCATTATTAATTCAGCCAATCCAAGATCAAGTTTTTGCTGCAGTTCAAGATATAGCCGAAGCAAAAAAATATGATTTTGTATTAGATAAATCATCAGATTTGTCCATTATATTTGCCAAGAAAAATTTCGATATTAGCGAACAAGTAGTTCGAACTATTATAAGAACTTCGAAAAAAGAACAATTGACCAAAAAGCAATTGAAAATTCAAGAAGCAAACGACAAAAAAGAAGATGACAAATTTGATGTAAATCCAGCATTAGTAGAAAGACAAAAAATACTGGACGAAAAAAAATTAGCAAGAGAACAATTACTAGCCGATAAGAAACAAGCAGCCGAAGACAAAAAGAAAGAAGCGCTAGAAAATAGACAAAAATTGATTGATGATGCTGCAGCTAAAAAAAATGGCACGGTTTCTGGTAATGCTAATCCAGAAAACAAAACCGCAACCGATTTAGAAGCTAAAAAAGTGGCGCAGGAAGAACTAAAAGCCAAAAGAGCTAAAGAATTTGAGGAAAGAAAAAAAGCCCTCGAAGAAAAAAAAGCAAAAATATTAGCCGATAGAGAAGCTGCGAGAATAGAAAGAGAACAAAAATTAAAACAAAAAAAGTAAAATTAAATTAAAACAATTAACACCCTTAAAATGATGAAACAGATTAAAACTTTATTAATTGCTGCCGTATTTATCCTAGGAGCAAACCAAACAATAAACGCGCAAGCAAAAGTAGCTCACGTAGACACTAACGAAATCATGTCTAAAATGCCAGCAATGCTTGAGGCTCAAAAACAATTGCAACAAGTAGGTAAAACTTACGAAGACGCTTTCAATGTAATGGTAACTGAATACCAAGCAAAACTAAAAAAATACGATGCCGAAGCTGCAACTGCCGGAGATAAAGTAAACCAAGAAAGAGCTACTGAAGTTCAGGACATGCAAAAAAGAATTTCTGACTCAAGAGAAAGTTCTCAAAAAGATTTAGAAACAAAACAAAACGATTTGACAAAACCACTTATCGAAAAAGTAAGAGCATCTATCCAAAAAGTAGCAAAAGCAAAAGGTTTTCAATATGTTTTCAATAAAGAGGGACTTATTGTTGCAGACGGTCCAGATTTAACTGCTGATGTAAAAAAAGATTTAGGATTTTAATATTCTGAAAATCTAAAATAAATATAAAAACTGCTCAACCGAAAATTCGGATTTGAGCAGTTTTTTTTTACATTTGTTTTATGATTAATAACAAACCCATTGGGCTTTTTGATTCCGGAATTGGAGGAACTTCTATTTGGAGCGAAATCCATCATTTGCTACCAAACGAAAATACCATTTACTTGGCCGATAGCAAAAATGCACCTTACGGACAAAAATCTAAAGATGAAATCATTGCATTAAGCATAAAAAACACAGAGTTATTATTGCAAAAAAACTGTAAGTTAATAGTAGTTGCCTGCAATACCGCAACCACAAATGCAGTAAAGGAATTACGCGCAAAATACAATGTTCCGTTTATAGGAATTGAACCCGCGATTAAACCTGCAGCAAATAATTCTAAAACGCAAACCATAGGAATTCTCGCTACGCAAGGCACGTTAAACAGCGAATTGTTTAACAAAAATCTAGAAAAATTTCAGGAAACCAAAATTATTGAGCAAGTGGGTCATGGATTGGTGCAACTTATAGAGGATGGCAAAATAAATACGCCAGAAATGTTGGGTTTATTGCATTCCTATCTTCAACCAATGATCGATGTAAATATTGATTACTTGGTTTTGGGTTGCAGTCATTTCCCTTATTTGATTCCTCAAATCCAGAAAATATTACCTAAACACATTCATATTATAGATTCTGGAGAAGCAGTTGCCCGACAAACCAAAAATATTTTATTAGAAAAAATTGGTGTCAGAAATTCTTCAGAAAAAAGTTTTTCGGAATTCTACACTAATTCTAATCCAGAAGTTTTATCTAATATTCTAAAAAATAAATATCCCGTTTCAAAATTGGATTTTTAGAGTCATTCCTCTTTAAACCAGCTGGAATACATTACATAATTATTCGAAATTCTTGCAATTTCCCCAGCAAAATCGGATTGATCAATATCTTTAACTTTTTTTGCAGGCACACCGGCCCAAATAGTACCCGATTCGACAATCGTATTTTGAGTAACAACTGCGCCTGCTGCGATAATCGAATTGCTGTTTACCACACAATTATCCATCACAATTGAACCCATTCCAATTAGCACATTGTCATGAATGATGCAGCCGTGAACAATAGCATTATGTCCAATCGAAACGTTATTTCCTATAATCGTAGCGTGTTTTTGATAAGTACAGTGAATAATAGCACCATCTTGAATATTCACTTTATTTCCAATCGAAATTTGGTTTACATCACCACGAATCACAGCATTGAACCATACACTGCATGAATCTCCAAAAGTTACATCTCCTATAATTGTAGCATTTTCGGCAACATAACAATCATTGGGGATAATTGGCGTTTTTCCGTTTACAGATTTTATTAACATAAATATATTTTAAAAAAAATGTCCCGATATAAACCGAGACATTTCAAATTAATTATTTGCGGGACAGTTACATTCGTATTTTTCTGGTTTACAAAAAAGATTAACACCAAGTGTAATTTGATGAAAACCTCCGTTTCCAAAATTTATATTTCCTGGCAAATACGAATATGTGTAGGAAAACATAAACTCTTTATAATTTACACCCATAATTGGAGTGATGTATTGCAATTTTTGCGTTGCAGAACTTCCTTCAATATATTTTGCAACATCAAGGCTTCTTCTATAAGATAATCCGCCCCAAACTTTTCCGAAATCTAAAGTTTTATATACTTTAAAATTCAAATCTATCGTTTTTTCTTTCGTTTGAGATACATACTGAACCATAAATGAAGGCTCAAGTAAAACCCTATCCTTATCCCCAAAGGTATAACCAGAGTTAAAAATAAATCTTCTTAAATTTACAGGCTCATAAATAGAATACAATTTTCTATCGCTTGCAAGTACATTTTTTATGGTTAAATGGGCATAAAATTCCAAAAAACTGTAGCTTGAACCTATATCAACATTAAAATAAGTAGCTTTTTGAACAATTCCCGCAATATTTGGATCTATCGTTGCATTGTTGTTATAAAAACTTGTTTCGTCAAGCTGACTTTGACTAAAACCAACATTTACTCCAAATGAAAGTCGATTCAAATCCAATTCATCCCGCGAAAATAACAAATGATGTGCATAACTCAATTTCATTCCTTTTTGAGAATGATATCCATTTTTATCGTTAAAAAGTATAATTCCAGCACCATCTCTTTCACCTAAACTACCATTAAAACTTGCCGTTTGCAACGATGGAGATTCGGTTTGACCTGTCCATTGCTGGCGCGCCGTTAATCTTAGTTTAGAGCAATTTGCAGCGCCTGCCATGGACGGATGCAATAAATAGTAGTTATCTGATAAATAATCCGAATATACCGGAAGCCCTTCTTGGGAAAAACTAAATTGAGCAATTATAAAAAATATAATAACGTAAAACTTCTTTAAAATCATTTTTGTTTTTTGTAAAATGAAGATTAAATGCTTTTTAAACAAATAATCTTATAAAAGTCAAAAATACAAATTTTTACGCAATCTTAAACCTCATTTACAAATATATCTAATGTTAAAAATTTTAATCCAAATTTAGGAAACGCAATAACTTTACATATTATTATTTACCTTTGCAGCAAACAATTTTCTTTATAAAATTTCAAATAAAATGTCAATCATAACAATAAAAACAACACAAAATCCAACAATTCTAAAATTCGAATTTCCAGATTTTATAACTCAAAACGAAAGCTTCGAATACAAAAATATCGATGACGCAAAAAATTCTCCATTAGCGCAACAATTATTTTATTTACCGTTTGTAAAATCGGTAATGATTTCTGGAAATTTCATTGCAATAGAAAGATATAATATTGTAGAATGGGACGATGTTCAAGATGCAGTTGCGGAACAAATAGAAACTTTTGTAAATAATGGAGGAATAATCATAACTCCAGACGAAAACAAAACCAAAAAACAACCCATAACCGTTTATGGCGAAACTACTCCAAATCCAGCGGCACTCAAATTTGTAGTAAGCAGAATGCTGACCAAAAACGCTATCGAGTTTAAGAATATCGACGAAACTTCGGCATCGCCATTAGCAAAAGAATTGTTTAAATTTCCTTTTGTAAAAGAAGTTTTCATAGACGAAAATTACATTTCTGTAACCAAATATGATCTAAATGAATGGAACGAAATCACAATCGAAATCCGTTCTTTCATCAAACAATTCATCGAAAACGGCGGAACAGTTCTTGACGAAACGCTAATTGTTCCAAACTCAAAACAAGAAAAACAGCAAATAAAAAATTTCGATAATTTAGATACAACTTCTCAACAAATTATCAATATCCTTGAGGAATATGTAAAACCAGCCGTTGCTGCCGATGGTGGAAACATCATGTTCGATTCCTATGACGAGAAGGAAAAACGAGTAAAAGTAGTGCTTCAGGGTGCTTGTAGTGGTTGCCCGTCATCTACATTTACGCTCAAAAATGGTATTGAAAACATGCTAAAAGACATGCTCAAGGACGAGGAAATAAAAGTAGAAGCAATCAACGCATAGTTTCAAAAAAAACATTACCTTTAATTTTCAATCCTAAAATATAAAAGTTATGTCAGTTCTAAAAGTAATCGAAGTCCTTTCAAGTTCAGAAACAAGTTGGGAAGATGCAACAAAAAAAGCAGTCGAAAAAGCATCAAAATCTGTAAAACACATTCGTTCAGTTTACGTTCAAGACCAAAGCGCATCGGTAAAAGACGGAAAAGTATCGGAATTTAGAGTCAATCTAAAATTAACTTTCGAACTAGAATAGATTATCAAAAAATCAACAAAACGTTTCTATTCAGGAGCGTTTTTTTTTGCCAAAAACATGAATAAACTCCATCTCGAAACCAGTCCATACTTGCTTCAACATGCCAATAACCCAATATTTTGGAATGCTTGGAATGCGCAAACATTGGCGGAAGCCAAACAAAAAAACCAACTCATAATTGTTAGCGTTGGCTATTCCGCATGCCATTGGTGCCATGTTATGGAGCACGAAAGTTTCGAAGATTTAGAGGTTGCAAAAACCATGAATTCCAACTTTATTTCCATAAAAGTGGATCGCGAAGAACGACCAGATATTGATGCTGTTTACATGAAAGCGGTTCAAATAATGACCAATCAGGGCGGTTGGCCAATGAATGTAGTTTGCCTTCCCGATGGGCGACCAATTTGGGGCGGAACCTATTTTCGCAAAGACGAATGGATCAATTCGCTAGAACAATTGCAAAAATTGTATGAATCCAATCCCGAAAAAATGATTGATTATGCCCAAAAACTGGAATCAGGGATGAACGCAATGGGAATAATCCAAAATCAAAATCCCGAAACCAATATTCCTCAAGAAATACTTATCCCAATAATCGAAAAATGGAAAAAAAGTTTTGATTGGGAATTTGGAGGAATGGCACGCGCACCAAAGTTCATGATGCCAAATAATTACCTGTTTTTAATGCGTTTTGCTCATCAAAATAACGATGAAAAACTCATGGAATTCGTAAATCTTACCCTAACCAAAATGGCCTATGGAGGTCTTTTTGATACTGTAGACGGTGGATTTTCGCGTTACTCGGTAGATCTCAAATGGCATGTTCCTCATTTCGAAAAAATGCTTTACGATAACGCGCAACTGGTTTCCTTGTATTGCGATGCTTATAAACTTACCGAAAATCCGTTGTACAAACAAGTGATCGAAAAAATTTTAGATTTTGTGCAAAAGGAATTTCTAAATCCCGAAAAAGGATTTTATTCGGCTCTTGATGCCGATAGTTTAAATACCGAAAATCATCTAGAAGAAGGCGCATTTTATGTTTGGACACAACCCGAATTACAAGAAATTATTGGTGCAGATTTCGATTTATTTAGCCAAGTTTTCAATATTAATGATTTTGGATATTGGGAAGAAAATAATTTTGTTTTGATTCAAAATCAATCATTAGAAAATATAGCTTTAAATAATAAAATATCGACTAAAGAGTTACAAATCAAGAAAACTACTTGGGAAAAATTACTTTACAACCAACGCGAAAAAAGAAAAAAACCAAGACTAGATGACAAATGCTTAACTTCATGGAATGCCATGATGACAAAAGGTTTTACAGATGCTTACAAGGCATTAGAAAATCCAAAATATCTAGAAATCGCTTTGCAAAATGCTAATTTTATATCAGAAAAACTTTGGTCGACAGAAGGAAATTTGTTTCATAATTATAAAAATAAAAAAGCAACTATAAATGGTTATCTTGAGGATTATTGTTTTACAATTCAAGCATTTGTATCGCTTTACGAAGTAACTTTTGATGAAAATTGGCTTCAAAAAAGCAAACAACTTATAGATTATTGTTTGGATCATTTTTATGATTTAGAAACTTCGTTTTTTAGTTTTACATCAAATCTCGACGAAAAACTAATTACAACCCATTTCGAAATCGAGGATAATGTAATTCCCGCATCAAATTCGGTGATGGCAAATAATTTGTATCAATTGAGCATTTATTTCGAAAACAGTTATTACGAAACCGTTTATAACAAAATGTTACATCACATTATTCCGAATATTGATTATCCGTCGGCTTACTCCAATTGGATGAATTTGTTTTTGAATTTTAATGATAAAAATAAAGAACTAGCCATTTGTAGCGCAAATGCACTTGGTTTTAGCAAAAAAATAAATGCACGATATTTGCCAAATATTACATTAGCTGGAACAAATAAAACTTCGGAATTACCATTTCTAAAAAGCAGATTTTCGGAAAACGAACCTTTATTTTATTTGTGTGAAAACAAAACTTGCAAAATTCCAGCATCGGATTTCGATGAAATTTTGGGAAATTTAATGTCCTAATTTTTAAAAAATTGTGTAATATTGCAATTCAATCAAAAACAATAAACAAAATGGGATTAGGAAGTTTTTTTAAAGGATTATTTGGCAAAGCCAATATAGATGTAGATGCAATTGTGGACAAAGCAGAAAATTTTGCTGGAGAAGCAATTGAAAAAGGTAAGGATTTAGCAGGCGATTTAGTAGAAAAAGCAGAGGGTTATGCTGATATTGCTAAGGAAAAAGTGAACGAATATGTTCCTGCTGCTAGCGAAACTATAAACAATATTGTAGAAACTGTAAAAGAAAAAGCAAGCGATGCTATCGAAACTGCTGGAAACTTTGCAGAAGAAACTGTAGAAACAGTAAAAGCAAAAGTTTCTGATTTGACTGATGATGCTCCAAAAGCAGCTGACGAAAATGCAGACTAAGTTTTTATAAAAATAACAAAAACCTTCTCGGATCGAGAAGGTTTTTTTATTTAGACGAAGTTGTAATCATGAAATCCTTTAGATAAAAAGGCTCAAAATAAGCAACATCTTCGAAATTATTATTTATAAATTTATCAAAACTAAGTGGACTCATATCGTTTGCGGATGGAAAAACAAATTCCTCAAGGAAAACAAAATTATCTTTTTTTAGAACTGTTTTTGCTTTTTCGGAACAATCTCCAACAAAAAAAACGGTTTCATTAATTTCAGAAAACGAATTTTCATCTAAAATCTCTGCTCGAACAGCGCGCGTTTTTTCTAGTTTAGAATTAAAAATCGCACTGTAAACTTCCATTCTTCGTGCATCGATCATAGGAATAATTATTCCTTCCGTTTTTGCCTGACTCGCCAAAACCTGCAACGTATCTACCGAAATTAAGGGAATATCTAGAGCAAAACACAATCCTTTTGCAGCAGAAACTCCAATACGCAAACCTGTATAAGATCCTGGACCTTTGCTAACTGCAATGGCGGATAAATCCTTATGAGTTAGATTTGTTTCTTGCAAAATTTCTTCAATAAAAACATGCAATTTCTCCGCGTGGGAATAGCCAATTTCGGCAATTTCCTTGCAAAGAATTGTTTTCCCGTCTTTTGCAACAGCAACAGAACAGTTTTTTGTAGCGGTTTCTATATTAAGAATGTAGGACAATTTGGATTTTTGGTTTTTATAAAATTACTTTTTAACTTCAAGATCATTTTTTTTCAAAATCACTTTGTCGCCAGATTGTAAATCTTTGGTAACGGTTGTGTACGGTCCAACTATTACAACGTCGCCTTTTTTCAATCCTTCGGTAACTTCTATATTTGTATCGTCTTGAATTCCTGTTTTTATAATTCTAATTTTGGCTTTATCACCAACTTTTACAAAAACACATTCGAACTTTTTGTCACTTTTCGGTTTCAATTTTTCCTCTTCTTCGTCTTTTATATCCGTGATTTTTACGGCTGTAGTGTCAGATTTTACAACTACGGCGCTAATTGGCACACCAATAACCAAGGATTTTCTTTTGGTCATAATATCCACAGTTGCAGTCATTCCTGGACGAAATGGCGAATAGCTAGATGGTTTCCCCACTTGCAAATCGGCGTAAGATTCTTTTAGAATTCTAACTTTTACTTTAAAGTTTGTTACCTGATCGGCTGTTAATCCTGCATTTGCAGCGTTGGATATACTGGTTACAACTCCTTTAAATTCTTTTTTTAGATAAGCATCAACTTGCACTTTTGTAGAATCTCCAATGCTAATTTTCACGATATCATTTTCGTTTACATCAACTTCGACTTCCATATTATTCAGGTTTGCAACTCGCATAATGTCGGTTCCGGTCATTTGTTGCGTTCCTAAAACTCTCTCGCCAAGCTCTACTGTTAATCCAGAAATAGTTCCATCTGCTGGAGCATAAATGGTCGTTCTTCCTAAGTTGTCTCTAGCCTCGCTAACAGTTGCAGAGGCGCTTTGTACGTTATAATATGCGGATTGTTTTGATGCTTTTGCTACTTCGAAAGAGGCAATTGCTTTGTCCCAATCTGATCTAGAAATAATTCCTTTATCGAAAAGCGTTTTGTTTCTGTCGTAATTTGATTTTGCTTCTTTAAATGAGGCATCGGCTTGACTCAAACCTGCTTTTGTTCCTGATAAATTGGACTGCGAACGGTTTAATCCCGAAGTATATAAATCTGGATTTATTTTTACTAATAAATCTCCTTTTTTTACAACCTGACCTTCTTTTACTGGAAGTGAGATGATTTCTCCAGATACTTCCGATGATATTTTTACCTGAATTTCTGGCTGAATTTTCCCAGTTGCAGATACGGTTTCAATAATTGTACTTTCGGAAACGGTAGCCAATTCTACTTCGATTCTTTTTTTATCGGATCCTATTGTTCCTGTTTTTTTTAATATTAATAAAAGGGCAACTAATCCAACTACTGTTGCTAATAAAATGTAAATTGTTTTTTTTGACATGATTTATTGTTTTTGAATGATAGGAATTCCGAAATATAGTTCTACTGTTTTTACTTTGAAAATGTAATCGTATTTGGTTCTTAAAACTTCTGATTGTGCATTTACAAATAAGGTTTGCGCCTGATTAAAATCGAAGGAATTCATTAATCCAACTGCATATTTTTCCTTGGCATAAGTAAGTGCTTCTTGTCTTGCTTCTAAAGCTACAATGGCGGTTTCATGAGCATTCATGGCTCCTTTTGCATCGGTAAATGCCAAATAAACGTTTCTTTCTAGATCTAATTCTTGTTGGTTCAATGCGATTTTAGATCTTTCTAAAGCAATTTTGGATCTCTCTACATTATTTCTTGTTGCAAAACCATTAAAAATTGGAATACTTAATTGTGCTCCAAAAGAATGTCCTTTGTTATCGCTAAACTGATCAAAAACGGGTGCTGCTTTACCAAAAACCGGATTGTAATTAGGCTGCAAAACGTTATAGTTAGTTCCTCCAACATTCACAATGTTTCCTGTTGGTAAAAGTGGATTTGTTGTATCTAAATTAGCACCAACAATACGGTCAGAATATCCTGCTCTTGTACTAAAACTATAAAAACCATTTAGACTTGGTTGATACGCTCCTTTTGCAATTTTTAAATCTTTTTCGGCTATTTCAAGATTGGTTTTTGCAATTTTAAGTTCTACTCTTTCTTCTTTTGCTTTTTTTACGATTACATCTGGCGATTGCATCATTGTAGTGCTTTGTTGCACATCGTAAATAGTTTCTGCAACATCAAAATCCTGAAAATCTGATAATTGTAGTAATTGCGCTAAGCTTAATTTAGAAATTAATAATGTGTTCTCGGCAATTATAATTGCTTGATTATTGCTGGCAACTGTTGCTTTTATGTCTAGTAAATCGCCACGAGCTACAACTCCGGCATTTACTAATTCTTGAGAACGTTGTAATTGTCGTTCGTTACTTGCAAGTTGTTCTTTCTGAACTTTTAGATTTTCTTTATTAAAAAGTATTTGCAAAAAAGCATTAGCAACATTTAGCGAAACGTCATCTTTCATTTTCGAAAGCTGAAATTGAGCTGCAATTATAGACAAATTAGCACGACGCAAACGATTTTGGTTTTGTAATCCGTTGTAAATTGCAATATTAGAATTGAGCCCCGCAGATGTAAATTGAGTGGTTTGATTTTCTAAAAGTCCGGTTGTAATATTCTGGTTTAAACCAATATTCCAGGAATGGCTCGCGTTTGCATTTAGCGATGGAAGAAAATTTCCTATTGCCCCTCTTTTTTCGATAGCGGCAGTTTGGTTTTCTAGATCGGATTGTTTTATGGAAATATTATTTTTCAAGGCATACTCCACACATTCTTCTAAAGTCCATTTTTTGGATTGAGAAAAAGAATTTAAACCGAAAAACAGCAACGAAATAAATATTGTTTTGGTGATTGTGTTTTTTTTCATAAATGATGATGTTAATCAAAAGCGATTACAAATTTAATAAATTTGCTCGTTAAATTTTGATTTTAATGTTTCAATAAGACGCAAAGGCATAAAATTTGTTACAATATTTTTTTTTAAAACATTAAAAAATAAAAATTACTTTAGCATCGATAATCAAATCCAAAATTTTTATGTCAAAAATTATTGCTTCAATTGTGTTTTTAATCTTCATTTCTATGGTTTTTAGTTGCTCTACAATAGGAAAAATTACCGCTATGAAACCCGAGCCAGACGATGCATCGCCATTGGTTTACGAAAATGTATATTCCTATATAAACATGCCCATTTTAATAAAACTAAAAGATATTGAAAACAAAACCAACAACTTACTTTCGGGATTAATTTACGAGGATAACGACCTCGAGGATGACGATATTGAGATGAAAGTCTGGAAATTATCTCCCATAAGCATTACCAATTCCGAGGGGAAAATACAAACCGTTTTACCACTCAAAGTAAATGCAAAATACCGTTACGGGATAAAAAAACTTGGTGTTGATCTTCGCGATGTAAAGGAATTTAACCTAAACGGTGTTGTGACTTTGCTTAGCGATGTTGGCCTTACAAACTGGAAAGTTACCACAAACACAACCCTAAAAAGTTTGGATTGGAACGAAACGCCGACTATGGTTGTAATGGGGAAAAACATGCCAATTACCTATTTGATTAATCCAGCTGTAAAATTATTTAGATCTAAAATCGAAAAAAAAATAGATGAAAGTATTGGCAAATCTATGGATTTTAAACCCAATGTGCTTGATGCATTGGAGAAAATTTGTACGCCTTTCCAGATGAGTGAAGCTTACCAAAGTTGGCTCCGAATTGTTCCCGCAGAATTGTACACTACCGATGCAAAAATTATAAAAGAAAACATTTCCCTGCAAATGGGAATGAAATGTAACATGGAAACTCTTGTTGGAAAACAACCCGAAAGTAAATTTGATAGGTCTAAAATTGTTCTAAAACCGGTTTCGAAAATGCCCGAAAGTGTATCGGCAAATATTGTTGCAGTTTCTACTTACAGCGATGCATCTAATATTATGACCAAGAATTTTGCGGGTCAGGAATTTGGTTCAGGATCCAAAAAAGTAAAAGTGCAAAATGTGGCTATTTGGCATAAAAACGGCAAAATGGTTATAGCGCTGGATATTTTGGGGAGCGTAAACGGAACTATTTATTTAACTGGTTTTCCGCAATACAATCCGCAAACCAAGGAAATATTTTTCGATAAGTTGGATTATGCTTTAGACACAAAAAGCACGCTCATGCGAACTGCAAATTGGTTGGCACAAGGATTAATACTGAAAAAAATCCAGCAAAGTTGCCGTTATTCTATCATTCCAAATGTGGAAGAAGCAAAAAAAAGCATGAAACAATACTTGGAAAATTACTCGCCAATGCCTGGGGTTTTTGTAAACGGAAAAATTGATGCTATCGATTTTCAGAAAATCCAGCTAACCAATAAAGCCATAATTGCTTTTGTAAAAGTAAATGGTCCTGTAAATGTAAATGTGGATGGGTTGAAGTAACGGAAATTATTTCCTCTTCCCTTTATACATTCTATAAACAGCATAAGCAACCAATCCTGCCAATAAATACGGGATAACCATTAAGTAAACAATCCCGTCGTTCACGGCTTTTGCTTTTTCTACATTTCCTTCGCCCTCAAGCGAGGCACGACACATGGCACATTGCGCATTGCTATAAATGCTAAAAAACAAAAGATAAACTACAAATAATATTTTTTGTAACTTACTTTTAACTTTCAACTTTTTACTTTCGGTTTTAGTTTGCATAATACGGTGATATCATCAAATAAACAATTACGCCGGTTACTGCAACGTACAACCAAATTGGGAATGTGAATTTTGTGATTTGTTTGTGCTTATCGAATTTTTCCGCCAAAGCACGTACGTAACTTACCAATACTAACGGAATAGTGACTATTGACAAAATAATATGTGTAGCAAGAATAAAAAAATAAACATACTTAATAGTTCCTTCTCCGCCATATTTAGTAGCTTCAGTAGTTAAGTGATAAGCGATGTACAACAATAAAAACACTACCGAAAGTGCTATGGCAAACTTCATTAAATTTTCGTGTAGTTTACGTTTTCCATTTTTGATAGCCATTACCGCGATTACCAAAACTATCGCCGTTATCCCGTTTATGGTTGCGTAAATTGGCGGTAAAAAATGCATTGGAGTTGTTTTTATTCCAAAATCCTTGAGCCTTACAGATAATAAAATGGCTACTGCAACTGGAATCAAAACAGATAATAAAACGATAAATTTGTTGTATTTTTTTTCTACTAAATTATTTTCTGTTGTCATTTTTATTCTTCTAATAAAAGGGTTATGTCTTTGATAATGGCTTTTACGCCTTCTTTTTCTATTCCGTCGTAATATACAATTGGGTTTCCGTATTGATCTTTACGGCATCGAATATTTCCTTTTTTATCTATTAATGCAAAAAGTCCAGAATGTTCGAATCCGCCTGGGATTTTTGGATTTTTTCCTGCATAAACACTAAATCCTTTATAGGAAAGATCAAAAATATATTGTTGGTCACCCGTTAAAAAATGCCAATTGGTTCCTGTTGCACCAATTTTTTTGGCGTGCGCATTAAGGACTTCAGCGGTATCATTTTCTGGATTTATGGAAATAGAAGCGATACCGAAATTTGGATTTCCAAAAAATTTATGCTGAATTTCGATCATATTCAAATTCATTTTTGGACAAATTGTTGGGCAAGTTGTAAAAAAAAACTCGACTACATATACTTTCCCAAGATAATCTTTATCGGAAATTTTTTTGTTGTTTTGATCTGTTAATTCAAATTTTGGGGCTGGACCAACAACCATCAAATCGGTCGATTTATTGTTAGACGAAACATTATCAAGACTACTTCCTTTTACTATATCACCATTTTTTACTCGGTCAATAATTTTAGGAATGGCATAAATTCCGAAAATTAAAATTACAAACGAAATTCCGATGTATGATTTATTTTTTAGCATGACTGCAAATTATTTAGATATTATTTTTTCGATTGGTTTTAGCTTATTGTTGTTTCTTTTAAGAGCAAAACGGTATTCGGCTAAAATAATTTTTACATCATCATTCATTTCGTTATGCAAATCCGATGGCGAAAAAGTGTTATAACCTTCTTTGTAATCTTTTTTATCGTTTCGACCGCGAAGATTTCGTTTTTTGTCGATAATATAAACCAAATTGGTTCCTAAATTTTTGTCGAGTTTCCCTTTTAATTTTAATGTATTGTAATAAGCCTGAATTTCTTCATTGGTTGCAAAAACATTGTGCCATCCAGAAATATCTGTTAATCCGCCAATTCGTTTCATGAGTTCGTTTACGTTTTGCTCAGAACCTTTTGGGGAAACTACTACAAACTGAAAATCCTTAAAAGTCTTGTTACGGTCATAAATTTGCTCCGTAAGATTAAAATAATTTCCTTGATTGTAAAGCGCTTCTTTTCCTGAAAAAGAAAGAATAGTAATTTTATTATTTAAAGTTACTTTTTCGCCGTTCATGGAGGTCCAGTTGCCTATATCTGGAATGTTTTTGGTAATCATTGGTAATTTTCCAAATCCATTTATTCCGGATGCGAAAAAAAGATAAGCTACAATTGGTAATATAAAAAGTATAAAAAGAACGATATTTTTCTTCATTGTAAGTGGAAAATTAATGAGTTACAAAAATAAAAAAAAAGGCATTCACTTGAGCGAATACCTTTCTTAAATTGAATTAATATTGTGTTAAAAATTCCATTTGATTGTGGAATTCTTAAATACTTCGAAAATATAATTTGCTTCGATTAATGTTATCATTACCAAATATAAAACCAAGAAAATTAGCGGAGCAACCACAGCCCAACGCAAACTTGCCTTTTCGCCTTCCATGTGCATAAATGCCCAAACAATGTAATATGCTTTTACTAAAGTAAGAATGATAAAAAACCAGTTCAACAAGTTTAGATGAAACAAGTTATTCATGTGCATGAAGTCTGGTTTCATAAGTCCAAAAGCAACCTCAACAGTTGTAATTACTGATAGTAAGCCAAAAACAAACCAAATTCTTTTTGTGTTAGATACGTATTCGTGTGCGTGTGACATAATAAATATTTTTATAAAAATAAATTAAACTAAGTAGAAGAATGTAAATACAAATACCCAAACTAAATCGACAAAGTGCCAATAAAGTCCAACTTTTTCTACCATTTCGTATGATTTTCTTTTGTCGTAAGTTCCCAAAAGCACATTAAAAAATATAATAATATTGATTAAAACCCCTGTAAAAACGTGGAACCCGTGAAATCCTGTAATAAAGAAAAAGAAATTTGCGAACAATTTTGCTCCATATTCATTACGAATAAGGTTTGCTCCTTCTACAACATACTCAGCATTTGCAAGCATTTTTTCGGATTCAACTCTAGAAAGTACAGTTTTATGTTTTTCTGAAGTAATTTTTTCGGTACGGATTAGCAATCCTGGATGCGATTTGAAACCCGCTTGTACTTCGGCAACGGAGTAAGTTGGCAAAGTTCCTTCTTCCATGAACCAACGTCCTTTTCCTCTTGTTAGTCTTTCTCTTTCCTCTGGTAGCGTTGCTGCAAATTTTTCGAGCGCGACTCTGTTTCCGTCTTTATCGACAAACTGAAGAATACTTCCTCCTTTTGTTTCGACAGCTCCGTATTCTCCATGAATAAAGTTTTTCCATTCCCAAGCTTGAGAACCAAGAAAAATAAGTCCTCCAATAATGGTTAGGAACATATAAAGTGCTACTTTACTTCTTTTAAGTTGATGACCCGCATCTACAGCAAGAACCATAGTTACTGATGAAAAAATCAATATAAATGTCATAATTGCTACATATAGCATAGGAACATTTTGTCCGTGCAAAAACGGAAAGTGATTAAAAACCTCATCTGGCAATGGCCAAGTTTCTATAAATTTAAATCTAGAAAATCCGTAAGCTGCAAGAAATCCCGAAAAGGTTAATGCATCCGATACGATAAAAAACCACATCATCAATTTTCCGTAATCTGCTCCCATTGGTTCGTTTCCGCCGCCCCAAGTTTTATCTTCGTTATAATCAGTCTGAACTGTATTTGCCATATAATTTAATCGTTAAAAAGTTCCCAAATTTACAATTTTTTCTTATTTAAAGAAATATAAAAATAAAAATAAATAAATCCATAACAAATCAAGGAAATGCCAGAACATAGCACCTAACTCAATACCAAGGGTTTGCGAGGAATTATATTTTTGTTTAAAATGTTTATAAATAATAACAAATAGCGAAAGTAACCCTCCAAAAAGGTGCGCCAAGTGCACTACAGCCAATACAAATAGGAATGTTGTAGTCACCGAACTTGATGGTCCTGTTGGATAAAATCCTCTTGCTATTATGGCATTAAATCCTTGAAATTGCAAGAAAACAAACAATAATCCAAGTCCTAAAGTTACCAAAAGATAGGTTGTTGTCGCACTTCGATTGTCCTTTTGAATGGCTTTTTTGGCCAAATGAAAGGTCAAACTACTCAAAATTATCACTGCCGTACTCCAAAAAAACGGCGTTGGTAACTGAAAATCCTTCAACCAATCCGCGCGTGATTTACTCACTACAAATGCACTTGTTAATCCTGCAAAAATCATAATCATACTTACCATCGACACCAATAGTAGCAGTTTATAGGATCTTGCTGTTCGAGCTTTATGCTCCTCTGCGGTCATTCCTGTTATAGTCATCGTAAAAATTTATCTAAAATATATACTAATTGTAATGCTGTGATATAAAAAACGCTTGTTAGCATTAGTCTTTTTGCTGCTTGCGAAGTTTTGAGTTGATACAACTTTACTGCATAAAACATCATCCATAATCCAAGTAAAAAAACAATAATTGCAGATATTGGCTTAATAAACAATTGTCCTGTAAACCCTAATGCTGGTAATAAAGAAGCAATAATTAACCAACCCGTGTATAAAATGATTTGCAAGGCAGTGGATTTATCTTTTTTTCCTGTTGGAAGCATAAAAAATCCGCCTTTTTCGTAATCTTCATACAAAAACCAACCAATAGACCAAAAATGAGGAAATTGCCAAAAAAATTGTATCAAAAACAATGTTCCAGCTTCGATTCCGAAATTTCCTGTTGCTGCAACCCAGCCTAACATAAACGGAATTGCTCCCGGAAATGCACCCACAAAAACAGATAATGAAGTTACGGTTTTGAGAGGCGTATAAACGCTTGTGTATAAAAATATAGAAATCGCACCAAACATTGCCGATTTTGCATTTATAGAATACAAAAGCACTATTCCTATTATTGTGAGTGAAGTTGCTATTAATAATGCAGTATTGGACGACATGCGACCCGATGGAATAGGACGATTTTTGGTTCTGTCCATCAATGCATCTAGATCTTTTTCGATGACTTGATTATAAGCATTAGAAGCACCAACCATGCAATATCCGCCAATAATTAAAGTAATTAATATTTGCCAACTAAAAGGATTATTACCGCCAAAACCCAACAAATATCCCGCAATTGATGAAAACAAAACGCTAATGGCTAAACCAGCTTTTGTTATTGCTTTGAAATCATTAAAAATAGATTTGAAGGAAAATGTATTTATTGTTGCGTCCAATGAAGTAGCGTTTGCTTTTTTAATTTGCGCAAAGATACTAATTAGATTATAGAATTAGTGTTGGACATTTTAGATTTTTTTGTTAAAATAATTTAGATTTTCCAAATCAAATAAAAACGACTAATAATCCAAATACCAATTAAAAATATCCGCTCGCAATCCTACCGAAAACCAAGTTGTATTTTCCTTGGTTGCTAATGCTGTCGAAACCGTTGGATTGAAGTTTCTGTAAATTAAATTACCGAAAAGTTTTAAATTTGTAGCGGGATTTACTAAATATCCTGCTTGCAAATCGGCTATAAAAACACTTGTTTTATTTCCTTGACCAATTTTTACACCGCTATCCAATGGGCGATTGTCGTTGTAACCTATGTAAATATTGCTTCCGTAGTTTCCAATATCCGAAGTCCCATCAAAATCCAGTCCGCGTTTTCCAACCGTAACTTTTGCATCAGCAAAATATCTTCCTTTGTGGTAGCGCGCAATTCCTATTAATTCCTCGAAATTTCCGCCCCATTGGTGCCCAATATTTTGGTTGTTATGCCCATAATTGGTAAACGGACTCAAATGCGCATATACATACGGACGAACATGGTTGTACTCGACTTGCAACATCAATCCATTTACATCTAGCGCATTTAAATATTTTGCTCCCAATTGATATCCATACTTGTTTCTCCAGCTTTGGTCGCCAGCCTTAATATCATTTAATGAAAATTCGTCTAACAAAAACTGTCCGTACAAGTTGATTTGATTGTTCCATTTGTATTTTCCAGTTAATCCCAAAAGTGCATTTCCTGATCTTGACGACGATGTAAACTCAACCGTACGATAAAAAATTATTGGGTTTGCAAAGTTGGCATCAAAACCACGTTGGTTGTCGTTTGCCCAAATTACGGATTCGAATAACCCTAAATTTAATCGTTTAGAAACATTCCAACTTAAATAATGATTGGCCATGTACTTTGTAGAAAACGTTTTTTGCAATGTAGCATCGTTTCTCACATCTTTTAGAAACATATAAGTATTTGTATATTTTATTTTCCAGAATGTAGTGTTTAATTTAAAATACGGATACGGACTTGCCCCATCGCTTTCCAGTAAAGATCGGTAACCATCGCCTATAAAATTTCGCCCGTAACCCAATTGCATATTGAAAATTTTGCTTGGCGTGAAGGAAATATTGGCTTCTGCCGAAGGAAAATCATAAGCATCAGTTTTGAAACTTTTTGCAATTCCGATTCCAGGAATTATGGCCGGATTCCCTCCGCTGGGTTGAATTGAATTAGCATAATTGTTGTAATAATTACCAAATCGCCCTTGGCTTTCGAAAATTGTAGTTGTAAAATTAATTTGTTTTCCTAATCCACCTTGAAACTGAATCCCTCTTGTGTTTACAAATGTGCTAACCGATTTTACGTTCGAACTGCTTTTTCCTGCTTGCAAATCCAAAATAGGGTTAAAAGTAAACCAGTAATTATCGCCTTGAATTTCGACTAAGTTTTCATTCCATATTTTTCTGGACAACCAACTTGTTCCAGGTTTTTTTAGTTTTTCATCGGCTGCTTTAAAGTCGTAATATTTTGCAACTTCGGCATAGGAATAAGGTTTGGAACCCGTATGATTATTGCTTCCAACTTGATTCATTTTATCATCAAATTGTGCGTAATAATTGTGCGAAAACGGAATATTCAAATGACTTTCGAACTTTGGGCTATTAAATTTGCTGTATTTTATATTATCCAGTTCCGATAATTCTTTGTCTTTGTTTTTAGATGGAATTTTAGAATCTGCTAAATTTTGTGCTGCTTCTTCGGCAGCTACTTGGCTTGAAGATTTGAGCGGAATGGCAATTTTTATAGTATATTTTGCATAAGTCGGAACTCCGTTATAGGTTGGAGGAGTAATTATTGGCAAAGCCGAAAAAACATTTTTACTTTCCTCTATTAATGATTTTTCGTTGGCATCTACATAAATTACATTAAATTTTCCTTTATCATCTACCTCAAAAAGAACAATTACATTTCCTTTATAATTGTTTTGTTTTAAATCCTCTGGAACTTTAAAATTATTGAAAACAAAATCATGCACTTGAGTATTAAAACAGTTTTCTAATTCCTTGTATTGCAAATTTTCGCATGACGGAAAAATAGGATATTGTTCTGCGTTTTTGCTCAATGTTTGCGAATTGGCAAAAATTGAAAACAAAAATAGTGCTATGATTAGGATTTGTTTTTTCATTTTGTAAATATACTTATTAATAATCGCTATCGGAAATTTGCCCGTCGGCAATAGTTTTTGCTGCCGAAGTTCCAATTCTTTTTACGCCAAGTCTTATCATTGCTACGGCTTCGTCATGTGTTCTTACTCCACCAGCGGCTTTTACGGGAAGTGGCGATGCGTTTTCGAGCATCATGATTATGGTTGGAATTGTGGCGCCATTTGGCAAATTGTTTTCCGTTTTATAAAAACCTGTCGATGATTTTACAAAAACCGAAGCATAATTTTCCTCTTTGAAATTGGATATTACAAGGTTTTTTATCAATGCCGAAAATCTGATAATTTCTTGATCATTTAGCGCAGCAACTTCGATAATCCATTTTACGATTTTGTGATTTTCGAGTCCAAATTTGGTGCATTCCAGAATTTCGTTTTTCACCAAAAGGGTTTCTCCTTTTTTGAAAGCTTCGTAATTACAAACAAAATCCAGATCATCTACGCCATCTATAACTGCTTGATTGGCTTCGAGCAATTTTTTTTCCAGACCGGAATTCCCAAAAGGAAAATCGATTACGGTTCCAACACTGACTTTGGATTTGGCATCGGCAATCATTTTTTTGGCGAAAGCAACATGATTTGGTCTGATCATGATGAGTTTAAACTTTTCGGCAATGGCTTCTTGAACAAAACCTTGCACGATAATTTGATCTTCTTTTGGCGTAAGTCCAGCTTGATCGGCAGTTTTGAGATAAGTTGAATCTAAATATTGTTTGATATCCATGGTATAAAAATAAAAAAATCCCACCGAAATGGGATTGATTTTATTATAAATTTTTGGTTTTTATAAATTTATTGACAATTAATATCAAAATCACTGCGATTGATGCTCCAAATGTGTTGGCAAGCGCATCTAAAACATCTGCTCTACGGGTTGTTGTAAATAAATACTGGGCAATTTCTATCCAAATTCCGTAGCCAACTGCTAGAAAAAATGCTTTGATAATTGCTGTTTTTATAGCGTTTTGACATTTGAAATACAAAAACCAAAGTCCTGTAAAAGCAATGTAAACACTACCGTGAACTAACTTATCGATATTGTCAATTTCTATTTTTGGCAAATCATTGGAGGGCTCCAAACACAAAAAAGTGATAACCAATGTCCAGATAATTGCGAGCCAAAAATAGTTGTTTTTAGGCACCTATAAGTTCTTTGTAAGCCTCGCTCGACAAAAGTTCCGCTACTTGATCTGCATTCGAAAATTTTACTTTTACCATCCAACCTTTTCCGTAAGGATCCGAGTTTACGGCTTCTGGGTTGCTTTCTAGGCTATCGTTAAACTCGATTATCTCGCCAGCAAGTGGCAAAAATAAGTCGGAAACTGTTTTTACGGCTTCTACAGTTCCAAAAACCTCATCTTTTTCTAGGGTTTGATCTAGGGTTTCGACCTCTACATACACGATGTCGCCAAGTTCTTTTTGTGCAAAATCTGTAATTCCTACTGTTGCAATGTCGCCATCAATACTAACCCATTCGTGGTCTTTTGTGTATTTTAAATTTGTTGGGATGTTCATTTTATTGTAATTAATGTTTAGTTAGTGTGTAAAATTTAGTTGATATAAAATCTTACGCAAAACTATTAAAAATAGTTGTTATAATATGAATTTTTGTAATTTTAGTTGTTGTTATGCTTCACAAAAATAGTTTTAGGGTTGGACAAATCCGTTTGCTTAATTTTATTATTCATTATTTGATCTAATAAGTAGATAAAAAAGTTTTCATTAAAATTTCAAGAAATGTATTTACATTAATAAAACCATCATTATCTTAATTATAACTATTATCAATCATAAAGCGGAAACATATAAAAAACAAAAGATTTTTGTTTATGATAATTAAAGTATTTATTTTTAATTTAGAATCTTTAAATTGATCATTATGTCTATATTTTTTGCTAGAATTTATGAACCCAAAAAGTGAAAAAATAAAAAACCAAATACAAATAAATAATAAGTAAAGTAAATCTGTTTTAATTTTCATAAATATTTTTTCAAATAAAAATATTGGTTATAAGAAGTTTTGATTCAAACCCTAATTCCCAAAACTATATCTTATTGTAACGCCGCTTCGGATGTTTGTGATAGGAAACGATGTCGAAATTACCGCTTTCGAGAACGAGTGATCGTAAAAGAAAATGGCGCTCAAGTATTTGCTAAAGGCATAATCCGCAGTAAGTTTTACAGACCACAGTTTTTGCCCACCTGCCAATTGGTTGTTGTCGTAATCCAAATAGCGAACAATGGTTTGGTTGTTTCTTAACGAAAAATCGGCCTTAATATTGATATCGCTTTTTATTATTCCGGTAGGATTATCCGCTAATCTGGAATTAAAAATTACATCTTTTATGCGGTAACCAAAACCAACTACATACTCTAATCCGCGAACTTCGGTAAGTAAATTATTATCGAAACTCATCGATAAAGCTCTGTCTTTTTTCATTTCGGCAAGAATCTTGAAAGCGCCTTTGGTTTCGAAATCTATGCGAATTAGTGGGTTGAATTGTTCGACCAAATTTACGTTAGAAATTAGGGTTTTGTTCAAGAAATTTCCTCCAGCATCTACTCCAGTTGGGTTAATATTGTAATCTAAATTAGAACGAAATTGATTGATTGTGTACGATGCTTTATAAGCATGTTGAATTGAAAAACGTTTGAATTTTTCTTTAAAAAACTTGTAACGCATCAATCCGTTATATTTTATAGTCCAGTTAGGAATTGGAATATCTCTAAAGGCTGATGTCGAAATTCCCGATGCCGATTTCCCGGAATAGGCCGCCAAAAATGCTGGTAATAATACCGATTGATTATTTTTCCCAAAGCCTTGCGGGAAACCATCTGCCGTTGTTGGGTAAGAGGCATTTCCGTAATATTGGGTTGCTAATCGGTTGGCAATAACCAGTCGGTTGTCTCTTAAATCTTGAAAAGCTTGCGAGAAATTTTGATCACTTTGTCCAAAAGCAGTTTTTATTAAAACCGTCGAAATAGCAAAATTTCCTGAATTATATGGCGATCTAGAATTGTACTGATTATTGGTTACATCAAATTGTTCGGAGAAATTATTGGCATAATCTCGTTTGGCAACCAAGTCGATTTTGAAATCTGGAAACAAATCTACATTTGCCGAAAACCCTAATGTTTTTGTGGTTACTTGCGTATAATTTTGATTAAAATTAGGATAATTAGTAAGCCAGCCTCTTTGTGCAGCCTCAAAACGAATGTCGTCTTGTTGCCCAAAAACAAATCCTAATGATGGTTTTGATGAGCCAAAAAATCCTATTCCCGGAAGATATCCTGGTAAAACCGTTCCGCTGTTTTGTGTATAATCTATGTTAATGTTTTTTACACTGGTTAGCACCCCAATTAATCCATCTACAAAAAGATTGCTATCTTTATTTGCAGAAACTACATTTGCGTTTTGGACTTTTTCTCCAGGTTTTGGTGGGTTTTTTGGAGTTACAGATTTTTGAACTGGTTTATTTTTACTTTTGGTTAAACCAATATATTTGTAAAACATATCCATATTCAAAACCGTATTAAGCTTGTGCGAACCCGAGTTTTGTATGGTATTTCCTAAGTTATATGTATTCCCGTCCGATGCTGGAAAGGCCTGCAAAGCCTCGGATGCGCGTTGCCAATTGAAGTTTCCTGTGTAAGTATAACTTGCTTTTACAAAACTTAGAAGCGGGATTTTATTCAACGGTAATTCGTAATTTACAACCAATTGCTGATTGTGTTGGTTGGCTTCTCCAATGTTCCAATAATCAGTCCAAATGGTGTTGGTTTGCGACGGAATATTGTTTTGATCTAGATAATTTCGGACAATATTATTGGTTGCTGCTGTATAATTAAATTTTAATGCTTTTGTCAAGTTATAACTAAAACCGTATTGATAATTAAAGGTATAATTGCGTCTGAACAACGGATCTAGTCCAACTCCAGCTACATCAATTTGACGAAATTCCTGTTTGTTATATTGTCTAAGAATATTAGAATTGAAATTGATGCTTGACGGTAAATAATTGAAATTAAAATCGCTTAATAGTTTCCAATAACTACTTTTTTTCATCAGTTTATTTTTCTTAAAAGGCTCAATTGTTTTGGGCTGAAAAGCAAAACTATAATCCACAGATGTTTTGAGTTGTTGGTCTAAAAGATTAAGAACTTCGAAATCATGATGCTCCATTTCGTTAAACGAATAGGATAATGTTAGATTTTCTGGATCATAAATATGTGGCTTTTTCTCTCCAACTCTATCCTTTCTTACTCCAATAAAATTAATACTTTTTCTTTTTGTATAATCAATAGCGCGATCCAGAATGTTATCTTTATCGGACTGATTTTGTGTAACTTGTATTAATTGATCTAACTCGATATCTTGATTAAATGGATCGTATTTTGGAGTAATAATTTGCTCTCCAACACCGTAATTAAAGGGTAAGTTTATTCCCCATTTTTTTGGTAACAAATTACCCAAATTGACATTCGAAACCAAATCATACAATTTCAAATCCTCGCGACTTCGTTCATTTGTTCCTTGTTCTAATGATCCGAAACCAATTGTACTCATTTTCCCTGTTGCAGATAATGTTGCAAAATCCGCAATATTAGAATCTATGGTTGCAACTGCTGCCATTCCGCCTTTATTATCAATTCCTGCAAGGCGCAGCTCATTGTACCAAACTTCTCCTTTAATTCTTGATCCTGTTTTGTTTTTTACACCAACCATTACCGTTCTTACTAATCCAAAATTAGGATTTCCCTTTATTCCTAAAGTTAGTTTATTCGATTTTCCCGAAAGCGATGGATCTAAAACATCTTCGGCAAGGAATTTAATTCCGTTTATATCTGGCGTTATGGTAGTTCCCATTCCTAGGATTTTCAATTTTGTAAGTAATGCTAATGAAAGGTCTATTTCATTGGCTTCTGGCCAAACTTCTTCGGCAGTTGCGGCTCCTTCTGCAGTTACTTTTAAAGGAATCTCTATTTGGTAAAAATTTTGAGTAAAATCGTTTCCAAATCTAATAAAACCTACCATTTCGTCATCTTGTAATGGCGATGGATTTGTTGCAATTGGAAGCGCTTCGGCATGTAAAAACATTTTTAGTTTTTTGTATTGACGCATATCAATACTTACATTTTTGAAAACACCTCTCGAATCCAAAGGTTCTAAACCTTGATCGGAAACGCGTAAGGACAACGACTTTTCGTTTTGTCTCACTACCGAATTATTGTTGTACAATTCCTCCCTAGTTACTCCCGGTGGCGAAATATATTTTATAGGACTTCTGTCCCCATTTTCTTCAATATCTACCGCTAAAACATCTAATGTTGTGTCGTCATTTGATGGATCAACATCTATAGGATTATTAGAGTCTAAAGTGTTTGTATAACGTCTCCACTCGCCTCTAACCAAATCTAATGAGCCAAAACGCATAGTTACATCGCTTGCAAAACCAGTCATGAACATTCTCATAAATCGGATGGATCTAAAATCCGAAATCCCTCCAATTGTACTTTCTGGAATCGAAATTGGAATTTTGTATTGCACCCACCTTGCGGTTGTTGTGTTTCCGCTTGGTAACTGAATGTTTGCTACTGATCTTACATCTGTAACATATTTATCACCAATTCCCATTCCTGGTTTTATGTCAATGCTGTATTCATAATATGCATTGATGGTGTTCATGGTATTGTCTTTATTAATATCCTCAACATCTGGAATTGTAGAATTTCCTCGATTGTCGTTTGTAACATTTACTGGAGAATTTCCTTGAATGTTATTGTAATTTTTATAACGTTGCAACAAATTTCCGCTGGCACTCAAAAAGTATTGGTAATTATCCGCAGCAGGATCGGGTTGCGATGCAAAATTGTTATAAATAGCCCCTTCATCGGTATCCGTAAGTCCATCTAAACCAACATCTTGAATAGCGCGATTGGCTTCGTTTGTATCAAATGCATAAATCAATGATTGTGATGCGGGAACTTTTCCCCAAATAGAAGGTGAAGTAATTTGATTAGAATCCGTTGCTGGCAAACCATTTTCGTATTGTTTTTTTCCGTCTTGCAAAACATCTTCCGAGATTTCTCCTAGATTGAAAATCACTTTTCCAGTATTTGTACTTGGGATAACGGCACTAGGATTTCCTGGATCTATATAAGGATCCATAACCCAAAACTGAATATATTCAACGTTTCCTTGCTCGAAATTTGTAGCACTTAGTGAGCGCATAATTCCTCCAAAATTTTGGTCTGGAGTTGGTAAAATATTAGTTCCGGATGCAGCAGGATTATTATTATACGGTCCGCGTTCTTGAGGATAATAAGACATGTCTAATGTGCTAATTACCGTAGTTTGACCTTGAGCAATATCTGTTGCTGGATACAACTCATCGCTGTAAACTCTTCGGGTTTTGTTTAACGAAATATCAATATCCGAAACTCCTGGCGGACGTTGGGTATAAAAAGTCGGATCTACGGTGTACCAGTTTATTTTTGCTCTTTTGTAACCATAACTCAAATCGATTGCATTGGCTCCAAAATCGTTATAACTAGTAGAACCCTCCCATTTTGGCGTACTCGACAAGCTCCATGATTGTGGAGATCGCATGTCTATTGTAGTTTGAGACCCTTCAAAATCATCTACATAAATGGTTGATTCGCCATTAAATTTATCTGCTTTTGGAGTATCTGGCTTTAGGAATGCAACTTCGCCTTTGAAGGAAATATTCGATGGAACATCCGTATCTATATTTGGTAATTTATTCACCATTCTTGTCAGAAAAGGGACTTCGGTAGAAAAACTAGTATTGAATCCAAAAATGGTGTTGTTTACCGATTCTTGACCGTAAGTTGATTTTTGTGTAAATGGTTTTTCGGACATTCTGAGAAATGTTGCGCCAGCGGAGAATTTTTCGGAGAATTGATGTTCGATATTTACTCCTGTAAAACGGCGTGTTTGTTGTCCGAAAATAGAATTGTTCTCAACCGAAACTTCGATTGGAGTATTTGATGCTTGCAAGGATGGATCTAAAATTTGAACCCGACCTTGCTGATAATTTACGGTATAATCCGAGCCTTCGAGTAAAACTCTCCCTCCTGCAGTTACAACTACGGATCCCTTTGGTACATTTATAGCACCAATTGAAATTCCGTCGCCTCCACTGGATTTGAATTTTCCTTTTAGCTCAAATTTATTTTTATCGCTATCCAATAATGCTCCGGTTTGTGTATTTCGATACATGCTTCGGAAAACATACTTTTTTTGATTGGCATTAAAAGTATTGGTTTGGTTGTTGGGCTCGGAATAATCCTCGGTAGCATTCAATTTTAGTTTATCGAAAAGCGTTTTACCGAATGGTTCAATATTTGTGAAAATAATTCGCCCGTTTTGAGTATCGACTGTTAATCCTGGAATAAAATCAAAAAAACCATCTCCACCAACTTGAGGATCGTTTGATGAATTGAGTTTATCGACATTAAAAACTTTTAGTAATGGATTTTTTTCGAGTAAATTTTCTGGCGAAGGATTAGCGGGAAATGGTGTTCCTGCAACTGGTTCGATATAATTTATAGGAGATGGATCGGTGTAAACTATATTGAACTTAAAATCCTGTTGTTGCAATTGATTGGCACCAAGAATTTGATAAATATTTTTCATCATCAAATTCCAAATGGGCTGATTTACGGTTGTCAAATTGCTTTTTAGCATTTTTAAAGCCAAACTTTGGGTTGCCGGAACTCCTGCATTATCTACCTCCGTTGCATTTACTCCGTCGTTTGCAAATTCCCCAACCTGATACACGTCGTTTCCAATTGTATATTGGTAAGCAACTGCAAGAACTTCGTCGTTTGCCAAACGTTGTTGCAAGGAAATGTAACCCAATTGCGGATTAAATGTATATTCGTTTGATGTTAGTTTTCTGGCGTTTTCGAGTTTAGAATAATCTCTGCCTTCGCTAGGATTTTGCCCAGGAGGAAAGCCTGTAAAACCTGCATCGATAGTTGCAATTTCTCTAATATTTTGGTTTAAAATCCCTGTTCCTGATGGGATTAATGCTGGATTATATTTATTATTTGAGTTATCCGATGGTGAATCTGGTAATGTTGTTCCAAAAAAACTTGGGATTAATAACGAATTCGACCCAACAATTTGGTTGTCAGGATAACCCGCTAATTGGGATTCTCCTAAATCCTGAAATGCGATTATGTTTCTTGTATTATTTTCGGTTGTGCTTACGCGGTTTTGTTTGTTTGTAACCCAAACTTCGATTCTTTTTATTTGAACTCGACTATCGATAACTGGATAATTTTTAAGTGCATTATCGTATTTATTTCTAAAATATTGAGACAGAAAAAAGTGTCTGTCTGCATCGTAATCCAGTGCGAAAATCTCGAAATTCTGAACTGTTCCGCCACCTTGTGAGGTTACGCTTCTGGTTTGTGATTTTTGTTCTGAGAAAACTCCCGTTACTGTAGTTTTTCCAAATTTAAGTTGCGCTTTAACACCAAATAAACTTTGCGCACCCCGAATTAAAGATCCGCTTAGTGGCATGCTTACGTTTCCGACTTCGATTTTTTGAAGAATATCGTCTTCGTTTGGAGCAAATTCTAGTTTTATTAAATTCTGAAAAGCAAAAGTAGATTGCGTATCGTAATTGGCATTTACACTCAATCGAGTTCCTACTTTTCCTTGAAGTCCTACACTTATTTTTTGATTAAAATCGAATGTTGTTGTACTCCTACTTCTTGGAGAAAATGATGGATTATCTTGTTTTGTATGACGAACACCAAAATCTATATCTACGGATCCTGTTGGTTTTACATCGATAGTATTACTCCCAAATATAGATTCGAAAAGTCCAGATTTTATGTAATATCTAGGCAACAAATTTTTTTGTTGGGCTTCGGTTCCATCTTTTAAACCATCAATTGCATCGGATTTTTTCTTGAAATAATCGCGCATTTTATCTCTCATTACCAATCGCTGATATTCGGCTGGCGAGAGAATTATTGGATAATTTATATCAAAACCTTCTACTTTATTGGTGTAAATATAACTGTCCGAAATTGGGTCGTAAGTATAGGATTCTTCGACGGACTGAGGGTTTCCAATGTCTATTTTACCTTTATTATAACCCAGCGAATCTTTGGGCTGAGTAACCTGAGCTTGTATATTGAAACAAGAAAAAAGCAGTATCGATAGAACACTAATTCTCAAAAAAGATTGCTTGTTTTTTAGGTAAAATGTTTTCAAGAATTATAAATTTTTTAAAGCTAATTTTATAATATTTTCTACTGTTGCGTCTGGATTTTCCTTTAGGATTTTTTCGATAATTTTCTCTGATGATTTTCTCACAAAACCTAAAACTTCCAATGCTGATAACGCTTCTTCTCGATTTGTATTGTTTTGCGTCATAGAAACTTCGTCTAAATCGTACAACTTTAACACTTTATCTTTCAAGTCTAAAATGGCTCTTTGTGCGGTTTTGCTACCAATTCCTTTGATAGATTGTATGGTTCCTACATCGGCGCTAGCAATGGCTTGAATGATTTGTTTTGGTTCCAAGGACGACAACATTGTTCTGGCAATACTTGCTCCAATTCCTGAAACCGAAAGTAACATTTTGAAAATTTCTCGTTCGGATTTTTCTACAAAACCAAATAAAGTATGAGAATCCTCTTTTATTTGAAGATATGTAAAAAGTTTTATATGGTCCGAACTGGGCAAAAGCGAATAAGTATGCAAGGAAATATTGATGTGATATCCAACTCCACCACAATCTATAATGACTTCGGTTGGGGTTTTTTCGACTAATTTTCCTTGAATATGTGCTATCATATAATATTGTTATGCTTCAAATGTAACAAAAATCTTTAACTAAGTTAAATCTTAATGATTTTGAGGTTATTTTTTTTACAAATTTACTTCTAATGCTTTTGTTCTTTTTTCTTTTTCCTGAGCATCAACAACGGCAACGGCAACCATATTTACCATTTCCTCCACGCTTGCTCCAAGTTGAAAAATGTGTACCGGTTTATCCATTCCTAGCATTATTGGCCCAACCGAATCTACTTTGTACAATTCCTTTAATAACTTATAGGTAATATTTGCAGATTCTAAATTTGGGAATATTAGTGTATTTACTTTTTTTCCGGCCAATTTAGAAAACGGAAATTTTTTCATTAACATCTCTGGATTCAAAGCAAAATCGGTTTGCAATTCGCCATCAATTATTAAATCTGGATAATATTTATGCAAATAAGCAACTGCTTCGCGAACTTTTCCTGCACTAGGATTTTCTGAAGATCCAAAATTAGAAAACGAAACCATTGCAATTACGGGTTCCATTCCGAACATTCTGACAGTTTTTGCGGTCATTAGAGCAATTTTTGCTAAATCATCTGCGCAAGGATTTGGATTTATGGCCGTATCGGACAAAAACATGGGTCCGCGATTGGTCATCATCATGTTTGTGGTTGCCACTAAAGTAATTCCTGGAGCTTTACCAATAAGCTGAAGCATTGGTTTTACTACGTTTGGATAACTTCTGGAATAACCTGTAACTAGCGCATCGGCCTCGCCTTGTTTGACCATCATTGCTGCAAAATAATTGCGCTCGCGCATCCATTTTTGAGCATCGAGTAAGGATATTCCTTGGCGTTGTCTTTGTTTCCAAAAAATATCTGCATACTCTAATCTGCGGGCATTTTCCTCGTTGGTCTTGGGATCGATAATTACAACATCGGCTTCGAAACCAATTTCTTCTTTTAGTTCCAAAATCAATTCTTTGTCGCCCAATAAAATTGGAATTGCTATTCCTTCTTCGTGTGCAATTTGAGCTGCTTTTAGAACATCTAAATGATCTGCTTCGGCAAAAACGACTCTTTTGGGCTCTGATTTCGCACGGTTTGTGAGCAAGCGCACCATTTTATTATCGGATCCTAAACGTTCTAAAAGTTCGTCTTTGTATTTTTCCCAATCTGTAATAGGATGTAATGCAACCCCGGAGTCCATTGCTGCTTTTGCAACTGCTGGAGCCACTTCGGAAATTAATCTTGGATCGAATGGTTTTGGAATAATGTAATCGCGTCCGAAATTTAGTTTGGTTTCGCCATAAGCAATATTTACTTGTTCAGGAACATTTTCCTTAGCCAATGACGCTAATGCTCTAACGGCAGCCATTTTCATAGCTTCGTTTATTTTTGTTGCACGAACATCGAGCGCACCACGAAAAATGTATGGAAAACCAAGAACATTATTTACTTGATTAGGAAAATCGGATCTTCCTGTGGCCATAATTATATCCTTTCTGGTATTTACCGCAAGGTTATAATCGATCTCTGGAACGGGATTTGCCATTGCAAAAACTATGGGATCGTTTGCCATTCCGAGCAACATTTCGGCCGAAAGAATATTTCCTGCAGAAAGTCCCAGAAAAACATCGGCACCAATTAATGCTTCGTGTAACGTTATATTTTTTGTTCCGTAAGCGTATTTTTTTTGAAGTTCGGATAAATCGGTTCTATCGGAGGAAAGAACTCCATCCTTATCGAACATGATAATATTTTTGGGATTTATTCCTAGCAAAACATACAAATTTGCACAAGCAATTGCTGCCGATCCTGCTCCAGAAACCACAAGTTTTACTTCCTGAATATTTTTATTAGCGAGTTCTAAAGCATTGAGCAAAGCTGCTGACGAAATGATTGCAGTTCCATGCTGATCGTCATGCATGACTGGAATATTGAGTTCCTCGACCAATCGTCTTTCTATCTCGAAAGATTCTGGCGCTTTGATATCCTCAAGGTTTATTCCTCCAAAAGTTGGTGCAATTGCTTTTACGGTTTCGACAAATTTATCGATATCGGTGGCATCAACTTCTATATCAAAAACATCAATATCTGCAAAAATTTTGAACAATAATGCTTTGCCTTCCATAACTGGTTTCGAAGCTTCTGGACCAATATTTCCGAGTCCTAAAACTGCGGTTCCGTTGGTAATTACTGCAACCAGATTTCCTTTTGCAGTGTATTTATAAACATTATTTATGTCTTTTGCAATTTCCAGACAAGGCTCCGCAACTCCAGGCGAATAGGCCAAGGACAAATCTCTTTGTGTTGCGTATTTTTTAGTAGGAACAACTTCAATTTTTCCAGGTTTTGGCTTGGCGTGATATAGTAGGGCTTCTCTTCTTTTGCTATTTTTGTTCATTGTACTTGGATTTTATTCCGACTTACAAAGGTATAAGACTTGGTTAAAAAAGGAAACTTTTAGCGGTTTTCTTTTTTATAAAATTGATTATGGGAATTTTGATAGAGATTTCAAGATTAAAAAAGGACAGTAAAATCTTTGGAGAAAAGATATTTTTAATGAAATAAAAATTACAAACTAATCTAAAATCAAAAAAGCCATCCCGAGTACGGGAAAGCTTTTCATTGGTCTAACTACTAAACCGCGCTACGAGTTACAAAGTCGTAGCAAAAACAACACAACTATCATTATTCCTAATTCAGGAACTTTTTGGGGGCAAAAAAGCCTTTCATTACGAAAGGCTTTCCCCAATTTAAGCGGTCTGGACGGGACTCGAACCCGCGACCCCGTGCGTGACAGGCACGTATTCTAACCAACTGAACTACCAAACCAGCGCTTTATTGCGAGTGCAAATATACAACCTATTTCTGGTTTTGCAAATGTTTTTGAAAAAATATTTTATTAATTTTAATATCTGTTATCCAAAGGTTTGTTTTTCAAGTAAATATGTAGTCATAATTTTTTCGAAATTTTCGCCAACAGCAACAGGAACGTACTTTATTTTGTTCTGAGCGCAGGTTAATGATAGTTTTTTGAAGTAACTTTCTACTTGTTTTTCGTAGGCTGCTTTTACATTTTCAGCAAAAATATTTACCTCATCGCCTGTTTCGAGATCAATAAATTTTCTTGGTGCGTTGTCAAAATCAAAATTTACTTCGGTTTTTTTATCAATTACATGAAATAAAACCACTTTGTGCTTGTTGTGTTTGAGATGTTGCAAAGCTGTAAATAGCTTTTCCTGATCTCCGAGCTGAAACATATCTGTGAACAAAACGATCATGGAACGGCGGTGCATTTTTTCGGCGATTTGATGCAAAAAAGTAATTGTATCCGTCGATTTTGTTTGTTTGGAGTTTTCGAGTAAATCCTCGAGTTTGCTAAGAATCATTCTGTGATGCCGATCGGAACCTTTTTCGGGCGCATAATATTCGTAATTATCCGAATAAACGCTAAGTCCAACAGCATCGCGTTGTTTTTTGAGCAAATTCATTAAAACGGCAGAAGCTAAAACCGAAAATCCTATCTTATTTTCATAAAATTGCTGGTCGTTTTTAAGTTTTGGATAGTGCATCGACGAGGAATTGTCTATAATTAAATGGCAACGCAAATTGGTTTCTTCCTCATATCGTTTGGTGTATAATCTGTCGGTTTTTGCAAATAATTTCCAATCGATGTGTTTTGTACTTTCGCCAGAATTATAGAGTTTATGTTCGGCAAATTCCGCAGAAAATCCATGAAAAGGACTTTTGTGCATTCCGGAAATAAAGCCTTCGACAACTTGACTGGCTAATAATTCCAGATGCTGAAAACTTGATATTTTTTCTATTTGGGATTCGATTTTCATTAATCAAATGTAACAAAAACAGTTTTATATTATTGTTATTTACAAAAAAAAAGGTTTGACAATTGCCAAACCTTTTTGTTTTATTAAGATTGTTTCGTCTCTCGCAATGACTTTTACAAAAGTGCGTTCAAGCTGTCTGCGTAAGTTTGTTTTGGAGCTACTCCAACTTGACGACCAACTACTTCTCCGTTCTGAAAAACCAAAACTGTAGGAATGTTTCTTACTCCGTATTTTGCTGCAAATTCCTGATTTGCATCTACATCTACTTTCCCGATTACTGCTTTTCCTTCAAATTCTGTAGAGATTTCGTCGATGATTGGTCCAACCATTCTGCATGGTCCACACCAAGCTGCCCAAAAATCGACCATTACTGGTTTTGTAGATTTTAATACAACTTCCTCAAAAGTTGCGTCTGTTATTGCTAATGCCATATTTTCTTTTTTTAAGATTTGTTTAATCAAGGCACAAATTTATAAATTTAAAACCAATCAAAGGCTATTTCAAAATTAGTTTTGATTATGATTGTATTGGGATTTTTTATTTGGAGCTTTTTCCAGCCATCATTCCAAATCTTTTTTGGTTTTGCTTGCTTCGCCTCAAACCCAATAAAGGATTTTCCCTTCTGTCTGGGCTAGGGCAATTGTTTGTGTAATTAGATTTTATTACGAGGAACAAATCAATTTCAATAAACTAATTCAATTTAAAGTTTACTTGCAAACGCTCTAACTCCATTAGTAATTCATGTGAGATTTTTACTTTTAGCTTTCGGCTTGGCATTGATAATCTTGTTATAACTTTATTTTCTTCGACTTCCGAGATTGTTTCTACTAAAATTGGTTCTTCGTCCTCGGGAATTTCTTCTGTAAAAACGGCTTCTTCGTCTGATCTATTGTCATCAAATAATATGGATTCTGGTTTTTGAATAATTTTTATGGTTTCGGGAACAACTTCGATTTGTTTTTTTATTTTTTCGATTTCTAAAACATCAAAACTTACTAGATTATCTCCTTTATTGGCTTGAAAAACTGCATTTAAATTAGAAATTAAATCTGTATTCAAATCTTTTACATCGAGCAAAATATTTAACTTTTTTGCAAAATTTTCGAAAACATCTTGCAGCATTTTAAACTCCGAAAACTGCAATCTTGGTTCTCCTTTTTTGCCCGTATCTCTATCTGTCCAGCCTTCTTTTACTAAAACCTTTATATATGTAAAGCTATTTGGAATGAGATAATGGCGATTTTTCATGTATTCCTCACCAAAAATCTTGAACTCGAAACTTTCGTCGTAGCCTTCTAGATTAAAAAGTGCCCAACCTTTTCCGTTTTTGGCAATCCTATGTTGCACATTGGTTACAATTCCTCCAAACGTGAGATTTTTGTTGAGATATGAATTCAAATCCTTGAGCGATTCGAGTTTAGAATTACAAAAATATTTCATTTCGAATCTGAAATCGTCCAGCGGATGTCCCGAAATATAAATTCCTACAACTTCTTTTTCTTTAGCCAATTTCTCCATTGTGCTCCAATCCTCGCATGGCGGAACAACAGGTTCGGCAATTTGCACATCGCTGCTTTCGCCAAACAAACTTACTTGCGAGGAATTTTCGTTTTCCTGAAATTTAGCTCCATATTTCATGGCTTTTTCATAAAACGTAATGCCATCGCCATCATCATGAAAATATTGCGCACGAGTTACTCCTGTAAATGAATCGAAACCACCAGCAAACGCTAAACTTTCGAAGGCTTTTTTGTTTGCCGAACGCAAATCTATTCGTTTGGCTAGATCAAAAATAGATTTATAATTTCCGTCTTTTCTGTTATCAACAATGGTTTGTACTGCAGCATTTCCAACTCCTTTTACAGCGCCAATCCCAAACCGAACGGCATAATCATCGTTTACGGTAAATTTATAGAACGATTCATTTACATCTGGTCCCAAAACCTTTAATCCCATGCGTTTGCATTCTTCCATAAAAAACGAAACTTGCTTAATATCGCTCATATTATTACTCAAAACCGCAGCCATATATTCCGCTGGATAATTGGCTTTGAGGTACGCCGTTTGGTAAGCAATCCAAGCGTAACAAGTCGAGTGAGATTTATTAAAAGCGTATTCTGCAAAGGCTTCCCAGTCTTTCCAAATTTTTTCGAGTTTGTCTTCGGCATGACCTTTTGCGGCAGCTTGCGAAACAAATTTGGGTTTCATTTTATCCAAAACGTCACGTTGTTTTTTTCCCATGGCTTTTCGCAAAACATCGGCATCACCCTTAGAGAAATCTGCTAATTTTTGAGACAATAGCATTACTTGCTCTTGGTAAACGGTAATTCCGTAGGTGTCTTTTAGTAATTCTTCGCAAACGTCAAGATCATATTCTATTGGTTCTTCGCCGTTTTTTCTGCGGATAAAACTCGGAATATAAGCTATTGGTCCCGGACGATACAAGGCATTCATGGCAATGAGATCATTGAAAACTGTTGGCTTGAGTTCTTTCATGTATTTTTGCATTCCTGCACTTTCGTACTGAAAAATCCCAACGGTTTCGCCACGCTGAAAAAGCTCGTAAGTTTTGACATCATCAATAGGAAATTCATCGGGATTGATGTCAATTCCGTTTCGGTATTTTACGAGTTTTACGGTATCTTTTATTAATGTTAAAGTTTTTAAACCCAAGAAATCCATTTTTAATAAACCGGCACTTTCTACCACCGAGTTATCGAATTGGGTAACGTACAAATCCGAATCTTTTGCGGTTGCAACGGGTACAAAATTGGTAATATCGCTTGGCGTAATAATTACTCCACAAGCGTGAATACCAGTGTTACGAAGGTTTCCTTCTAGAATTTGCGCTTGTTGAATGGTTTCGCCACTTAAATCATCATCCTTGGAAATACCGATTAATTCCTTGATTTTTTCGAAATCCTCCGGTCGAAGAATTTTCCGTATATCGGATTCTGCATCTTTCAAAAAGCGAGACAAACTCCATTTAGAAGGAATTAAATTCGGAATTAATTTTGCGATTTTATCAGCCTCAAAAAGCGGCAAATCTAAAACCCTTGCCGTATCTCTAATTGCTGATTTTGCAGCCATTGTTCCGTAAGTAACAATTTGAGCTACTTGTTTTTGACCGTATTTTTGGATCACATAATCCATGACTTTGCTTCGACCTTCATCATCAAAATCGATATCGATATCGGGAAGTGAAACTCGGTCTGGATTTAAAAATCTTTCGAAAAGTAAATTGTACAAAAGCGGATCAATATTGGTAATTCCTAAACAATAAGCAACTACCGATCCCGCTGCTGATCCACGACCTGGACCAACCGAAACACCCATTTTTCGGGCTTCGGCAATAAAATCCTGTACAATTAGAAAGTATCCGGGATAACCCGAATTTTGAATCGTTAGCAACTCAAAATCCAATCGTTCTTGAATTTGCTTCGCCTGTTCGCTATCGCTCGAATCTGGAGTGAATTCTGGGTATCTTCGTTTAGCGCCTTCGAATGTAAGATGCTTTAAATAAGCATTTTCGCCACGAACTCCACCATCATTTTTATCTTCTTCTATTTCAAATTGATTTGGAATTTCGAACTTTGGAAGCAAAACTTCGCGAGCCAGATTGTAAATTTCGATTTTATCAACAATTTCCTGAATATTAGTAATGGCATCGGGCAAATTATTGAACAATTGTTTCATTTGGTCGCCCGTTTTGAAATAATATTCCTGATTTGGTAATCCGAAACGATACCCGCGACCACGACCAATTGGTGTAGATTGTTTTTCGCCATCACGAACACAAAGCAAAATATCGTGTGCATTTGCATTGTCCTTTTCTATATAAAAAGTGTTGTTTGAAGCAATAATTTTTACTTCATGCTTGTTTGCTAAAGCAATTAATCCTTCGTTTACACGATTTTCGTCTTCTTGATTGTGGCGCATGACTTCGATATAAAAGTCATTTTGAAATTCGTTTTTCCACCAAATCAATGCTTCTTCAGCTTGAACCTCGCCAAGATTTAAAATTTTATTTGGAATTTCGCCATATAAATTCCCTGACAGAACTATAATGTCTTCCTTATATTGTTGTATTATTTTTTTGTCGATTCTAGGCACATAATAAAATCCATCGGTATGAGCTAACGATGACATTTTGGCTAGATTGTGATAACCTTTTTTGTTTTTTGCCAACAATACTATTTGGTAGCCGTTGTCTTTTCGGGTTTTGTCTTTGTGATCTTCGCATACAAAAAATTCGCAACCAACAATGGGTTTCATAGCAACTTCGGTTGGGATTTCGCCTTTTTCGATCGCTTCTTTGTTTTTGGCTTCGGCAGATTTGTTATGATTTAAAACATCGCGAACAAAATGAAAAGCACCCATCAGATTGTTATAATCCGTAATGGCAACAGCAGGCATTTTTTGCTGAGCAGCAGATTTTACTAATGATGCTACCGAAATCGTGGATTGCAAAACCGAAAACTGAGTATGATTGTGCAAATGAACAAATGAAGTATCAACCAGAATTTGCTTATTATCCGATAATTCTTTTTTGGAGATTGGAACAACAATTTTATCGCCCAATTGCTGCCTAATTTTTTCCGATGCTTCTTTTAGATTGATATGTTTTAGACCAATAAGCTGAATTTCCTTTGTGTTTTTGAGCTGGAAATCCTCGTAATATTCTTGCTCTACTTCGAGTTGTTTTGGTGTAAAAATTTCGTTTCGGATTAACTCAAAAAAACATCTTGTTGTTGCCTCGACATCGGCAGTGGCGTTGTGGGCTTCGGAAAAAGGTTTGTTAAAAAGATATTGATGTAATTCGGTTAATGTTGGTAATTTGAATTTTCCGCCTCGACCGCCAGGTAATTTGAGTAACGAAGCCGTAATTTCGGTACAAGTGTCTAAAACTGGCATGGAACTCATTGTACTTTCTATTCCCAAACGGTGGAATTCGCAACCTATTATATTGACATCGAAACCTAGATTTTGACCTACAATAAATTTGGTTTTGGATAAAGCAATATTAAATTTTTCGAGAACTTCGGATAAAGAGACTCCTTCGGCTTGAGCCAATTCGGTCGAAATTCCGTGAATCCTTTCGGCATCATAAGGAATATTATAACCATCTGGTTGAACCAAATAATCCTGATGCTCGATGAGTTTTCCCATTTCGTCGTGCAGCTGCCAAGCTATTTGTACGCATCGTGGCCAATTGTTGGTATCGGTAATTGGCGCGTCCCAACGTTTTGGTAATCCAGTGGTTTCGGTATCGAATATTAAGTACATATTTTTTAGGCATTAGTAACTAGTCAAAAGACGATAGTTATTAAAACAAAAATACGTTTTATGGAAATGAAATTCAATATTAGTTATTAACAAAACCGTTCGTCGATTGTTTAATACACTTTATCGATAATAAGAATTTTTGTGTTAAAAAATTAGGAAAACTGTTTTTTTTTTTTTTTGATTTGTAGGGATTTAATTGCAATTTAAATAAAAATATCTATTAAAAACCATTTAAAAGTTAAAACCATGAAAAAATTAATTATGTTATCAGTATTTATGTTAATTGGCAATGTTGCTTTTTCAAACACAAAAGAGGTTAAAAAGCAAACTTGTAGCACAACAACTACCCAAAATGCAAAAATTTTTAAAGCAGCAATTCCTATTTACTGCGGAGGAAAATTAAAAGGATACATTAATTGCGATAGTTGTACTACAGAACAATTAGCTAATGCTGCATGGGCAATGTGTAATTAAAACTTTGCTGTTTCACTTAACGTGAAACAGCATTTTTAAAAAAATTATGAAAAACATTTTTAAAATTATCTTATTTTTTTCGTTTTGTATTTCTTATTCCCAAAACGGGTTGGTTGAATATGGATATATCGAATCTTTAGGTCTTGGAAACGCCCTAGGTTTAGATTACAATGCACAATTGTTGTTTAATAAAAACAATTTAAATTATATTACTTGTAAAAGTAGTCTTGAAAAAAGTGAAAGAATAACTGAAACTAAAATAGTTAAAGAGGATGGAGAGGTAAAAGCAGTATTTAATGGAATGGGGGTAAGTGAAGATGGAAATCAAGTATTTTATTCAAGTATAAATAAGAAAATGTATTCAACTTTACAGTATGATGAAATGATTTACATAAACGATGGAATTGTAGATTTTAAATGGGAAATCAGTAAAGAAACAAAAAAAATAGGAAGATTTATTTGTTATAAAGCAACTGCTCCTTTTAGAGGAAGAAATTATACCGCTTGGTTTACTCCAGAAATTCCTGTACCATTTGGACCATGGAAATTAAATGGATTACCGGGGCTTATTTTAGAAGCTTATGACAATAGTAAATTTATATTTTGGTATTTTAAGAATTTAGAATATCCTATAAAAAAATCACAAGTTGTAAAAACTATTTCTGAAAATGAAACTGTAAACTATATCGACTATACCATTTTTAAAACATTGATAGAAAATAAAAGAAGAAAAATCGAAGAAAAAAATATTATTTTCATGAAGGAAAATCCTGGGATGAATATTATTTCACCAAATTTAAAAGATTTATTTTTAGAATGTGAGTAATAAATAAAATAAAAACACTATTTTTCCCTTTTAACAAGTAACACCGATAAAAAAAAGATTAATACAACAGAGGCATCAAAAGTGCTTCTGTTGTTGTTTTATAAAATCAAGAAAACGGGATAAATCATTTTGGTTATTAACAAAACCGTTCGTCGATTGTTTAATACACTTTATCGATAATAAGAATTTTTGTGTTAAAAAATTAGGAAAACTGTTTTTTTTTTTTGATTTGTAGGGATTTATGCTGTATTTAACAAAAAATATCTATTAAAACCTTTTAAAAAATTAAAATTATGAAAAAATCATTAGCAATATTAATGTTAGGACTTATGTCTTTAGGAGCATTTGCAGGAAACTCAAATATAAACTCTAAAAATGAAAACAAAAAAGCAAAAACTGTTCTTATAATAAAATGGACCGTATATTGTGACGGAATATGGTCAGGTTATGTGTGGGCAAATACCGAAGCGGAAGCATATTCATACGCAGTAAAAAAATGTAATTCTTAAATAAAAAATACAGCATAAATCATTTTTTTTATGAAAAAAAAGTTAAAAATATTTATAATTACAATGCTATTCAATAATGCTATTCAAGCTCAAAATAAGGTAGGATTAGTATATTACGGACATGTTGAAAGCCCAGGTATGAGTTCATCTGTTGGAAAAGATTTTAATGCATACCTTACATTCGATCTAAATAAATCTTACTATGTAACAGCAAAAGATTCACTAGAAAATAATAGTCTCCAAAAAGATGCAAATATTGTATATGCCAAAAACGGAAAAAAGGGGTCGATAAAAAACGGAAGACCAACAAGCGTACAAGGAAATCAAGTATATTTTGATAAAAAACAAAAAATGATTTGGTGGAACATTCAAGAAGGTGAACAAAAATATATAAATGAAAAAAATAATACCATAAATTGGAAATTAAGCTCAGAAAAAAAGAAAATTGGAATTTATAATTGTTTAAAAGCTACTGGGGATTTTAGGGGAAGGACATACACTGCTTGGTACACCCCAGAGATTCCTTTATCTTATGGCCCATGGAAACTAAACGGATTGCCCGGCTTAATATTAGAGGCTTACGATATTGAAAAAGAAATGTTTATATATTTTAAATCCATTAAATACCCATTAAAAGGGATATCAAAAATAACTTTTATAAAAAAATCTAAAGACGAGCCAAAAATTGAATGGTGGACCATTGAACAATTTATTGATTATCGAAAAAAAAATATGCAAAAAGCTAATGATGGTAACAAAATAGCAGCACAAGAAAATAATTGGCCTATCACTGAAGATGTGAAAATGATAGATGTTTATGTTGAATCATTCGAGTAAATGAAAAAAATAATATTTATTTTACTAATATTTTCATTAAATATTTATTGCCAAGAAATAAAAATTTCCGGGACTATAAAAGATAGTAATAACAGAGGCATCGAAAGTGCTTCTGTTGTTGTTATGGATAATAACGAAAATACATTAGCGTATGGATTTAGCGACGAAAATGGTTTTTTTAATATAATTGCAAATAAAGGAAAATCCAATGATTTATTAATAATAGTTTCCAGTCTTGGTTTTTATAAAAAGGAATTAAAAATTGATGCATCCACTAAATACAATTTCGCTTTAAATTTTACTTTACAAGAAAGCTCAGAAACCCTCAACGAAGTTGTAATAGAGGCTAACCAGAAAATAAAAATAGATCGAGATACTACAACCATAAAAGTAGCCTCTTTTGGAAACAAAACAGAACAAACCGTTGAGGATATCCTAAAAAAACTTCCCGGAATAGAGGTTCAGAAAGACGGATCTATAAAAGCCCACGGCAAAACAATTGACAAATTACTTGTAGAGGGTGAAGATTTATTTGACAAAAACTACAAACTACTTTCTAAAAATCTTGACGCAAAAGTATTAGACGCGGTTCAGATAATAGATAATTTTGAAGACAATCCTATCCTGAAAAAATTATCGAATTCCGATAAAGTAGCCTTAAATTTGAAATTAAAAAAGGACAAACAAAACATTTGGTTTGGAAACATTATGCTTGGATCAGGAATAATTTCCCAAAACAGATGGAAAGAAGGAATAAATCTTGGATTACTAAAAAAGAAAATTAAACTTTTTTACCTAGCAGATTACAATAACTCTGGAGATAAAGCAACGGATCAGGTAAGTAAATCAATATCGGAAAACAACTCTTTTGGCGAAGATCGGATAGAGAAAACAGCAAAAAATCATTACAACATTAACAGTAACGAAAATAGTTCGTTTAGCAAATCGCAAAGCATTTTTAACAATGCGCTATTTAACTCCTTAAGTTTTACAAAAAAATTAAAAAAAACCATTACCATGCGCGGCGTGGGTTATTTTGCAAATGACAAGCAGATACAAAATACTGTTTCGGAAACCATTTATAATATAGATGCAAATCCAATTTCTAATACCGAAACAAACACTTATCGGAGCAAAAAAACCTTATCATCCGGGGAATTAGAGTTGAAGTATTATGCTAATGAAGATAATTATTTTTCCAACACTTTAATTTACAAAAACAATCCTAATAAAATTATTTCAGATTTAGTTTATAATCAAAGCCAAATAAATCAATCTACGAAAGATAAAAACGAAACTTTTTACAACCATTTTAATCATACTTATAGAGTTTCCGAAAATAAAATATTGAATAACTATGTTTATTTTGGAAAAGACGATATAAATCAAAAAACTAAAATTGTTTCACCGTTTCTTAATCAATTTTTGAATACAAATCCTAGCGATATAGTTACTCAAAACGCAAAAAATTCTATTTTTTATTTTGGCGCAAAAAGTAAATTAATTTCTAAATATAAAAAACTAGAGCATACAATTGGTCTAAAGTTCGAAAACAGCAAAGAAATCTTAAATAATGATTTCTTGTCAGGAATTAATCCGGATTTTGCATTCGGGAACTACACAAAACTAAATCAAAATTTATTTTCTTTAGAAAACACTATTCGTTACAATTTTTCCAGAAAACTAGATTTTACAGCTGGTTTAAATTTTATAAAAAACAATTTCAATATTAATTCAGAAACAAATAATATTAGCATTTTCAATCCAAAAGCTAGTTTGAACATCAAAAAAACAGGATTTGGTAACTTCTCTTTTAGCTACGAAGAAAATAATGATGTCCCCCAAATTAATTATTTGACAACAAACTCTCAATTAACGGATTACAGAAATTTTACTAAAGGTAATAAATACAATGGATCGCTAAAAAACAAAACGTTTTCTTTTTATCATACCATTTTTAATGATGAAAAAAGATTTTCAATAAATTCAAGTTTTTACTTTCTAAAATCTGAAAAAATATTTAATACCGAAAACACGATTACAAATAATTTCAATTTTTCAAATTACATTTACACTAAAGGAGGCGAAAATTATAGTGGAAATTTAAGTATTGTAAATTATTTTAGAAAAATTAAGTTAGCGACAAAACTAGAAACCAATCAAAATTGGAATTCAAATCCAACAAAAGTAAATAACTTAGATTTTAGTATTCTAAAAAATTATAACAGTTCCTATAAATTCTCTGCAACAACCTATTTTAAACTTCCCATAAATTTCGATTTTGGAATAAATCAAAATTATTTTGAATCAAAATTTAATTACATTATTACTAAAAACAAAACCACAGATTTCTTCGTAAATGCAAATTATAAAATCACTAAAGCTTGTATAGCGGAAATAAATAGTACATTTTATCAGATGAACAACACGAGCTATTCCTTTATTAATACAGTAATTAATTATAATCCGGAGGAAAGTAGGTTTTCATACCGATTCATTTTTAATAATATGAAAAATGAAAGCAAGTTTACTATATTGTCGTTAGACAATTACACGTCCTACAAATCTACAATAAATTTGGTTCCACGATATTTACTCCTAACAGTAAAATATAGATTTTAAAAGAAAAAACCATTCAAAAAACTGATTTCTCAATTTTTCGAATGGTTTAAAATTTTTAAAACTAACTGTTAAAAGTTAATTTTATTTAAAGCTGATAATTAATATCCTCCTCTGTTTCCACCACCACGGTTGTCTCCACCACGACTGTTTCCACCACCATAACCTCCACCACCACGGTTGTCTCCACCACGGCTGTTGTTATTAAAGCTTCTTCTTTCGCCTTCTGGTTTTGGTTCAGATTTATTTACTACGATAGCACGTCCTTGAACTGTTGCTCCGTTTAATTCGTCTATTGCTTTTTGTGCTTCGTCGTCATTTGTCATTTCAACAAAACCAAATCCTTTACTTCTTCCTGTAAATTTATCTGAGATAATTTTAACTGAATCTACTGCTCCGTAAGCCTCGAAAGACTCTCTTAAATCTGCTTCCTCAATACTGAATGGAAGGCTTCCAACAAAAATGTTCATATGTACTATTTTAAATATTATAACAAATATAGTTTTATTATTCTCTAATTTACTATGTATTAGATTATTTATGAATTTTTTTAACTTTGAAAGAAAATATCAAAGTCCAAAATTGTAATCATAAAATCATAAATTCAGTTATTAAGGCACTGTTTGGATTGGTAATTTAAGAAATGTGCCTTCTTGGAAACTTACCAATTTAGGATCGGTTGTGTTACCAGATATTAAGGAAGCATTAAACTCGAAAGTACCAGAAACCGTTGCTCCATCGTAAGCAGAAATTACTATTTGCCCGCTACTTTTTGCCACATTTTGAACTGAAAATTTGGCGTTTTGCGCACCACCAATTATAGTTATTAAATCGCCTGCTTTGTAATTATTTCCTGGGCTAAAAATTTCGATTAGCGTTACAGCTCCACTTGTATTTGCAGTTACATTTACTCTAAGACCGGTTCCAGATCCCCCAGTTACAGTAAGCCCATCGGCGGTTGTGTAACCTGAACCAGATGCCGATAAAGCAATTTTATTCACCGATCCTGGGACAATTGCCGTTTCGTATTTGGACGGAACACTTTTATTTATAGTATAAAAAGCCTTATTAATTAGATTAGTAGTTCCAAAAACAAAAGTCCCAACATTTGCATTGCTAGTTTGCAAGCTAACGGATTCGTTTTGAGTATAACCCTCTATAGTGAGTTTCCCAGCAGCGTTTTTGGTAGCTTTATAATTTACAGCTTTCCAAAAAGAACCATCTTTTCGTGCTTGCAGTGATGGGCTATTAAATTTTACGTCGTCTTGACAAGAGCAAAATGCTAATAAAATTAAGAAGCTAAATATTATTTTTTTCATTTTCATTAAAAATTTGAAAGACAAATTAAATAAAAAAAAGCCACATTATACCTAGTAATTTACATCAATATTCATAAAATAAAAATTGATTAGTTTTCTTAAAAAATAAATGTATCTTTGCACCCTTAATTAACAGAGGTCGAGTACCTCAAAATTTAATCACACGATTATGTCAGTAAAAATTAGATTACAAAGACACGGTAAAAAAGGAAAACCTTTTTACTGGGTTGTAGCAGCAGATGCTCGCTCAAAAAGAGACGGTAAATACTTAGAGAAAATCGGTACTTACAATCCAAACACAAATCCTGCAACAGTAGATTTAAATCTTGATGCAGCGGTTAGATGGTTACACAACGGAGCGCAGCCAACTGATACAGCTAAAGCAATTCTTTCTTACAAAGGAGCTTTATTGAAACACCACCTTGATGGAGGAATCCGTAAAGGAGCTCTTACTCAAGAACAAGCTGATGCAAAATTAGCTACTTGGTTAGAAGCAAAATCTGGAAAAGTAGATGCTAAAAAAGACGGATTGTCTAAAGTACAAGCAGACGCTAAAGCAAAAGCTTTCAAAGCAGAACAAGCAGTAAATGCTAAACGTTTGGCAGATGCAGTTGCAGCAGAAGAAGCAGCTAACACTCCAGAAGTTGTTGAAGAAGAAGTAACTGAAGATGTTGCAGCAGAAGCTGAAACTACTGAAGAAGCACCAGCAGCAGAAGAAAATAACGAAGCTACAGAAGCTTAATTTACAAGCGGTAATGCGTAAAGAAGATTGTTTCTATTTAGGTAAAATCGCAAAAAAATTTAGTTTTAAAGGTGAAGTCTTAGTTTATTTAGACACAGACGAACCCGAGTTATACGAAAATATGGAATCAGTTCTTGTTGAGTTCAACAATAGCCTGGTTCCATTTTTTATTGAAAACAGCTCACTACACAAAAACGATTTTCTTAGAGTTCGATTCGAAGAAGTAAATACCGAAGAAGATGCCGATGCTATTTTAGGCAAAGCAGTTTATCTTCCTCTAAAAATGTTACCAAAACTTTCCGGTAACAAATTCTATTTTCACGAAGTTATAGGTTTTGAAATAGAAGACAAACGATTAGGCGTTTTTGGAGTAATTCAGTCTATAAACGACAGTACCGCTCAACCACTTTTTGAGGTTTTAAATGGCGATGTAGAAATACTAATTCCCATGATAGATCATTTTCTTGTAAAAATTGATCGTGAAAACAAAAAAGTCATAATGGATTTACCAGAAGGTTTGGTGGAAATGTATTTATAATTGACAATTAATAGTTTACAATTGATAACTATAAAATAAATTATTTTTTTCTCCGCAAAATGTTTTTCAATATCAATTACACATTGTAAATTATCAATAAATAATGTTTCAATTCAAACAATTTTCAGTTCAAGACGACAAATGCGCTATGAAAATTGGTACTGACGGAGTTTTACTCGGAGCTTGGTCACCAATTGAAAATAATCCAAAATCTATTTTAGACATAGGAACTGGAACAGGAATTATAGCATTAATGCTTGCGCAAAGAACAAATGCACAACAAATTGATGCCATCGAAATTGATGAAAACGCTTACGAACAAGCAACCGAAAATTTCGAAAATTCTCCTTGGAGTGATCGATTATTTTGCTTTCACGCAGGTTTAGATGAATTGATAGAAGATCCCGAAGACGAATATGATTTAATTGTTTCCAACCCTCCTTTTTATTCCGAAGATTACAAAACCAATGATCAAAGTCGAGATTTAGCGCGATTTCAAGACGCAATGCCTTTCGAAGATTTGGTGGAAGCCGCCGATTTATTACTTTCGGAAAACGGAATTTTTGCAGTAATCATTCCATACAAGGAAGAAGAAAATTTTATTGATTTATGTGCCGAATCAGAACTTTACCCCATAAAAATAACTCGAGTAAAAGGTTCTCATACAACACCAATAGTGCGAAGTTTACTTGCTTTCAAAAGATTTGAATTAAGCACATTAAATACAAATGAGCTAGTTATCGAAATAAACAGGCACGAATACACCAATGAATACATCGAATTAACTAAGGATTTTTATCTTAAAATGTAAATTTTCGGATTTTAATTTTCTATAATTTCATTTCATTAAAAAACAATCCATTCAAATCAAAAAAATATAACAATTGTTCATCAATTTGTTAAATTTCTTTCCGTAAATTTGCATCCAGAAAAACATACATTTTACAATATACAATCCTATGAGACCAGACCTTTTTCAAGCTCCAGATTATTACTTACTTGACGATTTACTTACCGACGAACACAAAATGATTCGTGATGCCGCTCGTGCATGGGTAAAACGTGACGTATCACCAATTATCGAAGAATATGCTCAAAAAGCAGAATTCCCAAAACAAATAATCAAAGGTTTGGCAGAAATTGGCGGATTTGGACCATACATACCAGTAGAATATGGTGGTGCAGGACTAGATCAAATTTCTTACGGATTAATAATGCAAGAGATAGAACGTGGAGATTCTGGCGTTCGTTCCACCTCATCTGTACAATCATCATTGGTAATGTACCCAATCTGGAAATACGGAAACGAAGAACAACGCATGAAATATTTACCAAAATTAGCCACAGGCGAGTTCATGGGATGTTTCGGATTAACAGAGCCAGACCACGGATCAAACCCTGGCGGAATGACAACAAATTTCAAAGATAAAGGCGATCATTACCTATTAAATGGAGCCAAAATGTGGATATCAAACGCACCATTTGCAGATATTGCAGTAGTTTGGGCAAAAAACGAAGAAGGAAGAATTCACGGATTAATTGTAGAGCGCGGTATGGAAGGTTTTACAACTCCAGAAACGCACAACAAATGGTCACTTCGTGCTTCATCAACTGGCGAATTGGTTTTCAATAACGTAAAAGTTCCAAAAGCAAACTTATTACCAAACAAATCTGGATTGGGAGCGCCGTTAGGATGCTTAGATTCAGCACGTTACGGAATAGCTTGGGGAGCAATCGGAGCAGCCATGGATTGTTACGATACAGCACTTAGATATGCCAAAGAAAGAATTCAATTCGGAAAACCAATTGCAGCAACCCAATTACAGCAAAAAAAATTAGCCGAAATGATTACCGAAATCACAAAAGCACAACTATTGACTTGGAGACTTGGAGTTTTGCGTAACGAAGGTCGCGCAACAACCGCACAAATCTCTATGGCAAAAAGAAACAACGTAGATATGGCAGTTCACATCGCTCGCGAAGCCAGACAAATACTAGGCGGAATGGGGATTACAGGCGAATATTCTATCATGCGCCACATGATGAATTTAGAATCTGTACTTACATACGAAGGCACACACGACATCCATTTATTGATTACAGGAGCCGATATTACTGGAATTCCAGCATTTCAATCCTAATAAAATACGCTTTTCGGGAGCCTATCCAGCTATTTGCTCCAAGATTTTCGTTTCGATTACTATTTTTTCTAATAAAAAAAAAGGAGCTTCCGCTGGTCGCTCTTTTTTTTATGAAAAAATGTATCGAAACTTCAAATGCTTTCCACAACATCTGGGCTAAAAATAGGAATGCAACAAGAATTATTTTCAAAAAATAATGTACTTTTGATCAAACAAACAATCCAATGTTCACTTCCCAAGACCGACTCACTCGCGCTTACAAACAAGCATTTAAAATCTCTTTCAACAATACCTCAAAATTTATTTTGTTTAGCGATTGTCATCGTGGTGATGGAAGTTTTGCAGATGATTTTGCCAATAATCGTAACATTTATCAACACGCATTAAAACATTATTACGATAATAATTTTACCTATATCGAGCTTGGCGATGGCGATGAATTATGGGAAAATTTATTTTTTAAAGATATTTTCGAAGCCAATAAAAGTGTTTACATACAACTTCAAAAATTTTATAAAAACAATAAATTGCATATGATTTATGGAAATCATGACATGATTTACAGAAATTCAGATATTGTAAAAAAAAATTTCGATGAATATTTCGATGTAAAAGAGGGTAAAAAATTACCATTAATGCCCGGTCTCAAATTTCACGAAGCCATTGTACTTAAAAACTCAGAAACCAATCAGGAAGTTTTCCTAACCCACGGCCATCAAGCCGATTTTATGAATTATGTAGGCTGGAAATTCAACCGATTTTTTGTACGAGTGCTCTGGAAACCATTGCAAATATGGGGAATAAAAGATCCTACAAGTCCAGCAAAAAACTATGTAGAGCTTGTAAAAGTTGAGCGCCGAATAAAAAAATGGATTGCCGATAACGCAAACAAAATCACAATAGTTGGTCATACGCATCGACCTCATTTCCCAAAACCAAACGCAAACGAACTCAATTTTTTTAATGACGGAAGCTGCGTGCATCCAAGAAGTATTACGGGAATTGAAATCGAAAACGGTAAAATTTCTTTAATAAAATGGTTTATCGATACTAATGATAATGGTGTTTTGCAAATTGTAAAAGAATATGTAGAAAATCCCGAAGATCTTATTAATTACAGATCGATTTAAGGTTTTATTCTGGCGCCAACTCCAACTCCAATCCGTTAATTTGGGCAGTAACCTGAATTTGGCAACCTAGTCTTGAATTGTCTTTTACATTAAATGCTTCCCAAAGCATAGCATCTTCGTCATCGGATTTTTCGGGAATTTCAATGTCATTTAAGATATAACATTGGCAGGAGGCACACATTGCCATTCCGCCACAAATCCCAATTGTACCTTCGGGAGCGAGTTCGTACATACGCACAATTTCCATGATGTTCATGTTCATGTCCGTTGGCGCTTGGACTTGATGGGTTTTGCCTTCTCGGTCGGTGATTTTTAGAGTTATATCGGACATTAATTAATCTATTTTTTTATTAATTCTTAATTGTTCTATGTCTGCTAAATCTTTTAATCTTCCTGTAGTTCTTTTATTTTTAATTAAATCATCAAAATCGATGTATGGAACCTTAAATTTTTCTAAATCTAGCCACTTACAATTTCTTAAACTTTCTTCAAAATTTAAACCGCTAACTTTTGTTAGTATTTCAATTTTTCTAGGTTCTACACCAATACTCCAAACATCATATTTTTCACTTTCAAAATCTTCAAAAGAAAATATTGGAGCACCAAAATCATTATATACTTTTTGTAGTTTATTATAGTTTTCAGAATTTTGGTTTATCCATAAATCTAAATCTCCCGTGCTTCTTCCGTAACCATGCAAAATAACGGCATAACCGCCTACTAATAAGTAATCTACATTGTGTTTACCTAGAAGTTCTAAAAAATCTAAAAAATCATTATTGAATAGGTTTGGCATGTTTTCTTGAGGAAAAAAATGTTCTATCTACTTTTTTTTCAGGAGTTGAATCAAAAATAGAATTAATTATATCACAAGCATAATTTAATCGTTGCAATGGAGTTTTGTCCTTATAAAAAGTTACGTGATCATCGGCTTCCGCGAATGAAGACTTTGAAACAATAGTTCTATCCATTCTGTAATTATCCATAACTTTATTTTAGAGAAACAAATATAAAAAATTATTCAATAGATTTTACAACTGGTTTTTCGGCTTCTTTTCTGGTGCCATCAAAACCATCAACACCTGATACGGTTGTATATTTTAGCACATATTTTTTTCCGGGATTCATTCGTTGGTAAACGCTTTGTACCATTAAAGTTGCTTCGTGAAAACCACAAAGAATCAACTTGAGTTTTCCGGGATATGTATTTACATCACCAATGGCATAAATTCCCTCTATATTAGTTTGATAATCCAGAGAGTTATTAACTTTTATGGCATTTTTTTCTATTTCTAAACCCCAATTGGCTATGGCTCCAAGTTTTGGTGTTAATCCAAAAAGCGGAATAAAATAATCGGTTTTTATGTTACGATGCGCACCATTTTCGTCGATATCTATAGATTCTAAATGTTCTGCTCCGTTTAGACCAACGACTTCGGCCGGAGTTATAAGATGAATTTTACCTGAATGTTTGAGTTCTTGTACTTTTTCGACAGAGTCGAGTGCGCCACGAAACTCATTTCGGCGGTGAATTAGCGTTACACTTGATGCAATATCCGAAAGGAAAATACTCCAATCCAGCGCAGAATCTCCTCCGCCAGCAATAACTATATTTTTATTTCGGAAATGTTCTGGATCTTTTACAAAATACTCTACGCCTTTGTTTTCGTAGAATTCGATATCCTCGATAAGTGGTTTTCGAGGCTCAAAACTTCCTAATCCTCCTGCAATTGCTACTGCATTGGCGTGATGTTGTGTTCCTTTATTGGTGGTTACTATAAATGTGCCATCGTCTAATTTATCTATAGTTTCGGCGGTTTCGCCTAGTGTGAATCCGGGCTGAAATTGCTTGCATTGTTCCATAAGATTATGAACAAGATCACCTGCTAGAACCTCTGGAAATCCAGGAATATCATAGATTGGTTTTTTGGGATATAGTTCGGATAATTGTCCGCCTGCTTGTGGCAAAGCGTCGATAATGTGACATTTTAGTTTGAGTAATCCTGCTTCGAAGACTGCAAAAAGTCCTGTTGGTCCTGCTCCGATGATGAGTATGTCTGTTTCGATCATTTTTATATGGTTTCTAAGTTGCAAAGCAACAAAGTTTCAAAATTAGAAAATATGATTTTGTGTTTTTGGGTTTGCGTGAAGGATGGAAGTGGTATCCTTTTTTTATTAATTGACTCGGATTTAAGTCCGAGGCAATTAATAAAAAAAGATATAGCGTACAGCCTGACCCGCCTTTTCGGCGAGGTCACGCCCAAATGGGTTACAATATATTTACTACGGTTTCAATTTGTGGTGCAAATTTTTTGATGGTGGTTTCTACTCCAGCGCGCAATGTCATTTGGTTCACCGAACAACTTGTGCAAGCGCCTTCGAGTCGGACTTTGACGTGCTTGCCTTCGTCGATGGAGATGAGTGTGATGTCGCCACCGTCTGAATTTAAAAAAGGTCGAATTTCTTCGAGTGCTTTTTCGACTTCGATTGTTAATTCTTGTGTATTCATAATTATTATTTTTCCTCACCTCGACCCTCTCAAAAGTAGAGAGATAAAAGCGGAATTATTTTTTTACTGCTGAACATCCAGCCATTGTTGTTATTTTTATGGCTTCGGTGGCGGGAAGATTTTGGTTTCTGGCTACGGTTTCCTGAACTACGTTTCGGGTAATTTTTTCGAAAACAGTTTCGATTACAGATCCGGTTTGTAATGCTGCTGGACGACCGTAATCGCCAGCTTCGCGAATGGATTGTACGATTGGAACTTCGCCTAGGAATGGAACTTGGAGATCTAGTGCTAGATTTTTTGCTCCTTCTTTACCGAATATATAATATTTGTTGTTTGGCAATTCGTCTGGAGTGAAATACGCCATGTTCTCGATAATTCCGAGAACTGGTACATTTATGGCCTCCGAGAGGAACATAGAAACTCCTTTTTTGGCATCGGCAAGTGCTACAGCTTGTGGCGTACTTACTACTACTGCGCCTGTTATTGGCAAGGATTGCATGATTGATAAATGAATATCGCCTGTTCCTGGTGGTAAATCGATTAGCATGAAATCGAGTTCGCCCCAATCTGCATCGAAAATCATTTGATTTAATGCTTTAGACGCCATTGGTCCACGCCAAATAACGGCTTGACTCGGTGCTGTGAAAAATCCGATGGATAGGATTTTGATATCGTAACTTTCGACTGGTTTCATTTTGGATTTTCCATCGACAGTTACCGAAATTGGTTTTTCGGTTTCGACATCGAACATGATTGGCATGCTTGGTCCGTAAATATCGGCATCAAGAATTCCTACCGAAAATCCCATTTTGGCTAATGTTACTGCTAGGTTTGCGGTTACTGTAGATTTTCCTACGCCGCCTTTTCCTGAGGCTACGGCAATTATGTTTTTGATTCCAGGAATTTGTTTTCCTTTAATCTCATTTGGATTTTCTTTGGCTTCGACCTTGATGTTTACTTTTACTTTTGCATCTGCCGAGAAAGTTTCGTGAATGAGTTTACGGATATCGTCTTCAGCGCGTTTTTTGATGTGCATTGCTGGGGTCGATAATACTAAATCGACAACTACTTCGTCGCCAAAAGTGATTACATTGGTTACTGCTCCGCTATCTACCATATTTTTTCCTTCGCCAGCAATCGTTATAGTTTCGAGTGCTTTGAGGATTTCTTTTCTGTCTAATTTCATCTCATTAATCTGATTCCAGTTATTTTTATTTAAACTGATTTTAGATTACAAATATAAGGAGAAGTTACAAAGTTACAAAGTTTAGGCGTTGCAAAATTAAGTGGACAATTGATAAAGTTTTGTTAGTAATTTTGTGAATTTTAGAAAAATTAGGAAATAATTACAATTCGATTTCTGGTGTCCAAAAGATTTTCTCAAAATCTACAATCTGATTATCGACAACTATAATTCCTTCGCTCTCCAATAATTGTTGCATGAGATTTGTGCCGCCAAAATGGTGTTTTCCAGTCAATAATCCTTTGCGATTTACAACTCTGTGCGCAGGAACGTCCTCTAGATTGTGAGCAGCATTCATGGCCCAACCTACCATTCTTGCGGATCTGCCTGTTCCAAGTGCTTTTGCAATTGCGCCATAGGAAGTGACTTTTCCGTAAGGAATTTGGCGTGCAACGGCATAAACTCTTTCGAAGAAATTGGGTTCCATTTTCTAGAAATAATATTTTAGGATATTTACAAGCGTAATAAAAGCAACAATTCCGGTAACCGAACCAATAATTGTGTTCATGTTTTTGAAGAAGAAATCTGTTTTGGCTTCGATTTTTTTAAAAAAACTAATGTAATAGTAAAATACTGCAAAAGATCCCAAAACAACTCCTATCAAAAAAAGTGAAATAGGCAACTTTTCGAACCAGAAAAAATTGTATGATGCAGCAGTCATTGTAACAAAAACATAGTAAGGAATTGGGAAAAAATTTAACGCAGAGAGCAACATTCCCAGAAAAAAACGATTGGTTTTACTTCGGATTTTGACTTCTTCTTTTTTGGCTTTTGGCGCTTTTGCGATTAATAGAAAATAAATAGTTAATGCCACAAATATTGCAAAACCAACTTCGCGTAGCAAAACAATAACTTCGGGGTTTCCGTCAATAAATTTAGCAAAAAGTATGGCCAAAAGCGTTTGGAAAAATATAATAATTATTGCTCCTGTTACAAAAAGTATGGCTCTATCTTTACCATCTTTTATGCTCACTTTTGCCGCTGTCATATTAATCAATCCTGGCAACGAAATCCCGATGCAAGCCGATAAAAAACCTGATAAAAAGGAAAAAGCTAAGTTCAATTTTTTGGAATTTGAAAACTATTTTTATTTTATTTTAAAACGAATATACGTAATTGCTTTGTTAATTTCCAAATATTGTTTTTCGTAAAAGGTCTGAAATTGAGTAACTTCCTCTGGCGAACCTTCGTTTACATAAACATTATGGTTGGCATACAAAACCTCGTGGCATTCGCCATGAAGCAATCCTAGCGTATAACCGTGCATGAATTCCGAGTCGGTTTTTAGGTTTACTACTCCGTCTTTTTTAAGAATTTTTTTGTACAATTGCAGGAATTCCGAGTTAGTCATTCGGTGTTTTGTACGTTTGTATTTTATTTGCGGATCCGGAAAAGTGATCCAAATTTCGTCTACTTCGTTTTCGGCAAAAACCTTGTTTATAAGTTCGATTTGCATTCTTATAAAAGCTACATTTTTCAGTCCTGTTTCGACAGCCGTTTTTGCACCGCGCCAAAATCTTGCTCCTTTTAAATCTATTCCAACAAAATTTTTGTTCGGATATTTTTCTGCTAAACCAACAGAATATTCTCCTTTTCCGCAACCCAACTCCAAAACAAGCGGATTGTTATTCTTGAAAAAATCGGAATTCCATTTTCCTTTTAGAGGAAATAAATCTCCTACAATAGCTTCTCTAGTTGGCTGAAAAACATTTTCGAAACTTTCGTTTTCCTTAAATCTTTTTAACTTATTTTTACTTCCCACGACGTTTTTTAGTTTTGGCAAATTTATGAAATTAAAAGCAATTAGAAATAAAGTTAATATAATGTTTAAATAACCTTAACTCTTCTAAAATTTCTTGTCTTTGTTTTAAATTTTTTATTTTGAAAAAAAGAAAATTAGAAGTCGTAGTAATATCCGATGTACATTTGGGAACTTTTGGTTGTCATGCCAAGGAATTATCGCAATATTTGTCGTCTATAAAACCTAAAATACTGATTTTGAACGGTGATATTATTGATATTTGGCAGTTCCGAAAATCCTATTTCCCTGCGAGTCATCTTAAAGTGATTAAAAAAATTATTTCGTTGAGTACAAAAGGCACAAAAATTTATTATTTGACTGGGAATCATGACGAATTTTTAAGAAAATTTACCGATTTGCATATCGGAAATCTTCATTTAATAAATAAATTAATACTCGAATTAGACGGAAAAAAGGCTTGGATTTTTCATGGAGATGTTTTTGATGCATCTATAAATCATGCAAAATGGTTGGCTAAATTGGGCGGTTGGGGTTACGATTTTTTGATTGTTGTAAATAGATTTTTGAATTGGGTTTTGAAACAAATGAATAAAGAGCCTTATTCATTATCCAAGAAAATTAAAGACAATGTAAAATCCGCAGTGAAATTTATTACAAATTTCGAAACTATTTGTACCGATTTAGCCATCGAAAAAAAATATGATTACGTAATTTGCGGTCATATTCACGAGCCAAAAATGGAAGTTATTGAAACCCCAAAAGGCAAAACAATGTACCTAAATTCTGGGGATTGGATAGAAAACTTGACAGCATTAGAATACAATAACAAAAAATGGAAAATTCATAAACACAATCCCGATGATATGTTGGAAAATGAGGATTTAGAATTTGAATACGAAAATAATTTGGCGGATCAGTTTATGCAAATTTTAAAGTAATTTTTGATGACAAAAAACATTCTCGTAGCGCCACTTAACTGGGGATTAGGACATTCCACGCGTTGTGTTCCTATAATTCGGGCTTTGATTGATCATGGTTTTACTCCTATTTTAGCGTCAGACGGCGTTGCGCTTGAAATGTTGCGAAAAGAGTTTCCCGAACTTCAGACTCTAGAATTGCCTTCCTACCAAATAGAATATGCAAAAAACGGCAAGAATTTTAAATGGAAATTGTTCAAAAACAGTCCAAAAATGATTTCGGCTATTCTCGAAGAAAAAAAAATAGTAAAAAAATGGGTTTCTCAATACCATTTATCTGGAATCATTTCCGATAATAGATTGGGCGTTCGAAGCAAGAAAATTCCATCGGTTTTTATAACACATCAGCTCAATGTTTTGACTGGAAATACGTCTTGGATAACAAGTAAATTACATCAAAATATTATCAAAAAATTTGATGAATGTTGGGTTCCAGACTTTAAAACAAAACCCAATTTAACGGGGAAATTAGGGCATATAAAAAATGCGAATTTAAACTTAAATTATATTGGTCCACTTTCTAGATTAGAGAAAAAAGAATTGCCAATTAGATACAACTTAATGGTGATCCTTTCCGGTCCTGAACCTCAACGAACTATGCTTGAGGAAAAACTAAAAGTAGAAGTTTTAAGATTTGACGGGAAAGTTATTTTCATAAAAGGAATTATGGAAAAGGAACAAAAAACGGAACAAATAGAAAATGTTACCTATTATAATTTCATGAATTCTGTTGCGCTCGAAAAAGCTTTTAACGAAAGTGAAATGGTGCTTTGTAGATCTGGATATACCACAATTATGGACTTGGCGAAACTAGGTAAAAAGGCTTTTTTTATCCCGACTCCAGGGCAATACGAGCAAGAATATTTAGCGAGAAAACTAAAAAGAAATGGCATTTATCCTTGTGCCAATCAAGATGATTTTAGGATCGAAAATTTATTGGAAATCCCTTTATACAGGGGTTTGCAAACTCCAGAAAACCATATGGATTGGCAGGATTTATTTTTGCTTTTCGAGGGTGAATGAAAACTCGGATCCTTTACCTATTTGGCTTTCTATATAAATTTTTTGGTCATGAGCCTCGATAATATGCTTTACAATTGAGAGTCCGAGTCCGGATCCGCCCTCGCTTCGAGCACCACTTTTATCTACTCTAAAAAAGCGTTCGAAAAGCCTTGGAATATTGTGTTTCTCAATTCCTTCGCCGTTATCTGTAATCCTAATTAGGACTTTATTATTGGTTAATTCCTCGATGCTAATTTCGGTAGTGCCTTTGTCTTTTCCATATTTTATGGAGTTTACAACAAGATTTGTAACTAGTTGTTGTATTTTTTCTTGATCGCCAACAACCATAATTGGTTTTGGATATTTCATGTCGAACATTAGAATGATGTCTTTTTTGGAAGCTTTCATTTCTAGTAAATCAAACACGTTTTGGATGAGTTTTACGATATTAAATTCTGATAATTCGAGATTTAAATCGCCCGTTTCGAGTTTGGAAATCATGTCTAAATCCTGAACTATAAATATTAATCTTTCCACACCTTTTTCGGCACGTTCCAAATATTTTTTGCGGATTGTTTTGTCGTTCATCGCGCCATCTAACAAGGTCGATAAATATCCTTGCACTGTAAAAAGCGGCGTTTTTAGTTCATGTGAAACGTTTCCTAAAAATTCTCGGCGATAATCCTCACGAAGTTTTAGAGTTTCGATTTCGATTTTTTTGTCGGTTGCGAATTTTTTTACTTCTCGCGTAAGCGTTGCCATATCGGTTGTTATGGGCTGATTTCTTAGCTCTGTTGTATCTAGAATGGATACGTCATCGTAGATTTTTTTTACTCTTTTGTAAATAAATCTTTCTACACGATATTGGATAACAAAAAAAGAGAAAACGAGTATCGAAACCGCAAATGACAGGCAAAACCAAACATTGAATTTGAAAAAAAATATCATGAGCGCTCCAACCAAAATGGTCGAAAATAGGGTCACATACAACGAAGATGCAACTGCAAACTTGTATGTTTTCTTGAAATTTATTACCATTATTTTTTATTCAGAAAAAAACTAAACTTCTATTTTGTATCCAACTCCTTTGATGGTTTTGAATAATTCCTCGCCAATTTTTTCGCGAAGTTTCCTGATATGAACATCGATTGTGCGTCCGCCAACAATTACTTCGCTTCCCCAAACTTTGTCCAAAATTTCTTCGCGTTTAAAAACTTTTCCGGGTTTTGATGCCAAAAGATAAAATAATTCGAACTCTTTTCGAGGCAAAACAATCTCTACATTATCCTTGATTATTTTGTATTCCTCGCGGTTTATTTCTATTCCGCCCACGTTTAGGGTTTCGGAATTGGCTTCTTCGTCTTTTAATCTTCGGAGTAATGCTTTTACTTTACTGACCAATAATTTTGGTTTTATTGGTTTTGTAATATAATCATCTGCGCCCGCATCGAATCCTGCTACTTGCGAGTAATCTTCGCTTCTTGCTGTAAGAAAAGTGATGATTACTTGGCTTAATTCGGGTTGTTTTCTGATGATTTCGCAGGCTTCCATTCCGTCCATTTCGGGCATCATTACATCCATTATAATAAGATGCGGAAGGTGTTTTTTGGCTTTGGCAACAGCCTCTTTACCATTTACGGCAGTGATGATTTGATACCCTTCCTGAGTTAGATTATAACCAACAATTTCTAAAATATCTGGTTCGTCATCGACGAGTAAAATCTTTATGTCTTTTTTTTTCATTATCGAAAATTGAAAAATTTAATTATGTAAAAGTAAATATAATATTATCACTAAAAACCGCTTAACCATTATTTAATATTATGTGTTTTTATTAACGTTTTGGTAAACTCTATAAATTTATAAAAAAAACCGAAGTTTTAGGCTTCGGTTTTCTTGTAAAAAGATTATTTCTTTTTTTTCGATTTAGATTTATTCGCTTTCTTTTTTGCGTTTTTTTCTTTTATTTTCTTTTTGGCTTTTTCCTTTTTCTCTTTTTCTTTCTTTTTCTTTTTTGCTTTTGCCTTTTTTTCTTTCTCTTTTTTCTTTTGTTTTTCTTTTTTGGCTTTTTCTTTAGCTTTGGCTTTTTTGTCTTTTTCTTTGTCTTTGTCGCTCATTTTTTTTAATTTTTTTAGATTAATTTCTTTGATTTGAAATGTTTCCTGTGCAAAAATATCGTCAATACTTATTTCTTCTATAATTGGAACAAGTTCTTTTTTAACTCTGGGTTTTCTTACAATTGGGGTTTTTGCTATTGGATTTGTTGTAGTTGGTTTTCTTACAACGGGCTTTCTTGCAGCAGCAACTCTTGTAGTTGTTCTTGGTTTTCGAACAATTGGCGTTTTTGTTCCTAGTTTATTTTCGCTGTTTTCAGGTGCGTTTTTTTGGTCATTTGCGTTTGCGCTTGGATCGGTTTCTGTCATATTATTGGTTGTTAATTTATTGTAAATGAATTAATAGTAAATATAGGCAATAAACGAATGCTCCAATGTTAAGTTTTCACTTTAGGCAAAAACTTAACATTAGAAATAGCTCTTCTGAAATATAATGAGGTAACAATTTAATAATATTAAGCATACAAATTCGTAACGGATAGGTAACTTGAAATTTACAAGTGAGTGGTTTCTTTGCCCCAAATTAAAAACACATATAATGAAAATCAAATTATTCATTTTTACATTGTTATTTACATGTTTGGCATTTTCTCAAAACAAAGGCACAATTTCTGGAGTTTTGACGGATAAGGATTTAGCCAATCAACCTTTACCTTTTGCAAATATTGTTCTAAAAGGAACTAATATAAATGCAAATTCAGACATAGACGGAAAATATTCCATTACTACAACTCCCGGAGATTATATTATACAATTTAGTTTTTTGGGTTACGAAAGTATTGAGATTCCTGTTACCATAAAAGACGGAGAAACAATAATCATTAATAAAGCATTGGGTTCTGGAAGTTACAAACTGGATGATGTTGTAATAAAATCATCTGGTGGAAGAGAAAAAGAAACTGCTTTATTGTTGGATCAAAAAAAAGCAATAGAGATTAAGCAAAGTATCGGCTCTCAGGAAATGTCTAGAAAAGGAATAAGCGATGTTGAGGAAGGTTTGACTAAAATTACTGGAATTACAAAAGTTGGTTCCAGGGGGATTTTTGTTAGAGGATTAGAAGACAGATACAACAGTTTACTGGTTAATGATTTAGCAGTTCCATCTAACAATCCGTTTAAAAAAATAATTCCTTTAGATTTATTTCCTACGGATATTGTGGGCGTTATTGATGTTTACAAAACATTTAATCCAAATATTTACGGAGATTTTGCTGGAGGAACATTTAATATATCTACCTCAAAAGGAAGTTCTAAAAGCATAACAAAACTAAATATTGGTGTTGGTTATACAACAGATAATAACTTATCGGAATTTAATATTGATAAAAACACAGCTACCTCAAAAGGTTATTTCGGATATACTGTAAACGACAGAAAATTACCAACCGTTTTTGGATCGATACCAACAAACGAAACGCTGTCTAGCACTCAATCATTACAATCTTTCAAAACTGGATTTGATGTAAAAAAGACTTCGAGCCCATTAAATTCGAGTATTGGGGTTTTACATTCTGAAAAATTTAATTTCAATAACGATTCGAAACTTACCTACTTATTGTCGTTAAATTTCGACAATAATTACAGTATTAGAAAAGGTGTGGAAAGAACAGTTCAAGGTAGTGCAACCGAAATTATTTACAACAATGATTTTTTTAGTAGTGATTACAAATACAAAACAAATACCTCTGCCTTATTAGGATTAAATTATAAATATAAACGCTTTGATTTATCTGCAAGCACTTTTTACCTAAAAAATACAGAAAATAGTATAAAAGATCAATTTGGTGTTCAAGGCAACCAAGTAAATAATCCCAATTATTTAATTAGAACCAATCAATTAGATCATTCAGATTACATTACAAGTCAATTAAACGCAAAATATTTTTTAACAGAAAGCAAAAATCAATCTGTAAAAGCTGGTGTTTCTTATTCTAAAACAAATTTCCAACAACCAGACAGAAAATTTTATGGGGGAACACTGCAAAATAATGGAGACATCTTGACTTCATATACTGGTAACAATTTTTTGCGCCAATACTTAGATATTAGTGGAAATTATTATGTTTCTGGATTAGGAGAATACAATTTGAAATTTGGTCAAAAAGACAAAAAAAATGAACTTACTGTTGGATTTAATGGCAACTCTACAGAAACAGTTTCTTCCTACAGGTTTGTATCGGCGGTTTCTAACAGTTATCCCGCTTTTTCAACTTCATTAAATAATATTGATGCGGTAATTAATGCTAATTTAGCAGCAGGAAATTTCAATTTTAGAGAAAGTTCTAATGCGCAATACAAAGTAAAATTATTTGAATACACATCGGCAGGATTCGCAAATTTATTATTGCCTTTTGGAGAAAAATGGGAAGTAAACGGTGGACTTCGTTTCGAAAAAACTTATAGAGAAACTAAATATAGAGAAAACGGATCGTTTGATCAATTGTTTACCAAGAAAAAATACGATAATGTTTATGTTTTACCTTCGTTAAACGTGAAATATGCAATGAATGAAAAAACAAATTTCAGGTTTGCATTAGGGAAAACCTACACCCGACCAGTAATCATGGAAGCCTTTCCTATTGAGTACATAAATGCAGATGGAACTGCAACAAGAGGAAACAAAGATTTAAAAAATAGTGATAATTATAATATAGATTTTAAATACGAAATTTTTCCAACCAATAAAGAAATTTTAGCCATCGGCGTTTTTGGAAAGAAAATTGAAAACCCAATTGAAAGAACTTTTATTGCAAATGCAGCAAATGGACTTATTACAACATTTATAAACTCTAACCAAGCCACACTTTATGGCGCAGAAATCGAGTTTATATTTGATTTTGCAAGGATTAACAATAGCTTATCTGATTTTTCTTTGGGATTCAATACCTCATTAATGCAAACAAATGTAAAATCATCTAATGTTTTAGAAACGCACAGAAACAGAGATTTACAAGGTGCTTCAAAATGGTTAATCAACTCGGATTTGAAATATCAGTTTAACATTAATAAAAACTGGAGTAACACAGCATCGCTAGTTTATTCGGTATTTGGCAAAAGAATTTTTAGTGTAGGAACCATTCCTTACGATCATATTTATGAATTGCCAGTTAGCAAATTAGATTTTGTTTGGAGCAGTAAACTCTCGCAACATTTTGATCTAAAATTCTCTGCTGATAACTTATTAAATCCTAAAGTGAAATTCGAATTAGGGAAAGAAAGTTCATCAAACTTTACAGAAAAATCAAGAACGCTAAATGAGTATAAAAGGGGTGTAGGTTTTTCTTTTAATTTAGGATACACCTTTTAATAAAATTTACATCTTAACATTGTAATTACATTTAAGTAATTCATATATAACTTTATTATAATATTTCCATAACTCTTATAAAAGCCCCTATTTGTAAATTTGACAAACAAATAAAAACACACACAATTAAAAAAATCATTATGAAAAAATTAATTTTATCTTTAGCAATTATTGCCTCTATTTTTACAAGTTGTTCAAGTAGCGATGATGAAACTACAACAACACAACCTGCAACTGGAGAAATTACAGGAACCATTACTGCTAGTACCAATTATGCTTTTGGTAATTATACATTAAAAGGAATCGTAAAAATTGCAGCAGGAGTTACAGTTACTTTTGATGCGGGATCAACCATTACTTGCACCAAAACTACTGGAGATAATGCCCTTGTAGTTTTAAATGGCGGAAAACTTGTTGTAAACGGAACAGAAACTAAACCAGTTGTATTTACTGAATTATCTAAAATTCCAGGTTCTTGGGGAGGAATTATAATGTACGGAGATGCACCTATAAATGCTATTGGCGGAATTGCTTCCTCAACATCCGAAGACGGAAATGCTTTACCTTATGGTGGCACAAATGCTACTCACAACGGTGGTTCATTAAATTATGTTCGCGTGGAATATGCAGGATCTAAACTTGCCGATGGAACTAAGGAATTAAACGGGTTCTCATTTTATTCTGTAGGATCAGGAACAACATTAGACCATTTAGTATCTTACAAAGGTGCAGATGATGGATTCGAGTTTTACGGTGGTACTGTAAGCTTAACAAACGCTATTTCATACGGGAATTATGACGATGCTTTCGATTGGCAAGATGGATGGAAAGGTCAATTAAACTCAAATTGGTACGGTTACCAAGTTATAAAAGGAAACTTTGGAATAGAAATTGAATCCTCTAATAATAACAATTCTTTTTACCCAGTAGTAACTAATATTACTTTGAAAAGAGCGTCAGGCTGCGTGCCAGAAGTAGCAGGAGATATTCAAGTTGATGCGTTTCAATTCAAAAAGGAAGGAAACGGAACTTACAGCAATATAGTTATAGATGGATATGGTTCTTACACAGAGGGCGCAACTACTTATAACGGTGCAGTTGTAAAAATTCAAGACGCTACAACAAATACCAACCAAGTTAATGGTTCTAAAATAAAATTAACAGATGTAAAAATTACCAATACGGCACAAGTAACACCAATAGGAGCTGGCGCAATAATAGTTGCTTTTCCATCAGGACAATTTACAACTAGTGCAACAGCAACAGGAGCAACATTAACAATAGGGAATTGGGCGAATGTTGATGGCGTGAATTTGATTCAATAATTTTTTTTTAAAATATTTAAAAAAGCTGTTCAGAAATATTTGAACAGCTTTTTTTTTGCTTTAAAATTTAGATCTTTATGATTTTGGATGGATTTTGTCTCATTAAAATATTTTTTTTGAAACCACATAGCCACACAGAAAAAAAGAATAAAATAGAACAATTGCTAACCCTGTTGTGTATCGTTCGGATCCTGGATTAAAAAGCTATCTTTACTTAAATAAAGTAAAACGTCTTCATGTAATTCATATTTCTAGATATCTATGTGGTTGAAAAAAAGCATAAAAAAATACCCTCAATGGGTTAATTATATTAAAAACCTACAATTTACCACTACCAAAAAATACTTAGAAAATTTTTAATCTGTGGCAAAAAAACTACAAACACGAAAATTCACCAATTAACATAAAAACATCACCACCTTTTGGTACAATATTTGAAATATAATTTATACATTTGTAAATACTAAATCATTATCATGACAAAAAACTACTTTTATATTATTATATTATTCTTTTGTTTCATTTCTCTAAGCTCCAATGCTCAGGAAAGCAAACAATCAAGAGCTCAAGATACCTCAATAGACGGATTAAATATGTACCCAAACCCTGTGAGTAATGGTAAGGTTTACATTACCTCAAAATCAGGTTTAGATAAGGATATTTTTATTTTTGATGTCCTAGGGAAACTTGTTTTTCAGATCAACATGAGCGCTAAGGAACTAAATGTATCTGCACTTTCCCCAGGTGTTTATATCATAAAAATTCGAGAGGCAGAAGCAACCGCCACTAGAAAACTAATTATCAAATAGTTACATCTATAAACTATTTTTAATTTAATGATTATTTTACATTGCATTTTTCCTAAAAACAAAAATACTAATTACATTTGCACTTTAACTATTTAAAACATTTCTAAAAATGAAAAAACTTTACACTTTATCTTTTATTTTATTAGCTTCATTGTCTTTTGGACAGGTCCCACTTCCTAATTATGAACCATTTGATTATACAGTAGGCGCAGGTTTGCAAAATCAAATTAACTGGTCAATACTTAATACTGGAGATGATTTAGCAGTTGCTACAGGAAACCTAACTTATGCTGGACTTCCAGTTTCAACGGGAGCAAAAGTAACATTTGGTGGAGCTGGAATCGATTCATCAAAACAATTCGCATCACAAACAGCAAATACTGTTTATTATTCTATTTTACTCAACGTAACAGATTTATCAGCTGTAACAAGTACAACTGGAGGATATAGTGGAGGTTTTGTTCAAGGTTCAAGTACAACTTATGGAGCTACTTTATGGCTAAAAAAAATAGACGCATCAACTTACAATATCGGGGTTAATCCAAGAACTACCGCTACAAATACAGTTTTTGCTCCAGCAGCCTATAATATTAATCAAACATATTTAGTAGTTGTAAGTTACACTTCAAATGCTTCTACTACTGATGATGTGGTGAAAATTTGGGTTAATCCAACATTAGGAGGTGCGGAACCAGTTGCTTTAGCAACTGCCACAAACACTCTTACAGATTTAACTTCAATTGACAGATATTTAATTCGTCAAGGAAGCGCTACCGATACTCCAAATGTTGAAATAGACGAATTAAGATTAGCAACTACTTGGACTGAAGTTACTACAACAACAGCATTAAAAGTAGCACAAAACTCAATTTCTGGATTAAAAGTTTATCCAAATCCAGTAAAAAACGGAACTTTGTATATCGATACTGATGCTAACTCAGAAAAAACTGTTGCTATTTATGATATTCTTGGAAAACAAGTAATCAAAACTGTAACTTCATCTAGTGCAATAAATGTTTCAACTCTTACAAGTGGTGTTTACATCGTAAAAATCACAGAGGATGGAAAAACAGCTACAAGAAAATTAGTTATTCAATAATATTTTCTCAATTATTCAAAAGCTCCAATTCGCGTTGGAGCTTTTTTTATTTTGATAAATCAATAGGTTTTGAATTTTTCAACTTATCTTTGATAAAAATATAAAGTCATGCAAACCGTATTAGTAGAAATAAACAATCCGAATGCTTTTGCGCTTTTGAAAGAATTAGAAGAACTAAAAGTATTAAGAATAGTAAAAAACAGCATTTTAGAAAAAAAAGTGAAATTGTCTGAAAAATACAAAGGTACTTTTTCTAAAGATGATGCCGCAGATTTTGATATTCATAGCCAAGCAATGAGAAAAGAATGGGACAATACTTAATAGACAACAACATAATTTCTAATTTTTTTTCAGGTAATTTTTCGAAAAAAACAATGATTTTTATTGCTTCAATCATTGATGAAACCCCAAATATTTCTGTAACAACTCAAATTGAAGCTTTATCTTGGATAAGTATAGATAAAAATAAAGAGGGAATTATAAAAGAATTTATTAACGATTCGAATGTTTTAAATTTAAATTCAGAAATTATTTCTCAGACTATTAAAATCCGAAGAAATCGAAAAATAAAAACTCCAGACGCAATTATTGCTGCAACTGCTATTGTAAATGATTATATATTAATAACAAACGATAGTGATTTTGACAGAATCGAGAACCTCCAATTATTGAATCCCTTTTCTTTGTAATAAGAAAAAATGATTTCAAACTCCGACATATTCACCATTTCCAATCAAAAGCAATTCGAAAAAATAGCTTTGAAGGTTTTTCGTTTCCAACACGAAAACAATTTGGTTTATCGCAAATTTTGTGATTTTAGGAAAATCGAAGTTCAAAAAATAAAATCCTTAGAGCAAATTCCTTTTTTGCCCATTCAGTTTTTCAAAAGTCACGAAGTAATTTCCAACCATAATCCTATCGAACAAACTTTTACAAGTTCTGGCACAACGGGCATGATTACCAGCAAACATTTGGTTACAGATGTTTTGCTTTACGAGGAAAGTTACAACAAAGGTTTTTCGCAATTTTATGGCAATATAGAGGATTACGTAATTCTTGCCTTGCTTCCATCCTATCTGGAGCGCGAAGGTTCATCATTAATTTATATGTTTCAGGATTTAATCCAAAAAACAAATAATCCCGAAAGCGGGTTTTATCTCAACAATTATTCGGAACTCATTCAAAAACTCATTCAACTTGACAATTCTGGTCAAAATGTGATTTTAATAGGCGTTACTTATGCGTTATTGGATTTGATTGAGATAATAAAACTGGAAACTTCAAAACTGGAAAAGTCCTCCCTTTGGGAGGGTTGGGAGGGACTAAAAAACACCGTAATCATGGAAACTGGCGGTATGAAAGGCAAACGCAAGGAAATGATTCGAGAGGAACTTCATGCACAACTTTGTGCTGGTTTTGGCGTTTCGAGCATTCATTCGGAATACGGAATGACCGAATTATTATCCCAAGCCTACTCGTTAGGAAACGGAATTTTCGAATGCCCACAATGGATGCAAATTCAAATCCGCGATACCGAAGATGCTTTGCATTATCTTACAAACGGCAAAACGGGCGGAATAAATGTTATAGATCTGGCAAATATAAATTCTTGTAGTTTTATTGCAACGCAGGATTTAGGCAAAAAATATCCCAACAATTCTTTCGAAATATTGGGACGTTTTGATAATTCTGATATTCGTGGTTGTAATTTGATGGTTGTTTAATTCCTGAATTCAACAGAAATCAACCTTGAAACAGAAAGTCTAATCGATAACAATGTCAGTCTGAGCTTGTCGAAGACCTTTTATATAATTCCCAAGTTGTGGGTAATTTTTATTACGACCTTTTTCATGTTCATTTAATCTTCTTTAAAAATTATTAGTAAAACCGTTATAATAACTATTATCAGAACATTTTCAGATTTAAAAATAATACATTTTCATGGTTAAAAATCTGAAGAATTATAAAGCACTTCGACAAGCTCAGTGTGACAAAAGTATAAATTAAACAACCCGAACCACAAAATAATTTTTCTTTCCACTTTGTAACAAAACAAACTCGTTGTTTATTAAATCTTTCGAAGTCAGGTTAAATTCCTCGGTTACTTTTTCTTTGTTTACAGCGATTGAATTAGCGGATAATGCGCGTCGAGCCTCGCCATTGGATTTCATAAACCCTGTTTTTTCGTTCAAAACTTCAACAATATTAATGCCGTTTTCAATGTCCGATTTCGAGATTTCAGCCTGTGGAACTCCATCAAAAACTTCAAGAAAAGTAGCCGAATCCAATTGTTTCAAATCATCGGAACTCGAGTTACCAAACAAAATATTCGATGCCTGAATGGCTTTTTCTAATGCATCTTTGGAATGCACAAATATTGTTAATTCCTCAGCCAATCGTTTTTGTAAAACACGTAAATGTGGGGCAATTTTATGCTCTGCTATTAATGAATTAATTGTTGATTCCTCCAGAAAAGTAAAAATTTTAATGTATTTCTCCGCATCTAAATCGCTGGTGTTCAACCAAAACTGGTAAAATTTATAAACCGAAGTTTTATCGGCAGTAAGCCAAACATTTCCGCCTTCGGATTTACCAAATTTAGATCCATCAGCCTTTGTAACCAGCGGACAAGTCATTGCATAGGCCTTGTTATCCTCGGTATCTACATTCATTCTGCGAACCAATTCGGTTCCAGTTGTAATGTTTCCCCATTGGTCGCTTCCGCCCATTTGCAACAGGCAATTATGGGTTTTGTGCAAATGATAAAAATCGTAACCTTGGATTAATTGATATGTAAATTCCGTAAAACTCATTCCGTCGCCCTCGCTCGAAAGTCGTTTTTTGACAGAATCTTTTGCCATCATATAATTTACGGTAATTCGTTTTCCAACATCGCGGGCAAAGTTTATAAACGATAAATCCTTCATCCAATCGTAGTTATTGACTAAAATTGGTGCATTTACAGCAGTCGAATTAAAATCTAAAAATTTAGATAAAACTGCTTTTATTCCCGCAACATTATGATTCAAAATCGTTTCATCAAGCAAGTTTCTTTCGTCTGATTTTCCCGAAGGGTCGCCAATCATTCCTGTCGCACCGCCCACTAAAGCAATTGGTTTATGTCCAAATTTTTCTAAATGAATGAGCAAAACAATTGGAACCAAACTCCCAATATGCAACGAATCCGAGGTTGGATCAAATCCAATATAGGCAGTAGTCATTTCCTTTAGAAGTTGCTCTTCGGTTCCTGGCATAATGTCGTGAACCAAGCCACGCCACTGCAATTCTGCTACAATATTTTTCATTATGAGATTTAGTTTTTGCAAATATAAAATTTTAAAGTGAATTTGGTAATTTGTTAATTCGGTAATTTGAAAAATCCTTAAACTATAATGCGAAAATTCTACCACATAGACACGTAGATTTTATATGTTTTAAAAGTCGTTTCACTTTTTTTAAGATAAAACATAACTATTTTCAAACAAAAAAATGGAATATATATCTGTTTTTGTATAATTCTATGTAATTCGTTTTTACATTTTAGGAATTATTGAACTTTTTAATAATTACACATCATCTGAAACTTTGTGATTTTCGTGCAATAGAACTATATTTACAAAATGGTATTAATAACAGGCGCAACAGGTTTGGTTGGATCTCATTTGGCAATTCATTTACTCGAAAATGGAGAAAATGTCCGCGCTATTTATAGGGATTCTAATTTCATACAAAAAACCAAAACCGTTTTTAAAAGCAATAACAAATTGGATTTATTTGCCAAAATCGATTGGATTTGTGCAGATATTAATGATATTCCAGCATTAGAAATTGCTTTTCAGGATATTCAATACGTGTATCATTGTGCAGCACTAATTTCCTTTGATCCAAAAGACGAGGAAAAACTCCGAAAAATAAATATAGAAGGAACTGCAAATATTGTTAATTTTTGTTTGGCAAAAAACATAAAAAAACTATGTTATGTGAGCTCAATTGCCGCTTTGGGCGATTTGCTGGAACATGAAAAAATAGTAACTGAAGAAACAGAATGGAATGCAGAAAAATCACATTCGGATTATGCCATTTCTAAATATGGTGCCGAAATAGAGGTTTTTCGTGCACAACAAGAAGGTTTGCAAGTGGTTATTGTAAATCCCGGAGTTATTCTTGGAGCTGGTTTTTTTGAAACCGGAAGCGGAGAAATTTTTACGAAAGTAAAAAACGGTTTAAATTTTTATACCAATGGCTCCACAGGCTTTGTTGCCGTTTGGGATTTGGTAAAAATCATGTTTTTATTAATGAAATCTGAAATCCATGGCGAAAGATTTACTATAATTGCTGAAAATTTGAGTTACAAAGATTTAGTTTTTGCCATTACTGATGCTTACAAAGTAAAAAGACCCACTATTTTGGTTTCGAGTTTTATGACTCAATTGGCGAGTAAAGCGGATTGGATTTTATCGAATATTTTTATGCAAAAAAGGAAATTATCAATTGATTTAGCAAATTCCTTACATTCGAAGGAGTTAATAAGTAATGCAAAAATAAAAACTGCTTTAGGTTACGATTTCGAAGATATTACGTTTACTATTGGCAAAATTGTAGCTTTGGATTTAAGAAATTCCTAAGCTTTACGGGGTTTTGCGTGAGGGATAGACGCAAGGCACCGCGTGCCGCAGATAGCCCGACAGCAAAAAAAAAAGGATTGAAATGTGATAGCTTTTCGATCCTTTTTTTTGGTGGCACGCCCAAATTTTTATTTTATTTGACCATTTTCTATTGGAGTTGATGGAGCAGCTAGTTTTTCGTTATTTTTTTTCATTATCTCGGTAAGCGCCGCATCATTATCTGTTAATCGTTGGTTTACCTTGTTGTACATGCGTTTGTATTTGGCAACATTTGCAGAATAATAACGGTTATTTTGGGCAAATTGCAGGCTATCGATTTGGTATTTTTTGAATACATATTGATCTCTTGTATAGCCGTTTTCGCTCGAATTATTGTTTCTAATGGCGTCGAAAAGTGCTAAATCATATAGGATATTGACCATAACATCGTCGTCGATAAGCTTGTCTGGCTTGGGCACAACGGAATTTCCGCAACTTGCAACTAGGAAAAAAATACTAAAAATTAGGATACAATTTTTCATGTTTTGTTTGTTTTATCTGTCAAAAAGCAATCGTTTTCCTGCACGAATGTCCTTGATTTTGAAATTGTTATAAACCATTTGACCGTTTACAAAAGTATGTGTTATTCTGGATTTGAACGTAAAATTATCGAACGGAGACCAACCACATTTGTATAAAATATTGTCCTTGCTTACGCTCCATGGCATTCCGGGATTTATGATTACTAAATCTGCAAAATAACCAACTTTGATAAATCCTCGTTTCTCGATTTGGAAAATTTTGGCAGGATTATGACACATTTTTTCGACAATTTTCTCGACCGAAATTTTTCCTTGATGGTGCTTTTCAAACATAGCAACAACGGCATGTTGAACCAATGGTCCGCCCGAAGGTGCATTAATATATGGTTGCTGTTTTTCCTCGAGCGTGTGCGGCGCATGATCTGTTGCAATAACATCTATTCGGTCGTCGAGCAAGGCTTCCCAAAGCGCGTCGCGATCTGCGGGTGTTTTTACGGCTGGATTCCATTTGATTAGATTTCCTTTTTTTTCATAATCTTCATTAGAAAACCAAAGGTGATGAATGCATACTTCGGCAGTAATTTTCTTTTCTTCCAACGGAATTTTATTGGTAAAAAGATCCATTTCCTTTGCAGTCGAAAGGTGAAAAACATGAAGTCGGGCCCCCGTTTTTTTGGCTAATGCAACTGCTTTTGATGATGAAATGTAACACGCTTCCTCACTTCGGATAAGATGATGCGCGGTTACAGGAATATTATCGCCAAACTCGGCTTTGTATTTTTCTAAATTGTTTTTGATAGTGGTTTCGTCCTCACAATGAACCGCTATGAGCATTGAGGTACACGAAAATATTTTTTCTAAAACTTCCTCGTCATCTACAAGCATATTTCCTGTTGATGAACCTAGGAAAAGTTTTATTCCGGCAACGTTTTTTGGATTTGTTTTTAGGATTTCCGCAAGATTATCATTGGTTCCTCCCATCATAAAGGAATAATTGGCATAGGATTTTTGCTCCGCTATTTGGTATTTTTCCTCCAATAACTCTTGTGTAACAGCGTTTGGAATCGTGTTGGGTTGCTCTATAAACGAGGTTATTCCGCCTGCAATTGCCGCCTTACTTTCGCTTTCTATATCGGCTTTGTGCGTGAGTCCTGGTTCGCGAAAATGCACCTGATCGTCGATGACACCTGGAATTAAATAATTTCCTTGTGCATCGATAATTTTGCAATCCGAGGATTTAAGACTTATGGTTTCTGCAATTTCGACTATAAGATCGTTTTCGATAAGCAAGTCGCCTTCGAAAATAGTTCCTTCGTTTACAATTTTTGCGTTTTTTATTAAAATTCTGTTCATTTATTGAGTTTAAAGTCTATTGAAAAACTTTTTTATTCTGAGTGAAATTACTCCAAGAATTGCTTCTTTGAAAATGGCGCTGCTCATTTTGGATTGCCCTTTTGTTCGGTCTGTAAAAATAATTGGAACTTCGGTAATTTTGAAATTTTTAGAAAAAGTTCGGTATTTCATTTCAATTTGAAACGCGTAACCTATGAATTTTATTTTATCGAGATTAATAACTTCGAGAACATTTCGTTTGTAACATATAAATCCTGCTGTAGCATCGTGGATTTTCATTCCTGTAATTATTTTTACGTAAACAGATGCAAAATACGACATTAAAACCCTGCTCAAAGGCCAATTTACAACATTTACACCAGTAACATAACGGGAACCAATTGCTAGATCTGCACCGCCAAGATGACAAGCATCATAAAGTTTTTCTAGATCATTTGGATTGTGCGAAAAATCGGCATCCATCTCGAAAATGTATTGGTAATCACGAGCCAAAGCCCATCTAAAACCGCGGACATAAGCCGTTCCTAATCCTGATTTTTTTTCTCCTTTTTCTAAAAATAATTTCTCCGAAAATTCGTTTTGCAATTCGATTACTTTTTCCGATGTTTTATCTGGAGAATTGTCATCGACTATCAAAATATGAAACGGTTTTTGCAAGGAAAACACAGCTCTAATGATACTTTCGATGTTTTCTATTTCGTTATAGGTTGGAATTATAACAAGACTGTTGCTCATATTTATAGATAGTTTTGTGCAAAAATAAACTTTTTATGGTTTAGCAAATCATAATAAAGTTATAATAAAATCTAGAAAGTAAAAAAATTAGTAATTTTGTGAAATATGATGGGAAATACACTTCACGAACGAATTATAGAAAACAACGATTGGGCAACACTCCTGTTTGTATTTTGTCTTGCGCTAATAGTAATTACAAAAACGGCTTTCGAAAACCGTTTTAGCGATTTTATAAATCTTATAGTTTCGGATAAATACATTAAGATTTATAAGGACAGCAGCAATTTAATGAGTTGGTTTACAGTGATTTTGTTTTTTGTACAAATCATATCACTTTCGTTTTTTATACGATACTTACTTCTCTTTTTTGAGTATGTTAAAGTGGCGGATTGGGTTGTTTTTATTCAGATTTTTACTTTTTTAACGTTTTTTATACTTTCGAAGTTTTTGATCGAAAAAATCATTGCAACCTCGTTTAACATAGAAGAATTTACAGAACAATTCAATATGTTAAAAGTAAATTACAGAACATATATGGGAATTTTACTGCTTCCTGTATCGATAATACTTTTTTATAATCCGATGCCAAAACCCATTGTTATCTACATAATTTTAGATGTTTTGCTGGTTATAAACATTGTAATTTATCTAAAAAGTATAAAAATCTTTCAAAATTTAATAATTGGTAAATTGTTTTATTTTATTTTGTATCTTTGCGCACTTGAAATAGCACCTTACTATTTTATGTATTATTGGTTTACAAGAAGTTAGTCGGATAGAAAAAGTTTTATATGAAAGTGAAAACAATTTTGGTGTCACAACCAGAACCTAAAGTAGAAAATTCGCCTTACTTTGATCTTCAACAGAAGCATAAAGTAAAAGTGGATTTTAGACCTTTTATTCATGTTGAAGGGGTGAGTGCAAAAGATATTAGAACTCAAAAAATTGATTTAAATAATTTTACAGCTATTATTCTTACTAGCAAAAATGCAGTTGATCATTTTTTTCGTGTAGCCGATGAAATGAGGTATAAAGTACCTGAAGGATTGAAGTATTTTTGTCAATCCGAAGCAATTGCTTTTTATTTACAAAAATATGTGGTTTACAGAAAACGGAAAATATACGTTGGCGCAAAGGATTTTGCAGATATGTCATCGTTGATAAAAAAATACAAAGACGAAAAATTTCTTTTGCCAGCATCGGATCAACTCAATGCAGATGCTCCAATTACTTTAAATAATCTAAAAGTAAACTGGACTCAAGCTATTTTTTACAAAACGGTAATTAGTGATTTGTCTGACTTAGCAAATGTTTATTACGATATTTTAGCGTTTTTTAGTCCAACTGGAATAAAATCATTATTTGTAAACTTTCCTGATTTTGAACAAAACGATACGAGAATAGCAGTTTTTGGAAGCACAACTCAAAAAGAAGCACTAGAACACGGATTGCGCGTAGACATTATGGCGCCAACTCCCGAAAGCCCATCAATGACAATGGCACTGGAACGATACATTGCAAAAGCAAATAAGTAAAACTTATTTTATTTTTTATAAAAAACTCCAATTCAAATTCTTGAATTGGAGTTTTTGGTTTTAGATATAAATTTAAAATACTTTTATCTTACAATAAACCCAATGTTTTTTTGGTTATAAAATGATAATTCCCATTTAACAATTAATTGATTTTTTATGTTTAATTTTACGTAAATATCTAAATATTAAATAGTTATTTTTTGCTTAAAAATAAAATATGGACACAATTACCATAAAAAATATAGCAACACTGCATCCATCGGTCATTAACGAGGTCGAAAAAATCATTACGGAATGTGATTTAGCATTAATCGGAAAAGCAAAAATTAGAATCACTCAAGGAACAAGAACCTTTGCCGAACAAGAAAAACTTTACGCTCAAGGAAGATCTACTTTAGGAAAAAAGGTAACTAATGCAAAACCTGGTCAATCCATTCATAATTATGGCTTTGCAGTAGATATTTGTTTGATTATCGATAACAAAATAGCTTCTTGGGATACTGCAAAGGATTGGGATAATGACAGAGTTGCCGATTGGTACGAATGTGTAAAGATATTTGCAAAAAACGGCTGGGAATGGGGAGGAAATTGGAAAAAATTTCAAGATTTATCTCATTTTGATAAACGTGGTTTTAATAATTGGAAACAATTATCCAAACTAAAAACAGACAAAAACGGAAATATAATTCTAAATAAAACATCATGAAAACTATAAAATTTAAAACTTTTCTGATTCTAATAGCTGCATTATTTTTTTCTTGTAATGCTACCAAAACAGCTCTTTATGATCAGTATTCCTATCAAAAAACAACTGAACTCAAAGTAGAGACCTCCAATCTTTTAGACAAAGCAACAACTCCATTTACGGATCATAAATTAGAGGCCGATAACCTAATTCTAGACGTTGCAAAAATTACAGAGTACGAAAAAAATAAACCCAACAACGAAATTACTTACGCTATGTGGAAAATTTTTTCGGATAAAGAAAAAAATCTTTTAGCTGGATTTATAAAACGATGGGAAGATAAAAAAATGTTTTCGGAAGTTTTTTTAACAGAATCCAAAAAACAAATCATGGATGCGATGGATTTGCTAATTCAATATGAAATAAAAAAAGACAAAGCCTCCGAAAATAATTTACTAAACTTGATTAATAAAAAATAATAATCATGGATATAGAAAAAATATTAACCGAAATTAAAAATCAAATTCTTGAACTACTCAATAGTAAATACAAGGAATTTGAACCCGAATTAAAAAAAGACATAAACCGTTTTCTAGCCGAATCGAAAGAAAAACTGGAACGATGGGCTTTGCTACTGATTAACAAATCAATCACAAAAGACGAATTAGAGTGGCTCCTAAAAAGCCAACAAGAACTTGTAGTTTTGCAAACATTGCAAGTTGCAGGGATTTCGAGAATAAAAATAAACAATCTCAAAAATAACATTCTTAACATTGTATTTAAAACAATTATCAAAGCTTTATAAAAAAACAATCAAAATCTAATGTCAAAAAAAATAAGGATTCTTAGTTTAGATGGCGGAGGAATTCGAGGAATTATATCGTGCGTAATCCTTAAATATATTGAGGAAGAAATCCAAAAACTAGATCATTCGAACGCTAAAATTGGTGATTATTTTGATCTTATTGCAGGAAGCAGCACGGGCGGAATTCTATCGGCAATCCTATTATTTCCTGATGGTAATAAGAAAGCGCTTTTCTCTGTTCAGGAAGCTTTGGATTTATATGCCAATAAGGGAGAAACTATTTTTGATGTTTCTTTTTGGAGAAAAATTATTAATCCGTTTGGATTGTTTAACGAAAAAATATCCGATTTAAATCTTGAAAAACAATTAAATGAAATTTTTGGGAATCTGCAAATCAAGGATTTTATAAAACCCAGCCTAATCACATCATACGATATTGTAGAACGAAGAGCAAAGTTTTTTACAAGTCATGATGCCGAAAACACCTCGTTAGAAAATTTTTATGCACGGGATGTTTGCAGAGCCACATCTGCAGCGCCAACTTATTTTGAACCTGCAAAAATAAAATCGCTTTACGGACAAGAGTTCACGCTTGTTGATGGTGGCGTTTATGCCAATAATCCATCGCTTTGCGCTTATGCCGAAGCGCGTAAAATTCCTTTCAAAAAAGTTTTAAATGACAATCTAAAAAAAGATTTTCCAGCCATAAACGATATGATTATTATTTCCATAGGAACGGGAACTGTACTCAAATCGTATCATTTTGAAGATTTAGAAAATGCTGGAAAAATTGCTTGGATTGAGCCGCTCATAGATATTTTACTTTCCTCGAATGTAGAAACGGTTGATTATCATTTGCGAAAAATGTACGAAACTCTTGGTCCAAGAAATTGCAAAAATTACCATAGGTTAATGCCTTCTCTAAAAAATGCTTCGCCAGAAATGGACGATACCTCTAAGCAAAATATTCAAGAACTTATTCAAGCAGGACTTTCGTTTGTGGAAGATCATCGGGTAGAATTGATTGAAATTGCCAGAAAATTGATTAAAAACAAATAAAAAAAGCCATTTATAAAAATAAATGGCTTTTTGGAAATTGTAAAATATTTTATAATTGAGGTCCTGCTTTTACTAAGCTTTTTCCTTCTTCGTTGTCTGTATATTGGATAAAATTTTTGATGAAAAGTTTCCCTAAATCGGTTGCTTTTTGATTCCAAATTGAATCGTTATCATACGTTTTTCTTGGATCTAAAATTCCTGAATTTACGTCATGCAAAGCTGTTGGAACTTCGAGATTAAAAATAGGAACAATAATAGTTTCAGCTTTTTCGATCGATCCATCTAAAATACTATCTATAATTGCGCGAGTATCTTTTATAGAAATGCGTTTTCCTGTTCCGTTCCAACCCGTATTTACCATATAGGCTGTTGCGTTGTGTTGCTCCATTTTTTTGACTAATTCCTCACCATATTTGGTAGGATGTAACGATAAAAATGCTTTTCCGAAACAAGCCGAAAATGTTGGTGTTGGCTCAGTAACTCCGCGCTCTGTTCCTGCTAATTTAGCTGTAAAACCCGAAAGAAAAAAGTATTTGGTTTGCTCCGGAGTAAGTTTAGATACTGGTGGCATAACGCCAAAAGCATCGGCAGTAAGGAAAATAACTTTGGTTGCGTGACCTGCTTTGCTTACTGGTTTTACAATATTATGAATGTGATTTATCGGGTAGGAAACTCGTGTGTTTTGAGTAACCGAACCATCTTTGAAATCTATTTTACCATTGGCATCGACAGTTACATTTTCTAAAAGTGCATCTTTTGTGATTGCTCCATAAATATCTGGTTCGTTTTCCTTACTCAAATCTATGGTTTTTGCATAACAACCACCCTCGAAATTGAAAACACCATCATTATCCCAACCGTGTTCGTCATCTCCAATTAATTCTCGTTTTGGATCAGTAGATAAGGTTGTTTTTCCTGTTCCAGACAGTCCGAAAAATATAGCTACATCGCCATTTTTTCCTTTGTTTGCAGAACAATGCATGGATGAAATTCCTTGCAGTGGCAAGTAGTAATTCATCATCGAGAACAATCCTTTTTTCATTTCGCCACCGTACCAAGTTCCTCCAATTAATTGGATTTTTTCGGTAAGGTTAAAGGCTACATAAACTTCGGAATTTAATCCGTAGTTAGCAAAATCTTCGAATCCTTTTTTAGAGGCATTCATAACTACAAAATCTGGTTCCCCAAAATTTTCTAGTTCTAAATCGGTTGGACGAATGAACATATTTTTTACAAAATGCGCTTGCCAAGCTACCTCAACAATAAACCTAACTTTTAGTCTTGTGTTTTCGTTGGCTCCACAAAAAGTGTCTACAACGTATAGTTTTTTGTCGGAAAGTTGGCTAATTGTGTTTTGCTTCAACGCATTCCAAGTGTCTTGAGTAATGGGTTTGTTGTCGTTTACGGCTTTATCGGATGTCCACCAAACAGTGTCTCTGGTAATGCTATCCTCAACAATATATTTGTCTTTTGGGGAACGTCCTGTAAAAATTCCTGTCATTACGTTTACGGCTCCTAGCTCTGTAAGTTGCCCTTTTTCGTAACCTTGCAAGGCTGGATTTAGCTCTTCGTTGTATAAAAATTCGAAAGAAGGATTGTAAACAATGTCATGCGCATTTTTTATTCCATATTTTTCTAGCGAAATCGTTTTCGTAGTTTGGGCATAATTATCCATAGAAGTAAATTGTGTTGCATTAATAATTAGATTGCAAAAGTAAAAATTATATTTTAGATACGTTTAATTAATGTAAATTTTGTGAATTGTTTTTAAGAATATTCATAAATAAAACGCCCCAAGCCAATATAAACAATAATCCGCCTATTGGAGTTAAGATTCCTATAATTTTGAAATCGATATGGGTGATACTTATTGTTGCCAAAAAATAAATAGATCCTGAGAAAAACAAAACTCCAAAAACAACTAAATAAAAAATAGCTTTTTTAGCTTTTTGAGATATTGATGCAAAACCTATAAACAATAGAAAAAGAGCGTGATACATTTGGTATTTCACTCCCGTTTCGAAGGTGCTGAGTTGATCTAAATTTAATACTTTTTTTAGGGCGTGCGCACCAAAAGCTCCAAGAATTATGGCTAATATTCCTAGAAATGCTCCTGTGGCAACTATTTTTCTTTCCATTTTGAGGTTTTATATAATAATGTACAAAAATATTAGTTATTATTGGAAAATATTGTTTTTTCCGAGATTTTTAGCCCAGATCGCAGCGGCATCCTTTTTTAGTTGGTTTGCCCTTGCAAACCAACTAAAAAAGATACAGCGGAGTGCTGGAAATAGCTTCAAAAAAATAGTACATTTGCAACTTTAAAAAAAAGAAATTGATAATGAAAAAAATACTTTTTACGACTTGTTTACTGATAGTTTTTGGATTTGGTTTTAGCCAAATTAAATCTGGCGAAAGATTGGTTTTTTCGGGAGCCTATAATATGAGTGGGATTATGACGCCCTTGGCTCAGATTACAATGTCGGCCAATAATATGGAAACTGCCAAAAGCACCTACTTGCACTTGAGTTGCTCTGCATCGACTTACAGCAAATGGGATTCGTTTTTTAAGATTCGCGATACGTACGAAAGCTATGTAAATCCTAATAGTTTTAGACCAAGTTTGTACAAACGTAGCATAAACGAAGGCGGTTATACAAAAACCGAAAAATACATTTTTAAGGGAAATAGTGTTACGAGTACAGCCAAAAAGAAAAATAGAGCGGAAACCATACGAAGTTTTGGAATTGGCGGAGCTACGCAAGATATTGTATCGTTGATTTACAAGATGAGAACTATAGATTTTGCTGCAATGGGAGCTGGTCAGACCAAATCATTTGTAGTTGTTTTTGATGAAAAAGAAATTCCTGTAACAGTAAAATATATGGGGCGAGAAACAGTTTCGGCAGGGAATCTTGGCAGAAAAGAATGTTATAAAATATCTATTTCCGCACGTACAAATGTGCTAAAAGGAACCGATAAAAATATCATTTGGCTCACAGCCGATGCTAGTAAAGTGCCAGCGTTGATAAAATTTAGTATTCCTGTAGGAGTTGGACAATTGAGTTTGTCGAGTGCATCAGGAATTTAATAACCATATTTAAAAAAAACAATGAGAAAACTATTCCTAACATTATCAATAATCCTAACTGTTTTAGGAATTATTTTAACCATATTGCCAACCGAAAAATTAGCTGTAATACCAATTGTTTTGGCTGTAATTTTAGGCTTTTTAGCTTTGATAAAATCCGATGAAGGTCAGAAAAACTTACCAAAATGGATTTTGATTATTGCTCTTATCACTTTTTTTGTATCGATAGGAAAACAATTTCTCTCGAAAGACGAAGTGGTAATAGACAAACAAGAGGAAGTTAAAAAAGTTGAATCTCAAAAAGAAGACAAAAAAGATTTAGAGGATTTGGAAGGATTGTAAAAACAAATCCCAAAAAAAGATAAATAGCTCAAGAAATTCTTGGGCTATTTTTTTATATTTTATTTAGAGGTTTTAAAGTTTCATATAAATATAACAAATTCATACATTTGTGTTATATTACAAACATTATGAGAAACATTCTAATTATAGGTGCAGGAAAATCGGCATCGACACTAATTCAATATTTACTAAATAAATCTGAGGTCGAAAACCTTCATTTAACCATTGGCGATTTATCTTTGGCATTAGCTCAGAAAAAAACTCATAATCACAAAAATGCCACCGCAATTGCCATTGATATTTTTGATGAAAATCAACGAAAAGCCGAAATCCAAAAAGCCGATATCGTAATATCAATGCTTCCAGCGCATTTGCATATAGAAGTAGCCAAGGATTGTATTGTTTACAAAAAACACATGGTAACCGCATCCTATACTAGCGATGCAATGCAAGAACTAGATGCTGCTGCCAAAAAAAATAACCTAGTTTTCATGAACGAAATTGGTCTTGATCCAGGAATAGATCACATGAGCGCCATGAAAGTTATTGATGAAATTCGCGAAAAGGGCGGAAAAATGATTTTATTCGAATCCTTTTGTGGCGGACTTGTAGCGCCCGAAAGCGATAACAATTTATGGAATTACAAATTTACTTGGGCGCCAAGAAATGTAGTTTTAGCAGGTCAAGGCGGTGCAGCAAAATTTATTCAAGAAGGAACTTACAAATACATTCCGTATCACAAATTATTCCGAAGAACCGAGTTTTTAGAAGTCGAAGGTTACGGACGATTTGAGGGATATGCCAACCGAGATTCCCTAAAATACAGATCCGTTTATGGTCTCGATGATGTATTGACATTATATCGTGGAACCATCCGAAAAGTTGGATTTTCTAAAGCCTGGAACATGTTTGTACAACTCGGAATGACGGATGATACTTACAAAATCGATAATTCCGACACCATTAGTTACCGCGAATTTGTAAACCTATTTTTGCCATATCACCCGACGGATTCTGTAGAAATAAAACTCCGATTAATGCTCGGAATAGAACAAGATGACATTATGTGGGACAAACTCTTGGAACTAGATTTGTTTAACAAAAACAAAATTGTTGGACTAAAAGAGGCATCGCCAGCACAAATTCTCGAAAAAATACTTTCCGACAAATGGACTTTGCAGGAACATGACAAAGATATGATTGTCATGTACCACAAATTTGGATACGAGATGAACGGAAAGCAACACCAAATCGACTCTAAAATGGTCTGCATTGGCGACGACCAAACCTATACCGCCATGGCAAAAACTGTAGGATTACCAGTTGCAATTGCAACACTACTAATCCTAAACGGAAAAATAAAAACCCCAGGCGTACAACTCCCAATCACCAAGGAAGTATATTTGCCAATCCTTGCCGAACTCGAAAATTTCGGAATTCATTTCAAGGAAACCAATATGCCGTACGTGGGTTACAATCCCGATAAAATTAAGCATTAATCTCATTACTAGAGATTTATAATTTTTTTCTGGAGCTAATCCTGCTGTCATCCCAAATCTGTTATTACTCCGTTCCTGCGTAATAACAGGATTTTCCGTTCCATCAGGGCTAGGGAATTTGTTTATAAATAACATAATTCTTGTTTTTGATTATTAATTCAAACTAAATTCTTATTTTTAGTTCAAATTAATAACCAATGAAAATAAATTCTGCACAAATAGAAATAGACGGCATCGATAAGGAAATCCTCAGAGACTTAATGACCGATGCACGAAAACCAATCCTGCAAATTGCAAATAAAATAGGAATTTCGGGAGCAGCAATTCACCAACGATTGCGAAAACTAGAACAATCAGGCGTAATTTCGGGATCTAAATTTACAGTCAATAATAAAGTTTTAGGCTACAATACAATGGCATTTGTGGGCGTTTATCTGGATAAAGCAGCACGAAATTCCGAGGCGGTTCGAGAACTCAAAAAAATCCCTGAAGTTTTAGAATGTCATTATACAACAGGAAATTGGAGTATTCTTATAAAAATTATTTGTCGTGACAACGAACATTTAATGAATTTATTGAACACCAAAATCCAAGCCATAGAAGGCGTTTCCAGAACAGAAACTTTTATTTCCCTAGACCAACAAATTGATCGCCAAATTCGGTTGTGATATAAGACTAACTCCGGATTTTAGATGTTTTAAAATCTAAGCCTTTTATATTAAACCAAAAAACCATCTAGTGTAAACAAGATGGTTTGTTGATAATATAATTATTTAATATAAGTAACACCTTGGGGGTAATTATTTTTCGAAGCTGATTTTTTATAACAATTGTCACATTGAGCTTGTCGAAATGCATTATAAAGGAGGTTTTTATTCCCTTTATCAGCACAAGCTAGCTCAGACTGAAATTTTAGTATTAGTTTAATTTAAATTCAACAAATCTGTTTTTAACATATTTTGATAATTACACCTAACAGGTTAATAAAAACTTATAATATTCTAAGCCAATCTAATCCAGTCTGAAAACTAATTTCGTCTTCCTAATATTTGATAAGCCCAATATACTAGTGATGCTAACGCACCCAAAGCTGCAACCACATAAGTTCTTGCGGCCCATTTTAGTGCGTCCTCGGCTCCTGCATATTCTTCTTGAGTTAGCATGTTTTTGTTTTTTAGCCATGCCAATGCTCTGTTGCTGGCGTCATATTCTACTGGCAAGGTAATAAAGCTAAAAACAGTTGCAATAGACATAAGGATTAGACCCGCAACGGCAACATAAAGCCCAATTGAAGTTCCTTTTGAAGCTACACCAAGTATTAGTCCGCCCATAATTAACCATTGCGACATTTTTGAGGAAACATTTACAGCTGGCACCATTTGCGAGCGCATGGTGAGCCATTGGTAGGCTTGTGCATGTTGCACGGCATGCCCACATTCGTGAGCCGCAACCGCTGCCGCAGATGCGTTTCGTTCGTTATAAACCCCTTCGCTAAGGTTTACAGTTTTGGACGTTGGATCATAATGATCGGTGAGTTGTCCTGCTACGGAAATAACTTTTACATCACGGATTCCGTTATCGGCAAGCATTTTTTCGGCAATTTCTGCGCCAGACATTCCGTTTCGCAAACTGATTTTTGAATATTTTTCAAATTTGCTTTTTAGTCGGGAACTAACCATCCAACTGAATAAGGCGATGGCTCCAATAATGATATAATAGGTAAACATATTTTTTGGTTTTAAATATTTAGAATATAAAGTTATAAAATATTTATCAATTTACGCGCCAAAATTTTTAAATGGCAGATTAACTTCAAAAAGCAATTTAAATTTCAAAAGTCAATTTCGGACAAATCATTCTAATTTAGAATTAATTGCAAAATTTAGTAAAGATGATAAGAATTAAAATGCTTTTTTATTAATAATGTTTAAAATCTGTGAGAATCATTTTAATCTGTGACTTACAATTCGAATTTACTTTATAAGTAATAAAAAAATTACCCTACCAAATTAATAACTTTTCCTGGAACAATAATCACTTTTTTAGGCGTGTTTCCTGCCAATTGCGTTATCGTTCGTTCATCTTTCATGATGATTTCCTCTATTTGCGCTGGTGTTAAATCCAAAGACAAATTAATAGTGAAACGCATTTTTCCGTTAAACGAAACTGGATATTCTTTATCAGATTCTACTAAATATTTTTCATCACAAATCGGAAAATCAAAGGTTGATATCGATTCCGAATGACCCAATTGTCTCCATAATTCCTCTGCAATATGTGGCGCATAAGGCGAAATTAAAATCGCTAATGGTTCTAAAATCGCGCGTTCATGACAATTTTGAGTTTGTAACTCATTTACACAAATCATAAACTGTGAAACCGAAGTATTGAACGAGAAATTCTCGATATCTTCCGTGCATTTTTTGATGGTTTTGTGTAAACTTTTCAAACTATCTTTCGATGGTTCGTTGTTGGTTACAACCAAACCATTTTCATCGAAATACAAACGCCATAATTTCTTTAAAAACCCAAAAACTCCCGAAATTCCTGCTGTATTCCAAGGTTTTGATTGTTCGAGTGGTCCGAGAAACATTTCGAACAAACGCAACGTATCGGCGCCGTATTCTTCGCAAATTGTGTCGGGAGTTACCACGTTGTATTTGGATTTGGACATTTTTTCGATTTCTCTTTCAACTTTTATTTTATCCCCTTCTTCAAATATAAATTTTGCATGCAAAAATTCTGGTTGCCATTTTCTAAATTTATTAATATCAAGATCATCTGATGAATTAATAAAATTAACATCTACATGTAATTTACTAAAAGTTGGAGTTGATGTACCTGTAAAATTTAATATTTTTTTCAAAGTTTCAGAATGTTTTTCAGGATTATTTAAATCTTCAACGATACCTTTAGAAACATAAACATCTGTTCTTTGGTCTACCCTATAAACATAAGCACTCATCCCCAAAATCATTCCCTGATTAATCAATTTTTTGAATGGTTCTTCGGTTGGTGCGTAACCTTTGTCTTTTAGGAATTTATTCCAAAAACGAGAATATAATAAATGTCCTGTTGCGTGCTCGCTTCCGCCAATGTACAAATCGACACTTTCCCAATATTTGATGGCTTCTTGGCTGGCAAATTCGTTTTCGTTTTTAGCATCCATATAACGCAACCAATACCAAGACGAACCTGCCCAACCTGGCATGGTGTTCAATTCTAATGGATAAACGCCGTTATGAAGCGCTTCGGCAGGCTCAGCGTGACATAGCGTGTTCGAAACAATTTGGTTGTTTATAGTATCCCAAGCCCAAGTAGTTGCGTTTCCTAATGGTGGTTGTCCGTCTTCGGTTGGCAAATATTTTTCGACTTCAGGAAGTGCTATTGGCAAATGTTTCGCATCAATCATTTGCGGTAAACCATTGACATAATAAACCGGGAAAGGTTCGCCCCAATATCTTTGGCGTGAAAAAACAGCATCGCGCAAACGGTAATTTGTTTTCCCTGAACCTTGATTTATTTTTTCGAGTTCCTCAATCACTTTTTTAGTCGCTTGTTTGTAATTCAATCCATTCAAAAAATCAGAATTGGCAATTACAACATTGTCTTTTGAGCCATATGCTTCTTTAGAAATATCAACATTATCGAAGATATTTTTAATTTCTGGCATTCCATTTTGACCTTTAAAGAAATTTGCAAAAGCATAATCTCGCTCATCGCCGCAAGGAACGGCCATAACCGCACCTGTTCCGTAACCCGCCAAAACATAATCGCCAATCCAAACCGGAACGGCTTCTTTGGTAAATGGATGTTCGGCATAAGCTCCAGTAAAAACTCCCGAAATGGTTTTTACATCAGCCATTCGTTCGCGTTCGGAACGTTTTGCCGTTTTTTCGATATAATCATTTACATTTTGACGACATTCGTCGGTCGTAATTTCTTGTACTAGTGGATGTTCTGGTGCCAATGTCATAAAAGTTACTCCCAAAATCGTGTCGGGACGGGTTGTGAAAACTTCGATAGATCTTGGCTCTTGGCTCTTGGCTCTTGGCTCTACTTTAAAAGAAACCATCGCTCCCACACTTTTCCCAATCCAATTGCGTTGTGATTCTTTAATGCTTTCTGACCAATCAATCGTGTCTAATCCTTGCAATAAACGTTCGGCATAAGCAGAAATTCGCATGGACCATTGTGTCATTTTTTTTCGAATAACTTGATGTCCGCCACGTTCGGAAACGCCATTTACAATTTCGTCGTTGGCAAGAACTGTTCCTAAACCTGGACACCAGTTGACTTCGGTTTCGGCTAAATAAGTTAATCTGTATTGTAATAGTATTTTTTGTTGCTCTTCATTCGATAAAGCATTCCATTCTGAAGCTGAAAACGGATTTATATTATCGTCGCAAACAGCGTTAACATTGGTATTTCCTGATTTTTCAAATTCAGAAATTAAAGTTGAAATATCTTCGGCTTTATCCGAAGTTTTATTGTACCAAGAGTTGAATAATTGAATAAAAATCCATTGCGTGTGTTTGTAATAATCAGCGTTTGAGGTGCGAACTTCACGATCCCAATCGAATGAAAATCCAATTTTGTCAAGTTGTTTGCGGTATCTTGCAATATTCTCTTTGGTGGTTTTGTCTGGATGTTGCCCAGTTTGGATTGCATATTGCTCTGCTGGCAATCCGAACGAATCATAACCTTGAGGATGCAACACATTAAATCCTTTATGACGTTTGAAACGCGCCACAATATCAGAAGCAATATAACCTAGCGGATGACCAACA